>DWVY01000006.1 GCA_019119995.1 Candidatus Mediterraneibacter faecavium | reverse complement strand
CTTGTTACTATCTCTTATGCCCTGTAACCGGAGCCGGAAACATTACAATCCCGCCTGATCCGGTTACGCATATCGATCCGCTGTATCCGGGTGATTTTCGAATCTTATCTCCAACGGCGTTCAATTCGACAGACACGAATTTCACTCCCCAAAGCGGATCTTCTTATATGCTTTGATCTCTTCCACGCATTTCTCGAATCCGAGTTTCCCGCTGTCCAGGCACAGATCATAATTTCTTGCATCCGCCCACTCATGTCCTGTATGGTAGCGGTAGAAATCTCCTCTGTATGCATCGGTCTTCTCGATGAACTTCTGCATCTCTTTCTCTGTCATGCTGTGCCGTTCCATCGCTCTGTCCAGGCAGAACTTTTTATCTGCATGGATGAATACGCTCATTACATTCGGATAATCCTGGAGCACATAGTCTGCGCATCTTCCGATGATGACACAGGATTCCTTTGCAGCCAGATCTTTGATGATCTTTGCCTGATAGTTGAACAGATTGTCATCTGACGTAAAGCCTTTGTCTTCCGGCGGCAGGAGTTCTCCGTCGTAAGGACGGTTCAGGATGCGGAACCAGCCTGCATGGCGGATCTTCTCATCCGACATGCCGAAGAGACGTTCATTGATGCCGCTGTCCTCCGATGCCATCCGCAGGATCTCACGGCTGTAGCAGTTAATGCCCAGATCTTTTGCGAGCATCGCTCCGATCGTCTTTCCTCCGCTTCCATACTGTCTTGAGATCGTAATGACGATATTTCTCATAAAACTGCACCTCCTCAAATCATAACCATCTGCGTATATTTCAGCCTGTCCCGCACGCTGCGGCGCTGATATACGCTGCTCACGCTGATATATACTACTCGCCAAGATAAGCCTTCTTGATCGAATCGTCCTCCAGAAGATCTTTTGCATTTCCTTCAAGCACGATCTTGCCTGTCTCGAGCACGTAAGCCCTGTCTGCGATCGCAAGAGCCTTTTTCGCATTCTGCTCTACGAGGAGGACCGTAGTCCCGCTCTCACTTACTGCGCGGATAATATCAAAGATTTCGTTGACAAGGATCGGGGAAAGTCCCATGGACGGTTCATCCATCAGGATGATCTTCGGCTTTGACATGAGCGCGCGTCCCATGGCAAGCATCTGCTGCTCGCCGCCGCTTAAGGTTCCTGCCATCTGGTTCTTTCTCTCTTCCAGACGCGGGAAACGTTTGTACACATTTGCCAGGCTCTCTTCGATCTCATTTTTATCTTTTCGTGTGTAAGCCCCCATCTTCAGATTCTCGTACACACTCAGCTCGGCAAACACGCGCCGGCCTTCCGGAACGTGTGCCATCCCCATAGATACGATCTTGTGGGCCGGCACTTTCGTAATGTCTTTTCCTTCAAAGATCACATGCCCTTTCTTGGGAGAAAGAAGTCCTGTGACCGTATGGAGCGTGGTCGTCTTTCCTGCGCCGTTCGCGCCGATCAGAGCGATGACCTCGCCTTTATTTACCTCAAATGAAATGCCCTTGATTGCCTGGATCACTCCGTAATATACTTCCAGATCTTTGACTTCAAGCATTGCCATAACCAGTTCCCTCCTATTCTCCAAGATATGCCGTGATGACCTGCGGATCGTTCAGTACGTCCGTTGTGCTGCCCTGACAGAGCACTTCGCCAAAGTTCAGCACCGTCAGTTTCTCGCAGATCCCGCTTACCAGTTTCATATCATGTTCGATCAGGAGGATCGTCATGTGGAATTTCTCCCTCACAAAACGGATCATGTCCATCAGTTCCCCTGTCTCATTCGGGTTCATTCCGGCAGCCGGTTCGTCCAGGAGCAGAAGCTTCGGCTCCGTCGCCAGCGCTCTCGCGATCTCCAGACGTCTCTGCTGGCCGTACGGAAGATTCGACGCTTTTCTGTGTGCGGCTTCTTCCAGATTAAACACTTTCAGCAGTTCCATCGCCTGCTCATCCATTTCTCTCTCCACTTTTCTGTATCTCGGGAGACGCAGGATCCCCTCGACCGTAGAATAATGATGCTTATTGTGGAGTCCCACCTTTACATTGTCCAGAACACTCAGGTCTTTAAAAAGGCGGATATTCTGGAATGTTCTTGCAATGCCGGCCTTGCTGATATCGATGGTCTTCTTCCCTGTGATATCCTTCCCGTCCAGGATCACTTTTCCCGCATCCGGTCTGTACACTCCTGTCAGCAGGTTAAAGACTGTTGTCTTTCCCGCTCCGTTGGGCCCGATCAGCCCGTAAAGTTCTTCTTTCTCAATCGAAATATTAAATGCATTCACCGCACGGAGACCGCCGAATGAAATACCCAGATTTTTTACTTCCAGTAATGCCATTATTTCACAGCCTCCTTTTTCTTTCTGAAGAAAGAGAGATGTTTTTCTCTCCACTCGATCGCTTTCGGCGCCCAGTTAAAGAGCATCATCGCGATCAGCACAATTGCGTAGATCAGCATACGGTAATCCTGCAGACCTCTCAAAAGCTCCGGAAGAAGCGTCAGGATCACGGCTGCTATGATCGATCCCCTGATATTTCCGATACCGCCCAATACGACAAATACAAGGATCATGATGGACTGGTTATATCCGAAGTTGTTCGTGTTTGCTGTCAGCGTAGACAGGTTATGCGCATAGAGCACGCCCGCGCCTCCCGCCAGTGCCGCTGAGACTGTGAACGCCATCAGTTTATATTTTGTGATATTGATCCCTACGGACTCTGCCGCGATCCTGTTGTCGCGGATCGCCATGATCGCACGCCCGTCTCTGGAGTTGATCATGTTGAGCACGATAAACAGCGTGATCAGGATCATGATAAATCCGATGAAAAATGTAGCATCCTGAGGTGTCCCCGTGATTCCCTGCGGGCCGTTTACAATAACAGTCCCGTCCGGTTCCATATTCAGCCCCATCACATCCTTTGTGGAAAAATGGAATCCGTTGGAATCTTTGCCGATAAACAGCACGTTGACAAGATTCTTGATGATCTCGCCGAATGCAAGCGTGACGATCGCAAGGTAGTCTCCTTTTAAGCGGAGTACAGGGATACCGATGAGGATACCGAAAACCGCCGCCACAACGATACCGATCAGCATGGCGAGCAAGAAGCGCAGGATCCCGTTTTCGATGACATCTTTCATGCATTTTGAGAAAAATGCACTTGAAAACGCTCCCACACACATGAAGCCCGCATGCCCAAGACTCAGTTCGCCGAGGATACCTACTACGAGGTTCAGAGAAACCGCCATGATCACATAGATACAGATCGGCACCATGATACCTTCCAGAAGACTGGAAATGCTTCCCGTGGCGATCAGCGTCTGCATGATCACAAAAGCGACAACAACCATGCCATATGTGATAAGATTACTTTTTGTATTTTTATTCATTTTCTTCAACATACCGTCCACCTACACTTTCTCCTGAATCTTCTTGCCTAAAAGTCCCGTAGGTTTCACTAAAAGTACGATGATGAGCACTGCGAACACCAGGGCGTCGGCCAGCTGAGAGGTGATATACGCCCTGCCGAAGATCTCGATGATCCCAAGGAGCAGCCCGCCGATGAACGCGCCCGGGATCGAACCGATACCGCCGAATACTGCCGCCACGAAAGCTTTGATACCCGGCATAGCTCCGGTGTACGGCGTCACGCTCGGATATGCCGAACAGTACAGGACGCCCGCGATAGCTGCCAGGGCTGAACCGATGGCAAATGTCAGCGCGATCGTTCCGTTTACATTGATCCCCATAAGCTGTGCGGCGCCTTTATCCTCAGATACCGCACGCATCGCCTGACCAGGCTTTGACTTCTGTACAAAAGCCACCAGCACGATCATAATGACGATGCAGACGCCGATCGTGACGATCGTGACTCCTGAGATGTTGAGCTGCCCTCCTGCCAGCGTGATCCCGCTCCACTTGATAACTGACGGGAAAGTCTTTGCGTTGGAGCCGAAGGCAAGCAGCGCGATATTCTGCAGCAGATAGCTGACGCCGATCGCGGTGATCAGGACCGACAGCGATGAAGCTGCATTCCTCAGTGGTTTGTATGCGATCCTCTCGATCACGACTCCGAGTACGGTACATACTACAATTGCGATCAGCACCGCAATGACCGGAGACAGCCCTGCCTGCGTCATAGCGAGCAGCGCCATATATGCCCCGATCATGATGACATCGCCGTGCGCGAAGTTCAACATTTTCGCAATACCGTATACCATGGTATAGCCGAGAGCGATGATCGCATAGACACTTCCAAGACTTAATCCGTTGATTAAATACGATATAAAGCTCATATCCATTCCCTTCCATTCCATACTTTACTATAATACATCATCTGATTATACCATAGGTATACGACAGTAATCAACAAAAAAATCGAGCACACTCGGTTTTGTAGTAACAGTTCAGCCATGGAGCTGGCCGGGAGAGGAAATCATGCTTGCATGATTTAGAATGGCGCGGCTGAACTGGGAACCTGCAGAAAAGGAGAGGCAGGAAAACGTCTCCATGCATTTTCCTGTCTCTCCTTTTATAATATGCATCTGTTACTTGTTATAATACGCATCTATTACTTGCGGCTCTCCCACTTCCGGTAGATCGCCTCCAGTGCGTCCACCACGCCGTCGATCCCGAGAAGGCTGGCATTGAACATCATGCTGTTGGAGTCGATGCCGCCCCACTCCCGTTTCGTGCGTGCTTCGTAGTAATTCTTCCTGTCGCGGTCCGTCTTCCGGATCTTGTCAGCCGCCTGCTTTTCATCCAGCTTATAGAGTTTCATGATCCGGCGGATCCGGTCATCCTTATAAGCATAGATAAATGTATTGATACAGTTTGTATAATCTCCGAGAACATAGTCTGCGCATCTTCCGACAAAGATCCCCGGCCCCTCTTCTGCCAGCTTACGGATGATGGCGCACTGCCGGTCGAACACCCGGTCTGTCAGTGTCTTCCCGGATTCATCGCTGTTCATAAACACCCGGTACTCCAGGCTGCTCGCCGCGTATGCCGACAGGAATCTTCCGAGGATCGTTTCGTCCACTTTCGTCGCGTCTTCATTGCTGATCCGAAGCTCCTGCGCCGCCATGCGGATCAGGTTGTGGTCATACAGCGGAATATCCAGTCTCTCCGCCAGTCTGTTTCCGATCTCATGTCCGCCGCTTCCAAACTGTCTGCCAATTGTGATGATCGTGTGCTGCATCATATGTGTCACTCCTCCCTGCGAAGCGCTGCAAGAGCGCTGTATTTATCGTGCCGGAGACCCGCAGCCGCCGTGCGGATCCCCGGTCTTTTATCCACAGTTAGATTATATCATCATTTTGCACAAATTGAACAGTGTTTTTAAGCTGTTTTTGTAAATTTTCGCAATATTCCCGCGATCATTTCGCCTTTCCGCTGACAATTGTATAGTATTCTTTCGAAGTGACAGCATATACAACCACATAGAACAAAGCAAATACAAGATAGCATGCTATCGTCACCATGATCAGAAGCTTTTCCTCCGTGGCTGACATAAGGAGCAGGATCTTGGAGATCAGCGGATATGCGAAAGCAAGGTGGATCCCCGCGGTGATCAGCGGCAGGAAGAATACCGTCAGCACCTGAGAATTGATGCTCTGCTTCACTTCTTTCCGGGTCATGCCCACTTTCATCAGGATATTGAAACGGTCCTGATCCTCATATCCCTCTGAGATCTGCTTGTAGTACATGATCAGCACCGTACCGAAGAGGAACACCGCGCCGAGAAGTATCCCGAGGAAGAAAAGTCCTCCATTGATCGCAATATAATCTATCCGCCCGCCTGCCTTGGAGTCGATATAATAATGCGGATAGTCCACGCCATCCTCCTGGCTGGTCAGCGCTCCGATCCGCTCCAAGATCGTATTATAGATCTCTATCTGTTTCTCATCGTCACAGGGCAGGTCAAAACCGTAGCTTTCCTCAATATAAGCCAGAAACAGACTGTCGTCCTCTTCCTCGAGAGAATTTCTGTACTCCTCGATCTGCTGTATCACCGACAGGTCTTTCACTACGATAAAGAACGATCCCATAACATCGGTCTGCGCCGTTCCCACAGGAAAAGGCTGCCGGTCCAGCAGCTCCACATCCCATGTGCCGCAGCCCGCGATCGATAACGCGTCATAATCGTAGTCAGTCTTAAACGGATATAGAAGGATCTCATCATCCTCCATTTTCCGATTTTCTCCTGTAAGGCGGTTATAATCTTCCAGATCGATCATATAGACGCTCCGGATAGACTCCACCTCCCCTGTCCCGGTCTCGGAATAGCCTCCCATACTCAGTCTGAACTCATCACGATACTGAAATCCCGCTGCACTGTAAAGGTGGAACTCCTCCACATTTTCGGCTTTCTCTCCGTATTCGGAAAGCACATCGGATACGATCTCTTTATATGGCTCGGTCTCGCTGTAATCATCTGAAGTAAGCTCCATCGTAATGTCATGCGGATACCGCTTCTGGATCCCGTCCTCCGTCTGTGCATACATGCACACCGTAGACGACAGGGTCACGAGCACCATAGTAGAGAGGATACAGATCGACGCAAGCCCCGCTCCGTTCCGCTTCATGCGGTAGACCATCGATGAAAGGGAAACAAAATGTTTTGTTTTATAGTAATACTTCTTGTTCTTCTGGAGCAGTTTGCAAAGCGCTACCGATCCGGAGATAAAGAGCAGATATGTGGCGATGATCACCATGATCACTGCTACAAAGAACATGACCATCGCCGACATCGGATCTATGACCGCAACCGCCAGATAATATGCCCCCGCAAGGAGCGCCGCCCCGATAAGAGCCAGGATCCAGTTCGCTTTCGGCGGTTTCTCACCCACATTCTCACTCTTCAGCATTTCTACCGGGCGCAGCCGGAAGATGTAGAAGATCATCCGCAGCATGATAAGGAGAAAGATCCCCAGGAAAAGAACTGCCGTTACTATGATCGGCTGAGGCTCTACCCGGATCGCGAATCCGGTCTTGCCGCCCAGGATGCGGATCGCGGCAAGCTCCGCCAGTTTGGAGAAAACAATCCCCAAAAGGAGCCCGGACACGATGGAGACCGCCGCTGTCAGTATATTTTCCCACACGAGGATCTTGACCAGATTGCGTTTTCCCATCCCGAGGATGTTATAAAGTCCGAATTCCTTCTGACGTCTGCGGATCAGAAATGAATTCGTATAATACAGAAAGATCAGAGAGAAGATCGCTATGACAAACACTCCCAGGCTCAGGAATGACTGGAGCATATCTCCTCCCCGCACTGTCGTAAAATCAGCGGAGAATCCGAGATAATAAATAATATAGAACATCATGATCATGCAGATACAGGTAAGGATATACGGAAAGTATAATTTCCTGTTCTTCATGATCCCGTCTTTTGCCAGTCTGATATAGAATCCGCCCTTCATCGTCTGTCACCGCCCGTCGCCAGTATCGTGAGTGTGTCAGATATCTTCTGATAGAGCTGTTCATCCGACATATTTCCTCTGTAGACCTGATGGTACACTTCTCCGTCACGGATAAAGAGGACCCGTCCCGCTTTGCTGGCGGCTTTGACCGAGTGGGTCACCATGAGGATCGTCTGGCCTTTCTGATTGATCTTAGCAAAAAGCGCCAGAAGTTCGTCCGTTGACCGGGAATCAAGGGCCCCTGTGGGCTCGTCGGCAAGGATGATCCGCGGATCGGTGATCAGCGCCCTTGCAGCCGCCACTCTCTGTTTCTGTCCCCCGGAGATCTCATAAGGATACTTCTCCAGCAAAGGCGCGATCCCCAGCTCTTTGGCGATGGGCATAAGCTTCTTCGTCATCGCCTTATACGTCTCTCCTCTGAGCACAAGAGGCAGGAGGATATTGTCCTTTACATTAAATGTATCGAGAAGGTTGAACTCCTGAAATACAAATCCAAGGTTATCCCGCCTGAACTCCGAGATATTCTTATCCTTGATGGAAGAAAGCGGCTTCCCGTCCAGATAGACCTCTCCTTCCGTGGGCTTATCCAACGCCGCAAGCATGTTCAAAAGTGTTGTCTTACCGCTTCCACTTTCCCCCATGATCGCCACATACTCTCCCTCCTCCACGGAAAAGTTCACACAGGAGAGCGCCTGCACCTGAGTCCCGCCGAACCGGGTACGGTATATTTTCTTCAAGTTCTTAACTTCCAAAACAGTCATGAAACTGACCTCCTTCATGTTTTCTGGACTCAGTATAGCAAAACCGGCCGGAATGCCGACATCGAATCCTGTGACATTCCGACCGGTCCATGTGACGGTTTTGTCACACCGCAGGTACGGTTTTGCGAATCCACAAGCGGCACGGGTGAGCGGACGGCGTCACTCACTCCGCCTGCAGCGGATACGTCTCCAGATCCACGATAAACCTGCTGCCCTTTCCGGGCTGCGACTGTGCCTTTAGCCGATGCCCAAGCTTATCCGCCGTAGTCCTGCACAGGTACAGCCCGATCCCGGTGGACTTCTTGTCCAGACGCCCGTTATAGCCGGTGTAGCCTTTCTCAAAGATCCGCGGAAGGTCTTCCGGGGAGATCCCGATCCCCGTATCCGTGACAGAAAGCTGTTTCTTATCATCCACTGATATGGTGACCGTTCCTTCCTCCGGGGTATACTTGACCGCATTGGACAGGAGCTGTTCTATGATAAAGGAGAGCCATTTCTCATCCGTTACCACCCGTTCATCCGTTCCATTATATACAAGCCGTATCTTCCTGCGGATAAACTGTCCGGCATATTTGCGCACCGCCTTGCGGACGATATCGTCCAGCTCATACTCCTGAATGACCAGATCGGACGCCCCCTCACCAAGACGGATATAATAAAGCGCCATCTCGGCATACTGCTCGATACGGAACAATTCTGCCGACAGCTCCCTGTTCTCCCGGGTATCCTCCTGTTGGAGCATGACGCGCATAACAGCGATCGGCGCCTTGATCTGATGCACCCACACGGCATAATAGTCATTCATATCGTTCCTGGCACTGTCCCACGCTGCCTTCCCCGCACGGTTTGCCGCCTCTTCCCGGAACACAAGCACCTGGTAATCCCTCTCCGTCAGGCTGTCCGCCCGGGGAAGATACTCAGCGCACGGCGCTTCTTCCGGCTGCAGCCGCTCCAGCTCCATATGTTTCCGTCTGTATTTTAAAAATCCAAGCGTCAGAAAAAGCAGGCCGAACAAGGCAGACAAAAGAAGCGGATACCATACCGCTTCCATCCGGATCCCGTACAGGGCAAATACGCCCGCAAATATCGCTCCGCTTATCATCGCCCACAGCCACACATACCGGCAGTCATAGAGATATCTGAAAAAGCGCTTCATCCTCTCATCTCCCCTCTGCATCCTGTGTGATGATATAGCCTTCTCCCACCTTGGTCGTGATAAAATCTGTGAGTCCCGCTTTCTCTAGCTTCTTTCTCAATCGCGCGATATTGACCGTCAGCGTGTTTTCTTCAATATAATTGTCCGTCTCCCACAGCTTCGTCATGAGCGTATCCCGGCTCACCAGCCGTCCCTTGTTCTCCATCAGGGTCTGCAGGATGCGGAACTCATTTTTCGTAAGGTCGATCTTTTTTCCTTCATAAGTAAGCGACGTATCATACAGGTTCAGGATCGCACCCCTGTGTTCCAGGACGGGGATCTTTCCCGCCAGATCATAGGTCCTTCTTAATACCGCCTGCACTTTCGCCGTCAGCACGCTTAAGTCAAAGGGCTTTGCCACAAAGTCGTCTCCGCCCATATTGACCGCCATGATGATGTTCATATTATCCGCCGCCGATGAGATAAATATGATCGGCACATTGGATATCTTCCGGATCTCGCTGCACCAGTGATAGCCGTTGTAGAACGGCAGAGTGATATCCATGAGCACCAGATGCGGGTCATATGACGTAAATGTCGTCAGCACATTCTGGAAATCCTGTACATACTCCGCCTCATTGCCCCACATCTTCATCTCTTTCTGTATCGCCTGCGCCATGGGCAGGTCGTCTTCCACGATAAGTATCTTGTACATAAGCCCTCCCTACAATGCCCCGGAAGAATCACTGTTCGCCTAATATTTTCATTGCGATATCCCCGTCCCCACTGATGGAAAATCCTGTCTTCTCATAGAAACCCGCCATCAGCTCATGATACTGATCCGGGCCGGTATAGCCGAGCGGCGCCAGTTCATAGCCTGTGGGTGCGGTGATCAGCGTAACCCCTTTCTTAGCAAGCTGGTCTGCTATCTCATCCATGCACACGGTCCCGTATCCTTTGCCCCGCAGAGCGAAGTCGGTAAGATAGAACTCCATGATCTCTGCTTTCGTTTTGCTCTCAAGGATATATTCCATATGGAATACCTGATATCCCTCTTCAAACACATCGACCGTCTGCGGACGATACTGGAATTCCAGTATGTGTGCGCTCTTATCTTTGATCGTGACAGCACGGAAATATTCTTTTCTTAAGTATACCGCTATTGACATGTCTCTCCTCCTGTCCTTATGAAGATCTGCATCGCTGCCTACATTATAGCAATCCCAAAAAAGAATTACAATCGTAACAGTTCATCATGCACAAGGACGGATCGCACGAAGAATACTTAATTTCTCCATGCGATCCGTCCTGTTTTTGCTTTGTCGTATATATCTCAGTAAGTAATCCGAATCGTTTTCTGACTGCTGTGGCAATTCACGCTTCAGGTCATCTGCCTAAGCGTCAGCTTCCGGTCTGACCGGTTCGGCTTCCTGTTTAGCTGCGGCAGTTTCCGGTTTCTTCCTCTTCGCCACCTGGAGCTGGACGTTAACGCCCAGAGGATTGATCACTACGCCTTTTGCCTGTCCGACCAGTATGTCCGGAATCTTAGCGGCAGTAACAACTGCTGTCCGCATCTTCTTTCCTTTGGCGAATTTCTGGAACTCCAACAGATCCGTAAATATTGGCTGATAGACATCTCCGTTTTTCAGTTTCAGGACCGGGATCTGCTTGTCCTCCTGGATCCCGATGATAAAAGATCCTTTACTGTAATGGGCAAGCAGCTCTTCCTGGAGCTCTTTTAACTCTTCCGTCGGCTGCGGTTTCTCCTGGCGACGCATCTCCTGCATGAAGTAGATGGCTGTCAGCTGCAGCGCCGGATTTTCCAGAAGTTTCTTTCCATCGGGAAGCTGTTCCGGGTTCTTTCTCACGACCAGATCCGAAAGCTGGATACTGATCTGAGTATCTGTCCCATGATTTACGGCAAGGCAGTTTACCCCGATCGTATACAGGCTTGTATAGAACGGGAGAAGCTGCTTGTCTTCCAGCTTTGCAACTGCCGTCAGATACCTTTCTTTCAAAAGCTCCTGCGCCTTCTCCTTGGCATCCTCTACTCTGTAGTACAGGAATATTTCATCATCATATGTCTCATCGTCACATTTCACAAAGGGGAGCTTTGTCACTGCCGACATGACTACGTAAAGTTCTCCCGGATTCTTAAGAGCCGCAAGCGTCTCCTGCTTTGTGACTGTTGTACTGTTATCGCTCATTTTTCTGTCTTTCCTTTCTCTGTGCCGCTTTTCTATCTATATATGATATAGCACTTTTCTTCCAGTAACCCGGATATGCGCCGGACGGCACACCCGCTTAGTTATTGTATCATATCTTACTCAGCAGTTCCAATACATATGGCAGAAATATGATACAGCCGATGATCACGGATATGACCGCGGCGAACAGCACTGCCCCTGCTGCCGTATCTTTCGCGGTCTTTGCCAGAGGCTTCTTCTCTTCCGTGACCAGATCCACCACAGCCTCAACCGCAGTATTCACCAGCTCCAGTCCTGCCACAAGGGCGAAGAGCAGAAGGCAGATGCACCATTCCACGGCAGTGATCTGAAATAATGTTCCTGCCAGCGTGACAAAAATAATAGCAAGACAGTGTATCTTCATATTCCGCTCATTGCGGATCCCCGTCCAGATCCCCTCGAACGCATAGCCGAAGCTCTCTGTGATTGGATTCTTCTTTTTCTTCATACTTTCTTTCGCATCCCTTTTATTTCTTTTGCGTTTCTTCTATTTCTTGCGCGTCAGCACATGCCGGATAAATACATACATCATAATGACGAACGCCATCATATATCCGAATGCCCCCAGAGCCGGGATCCCGAGGATCTTCGGCGTCATATCCGTCGTACAGATGATACTGGAGCTGATCAGGAGCGCCATCACCCACAGACCCATGACGATATTGCGCACCAGACGGCGCAGCAGCCGGGCGAGATCGTCCGTAACCTGAAGATCCAGATTCACTTTCGCCTGTCCTTTCAGATAGCCGCTCATCATATCGGAAACCATGGACGGGATATCCAGTGCTTTTCTGAAAGATCTGAGCACACTTTTCCCGCTGTTTTTCAGTTCTTTTTTCAGATCAAAATTGTGGAAAAACTCCCCTGACATATGAGCGGTCGCGATCTCCACCATATTGATATCCGGCGCGATATCCGCCAGCACGCCTTCCATATGTGTCAATCCCCGTGCAAGCATTGTAAGACCGTGGGGCATCTTGATCTTGTTATTCTTCATGACGTCCATCAAGTCTGTCATGACCGCCGCCACATTGATCTGCCCCATCTCGGTATTGCCGTATTTCATGAGCAGCCCTTCGATATCCTCGTAGAGCTTTCTCTGATCCGGGCGCTCTTTAAATTCTCCGATGGCGAGCACCGCCTGCTCGATCAGTCCGACGTCGCTTAAAGCCACGCCCTGTATCGCTTTTCCGATCATCTCACGGTCATGCTCTGTCAGGCGTCCCATCATCCCCATATCGATCCAGATGATCTTGCCGTCCCTGATCTTCACATTGCCGGAATGCGGATCTGCATGAAAGAACCCGTCGTCCATGACCTGCTTGATGTAGTTGTCCACCAGCTTGCTCCCGATCTCTTTCAGGTCATATCCGTGCTCGATCAGTGCTTCTTTGTCATCGATCCCGAACCCGTCGATGTACTCCATGACAAGCACATTGACTGTTGTATACTGCTGGTAGAGAATTGGGGTGCCTACGAAGCTGACTTCCTTGTTCCTGCGGGCAAACTCTTCCATATTTGCCGCCTCTGTGAGGAAATTCATCTCATCCCTCGTCACGGACCACATTTCATCCAGCACAAGATCCAGATCCGCCATCCCTTTGATACTGATCGGCGGCATCAGCTTCACCGCCTTATGCAGAAGGTCGATATCCCTTGCCATCTTCTCGTAGATCCCTTTGCGCTGGACCTTCACGACTACTTCTTCTCCGCTTTTAAGGACCGCCCTGTGCACCTGGGCAATAGAAGCAGAGCCCTGTGGCTTCTCTTCTATGGAAGAAAACACCCTCTTCCACGAGCGGCCATAGGACCCTTCGATCACAGAGATCACTTCTTCAAACGGCATCGGAGTCACTTCCGAGCGCAGCCGCATCAGTTCATCACAGTACCGTTTCGGCAGAATGTCCGAATGCATGGACATGATCTGCCCCAGTTTGATAAACGTCGGTCCAAGATCTTCAAGGATCGCCCGCAGCTTCTTCGGAGTGACTCCCCGCGTAATATTGTGTTTCCTCAGTACGGCAGTGATCTCGCGCAGTCTCGAATTGTATTCGATCGGCTCTATCGTACTCATTCGTCTTTCTCTTCTCCTGCTTCTTTTCCGGCGAGCTGCTCTTTGAGCGCCGCAATCTGCTCCGGCGTCATCCTGCTGAGCAGATCAGAGATATCACTGTCAGATACAGACTGATCCGCTTCTTTCTTTGCTGTTGCTTCCTGTACTTTCTGCTTGATGTTGTGCTTCAGTTCCTCGTTGAGCACCTTGCCCTGCTCGACGGTAAGTTCACCTTTCTCTACCATCTCGTCCAGAAGATCCTTTGACTTTTCCGCCGTGACAGCCACAGCTCCGATCCCTGCCAGTATTACCTTTTTGATGTTATCGCTGAATTTTTCCATAATGATGTCTCTCCTTTCGTTTTGTATGTAATACCTGTTGTCCGCTTAAATCTCAAATTATGATCCGGCCGTCTTTGCAGCCTCATCCTGGTACATCATTCACTGATTCTCCGCACCAGCCTCATCTGCCGCGCCGTATTTTGCTTTATATCTGTCGATGCATTCTTCAATAACCTGCACCGCCCCGAGCGCGCCTTCGAACTCATTCACTGCGGTCTTCTTTCCCTCCAGGTCTTTATATACACTGAAGAAATGCCGGATCTCTTCAAAAATATGTTTCGGCAGTTCTGAAATATCCGTGTACGCCTCATAGGTCGGATCCGCCCACGGGATCGCGATCACTTTCTCGTCTCCCGCTCCGCCGTCCGTCATCTTCATGACGCCGATCGGATAGCACCTGACCAGCGTCATCGGCTCCAGCGGCTCCGAACACATGACCAGCACATCCAGCGGGTCTCCATCGTCCCCCAGCGTCCGGGGGATAAATCCGTAATTCATCGGATAATGTGTCGATGTATACAGGACTCTGTCCAGGATAATAAGCCCTGTCTCCTTATCCAGCTCATACTTTTTCTTGCTTCCCTTGGAAATCTCGATCACAGAGATAAAGTCTGTCGGGAAAATGCGCTCCTCACTGATATCATGCCAAATATTCCCCATATCATCCTCCTGTATTTTCTGCAACGCCTTACAGATTCTCTTTTAAAACTCTTTCCATCGCAGCGCAGGCTTCTTCTTCATCCGTTCCCTCCGCCGTCACACTGATCTCCTCGCCGCCCTTAACGCCCAGCGACATCAGCTGCATCAGTTTCTTCGCATCAGCCTGCCTCTCCCCTTTGTGAACGAGGATCTCCGACTGGTATTTCTGCGCCGCTTTCACGACGATTCCGGCAGGTCTTGCATGGATTCCCACCCTGTCGGTGATAACATAAGTAATCGATCGCATAATGTTATCTCCTTTCTTTAATATGCTATAATTCTACACCGAATAGAGGATCACGTCCAGTAATTTCAATAATACTTCACTTTTACGTGTTTCCCCAGTTCTTCCGCCGTCCGCATGAGCTGGTCCACCAGATTCTGTCTCATGCTCAGATCGAAGTTCAGCTCGGATCCTTTATGAGCTTCATTTATCGCTGTTCCGACGAAGAGGTTCAGCTCCGTGCATTCTTCGATGAGGAGTTTCGCCAGCCGGGACGCGCCGTTATCTGCGTCCAGTTCGTCGAAGAATTCTTCGTCAAATTCGTCTCCGGCGTATTTTTTCAGAAGTTTCAGGGCCTTTGCGAGAGTCAGCACACCTTCCGTCACAAGATCGATCCCTTCGATCTCGGACATGGGCGGCACATCCGGATCGCGGCTGTCGATCTTCGTCGTGATCTCCCTGCCGAGCACCCGCGCCGCGATATTCGCGCTTGTCCCGCCTGCCACCACTTTCTTCCCTTCCGTGTGCATGAATTCATGCATCAGACGTTCATCGTCCGCCTTGTCTTTCGGCGGCCCGGTAAATATATTCACCACTCTGCGCTCGATGACCCGCGCCACCGCCACCGTCGTATCGTCCCCCGGCCTCTCCTCATACAGCTCGTCGCACGCCTGGCTGAGCATCACCGCCAGCCGCGATGCGGAGAGAGACTTTTTCGTACATTTCAGTGTGTACTCCGCCACAGCGTCCCAAGTCCACCCCTGCAGGTTCAGGATCGAACCCGCGCCCGCATAGACTACGCCGTCGCTCATCAGCACAAAGCAGTCGTTTTTCTTCACCGCGAAACGGTATTCATGGATCTTTTTCCCGCTGATCTCGCGCACTTCATAGGGGTAACTGACGATCTTCCCGTCGCGGATAAATATGCAGGACGGGTTGTCGAACTCTGCCAGATAGGCGCTCCCGCTGTGGAAGATCTGCAGGATGGAAAATGTCGCGTAAGCCACTTTTCTCACCTTGCAGACAGGAAGCGTCTTTGCGATCGTCTCCACGCAGGATTCGATCTGCGCGCCCTCCCGGAGCATCGTGCCGAGGATCTTGGACGTCAGTGTCGCCAGTATATTTGCCTTCACGCCGCTCCCCATGCCGTCGGCAAGGATCAGGATATCCGAATCTTCCGTCTTGAGGATCTCCACCTTATCCCCGCACAGCTCTTCCTTATATTTATTCAGGCTCTTCCACGCCACGTCAATGCTCACGCCCGACATATATCTCCACCTCTCTTTTCCGGCGCGCCGTCCGCTCCATCCGCTGTCTGCGGCGCTGTTCCCACTGCGTCGTTCTTATTGCATCATTCTCATCTCTTCAGTCTTCATCGTTCAGGATCGAATCTCTCAGTTTCGTGAGAGTCACTTTTGTCTCCGCGGTCGTCTCGCCGAGAAGCCCCGCGATCTCCTGCGCCACCATCATCTGCTTTTCGATGACTTTCTGCGCCATCTCCACAGTCTCTACTTTCAGGTTGTAACGCTGCTCTTTCACTTTTTCCTCCCGCGTGACATCCCGGAACATGACAAGGACCGCGTCCAGCTTCTCTATGTATACGATCGTCTCTTCCGCAATGATCGTCTCCCGGTTCAGTTTCACTTTTTTGCGCAGGACGGGCTCTCTTGTCAGCAGGACATTCTCGATATCTCCTGTCTCGATAAACTCGAAAATATATCTCTGGACCGCTTCCTCGTGTCCAACGCCGAGAAGCTCCTGACCTTTTCCGTTACAGTCCAGTATCTTCATGTCATTTCCGATGACAAAGATCATATTCGGCGTCACATCCATGACCACGTTGGACATGGACTCCGCCTGCGCCAGAGCATAAGGCATACACATGGACAACTCCGCCTTCCCCTGGAATACAGCAACAGCTTTCTCCCGGCAGGTGGAATACCCGCAGGCGCCGCAGTTCAGTTCGTCTTCCGGCGTATATTTTCCTGTGGACCGCAGGATCTTTGTGATCTGCTCCTCTGACGGCTGCAGATCGGAAATACTCCGGCCGCCGAACTTCTTGTACATCTCTTCTGTGCTCATATCCGGCAGATCACGCGCCGCCTTATACGTAACTCCATTTTCGATCTTTACTCTTGTCTTCACATAAGATGTATTCCAGTGTGCGGATGCAGGACCTTTCGCGCATCCGCCCTCACACACGTTCGCCTCGATAAAGCAGTGGTCCAACTCCCCTTTTCTCAGGCACTCCAGCATCTCCATACAGTTTTCCAGGCCGTCCACAAATACCTTGTGGTATCCGTCCGCATCCTCCTCGGTGATCACCGACTGGATCACGCCGCCGCTCACCGGATACAGGCGGTTGATCTTCGGGTCCGGATTGCCCATCGGCTTATCCTCGCAGGAGTGAAGATCGATCCCGGCATCTTTCAGCCACAGGGCCAGCTCCTCAAAGGTCAGGATCGCATCGATGGCTCCCCTCGCCCGCTCGTCTCCGATCGCCTCCTGCTTCTTCGCGATGCAGGGCCCGAGAAAGACAACTTTCACATCCGGGCCGTACAGTTTCTTGATATAACGGCCGTGGGCGATCATCGGGGAGACCACCGGCGCCATCAGCCCGGCGCATTCCGGGTAATACTTCTCGATCAGGTCATTCACGCTGGGACAGCAGGTCGTGATGATATTGGGCATCTTCTGCTCCCGGACCAGTTTCTTATATTCATTGGTCACAAGAGCGGCGCCCTCCGCCGTCTCCCGCACCTCATAGAATCCGAGCTTCTGCAGCGCGTCCACGATCTGTCCCGGCCGGTCATGATCCAGCACGCCGGCATAGGACGGGGCTATGGATATGATCGTCTTATCGCCCTGTCTGAGATAGCCTTTCACCCGCTCCATATCACTTGCAAAGGTCTTCGCATTCTGGGGACAGACTTCCAGACAGCGCCCGCAGTTGATACAGTGATCCACCATGATACGTGCCTGCTCGTCCCGCACCGATATGGCTTTCACCGCACAGTGGCGGACGCATTTGTAGCAGTGGCGGCATCTGGCGTCTTTAAAATCAATGACCTGCATACTGTTACCCTCCTGTCATTTTCTTTTTCCGTACACATCTCTCATGATTGAGGAGTTTTCTCTATTGTCAATATTTTACCAGAGGAATACCTGAATATCCACACAATTCATTTGCAAAGCATGATAAAATATAACAGTTCTGCATGAAACTTTTTAATCTCTTATTCCGTCTAATGTATGTAACAGTTACAGATAACAACTGCGGCGCTGCAGTTTCACAATCGATACCGGAGAGGAGGAAGCATCTTCTATGTACCCGGCAGAAAGAAAGGAGGGGGTCTCTCTGAAATATCTTGTCATAAAAGCACAGCAGGGCGATGCCCAGGCATTTGTCAGGCTGATGGAGATGAATAAACAGAGCATGTACAAAATCGCCCGGTCTTATTTCACCAGTGATGAGGATATCGCGGACGCCATCCAGGACACGATCGAGACATGCTACCGGTCGATCAGTCATCTGGCAGAATCCGAATATTTCCGCACATGGCTGACCCGTATCCTGATCAACAAATGCATCGATATCATCCGGAAGAACAAACGGGAGCATCCGGTCAGCGACTTCCCGGAATACGGAGAAGTAAGCCGTGAGCTGGACAATTCGGAATTCAATGAGCTTATGAATTCCCTCGATGAGAAATACCGGACGATACTCCTGCTGTATTACGGAGAAGGGTTTAAGATCAGCGAGATCGCCCAACTCCTCGACATGGAGGAAAACACAGTAAAGACACGGCTTTCCAGAGGACGCAGCAAATTCAGGGAAATCTGGACCTCACAGGAAGCCTTTCATTAGAAGCAGAAAGGAGGACGGATCATGAAACGGATCTATTCACAGGAAGAAATGGAACGGATCTTAAAGAGCAATGTGGAAATTCCCGGTCCTGTCGAGCAGAAGATCAATGACGCCTATCGGAATCTCGGGCTTACAGACGAGAAAAATTCCCGCAGAGTTCACAGGCATAAGAAAAAGGCATGGGTGACGATTGCAGCGGCAGCCGCCCTGATCGCAGGACTCGGAGTCACAGTCTACGCGGCGGGACAGTTCTTCCATGCCCAGCTTACGCAGAAAGATGATAAACTCACCTATTCTCTCAATATTGACTCTTCAGAAAAAGAGGCGCATGAGATCCGGGTTACGCCGGGTTATATTCCGGAAGGGTATGTCCGTCAGGAAAACAACACGTATGAGAGTAACTGGTACAATGAAGAATCAAAAGGCACCATATCGGTCATCCCGTACAATGCATCCGAACTCTACGAGATGTCCCTGACACAGGAAGATCCGCTCCCGGTATTTAGCGAAGACAGCTTTATTGAATCAGTCGACATCCGGGGGATGAACGTAGATATTTTTTCCGATGACGGATACTATATCGACAGTGAGGAAAATATACAGAACATCTTTGTATTCAATGAGGAATGGGGATATGCCGTGCATATATGGATGGATGATCCCGAGCTGTCAGACAGCGTGGCACTAAAGGTGGCGGAGGGGCTGGACATCGAAGTCCTCGACACCACGGTTCCCTATCCGACAGACGAAGAGATTGCTGCGATAAACGAGGAGAACCAGCGGATCGAGGAGGAAATCAAAAAAGCATCCACCGGCATCACCGATGATTCCATCCGCGGACTGGATGAAGTGATGAAGATTGAGGATGACGAATCCGTATTTTATCAGGGGATCGAGTATCAGGCTGTTGACATCCGGGTCACGGATACCCTGCCCCCGGATGAATTCCCGGAAGAGAATTTTATACGGGACACCTATCCTTCACTGGCGCAATATGTGGGTGCGGACGGCACATTAAAGCCCCACGAACGTTTTATGAGCGCAGACAGCCGGGAGACAGAAAGCACGGAAGCTTCTTTCATCATCGTAACGACAAAGATCCGCAATACAGGAGACACGGCACAGAACGCCGATCTCTCTCCTTTCCTGCGGCATCTTGATGAAAACGGCGACGGGACTTACAGGCTTTCCCAGCCCCGGGACAAATCGTCTCCGGCGCAGGAAAGCTGGAAAAGGCTTACTACCGACGGCATGCCGTTCTATCAGAGCATCCCGGATAAAGACTGGACAAACGAACTCTTCACCACCATCAACCCCGGAGAAGAGATTGAATGTATCTCCGTCTATGTTGCGGACAACGACTGTCTGGACAGCGCGTATATGCAGTATTTCAGCGATGGGATGGCAGCGCCGGATACTCCGGAGCTTTATGTAAAAGTAACGGAATAAAAACTATTCCAGTTCGCCCAGCATCTCTGTCACGGTCTTTCCGTACACCGGATGCCGTTTGTACGGAGCGATCTGTGAAAGAGGCTCTAATACAAATTTTCTCTTGTGCATCTCCACATGGGGGATGCACAAGTCTTTTTCCTGAACGGTCATATCATCATAGAAAATGATATCCAGATCCAGGGTGCGCGGTCCCCAGTGGACAATGCGCTCACGTCCCGCTTCCGCCTCGATCCGGTTCAGCTCAGCCAAAAGTTCCCGGGGCGCCAGGAGCGTCTCAAGCTCCAGGCATCCGTTGAGGAAATCTTCCTGGTCCGTCACTCCGTAGGGCGGCGTCTCGATCAGGTCCGACACTCTCTTTACCGTGCATCCTCTTACCGAATCAAGCTTTTTCACCGCGTCTGTGATCAGCTTCTCCCTGTCGCCCATATTGGAACCCAGGGCAATATATGCGGTATGCTTCGCACGCTCGATTTCCACGCTCACGGTCTTAAGAGGAAGCCGGATAGGCGCCCACGGTTTCTTGATCTCCAGCCGGATCGCCCGCATTCCCCGATATTTCAGGAGAAGTTCTTCCGCCAGATTTTCCGCCGCACTCTCCAGGAGCTTGTATGTATGTTTTTTCAGCCACATTTCGATAAACGCGCTGACTTCTCCGTAGTGGATAGAGGCGGTCAGGTCGTCTGTCTTTCCCGCTTTTCTCGTATCCGTGTACAGATCGGCAGACACGATAAACTTCTGCCCCAGCGTGTTCTCTTCAGGGAATACACCGTGATTTGCAAATACTTCCAGATCCTTGATCTTTATTTTATCCATTCTTCTGTCCTTTCCGATTCCTGCTGAATCCGAATGTATTGTATGCAAAACAGTCATAAAATCAACCGTATTTTTTTACATCTGATTTTTTGGCTGTTTTCACATACAATAATCCATCAGCGCCCGGGTCATCCGGACCGCCCGCTTATTTTTCTCCACATCATGCACCCGTACAAAGGCGCATCCTTTCTGTACTCCGTAGACCGTAGTCACAAGAGTCCCCTCTTCCCGCTCTTCCGGCGGCAGGTCAAGCGTCAACCCGATCACGGATTTTCTCGAAGTGCCGAGGAGGACCGGAAGTCCCAGCTCATGCATCACTTCCAGGCGGCTGATGATCTCAAGGTTCATCTCATATGTCTTGCCGAATCCCACGCCCGGATCGAGGATGATCTTATCCCGCGCAATGCCGGCTTCATCCGCCAGTCTTACGCACTCCCGCATATCGTCCAGAAATTCCGGGATGAACTGTCCGTACTCTGTGTTGTCCCGGTTGTGCATCAGGCAGCACGCCGCGCCGCTTTCAGCGATCAGTCCAGCCATCTGCGGGTCGTATTTGAGCCCCCAGATGTCATTGACCAGATCCGCCCCCGCTTTCAATGCTTCCCGCGCCACAGCGCTCTTGTATGTGTCCACGGAAACCGGCGTGTCAAAGCGCGCCTTCAAAGCCTCTATGACCGGCACAACTCTTTCGGTTTCTTCCTCATCCGTGATCTGTATATGTCCCGGACGCGTGGACTCGCCGCCCACATCGATAATATCCGCCCCGTCCCGGATCATCTCCTCCGCGTGGGCGAGCGCCGCGTCGATCCGGCCGTACTTCCCGCCGTCTGAAAAAGAATCCGGCGTCACATTCAGGATCCCCATGATGTACGTCTGATGTTCTGTGTCAAATTCCCTGCTGCCTATTCTCATCTTCCCAGTCTCCCTGTTTTCGATCTGCCCCGGTCAAAACGTCTGGCAGATCTTAATTCTATCTCTGTATCTATATTTTCAGTTCCATATTTTTCTTGTCCGAGCTCCAGTCACATTCACCCTCCGCCGGACAGGCAAAGCATGTCCGCGACGCCTTGTCGGCTGTATAGAGCAGCCGTTCCAGCGGCTCCGCATCCTCTCTCAGTCTCCGGTGCCCCCGGACAGCAGTCAGGATCATCCGCTTCTCTTCCTCTGAAAACGCTGCATCTTCCAGAAGCGCATCCAATATCTCCGAGGCAATCTTCTCCCCCGACTGCTCGTGGGGCGTCCCGTCCTCATACTGGGCATATTTCCCGATATCGTGGAGGACAGCGGCCGCATAGATCACTTCTTTCTCAAGCCCGAGGTCCTGCTCCATATTTAAAATATATGCGATCCTCGCCACATCCAGCAGGTGTGTCATCTGATGACGGCAGAAGATCCGCTCTCTTTCCAGCTCCTCCAGCCGCGCATAGCATCTGCGGTACAGCGGGGCTTTCAGGATCGCGTTTACCCGTTTCATTTTGTCCTCCCCGCACCCAGCAGACGGAAGAAGCGCTCCTCCAGCGCCGGATCACTCTCAAACACGCCCCGCTTCGCCATCGTCACTGTCCTGCTGCCCGGCTTCTTGATCCCGCGCATGGTCATGCACATATGCTCCGCCTCGATCAGCACAAGCGCACCTTTGGGCTGCATATACTCCATCAGTGCGTCCGCTATCTGTCCGGTAAGCTGCTCCTGAAGCTGCAGCCTTCTTGCGAACACTTCCACTGTCCTTGCAAGCTTGCTCAATCCCACGACCTTTCCGTCCGGAATATAGGCGATATGCACTTTCCCGTAAAACGGCAGGATATGGTGCTCGCATGTGGAGTAGAATGTAATGTCTCTTTCAATCACCATCTCGCTGCTGTCAACGGAAAATGTCTTTGACAGATGTACCGCTGCGTCTTCTTCCATGCCGCCATACAGCTCTTCGCACATCCTTGCGATGCGGTCCGGCGTATCTTTCAGCCCCTCCCGGGAGACGTCCTCCCCGATCCCCTCAAGGAAAAGCCTTACTGCCTGTTCTATCTTTCTATGATCGATCATCTCTTACTCCTCTTTTCTCTGCCGGCGCTGTATGCCGCCGGTCCTCTGACCCGCATTCCTGTTTCTTTGCCGGTATATATGTTATGCGCTCCTTACCAGACCGCTTTGTCATATGCGTCTTTCACCCAGTGGAGATAGGACAGGGATCCGAATGCAAGGATCACATCTTCCCGGTCCGCCTCCCAAAGCGCAGAAGCAACCGCGCTCTCCACTGACTGCTTCCGCCTGTCTGCGCCGGATCCCGGAAGACTTACCGGCTTTCCCGGCTGTTTTGATATCCCCAGTCCCGCTTCTGACAGGCATCTCACACACGGACAGTACTTCCCGAGCACCGCCGCAAGCTCCTGCGCCGGAAGCCCTCTCTTCTCATCCGGAAGATCCACCGCGTAGGCTGCCGACATGAGCGGCCCCATGGTCTGTGCGATCTTCTCATACTCTTTATCCTTAAACACGCCCATAATGCCGATCAGCCTGCGCCCGGGAAAATATGCTTCCACAGACTCCCGAAGCCTGAGCGCGGCGTCTTCGTTATGGGCTCCATCCAGGATAAATACGGGAGATTCGCCGATGCAGCTGAACCGACCCGGCCACTGAGTCCGCTCCATCCCTCTCCTCACGGCGTCGTCCGCGATCTTATATCCTGTCTTCCGGAGTGTGCGGATCACTTCCAGCGCCGCCGCCGCATTTCCAATCTGGTTCTTGCCCGCCATGACCGTATGCAGCACGCGGAATTCCTTGTAGGAAAAATAAATGCCGTGATAATCTTCCCTTTCAATCTCTGCAAGTTCCGGTTCCGCCTGCACATAACTGCAGCCGTATCTTTCCGCCCTGCTTCTTAAAATGCGGGACACACTGTCTTTCTGCCGGGCTGAAACCACCGCGCAGCCGGGCTTTATGATGCCGGCCTTGTTCTCCGCGATCTCCTCAAGCGTATTTCCGAGGATACCCAGATGATCCATGCTGATGCTTGCAAAGGCTGCGCAGACCGTATTCCGGATGATATTTGTCGCATCCAGTTCGCCGCCAAGCCCGGCTTCCAGCACCACCAGGTCGCATTTCATTTCCTTAAAATATAAAAAAGCGATTGCCGTCTCTATCTCAAAGACCGTGGGGAGATCCTTCCCCGCAGCCTCAAGCCGGGCAACCGCGTTTCTCACTTTCTCTGTCAGTCTGGCGAAATCTTCTTCTGATATCCATTCCGCGTCAACCTGTATCCGTTCCAGATAGGAAACCACTGTCGGTGAAACATACCGCCCGGTCCTGTATCCTGCCTCACTCAATATCATCGAAGTGTATGCAAGCACAGATCCCTTTCCATTCGTTCCTGCAATATGTATGAACTTCAGATCATCCTGGGGATCCCCAAGTTCACGCAACAGACCTCGAACCGTCTCCAAGCCAAGTACACTTCCGTATTTCGACATTTCGTCCAAATATACCCTTGCTTCTCTATAGGTCACGTTCTTTCGTTTCCTTTCCGTATTTAATTCTCCGGCAGCACAGCACTGCCTTACAACGAAGTCCATCATACCACTATTTTACCGGATCCACAAGTGAAACCTGAATGAATATTGATTGAATATTTGGAATATTTGGTTGGATATTTTTCCGTTTACCGATTGACTTTCCCGGTTTCCCGTGTTATGTTTAGTGTACTAATAGAACTAGTACACTACAAACAGTTATTCATCGCAAAACGAGGAAGACCATGATCACCATTGATTATCAGAGCAAGCTTCCCCTGTATGAGCAGATTGCCGGACGTTTTCAGTCGCTGATCCTGAAGGGCGCTCTGCCGCCCGGCAGCCGGATGCCCTCCGTTCGTTCGCTCGCCATGGAGCTCTCCATCAATCCGAACACCATACAGAAAGCATTCTCACTGCTGGAGACGCAGGGCTATATCTATCCGGTAAAAGGACGGGGAAATTTTGTCGCAGATACTGCCTCACTGGCAGCAAAAGAAAAACAGCATCTGTTAAGAGAAGCAGAGAAATTGATCAGAAAAGGGAAAGAACTCGGCATCACACGCTCAGAGTACGATGCGGTTCTTGACCATCTGTACCGGGAGGGGGAATCCGAATGATCGAAATGAAAGAACTTGACAAGACATTTGAAGACATACACGCTGTGGACCACATAACCGGCACAATACGCGACGGTATGGTGTTCGGCCTGATCGGATCCAACGGAGCCGGGAAGAGCACGCTCCTGCGTATGATCAGCGGCGTCATCCGCCCGGACGGCGGAGAACTTCTGGCAGATGGAAAACATGTATATGAAAACCCGGAGATCAAATCGCAGATCTGCTATCTCTCCGACGCTCCGTACTATTTTCATAATGCTGATCTCCGGGAAATGCGCGACTATTATGCAGCCGTATATCCGTCGTTTAACAGGAAGCAGTTCGACTCTCTGGCCGGCATCTTTCATCTGGATATGAAACGCCGGGTCAACTCCTTTTCAAAAGGAATGAAAAAACAGGTATCCATCCTGTTGGGGCTGTGCGCCGGGACAAAATATCTGCTCTGCGACGAGACATTTGACGGGCTTGACCCCGTTGTCCGCCAGGCAGTAAAAAGCCTTATTGCCGCAGAGATGGTCAGCCGGGACTTTACCCCTGTCATCGCTTCCCATAACCTGCGGGAACTGGAAGATTTCTGCGACAGCATCGGACTGCTCCATCAGGGAAAGCTCCTGCTCACGGAAGACATCGACCAGGTCCGCAGCAGGATCTGCAAACTTCAGTGCGTCATCCAGGATCCGCTCCGGGAGCAGGAGCTCCTGCGCAGTCTTCCCGTGATAAAGTCAGAGCGCACAGGCTCGCTCCTCACACTCACCGTGCGCGGGGAACGGGAGGAAGTAATGCACACCGCAGAGGCACAGGCTCCTCTCTTTCTTGAGGTCCTGCCTCTTACTCTCGAAGAAATATTTATCAGTGAAACGGAGGTGGCCGGATATGACATCAAAGATTTCTTCTTACTTTAAACTGATCCTCTCGGACATCAGGCACAGAGGATGGCTTGCTGCACTTTCATGCATTACCCTCTTTCTCCTGATGCCCGTATATACCATGCTGTATTTCAGTGCCTACGAAGCCACCGCTTCGGATCTGCTCCACGATTTTCCCAGACTGCTCAACACAGGGCCTGCAGGATATCTCTCGGCTGCGATCGCGGTACTGGCAGTCCTCTCTGCCCTGAGCGGCTTCAGCTATATCCACTCCAGGGAGAAGACAGACTTCTTCCACTCCCTGCCTGTAAGGCGCACGATGTGGTTCGGGACGGCCTGGCTGTCCGGCGTGCTGGTCGTACTTATCCCTTATCTGGTCTGCAGTATCCTGACCATTGCAGCAGAGGCTGTAAATAAAGGCATGACCGCATCTCTTGCCGGGCGCTCCGCGGAAGCAGTCCTCGGCGGTGTCCTGGCATTTTTTGTACTGTACAATGCCGGCGTCTTTGCCGTCATGCTGACCGGGCGGACTGTCACCGCGCTTCTGGCGTCCCTTGCAGTGATCGTATATCCGATTCTCGCACTCACACTGGGCTCCGCAATGGAGAATGAATTTTACGATACATTTTACAGTAACGGGCTCACACTTCCGGATAAACTGGCAGGATATCTGTCTCCTGCCGGGTTATTCTCAGCCCTGATCGAGCAGAGCAGTTCTGGCAGGCTGGGCTTTGTCATCCCCGCCGCTGCTCTTCTTATGTCTGCCCTGTTCATTGCCGCCGCGGTGCTGGTATACCGGATCTATCCATCGGAGGCTGCCGGAGCTGCCCTTGCCTTTCCGGTCACAGGCCCCATACTCAAGGTGCTCATCTGTATTCCATCCGCACTCTTCATCAGTCTGATCATACAGGATCTGATGATGATCTACGGAAATAAATGGACGCCTCTGTTAAGTATCCTGGCAGCATTGATCATCTGCGCCGTGATCGATTTTATCTATACAATGGACCTGAGGCTTCTGATCAAGAGCTGGAAATCCTCGCTCCTGTCGATCGCGGGCGTCCTTGCCGTGCTCTGTTTCTTCCAGTTCGACCTGGCAGGCTATGATACATACCTCCCCGATGAGGAGGACATAGAGAGCATCAGTTTCCAGCCGGAGCCGTTCTTGGATTACTTCTGCTATCCGGAGTCAGAACATGGAATGGAACCCTCTTCCGGATATTTCGCTCCGGAGGATATGACCGAAACTCTCTACGCACTGGCACAGACAGGAATAGACAATCTTGAACAGGGACTCAATGCAAAGAATGTCCATGATATGGAGAATATTCCGGATCCGATGCTGTCTTCCGCTCTTGCAGACAAAAAGGATGCCGGCGAGGAGTTCTTCTCAGCGGTGTTCCGTTACCGGCTTTCAGACGGACGCATCATCAACCGGCAGTACACCCTCAGTTACATCGATACGGCCGAAGCCATGAAAGATCTGCTTGGGAGCAGGGAGTACAGAGAACAGCTCTTCCCGATCTTTGAGGTCGATATAAATTCTGTTTCTTCCATCTCTCTGCTGGATATATACCGGACGCCGGAAGAGCTGAAGCTTGACAAAGAGCAGAAAACAGCACTGCTGAATGCCTATGAGACGGATGTGCTCAACGTCAGTGCGGATACATTTATAAACAGCGAGCCGCTGGGTGAGCTCGAGATCACCTTTCCCAATCCGGTTTTGAAAGGACACGGAACACTTACTGATGACGGTATGGTCTCATACATTACCTCCGGTTCCGCGTACTACGGGGACGGAAATTCGATCGTTCCAAAGCTTTATCTATATCCGGAGTATAAGAACACGCTCGATCTGCTCGGAGAATACGGCTACACTCTGCATACTGAGATTGATCCGGAAAGCGTCTCGTCCATCACGGTCTATCCGGACGCAGACACCATAGAGGATAACCGCTGTGACAACCTGATCTACCGGCTCTCCGATACCGCGGTGATAAACTATGAGGGATTTGGTTCTGAAATGAGTATTATCGCGACAGCTCAGGACGATATCGAGCTTATACTCTCGTACATGGAGCATTACGCCGGGAACATCCTCGACACCGGAAACAGATATCCGGATTCTATGGAAGTGCAGTATAAAAACGGAGCTACATGCAGCTACTCCCTGAAACTGTAATTCTTTCCGTCTGAGGGGCGGCATTTCATCCTTTCCCGGATATCTTTCCGGATAACAGAGGAGGGGCAGCGGAATTACTTCCGCTGCCCCTTGATCTTATATCGGCTAAAGCTGACTGTCTCTCTAAAGTTCCTGTCCCCTGCGCAAAAACTCACAGGCAGATCCTAAATTACTTCTGGGCGTCCGCCGCAGATCCAAGCGTAATGCTCAGTGTCTGCGCCTCATAACCGTTATCTCCGGAGCGCTGTACTACCACATCTACCTTCTCGCCCGCCGCATAATACTGAAGCGTATCCTGCAGCTGTGTCATACTGCTCACTGTACGTCCATCCAGTTCGGTGATGATGTCGCCCTGTTGGATCCCGGCTTTATCCGCCGGACTTCCGTCTACGACTTCTACAACTACGGCTCCTTCCGGAACACCGTAAAGCTCACTTGCCTCAGTGGATACATCCTGTCCCTGGATTCCCATATAAGAAGCCTGGCTTGCATCTACTTTCTCTCTTGTCTCAAGATTCATCATCTCCTGAAGACTGCTCTGAGCCTTATCGATCGGGATCGCGAATCCGATGTTATCTACAGACGCTCCTGTGGATGTGCCTGAGCTTTTCGCTTCATTGATACCGATCAGTTCGCCCTTCATATTCAGAAGCGCACCGCCGCTGTTACCGGAATTGATCGCCGCATCTGTCTGGATCAGACCTGTGGAAGTGATCGTGTTTCCGCTCTCATCCGTCAGCGTCAGGTCACGGTCAAGCGCGCTTACATATCCGCTTGTCACAGACTGTCCGTAACCAAGCGCATTACCGATCGCGACAACCTGATCTCCCAGCTTCAGCTCATCCGAATCGCCGACTGTAGCGACTTTGATCTGGTTCATCGTATCATCCGGGATATCGGAAAGCTTTACAGCTACAACCGCAAGGTCATTGTCAACATCTGTTCCCTTTACCTGGCCTTCCACGCTCTGTTCGTCGATAAATCCTACAGAAAGGCTTGTAGCACCCTCGACCACATGATTGTTCGTGGCGATCAGAAGCTCTTTATCATTCTGTCCTACGATAACGCCGGTTCCGGCGCCCTGCACCTCATACTGCTGTGTCCCGCCGAAGAAGTTTCTCATCTCTTCAACCGACATGGTAGAGATCGTGACCAGTGACGGCATCGCGTTTTCAGCTACAGAAGCGACTGTCCCGGTTCCGCTCTCAGAAGAAGACTCCGACTCCGAAGCGCCGCCGCTTGTCGTCTGTGTCTGCGCCAGCTGTGTATTTCCGGTCCTTCCGTTTCCTGTAATGTAATTTCCCAGAGTATTTACACCGAACATCGTGCCTCCCGCGACCAGTCCGAAGACTACTGCCATTGACACCGCCATTGCCCATTTCTTTCCTGTGGTCATCGGCTTCTTTGCCTTCTTTGTATGGCCGCCGGCTGCTCCGCTGTGGAACCCGCTGTTGTGTATATCTCCATTGCTAGTGTGGCCGCCCGGATTCTGTCCGCCTACATTCTGGTATGCTCCGTAATATGTGCGGTTCTGATACGCGGCGCCCTTAGCCTGATCGTGCTGCGACGATCCTGTGCCGCTCTGAGCTGCGCCCGTATAGCCCTGAGTTGTTTCCCTCTGAGCTGTACCACTTTGTCCTGCGCTGTTTCCGGACGCTGCGCTCTGGGAGACTGTACTCTGTGACGCGGCATCCTGTGATACCTGATTCAGCTGTTCACCTGTAAAATGATATTCTGTATTCTTATTTTCTTTATTATCATCATATAATTGTTCACTCATAATATTATTCCTCTTTTCCTCCTGTATCCCTAAGGTTTTTTCTTTTTACACTACATAAGATAAAAGATATTTGTGACGGAATTATGAAGAAGATAATAAAAAAATGTGATTTTGCCCCAAAACGGTCAAGCCGGCGGAAACCGCCGGAGAGACGAAGCCGCATCACTCAATGATCATCCGGTATCTGTCCCCGTCATCTCTGATATTATACTGCCCTCCTTCATCCGGCGGGATATAGTGGATCCTCATTTCCGGTTCGCTGCGTCCGATATCATATCGATGCAGATAGACCGTCACATCCAGTCTGGAGGGCCAGCCTGCCACATCAGTTGAAAGTCTGACAGAACGGAATGCATTCGCACGGCACATTCCGAAGATCTCCTCGGCAAATGCCTGCCTGTCTTCGATGCGCGAAGCATTCGCTGTAACAATCAGTCTGCATTCCAAACCGTCCGTCGTACTGCTTACTGCGTCCGGTATGCCGGAATAGTCCGATCTATAGCATTTATATAATATGGGAACAACTGCGAAAAGCAAAAAACATACAGCAGCCCCGGAGAGCACAAGACGTTTCTTCAGTTTGTTGCTTTTTAACATATCCGCTCCTTTTTGTCTCACTTTTACAACCGATTATACTGTCCGTTTTTTATAAAATCAAGAGAAACGGTGCAGAATTTGAGACATATAGTAACAGTTCAGCCATCTGAATGGCGCGTGCTGAACTGTTACGACATATAAGGAAAAGGAGCAGGATCATGCCAAAACCAAAGAAAAACACAGGAGAAAAGAATCTGATCAGTAAGAACCTGATCGAGTACCGCAAACAGCGCAAGTACTCTCAGCGACTGCTCGCGTACAAACTTCAGCTAAACGGATATGACATTGATAAAAATGTCATCACACGAATCGAGACAAATAACAGATATGTGACAGACATTGAACTGAAAGCGCTCTGCGAAGTACTGGATGTTACGTACGACGAACTGATCGACGGCAGCAACGGACAAGAACGATAAAGCGCCGGCCGTCCATTGCCCGGAAAATATCTGCTCATACAGGCAGAGAATCCGTCCGACCGGCACATGAAAAGCCCCATCGTACCAAATGTACGACGGGGCTTTTATTATAGCTTACCAGTACGGTAAATATGTCTTTCCTGATTAAGCGTTCTTCTGAGCGATCGCTGCCTGTGCAGAAAGGAAAAAACAATGGGGTTTTTTATGAAATCGCTGTTGCTCTCATTCTCTTTCCTATGTAATGAGGAAATCTGTTCGATTTCCTCTAACCTGATAATTGCCCGTCCCTTTCTGCCATCAGCAGTAAATGTCGCCTTGGCATCAACCGTCCCGTGTAAATGAATATACCAGTCAAAGGTCTTATCCGTTGTCGGCGTTACTCTATACACGAATTGATTGATAACATCCCTGCTGATCTTTGTACCACTGAAATCAATCAGCGTATTCAGCGTCTTAATAATCTCGTCAAGCTCTAAACCTCTTGTCGGCTGTTTATCAGTATCCGCAGATTTTAACTTGTCCTGAAGCTGCTGAATTTCTGCATCAATCGGCACACGCATATTTTGATATTCTTCTTTTGACAATTCTCCGTCTGCCCGCATCGCAATGAGATTTGTCAACCGAGTCTGCGCTTTATCCAATTTTGTCTGCAAAGCAATCGCATCAGAATAGCTGTTGCTCCCTCTGTCCTCTTTATAATACCTCTTAATAAGGTCTATTGCAATAAGAACAGATTGTTTCCGGCTCTGCCACAAATGTTCTAACAGCTCTTTCGCCATAAAGTCGAGTTTCCAGTCTGTTATC
>DWVY01000057.1 GCA_019119995.1 Candidatus Mediterraneibacter faecavium | reverse complement strand
AAGTATTTCTCGGTCATATCCATGTATCCTGCACAAGCAAGACTGCCTTTTCCATAATTTGCTGCATTGCTCTCCTGAGCCCCATAAGCGTCAAGCGAGTAGAATGTTATAGGTTCGCCCAATGTCTTTTCCGCCCGCAATTCCAACTCCTGCGACATTTCATTATGATGCAGTAAAATACATCCTTCCCCTGATGCAAACCGATTCATATCAACAGTCAAATTATTGTCAGCAACATAGCGTTCCAATTCAGTAACATATGACTCGTCCACAATCTGAAGTGTTGCAAACGCCAGTGTCTTCTCCGGATCATCCAACGACTGTCTGCGGGGCTGCAGGGCTTTATCAGCAAGGAAGTCAATAACTGCGTAACTGCCTTTAGCAGTTTTTATCGTAGTCTCATTTATTCCTTCCATCTTGTAGATCGTATCCAGCATTTCCGATGAAAGTACCGGCGTATCATCGTTTATTTGATCAGGCACCATTTCAGGGAACCGGAATATCCCGGTTAGTATCCCAATCCTGAAATCAGGATTTTGTTCGATCTGATTCGTAATATCTGTTCCTATCATAATAACTTCTGCACCTAAAGCAGTAATACATCCGATTAACAGTGATTCCACACTAATAAGCAATCTCTTTTTGGATCTTGTAATATTCCGCCAGGCCATTTCTAATATCAGAAATCTGGTTGCTAAATTTTGTTTCTTTTTTGTTCTATTCCCTGTTTCGATATAACGGATGGAATCAATTGCATTCCATTTTATAACCTGTCGAAGTGCAAGTCCTGTTGCAAAAAATGACGTTACAAACATTAGGATTCCGGCTCCTGCCATAAATACTGGATAGAATCCTGTAACATCGCTCTCACCCAGACCCTGCATGAACAATTTCTGTAAAACGGTCGGAAGAAATAGTTTTATGATAACAATACCCGCCACAGCTCCTATACCGATCCCTTTGAGGATATTCCATATGTTTTGATAATATACGATTCTTTTTAACTGCTGCTCTGTCGTGCCAAGTACTTTCAGCATTCCATACTGACGGATTTCTTTCCCCATTGTAATAGACACTACATTAAAGATCAGCATGAAAGCACAGAGGATTACCACGATTCCGCATCCAACTGCAATAGAGACACTCCCGAATACGCCTTCCACACTTTGTTTTACCATTGGATTTTCAGCGGATACCTGCTGTGCGGCATATTCCATTGTCAGATCTGAATACAGTTTTGTTTCAATGCCTCTTTCATCCTGTAAGGAACCTGTTACTGCCATGATCTTATCTGCCGGAAAAACCGGGATCTCCTGTTGCTCCAGAAAGGCTTTTGAAACATATGCTTCCGGCTCCGTTACCGAGAAGTCAATATAATCTGTGTAATATCCGCTTAATGAAAATAAAGCCGTATCTTCTGCCCCTTCTGACAGTATTGTTCTGAGCTCAATCTCCATTCCAATTACCGGATGATCGATCTCCATTTGCTGCAGGCTTGAAGCCGATAACATGATCTCATCAGCTTTTTGAGGATAACTTCCAATTATATCTGTATATGCCGGTATCATCATTTTTTCGTATGCGCTATTATCGAGATAAATAAGTTGACCTTCCCAATAGTCTTGGAATGTGGCTGATCCTACAGTCTTTTTAATCCCGGTATCTATAATATACGGGAGACTTTTCATCTGCTCATATTGCGCCTCGCTTCCGTTTTCCAATGATACCGTAGCGACTGTTCCCATTCCCCGTATATCAATCAGATAATCAGAACGAATTTTACCATATGCAATGGAAAAAGCAGAATAGAGTAGAATCACTGACATAGCGATCGCAAGGATCAAAACTTTGTTCTGCCTTTTATTATCTTTATAATAAGCCTGTGCCAGTTCTTTCATAACCAACTGATTATTGTTACGAGTACTCATATGCTTTCTCCATCTTGACAGATTTTCCCATCTTCTATACGGATGATACGGTCTGCCATCTGTGCGACTTCTTCATCATGTGTGACAACCACTAATGTCTGATAAAATTTCTGCGCAAGTACTTTCATTAACCCAATCACCTCCATACCGGTACGGGAATCAAGATTTCCTGTAGGTTCATCAGCCAGTACAACAGCAGGACGGGTAATGAGAGCTCTGGCTATAGCCACCCGCTGTTGTTCTCCCCCGGACAGAGTATATGGCGTCTGCTCTCTTTTATTCTGCAGCCCCAATGACTTTAGGAGCATCTCAGCGAATTCCCGATCTATTTTACGTCCGTCTAATTTCAGCGGCAGGACCATGTTGTCATAGACATTCAAAACAGGAAGTAATTTATAATCCTGAAAAATAAAGCCGATATTACGACGTCTGAATATTGTCTGCTCATTCTGCGACATCTGCGCCAGTGCTATTCCGCGCACAAATATTTCTCCTTCTGTGGGTGAATCCATTGCTCCAAGTAAATTAAGCAATGTTGATTTCCCGCTGCCTGACGCCCCTGCAATAGCAACGAACTCACCTTCTTTTACAGTGAAATCCACTCCATTTAAGGCATAAACATTATTTTTCCCCATCCGGTATATCTTCCGTAAGTTCTTCGTTATAATAATATTCATCACGTAATTCCTCCTTTACGCAAAGAATAACAGATAAATCTCTCAAATTAGTAACAAAGCGGGAACCATTTTCAAGTTCCCGCTTTTGGCAATATAATCGACATAATTAAACCAGAGTCCTTTCGTTTTACTTTCATAAATCCATCATGTTTCTGCACAATTTCTCTTGTTATAAACAGCCCCATGCCATAACCTTCTTCATTAGAAACATTCTTTCCCCGATAGTAAAGCTGAAATATTTTATTTTCCTCTCCCTTTTCAATCCCTGTTCCGCTGTCTTCAATACGAATTTCCGAAAACATCTCATTGGAGATCAACGTCACTACAATATCGGTGGATACCGGGGAGTATTTTATGCTGTTGTCCAGCAAATTGTATATCGCTTCACAGAGCCAATTCCTGTCATGTATTACTTTTTTATCCGCATCTTCCCCTTGTACAATGATGTTGATATTTTTCTCTTCCGCCTTTTTCCGCACCTGAAATACAGCCTGTGCTACCGTTTCTTTCAGATTGCTGTCACATTTGTGGATCTGGATGATCTGATTTTCCAATCGTGCCGCTACAATGAATTTTTCAATCAGAAAATGAAGCTTATTCTCTGATTTCTCCACAGCTTTAATATATGTCTCTTTTTCTGCCTCTTCAATTCTGTTATCTTCAAGCAGTGTCAGATATGTTTCCATATTGGATAACGGCGTTCGTAATTGATGAGCAATTTCCGCCAATAATTTCTTAATGCCATCACGTTCACTCTCTACAAGCGCAGTGATCCCTCCATACATAGCCTGCACTCTCTGAATCTGCGAAAAGATCTTGGATGTAAGAGTATCATTTTGAACAGAATAATAAGAAATATCTTTTTTCTGCAGCAGATCATCCAGATAAACCGATATTTCTCCCAACTCACTCTGATATTCTTTCTGCCGGTCAATCCATAAAAAATATAATCCCGCCAATAGTAATGCCAATAAAAACAATAGTATCCAATTCTCCTGATAGAGTAAAATCATCGCAAAACATACAACTATAACTGCATTAATTCCCACTATGCTTCTTTTCATCATAACCTGCCTCTTATTCTCCGAATGTATATCCAACCCCAAAAACATTTTTAACGTAAACCGGACTGGATGGATCAGGTTCTATTTTTTTTCTTAATCTATTGATAACTACCGTCAGGGCATGGTCATCTACAAAATTATTGTCAGCATCCCATATTTTCTCCAGCAACATTTCTTTGGTTACAATATTTCCCCGACTTGCCGCTAAAATAGACAAAACTTTCCATTCCTTTATCGTAAGTTTAATTTCCCTGTCACGGTTCCATACATTTCGCTTATCAAAATCAATCCTCAGATCTCTATACTCCATGATATTACCCGCTCCGCTGCGTTTTAAGATCACTTCGACCTTCTTTAATAAAACTTTCGGTGAAACAGGCTTGGTTACATATTCCTGGCATCCGGCTTCATATCCGTCCAATATATCTTCCTCGTCATCTTTCGCTGTCAGAAAAATGACAGGTATTGATTTATATTTCAAAAGTTTTTTACAAAAATCTATTCCTGAAGTTCCCGGCAGTCCGATATCTGCAATTATGACATCCGGATTTTTATCCAGACACCGCTCTGCCTCTGTTGCATTATATGCCTGCAGTACTGTATATCCTGCTTTACAGAAAAATATTTTTAGCGCTTCATTCGTTTGAGCATCGTCTTCGACTAATAGAATTCTCATCCTGCACACCTTTCAATCTAATCATGCCTATCATACCACACCCACAGACAACTTGTCAGTCGGTTACTGCTACGCAGTTTATTATTATTCTATCCGCACTTCTGAGATCCCCGGCATGTTTTGATCCACAAAAAAACAAGGAGAAACGTTAATCTCTCAACGTTTCTCCTTATTTTGACAAGAGGCGCAGACCGGATTTGAACCGGTGAATCAGGGTGTTGCAGACCCACGCCTTACCACTTGGCTACTGCGCCTGAGTATGAGCACTTACGTGCGATGACCCCGACGGGAATCGAACCCGTGTTACCGCCGTGAAAGGGCGATGTCTTAACCGCTTGACCACGGGGCCGTTATGCAGTCACTGCCTTTGCAGTGACCGTTGTTTATATTACCACAGCGGACTCAGAAATGCAAGCACTTTTTTCATAAACCGCGAGCAGTCAAAGACCCCGATGCAAGCATACGGGGCATCAAATTAGCAGCGATGCAAGCATCGGGGTCTTAGACCCTCGCGGCAGTCGCCAAATGGACATGCCAGCATGTCCGCTTGGCTCGTTGCTCGCGGGAATAAAACGCGAGTTCCGTGAGCTTGCGCAAATTGAAACCGCGAGTTAGTCCGCATAGTCCTAAACTGCGTAGTCTTCTTTCTCAAACGGGATCTCAAAAGCTTTCATCGCCTCTTCGATCTGCTCTACATTCTTAGGGCCGTACAGCGGTGTACAGTCGAACTCCTGCTGCCCGAAGAATCCCAGGACTACCTGCGATACTGTTGCGTTGTATTTATCACAGAGCATTCTTACTCTCTCTGCGGTTTTCAGATTTCCTTCTGTATAATACGGGCTGTCCTTTACTGCCTCCGAACCTTTTCCTATATATTTATGGAAGAAACCGCTGCACACTCCTATATAAGGCATAAGAAGATTCTCCGTATGTTCCCTGTGATACTGCTGCATCTCCTCATCTGCATATACAAGGGTATCATCATCGAGCGGGTTCATATATTTATACCCCAGGTTCAAAAGCGCCTGGTTGGCGGCAAATCCCCTGTATCCTCTCTCCGCGCAGTACTCGTCTGCCGCCCTCATCCTGGAAGTTGTCCAGTTGGAGCATCCGTAATAACGGATCTTCCCTTTCCGGCGGAAGCCTTCCATCACTTCGATCAGCTCTTCCACCGTCTGGCTTTCATCGTCTCTGTGATAAAAATAGATATCGATATAGTCCGTGCGGAGCTGTTTCAAGGACGAATCCAGGTCTGCTTCCATATCTGTCTTTTTCATCCTGCTGATATGTGTATCCGGATCCGGGACTGTCATATCCGGGTGTCCGCCTTTCGTGGCAAGTACGATGCGGTCCCTTTTGCCGCTGCACTCCAGCCAGTCCCCTATAACGCGCTCGCTCCTTGCCCGCTCCGGTTTCACCCAGTCAGAATATACATGAGCCGTATCGATCAGACTGCCGCCCATATCCAGAAATGCATCGAATATCCTGTCCGCATCCTTCCCGTCCCATGCAAGACCTGCATTGACCGTCCCCAGACCGAGCGGATGGATCTCTATATCAGTATTGGGGATCGTTATCTTCGTTTTCATCGTTTTTATCCTCCTTAGCCTTGTATCCTGTTTCTGCTATTGTAGCATTGCGGGAGGAATAGCGGCTACAGGAAATTCTTTTGATTATCAGTATTTTTTCTCCGTTTGTCCATCAGCTTGCAGAATACTGCCGCCACTCCTGTACTCACCGCTGTCGCCACGATCCCTGCCCCGATGATCCCTGCCGGATCTGCACTTCCGTACTGGCTCCGGTATGCGATCACATTGACGGGGATGAGCTGCAACGATGAGATATTTATGATCAGAAATGTGCACATCTCATTTCCCGCAACTCCTTTCTTTCTCGCCAATCCGTAAATCTTTTTATTTCTTCTCTCATCTTCTAGTTTACCCAGTTCTTCCATTGCTTTCAGACCGGCGGGCGTAGCTGCCCAGCCGAGTCCGAGGAAATTTGCGATAAAATTGGTACAGATATGTTCCGCCGCTTTATGCTTTTCCGGCAGATTCGGGAAGAGGAACCGGATCAGAGGACGCATTTTGCGGGCAGCCATATGGATGATGCCCGCGCGGGAAGCGATCTCCATGATACCGGTCCAGAACGCCATCACTCCGATCATGGTAATGCACAGCGTCACGGCCTCTTTCGACGAGTCCAGGGCGGCATTCGTGATATCCTGCATTTTTCCGTTAAATGCTCCGAAAATAATTCCGATCAGGATCATTCCGGCCCACAGATAGTTCAGCATACTATTTCCCCATCTCCCACATATACTTTTCCACAATGTCAAACGGCGCCGGTCCGACTTCCAGTACAGCCTCGTGGAACTCTTTTTGTGAAGATCCTGCGCCTTTTTCCTCAGCCCAGTCCTTCTTCAGTTCGAGGAATTCCACATAACCGATATAATATTTCAGATAGTTTCCCGGCGATCCGATGATAAGGTCATAGATCCGTCCGATCGTCTCCGCATCTGTGATCCCATAATTGCTGAAAAATGACACTGTGTCCATCCGGCTCCATCCCTCATAATGGATCCCCATATCAGCCAGTGCATAGAGTCCCAATATGATCGAGCTGTTTTTCTGGAGCAGGACAGCCTGCTCTTTCGATAAGGGCGTCAGGTAATAGCTTCCCATTTCTGCATAAGTCGCCCATCCTTCTACATAGCCGCCGAAATCCATCACACTGCGGATCGGGGCCGGATCTGTATTTTCATAGTATATGGTCTGATACAGATGCCCGGGATATCCTTCATGCGCCAGTGTCGTAAAGAGTGTCAGATCATCGTTCATATGCGCACGGTTGATATAGATCACATTTTCTTCTGTATTATCGATCGCGGGGATCATATAAAACGCCGGACTTAAGTGCTCTTCCATCTGTTCCGGCACATATTTGACTTCCAGGGCGGTATCAGGCGCTTCTGGAAATGCCTCTTTGATCCCCTCCTGCAGTTTTGACAATATGAACCCTGCTGAGTCCTGTGCCATAGACGCAGCCGCCTGCTGCGCTTCTTCAGCCGTAATGCCCAGCACCTGCTCCATTGCCTCAAGATCTTCCGTGATCTGCCTGCGGGTAAGATCTTCCATTTCTTCGACTGTCCGGTCAGAGCCTGTCGACTGTTGTACGACCAGTTCATAATACTCTTTCCCATCCGGCAGATTTACAAGTCCCCCTTCATTCACCCCGCTCCCGCGGAGTTCTTCCATCGAGGAGATGAGTTTTTCATATGCCGGAAATACATAATCGCTCACAGCGAGTGCATTATCCTGTATATAGTCACTTTTTTCTTCTTCTGTCAACTCTTTTACATCTCCAATCCGATCTGCAAAGGTTGAGTACAGATAATTTCCATCCCCCATATCCAGAAATGCCCTGCACTGTTCAAGGACTGTATCCAACGCATGATCCGCCATAAACAGACCTGCGTCCGCCTTTTCCCTCTCAAATTTTACCAGGCTGTCGAAATACTCTCCTGTCATCTCTAAAAGCTCAAGGTACGTCTCCACATCCTGCCGGTCATAGAACCGGTATTCTGACAGGACAACAGGGAACTGTGTCTGCACTCCGCTCACGAGTCCCAGCGGTTCCTCATACAACAGATAATCCGCATTCTTTTCTGCTGCTTTTGCCTGATACTCCAGAATATCAAATGTGATCCTGTTCTGCAGATCCAGTCCTTCATAAGAAAATCCCTGCAGCGACTGACGCATATTTTCTGCGGAAGCTTTTATCATATCCGGGTCACTCTCAAAACTGCCCAGGGAAACCTCGTGATCAGTAATTCCGTAATCCTCCGGGCTTTTCAGCGTATAGTGCAGATTGATCGTATTCGATGAAACTTCACTGCAAAATATTTCCTGCGTGTATCCTTCAAATTTTTCATTTTGATCTTTGGGCGCCTCTGTCCCGCATGCGGACAATAGCAGCAGACTTCCTGAGACTACTGCTGCCGCTAGGATATTTATCTTTTTTCTCGGATCTTGGTCAACAGACTTTATGTAAGAAAATAGGAAACGCAGCATATGAACTCCTGCAGAACCGGCTTTAGTGCATCTTATGATTTGCTTTCCCGCGATATTCCACAGATGAGATGCATATAGATATTCCACAGATGAGATGCATATAGATAAAGAGAACGATATCTGTCACGGAGAGCTCTATGGATATTTTAATATACATTTCTGACTACATCGTCCCTTTTATCATCCTGAGTATCGTTGTCTACGGGATCATCAACGGAGTCAATGTGTATGGATCTTTCATCAAAGGTGCGAAAAGCGGTTTTCTCACCGTGATCCGCCTCATGCCCACACTGATCGGCCTGATGGCAGCGGTCGGCATCCTGCGCGCTTCGGGGTTTCTGGACTTTATAGCAGATGTGATCGGACAGTTTTCCGGGATGATCGGTTTTCCAGGCGAGCTTGTCCCCCTCACCATAGTAAAAATGTTCTCCTCCTCCGCTGCAACCGGTCTGCTCCTGGATATTTTTAAAGAATTCGGAACTGACTCCCGCATCGGACTGATCGCATCGATCTCCCTCTGCTGTACAGAAACGATCTTCTATACCATGAGCGTCTATTTCATGACTGCCGGGGTCAAACATTCCCGCTACACATTGACCGGAGCGCTGCTCGCTACATTTACCGGACTTGCAGCAAGCGTGTTCCTTGCGGATCTTCTTCTGCCTTTGGGATTGTAGGAGCCTTACCTTTGTGCTAAAATGTCTTTACAGGCTAACAGAATACGCGGTTTTCCTGCGTTATAAAGAAATATGGAGGGTTCCCTATGGCAAGCGTGACATTAGAGCACTTGACTAAAACTTACCCAAACGGATTCGTCTCCGTAAATGACATCAATCTTCATATAGAAGACGGCGAGTTTGTTATCTTTCACGGGCCGAGCGGCTGCGGCAAGTCTACGATCCTGCGCATGATCGGCGGTCTGGAGGATATCACTTCCGGCGAGATCTGGCTGGGCAATGATCTGCTCAACGATATCCTTCCCCGCGACCGGCGCCTTGCAATGGCTTTTCAGAATTACACCCTGTACCGCCATTTTAATGCATATGATAATATGGCGCTCGGTCTGCGGCTCAGAGATCTCCCGCGGACTGTGATCGACAGCCGGGTAAAAGCAGCCGCCAAATTTTTCGGACTCACAGACGTTCTGGACAAGAAGATCAAATCGCTTTCCGACACGGACAAGCAGCGGGTAGCGCTCGGACGCGCTGTCGTCTGCCAGCCGAAAGTACTTCTCGTGGATGAGGATTTTGCCCGGCAGGACGATGCCAGGCGCATGGAGATGCTCGGCGATATACTCAAGATCAATGAAGAGCTGCACATCACCGTCCTCTATGTGACAAACGATCATCAGGAGGCTGTCAGCTTAAATAAGAAAGTCGTATTTATGAAAGACGGAAAAATAACAGACATCAGGTAAATTCCTGATGTCTGTTATTTTCTGTCTAACCGTCTGCAATTTAATTTTAATTAAATCAACTTTTTTCTTTCTCAAGATAATTATATATTTCTCTCTTTGACACTCCGCGGTCCTTTGCCGTTTTCTTCATCGCTTCTTTTCGGTCTGATCCCTGGGAGAGGTAATACTCCATATGCTCTTCAATGCTCATATCCGCCCACTTCGCTTTTTCTTCCTGTTCGATCGCTTCGCGGCTCATGCCCTCTATTACAAGAACGCACTCGCCTTTCGGTCCATGAGCCTCATAATATGTCAAAGCCTCCGAAAGCGCGGCGCGGTACACAGTCTCATGGCGCTTTGTCAGTTCGCGGCATACACTCACGCGCCGGTCTCCTCCCAGCCGGTCCGCCAGCAGCTTCAGCGTCTTCACCAGTCTGTGAGGCGCTTCGTACAATACGATCGTCCGCTGTTCCCTCTCCAGCGCCAGGAGCACATTTTCCCGTTCTTTCTTATCTGACGGAAGGAACGCCTCAAATGCGAATCTCCTTGTCGGGAGCCCCGATATGGTAAGCGCCGTGATACACGCCGCAGGTCCCGGTACCGCCGTAACGCAGATTCCGGCATCATGGCACATGCACACCAGCTCTTCACCCGGATCGGATATCCCGGGAGTTCCCGCATCCGTGATCAATGCGATGCTGCTGCCTTCGAGCATTTTGTCCACCAGTTTACGTCCCTTGTCGTACTTATTGTACTCATGATAGCTGGTCATCGGCGTATGGATATCGAAATGATTCAGAAGTTTCACGCTGTTGCGCGTATCTTCCGCCGCGATCAGATCGACTTCCTGTAAGATGCGCACCGCCCGAAATGTCATATCTTCAAGATTCCCGATGGGAGTCGCACACAGATATAAAGTTCCTGACATAATCTTCTCCTTTTTCTACTACTTCACAGCAGCACACCGTCCGCCGGTATCCCGTTGTCACTCATTTTTCCGGCCGCATCCTTCATATATAATGATCGGCGGTTCCACGGTTACCCGCGGTCTCGCGCCCCGCACGCCTTCGATCAGCACCAGCACCGGTTCCTTGTCAATATACGGATGGATGAACTGTATCCGTTTTGGTTCTATCTTATAATGATTCATCTTGATCATGATCTCTGTCAGCCGGAATGGTCTGTGGATCATGTAGAATCTTCCTTTGTCCTGCAGAAGCCTCATGCTCTCCCGCAGGATATCATCCAGCGTACAGAGGACCTCATGTCTCGCGATCGCTTTTGCATCGTCCGGGTTGCGCAGTCCGTGCTGTGAGAGCATATAGGGTGGATTTGTTGTGATGACATCAAAAAAGGCCGGCTTAAATATCTCCGCCGCCTCTTTGATATCTCCGGTCACAATATCGACCCGCTCTTCCAGATGATTATATGCCACGCTCCGTCTTGCCATATCCGCCGTATTTTCCTGGATCTCAAGTCCGGTAAACTTTTTCCCGCCGGTTTTTGCTGATAACAGGATCGGGATGATCCCATTGCCGGTCCCCAGATCGAGCACTGTCTCCCCTGGTTTGACTTTTACAAAGTCTGACAGGAAGACAGCGTCCACACCGAAGCAAAATCCCGCCGGGTTCTGGATCAGCTCAAGCCCTCCGATCTGCAGGTCATCCAGGCGCTCTCCTGGTTTTAACAGCTCTGTTCCTTTGTTATCTGTCATCTGACCTTGACGCTCCTTATCCCTTTTCCAGCGACGCCAGTTTCTTCATCTCTTCTTTTGAGACTTTTTTCTTTTTCTTCCGCGGTCTAAACTTTAATTCCTCTGCCGGATACTCCCGGATCTCCTTCTCATCGTCGTCAAGGTTGACCACGACTTTCACCAGCTTGCGCAGAACGCTCAGCGACTGCACTGTACCTGTCAGCCCATCCTTTGTTGTAACAGTATCCCCCACCGACGGGAGCTGGCTGTTCAGCACCTCATAGGTCTCTTCCTCGTTCGTAAGGCAGCACATAAGCCGTCCGCATACGCCTGATATTTTCGTCGGGTTCAGCGATAGATTCTGTTCTTTCGCCATCTTGATCGATACTGCCGAGAATTCTGTCAGATAGGTGCTGCAGCACAGCGGCCGCCCGCAGATTCCGATGCCTCCGCGGATCTTCGTCTCGTCCCTCACACCGATCTGACGAAGTTCGATCCTTGTACGGAATACTGCCGCAAGATCTTTTACAAGCTCCCGGAAATCGATCCTGCCGTCAGCAGTGAAATAAAATAATATCTTATTACCGTCAAAAGTATACTCGACGTCGATCAACTTCATCTCCAGATTGTGTTTCCGGATTTTTTCAAGACAGATCTTAAATGCTTCTTTTTCTTTCTGTTTATTCTTCTCGACTGTCCTGCGGTCCTGATCGGACGCCATCCTTATCACTGATTTCAGCGGCTGTACCACTTCTTCGTCTTTCACATCCTTCGGGCCGCTTACCACCCGTCCGAACTCGACGCCGCGGGCAGTCTCAACGATGACATTGTCTCCCCGCCTGATCTCAAATTTCCCCGGAGCGAAGAAATAAATCTTTCCCGCTGTCCGGAATCTGACTCCTATTACTTTTGTCATCCTGTCAATTCTCCTTTATCGTCAGCAAAAGCAGTTCCATCACCAGCTCAAAATTGACGTTGGCTTTCATTCTTGCCTTTGCCTTTTCCAATGCGTCCAATATATTCTCGATCCCCTCATAGGAACTCTTTCTCGCACGCTCTTTGATATATTTCATCTGATCGGAAAATACGACTCTGTCCACATTCTTTGTCGCTTTGTATATGAGCACATCCCTGTACCAGATCGCAATGATATCAAGATAATCATTGATCTCCAGCTTGTACGTCATGCACCGCTTTACCGCTTCTGTGAGCTCCGGAACCGTCATCTCGTCAATGTTCCTGAGAAGATGGACCGCCTCCTCTTTGATCTCATTGAAATATTCAGAATGAGCCAGCATGATCGCTTTGCCCATATTTCCCTGTGCAAATGCCACGCATACATCGGCTTTATAATCCGGCACCTCGAGCTGCTCCATCAGATATTTCTTCACAAGCTGGTCTTTGATATTGCGGAGCTTCATCATGACGCACCTTGACCGTATCGTCGGGAGGAGCACTTCGGCATTCTCCGTAAGCAGCATGATCACCGCATACTCCGGCGGCTCCTCGATCGTCTTAAGGAGCGCGTTCTGAGCCTGCACGGTCATCATATCTGCATCTGCGATAATATAGATCTTATACTTACTGCTGTAAGGTCTGATCACAATATCATCATTCACCTGTACGCGGATATCGTCTACACTGATCGTATTCGGCTTTTCGTGGGTCACTCGGATAATATCCGGGTGATTGCCGCTCATCGCCTGTCTGCATGACTGGCATTTCCCACATGCATCGCCGTCTTCAGCCCGGTCCTGGCACTGCATGCTCATGGCAAAAATATTTGCGAGCAGCTTCTTGCCCGATCCTCTCTCACCGTTCAGGATGTATGCATGAGAGACCGCGTCCGCCGTTACTGCATTCTGTATATATTTGATTATATTTTTGTGGCCGACCACATCTTTGAAACCACTCATCTTATCACCTGCCGTATAATTTTTTCATAAATTTACTTATCTAGTATAACACATTCTCAAATGAAGTCATAGTCCAATATATTTTTCAATTTCTGTCAGGCATTCGGTAAGATCTGCATTTTCAAATCTGTCTGTGATCTCCGCGCGCCGCAGGTTTTCTTCTGAAAAATCCTCCTCATCCGCCAGAAAACGTCTGCACATCTCAGCATATTTAGGCTCACTCTGTTCTTTTTCTCTCTCCAGCGCACGGGTCAGCCGCTCGCCGTCTTCGACCTCAATATAGATCGGCACAACTGCATTTCTCCCGAAATATCCCTTCATAGCTTCGTAGGAGACCAGTGTTCCGATCACAAGATAATCGTGCCGCTCGAGATCGATCTGCCCGTCATCCGCCGTAAAGTATGTCCAGATCCCGCACTTCGTATTATAGGAACGCACCTCTATGACCTGTCCTGCCTCCTGCATCTCTTTCAAACGTTGTTCATCTACAAAAAAGTATTCTACGCCATTATGTTCTCGCTCACGGATCGGGCGTGTTGTATAGGGAACTATTGTGTGAAATTCCGGATGCCTTTCCCGGAGCTTCTTATATATCGTATCCTTTCCCGAAGAGCTTTTGCCCATTACATAATAAATCTTACCCATTATCCAGTACCTCGATTCTGCCTGTTTCTCGTATTCCACGAATGTCAAATCCTGCTTCCTGATATTCTGCGATCTGGTCCATTATCTTCTCTGATATCTGTTCGCCCGGCACGATCAAAGGGATTCCCGGGGGATATATGTATGCATACTCTGTAGAAACATACCCGGCGCAGGCGTCAAGCGAGATCCTTTTTCTTTTATTTCGCAATTTATTAATTTCTCCGCTTGAATATATCTGGACATTTTCATACAACTGATCTCCATCATCTCGCATTTTTGCATGATTTAATTCATTTTTTGTATCTTCTGCAAGTTTTGAGTCAATTTCTTTTAATGCCTCTGTCAGCCTGTCCATCCCCTTTTCTGTATCTCCCGGAGCAGTCATGGCAATTGCATAATCCGGTGTTGACATTTCCAATTGAAGGAAATATTTTTGCCTCAATTGCTCATATAATTGTTTCCCAGTATACTTTTTAATTTCTCCTCTATTTTCAATACATCCTGCTGTAGATATCAATAACTTTGAACGGTCATAGTCTGAGCTCTCCCACAATGACAGATGCTCCAGATCCTTTAATTGTTCTCTTGTCCTCTGCAGCATGTCCACATATCTGCCAAAAGTCTCATCCCGCTTCTCTTTCATCAGGCGTACACACTCATCCAGAGATGCCATAAGTACATAGGACGGACTGCTGGACTGTAGTATATCGAGATACATATGCACCCGCTCTCTGTCCACGAGAGATCCGTTCATATGCAGCAGGGCAGTCTGTGTAAGTGACGGAAGTGTCTTGTGCAGGCTGTGGATCACTACATCTGCTCCCAGTTCATTTCCATTCTTTGGAAAATACGGATGCAATCCGAAATGTGCTCCGTGTGCTTCATCCAGGATCAGTGGGATACCTTTCCTGTGTACACGCTCTGCGATCCCACGGATATCCGATACAACACCGTCATATGTAGGAGATGTGATGACCACAGCACTTATATCCGGATCATTTTCAAGCGCCTGCTCCACCTGTAATGCTGTAACAGGACCGTTCAGATCCCCCTGTACGCCCTCTCCTGAAGAAAGCAGATGCGGATAGAGATACACAGGATGCAGTTCATTCAGAAATACTGCATTATAAACTGACTTATGACAATTTCTCGCCATCAATATCCTGTCTCCGCGTTTTGTACAGCCCAATACTGCACTTAGCAGCCCGACAGTGCTTCCATTGATCAGATAATGGCTCTCCTCAGCATGCCATACCTCCGCTGCACGCTTCTGTGCGTCTCTTAATATACCTTCGGCGTGGTGGAGATCATCAAATCCATCAATTTCTGTAATATCGATCCCGTAGGGCAGATCAGCACCGGTAAGCATCCCATTCCGCTTGTGTCCCGGCATATGAAAGCCGTAGACGCCCGAATTTTCCAGTTTTTTCAGTTTGTCATACAAATACTCCATACTGTGATCTTCTCCATATACGGCTTAAATAAGCTTTGTTTCCGCCTTCACTGCGGCTCCTCTTATTTTATCATTTTTTACATCGATTTTATAGATTCAACACATATTTCTCACATATCAAGGTTATATTATAGACAATTAGAGCAGTAATGCTTTTTCACATATATTTCCTCTTTTCTCAGCCGGCTGTCGACCGGCTTTTTTATTGCTCTTTTCCCGCATTTTCGTCTACACAGCGATTACTATAAATCTAATTGATACGTATTTAGTTGATACGTATTTAGTTGATACATATAAAAATAACCGGGAAATCGTTTCCCGGCTTGATCCTGCTTACTGAGCGTGCGGGGATTCGAACCCCGGACAACTTGATTAAAAGTCAAGTGCTCAGAAGACCGTTTTTCCGCGTATTTACGCGGTTTTCAAACAAGTGAGTGAAACCAATTTGAAACATTATTATATTA
>DWVY01000056.1 GCA_019119995.1 Candidatus Mediterraneibacter faecavium | reverse complement strand
AGTGTGCTTACGTTAATTTCACGCATGAAAGCCAACTCCTTCCATTTCTAATTTGTTTGAAATTTATTACCGCAGCTGTTTGCGGAATATTTTCCGCGGACCGCATTGCACAGGCTCTGCTGGTCCGCCGGAAATTCTTATTTGTTATGGTATTAACCCCTGTTTCAGATCACAGAAAAATACCTATGAACTGGCACGCCAGCACTACAAATACCAGCGCAACGGGATATGTTGCAGCATAAGCAGATGCAACATCGTCTGTTCCGGTCACACGGATCAGAGTTCCGAGAGCCGGTGTACTTGTCATACCGCCGCAGATAGAGCCAAGCGTATTGAACAGGCTCAGCTTCATCAGCTTCGTCGCGACAAAGTATCCTACCACCATCGGGATCAAAGTAATCAGCGCACCGTATACAAAAAGGATCAGTCCCTGTTCCTTCAGGATTTCGATGAATCCTGCGCCTGCCTCCACGCCTGCTCCGATGAGGAACAGCGCAAGGCCGAACTCTCTTAAGCACTCCAGCACAGATTTCTCTACATGGAAGCTGATTTTTCCTGCATGGCCGAAGTGTCCCAGGATCAGGCCCGCGATCAGCGGACCGCCTGAGGTTCCCAGCGAAAACTCTGCCCCGCCCGGAAGCGGAATAACGATCTTCGCAAGGACAATGCCAAGAGCGATGGCAAGTGCAAATGCGAAGAAGCCCATCGGATCCACATGGAACAGATTGTCTTTCGTCTTCACGTCGCCTACATTCTGTGCCGCCTCGAATTTTGCTCTCTCAGCAGCCATGTCTGTCTTTAAGATTTTCGGCACAAGCTGCACGAACAGTACTACACCGACAACGCCGAACGGATAGGCGATCCCGTATCCTACGGATGCATTGGCAGAACCGGTCGCATCGATCGCAGCTGCCAGTCCGGGCGTACTTGTCAGGGCTCCTGACATCATACCAACCGTAATATCCGTAGGTACGCCGGCAATCTCAATGATTCCGGCGGTGACAAGCGCACCGATCGCAATGACGATAAAACCAAGCAGGATATAAGACTTTGCATTGATCTTGAAATTTCGGAAAACTTCGGTCCTGCGATAAAGCCAACAGAAGTCACAAAGCAGATCAGTCCAAGATCCTGAAACATTCCAAGACCGTTGACCAGTTCTTCGTTGTTTCCGATGAAATGTCCGAACACCAGGGCCACAAGCAGTACGCCCGCCGTCCCCAGCTCAACTCCTTTAATCGTAATGCTCCCCACAAGATAGCCGATAAATGCTACAAGAAACAGGATCATCAGAGTATTGCTCAGAACACTTTCCTGAAACCAGTTAATTAAAAACATCTTTTCTACCTTTCTTATCTCTCATGTCTTGCGTATTTCGGAAGAAGAAGCGGGGAAACGTCTCCTGTATCGATTCCGGCTTCTTTCAGCTCCTCTGCATATGCCTGAATGTGATCCAGGTTCATATTGCCGAGCTCTACATTTTTAGCCTTAGCTGCAGCAGCTTTTCCTGCATTGCGTCCGAATACGATAATGTCAAGCAGGGAGTTGCCCATCAGACGGTTTCTTCCGTGGATTCCTCCGACTGCCTCACCTGCGACAAGCAGGTTGTCGATCACTTTCGTGAATCCGTCTCCGCCGATCTCAAGACCTCCGTTCTGATAATGAAGCGTCGGATATACAAGGATCGGAAGTTTTCTCATATCGATATCATATTTCATATACATACGCAGCATCGCCGGGATGCGTTTCTCGATCGTTCCCGGTCCGCCAATCTCCTCGATCATCGGTGTATCGAGCCATACGCCGCTTCCGAGCGGTGTATTCACGCCCTTGCCGCGCGCTGTACACTCACGGATAATGCCGGATGCAGCTACATCACGTGTCTCAAGCGGATGCATGAATGCTTCTCCGTCCACATTGACGAGCTGTGCTCCTACGGAACGTACCTTCTCTGTCACGAGAGCTCCGAAGATCTGTGACGGGAATGCAACGCCTGTCGGGTGATACTGGATCGTATCCTGATACAGGAGCGGAGCTCCCATACGGTATCCGAGAATCAGTCCGTCCGCTGTCGCTCCGTAGTGGTTGGATGTCGGGAATCCCTGATAGTGCATGCGTCCCGCACCACCTGTAGCGATAATGACTGTCTTAGCCTTCGCCACCAGGTAGTCCTCTGTCTCCAGGTTCTGGAGCACTGCTCCTGCCACCTGCCCCCTGTCGTCTCTGATCAGTTCTACTGCTACTGTGAACTCGGCAACCGGGATCTGGCGGTTCAGCACTTCATCGCGGAGTGTACGCATGATCTCTGCTCCGGAGTAGTCCTTGCAGGCATGCATTCTCTTTCTTGATGTTCCGCCGCCGTGTGTTGTAATCATACGGCCTGTCTCATCCTTATCAAACATAACACCCAGGTCATTCAGCCATTTGATTGCGTCCGGCGCCTCCATAACAAGACGTCTCAGAAGCTCCGGCCTTGCTGCGAAGTGACCGCCGCCGAACGCATCCAGATAGTGCTGTACCGGAGAATCGTTCTCTTTGTCAGCAGCCTGGATACCGCCCTCTGCCATCATTGTGTTGGCGTCACCTATACGCAGCTTTGTCACGATCATCACGTTCGCACCTGCCTCGTGAGCCTCGATGGCTGCAGAAGCTCCTGCACCGCCGCCTCCGATAACAAGTACGTCCACATCGTAATCTACTTTGCTGATATCAACCTTCTCTGAGAGCAGACGGCTGTTGGAGTGAAGCAGATGAACCAGCTCCTTCGGCGCCTTCTGTCCCTTGTTCGGTCCTACTTTGATCTCTGCAAATGCCTCTTCCCTGTAATCAGGATGAAACTCCTTAAGAAGGGCATCTTTCTCTTCCGCTGTCATACGTCTCGGCTCCACACCCAGACGCGCTGCTCTGGTGGCCTCCACTTTCTTTACGGATTCCATCATTTCCGGTGTAAACATGATCTTCCCTCCTTATTTCTCGATCTCTCTGTTGTTGTAAAGTTCCTGCATCTCTTCGATCGGCTTCTGCATGATCTGCTCGATCAGCTGATCATAGTCGCCGTGATGGATCTCTTCCACACGCTCTGTCAGGTGTTTGGACTCCGGAGCGATATACTTTCCTGTCAGTCTTCTTGCAAGTACTCCTACCATCGGGTGGGAGATCTCTGCCGGACATCTCACGGAGCAGCATCCGCATCCGATACAGTCAAATGACTCTTCCGCGCACTTCTCGAACTCGCCGCGCTGTGCGTATGCGATATACTGCATTACGTTCAGATCCTGCGTACATGCTTTAGTACATGCGTTGCAGCCGATGCAGCTGTAGATCTCCGGATACAGATCCATCATGACTCTCTGCTCCGGTTTGATATCTTCAATGTCATATGTTCTCTTGTCTGTCGGGAAGAACGGAACAGTTGCCACATACATGCCCTCTTCTACCTGTGTCTGGCAGGCGAGGCATGTCTTCAGCTCGTTCTTGCCCTTGATCCTGTAGATCGTCGCACAGGCACCGCAGAAGCCGTGACGGCAGCCGCATCCTCTTTTCAGTGTATAACCCGCGTACTCCATCGCTGTCATGATCGTCAGGTCAGCCGGCACACTGTATTTCTTACCGAAAAAATATACATTTACCATATTTTCCATGATATTTCTTCCTTTCCCTAGTATTCATTCGGCATCTCATCGATTTCATCGCACCGAAATACCGGACCGTCTTTACATACATATTTTGAACCGATGTTGCATCTTCCGCACTTTCCGATCCCGCATTTCATGCGGAGCTCCAGTGTCGTGTAGACCTGTTCTCTTGAAAAACCGAGCTCTTCAAGTCCGGCCAGCGTAAACTTGATCATGATCGGCGGTCCGCAGATCAGGGCCGTCTTATTTACGTCGAATCCCAGTTCTTTCACATAATTCGGGACAAATCCCACATGACCGTCCCAGCCTTCCTGCTCGCGGTCAATAGTCAGGTGGACATGCACGTCCGGAGCGTTCATCCACACTTCCTGGATCTCTTTTAACTGGACCAGGTCGTCGGCGGAACGGGAACCGTATACGATATCCACTGTGCCGTAGTCGTCGCGGTTGTCAAGCACATAATTGATAACAGAACGCAGCGGCGCAAGACCGATACCGCCGGCGATGAACAGCAGGTCTTTCCCCTTGAGCTTATCCTCTACCGGGAAATGATTGCCGTACGGTCCTCTGACCGTGATCTCGTCGCCCACCTCAAGGCTGTGGAGATAATCTGTGAGCATTCCGCATTTCTTGATGCTGAATTCCTGATATTCTTTGTTCGTCGGCGAAGAAGTAATCGAAAACATACCTTCGCTGATGCCCGGTGCGCAGAGCATCGCGCACTGTCCCGGCATATGCTCGAAGAGCTTGCCGCCCTCCGGGGCGTTGACGCGGAATGTCTTGACGTCCGGCGTCTCCTCGCGGATGTCGGTGATCACTCCTACTTTCGGGATCAGGGTATCCAGTGTATAGTTCTTGTGACATGTACATTCACTCATTACTTTTCACCTCCCTGTTTTGCAAACGCCTTGATAACTTTTACGATATTCAAGGATTCCGGACATTTCTCCACGCATCTTCCGCATCCTACGCAGGAATACATCCCGTCGTTGTTCGCCGGGAAATATACGAGCTTGTGCATGAATCTCTGGCGGAATCTCTCTTTCTGTGATTTACGGTTGTTGCCGTGCGCCATCATGGTGAAATCGGAGTACATGCAGGAATCCCAGCAGCGGTATCTCTGCACGCCGTTCTTTCCTGCGTCATAGTCCTTGATGTCGTAGCACTGGCAGGTCGGGCAGACAAACGTACAGGTCCCGCATGCAAGACACGGTTTGTACAGTTCATCCCAGAGCGGATCCTCGAATTTCTCCATGAGGACATCCCCGTTCCATCCCTCAAGGGAGAGATGGGTATACGGAAGCTGCTCGATGATATTACGGATCGCTTCTTTCTCTTTCCCGACAGTCTCATCCGCAGCCGCATCCTCAGTAAGAAGGTCAGCAACTGCATTCGTGAGCGCCTCACCCTTTTCTGTAAGCGGTTTCCAGTACAGATCTTCCCCAATCATCCATGTGGCGACATCTGCAGCCGGCTCCGCCGCATCGATGCCGAACACCTTGCAGAAGCAGGTTTCCTCCGGCTCGTGGCATGCCAGGGCAACGATCGTGCCGTGGTCTCTTCTTGCCGCATAGAATGTATCCAGCGGATCTACGAGGAATACCTTATCCAGCACTTCCACGCCTCTCACATCGCAGGCTCTCATGCCGAATACGACGAAATCCTGCTCTTTTAACGCCTCGGGCTCTACCGTGATCTTCTTGCCGTCCTTTACGCAGGTATAGAGCGTTTCGCTCTGCGGGAAGAAGGCGTCTTTCGGAGATTTTACTGTCTTTAACGTATCGATATCGACCTGTGCATCCTCCGACCATGCGGCGAAGTTTACCTGGCCTTCGTTTCTTACCGGAAGATATAATTCCTGTTCTGCGGCAATCTTCTGAAATAATGCCGTCAGATTTTCTTTCGCTATCTTATACATACATTATCCCCTTTCTGCCACGATTCCCGGCTCTGCATCTTCCACAGTATAATTCGTGAGCGGAGTTCTCGGCTCAAGGTCAGCCCCGGCCTGATACTCTCCGTAGAGCTCGTTGATATCTTTGATAAATTTACGGTTGAACAGATGGAGACGGATCCCCTGCGGACATACTCTGCTGCACTCGCCGCAGTCCGTACATCTTCCGGCCACGTGGAACGCGCGGATGATGTGGAACATCTTCTCCTCGAAGGAATCCACATTCGCCTTCTGCGAGCTGTCGAACTTGTTGCTGTCAAACACGCACTTGCGGCAGGAACATGCCGGACATACGTTGCGGCATGCGTTGCAGCGGATGCATTTGCTCAGTTCCTTCTGGAAGAACGCAAACTTCTCTTCCGGGCTCATCGCCTCGATCTTCTCAACTTCCGCAAAACGGTCGGCGTCTTTTGTCTCTTTGGACTCGCCGATGATCTCGTCGAAGATCATATGGTCCTTGCCCTTGCAGACATGGCATCTCTCAAGCATGGCGTCTTTGTACGCACAGCTCTTCTCCCCGTAGATCGTATCGATCGTAAGGGTCTCCGCCTCGTCCTCGATCTCTGCGCCGGAGATGCTCTTGATACCTTTGATGCCCATAGCCTTGATCTTCTCGATGTCAAGCTTTCCTTTGCATCCCACACCGATGATGTAAGCCTTGTCTCTGTCCACGCGGTGCTCTTTTAAAAGTTCCTGATAGCTGTATGTATCGCACGGCTTTAAGCATACGAGGGTTTTTCCCTCCAGCTTGGAAGCCTCGATCATGTATTTGCTTAAGTTGGCCCCGCAGAATCCGTTGTACACGAAATCCGCGAAGTCTTCTTCTTTCTCAAAGTAAGCCGGTTCCGGATTGTAAGGCAGGTCCCCGGCTTTCCATCCGAGCACTCTTGCCACGGTTCCGTCGGCCAGAAGCTCTTTTGCGCGGTTAATTAACTCCTGCATCTTAAATCCTCCAATCTTACGTTTTTGCCGAGAGATGTGATCTTGTCCACAAACTCATGCATCGTCTGTGAGAACTTGGCGCCCTCGGCTGCGGATACCCACTCCACGCGGGTACGGCCGTTTTCTACTCCGATGTAATCCAGCATGGAGAAGAGAAGCGTCATACGTCTTCTTGCGTAATAGTTTCCGGAAGTATAGTGGCAGTCGCCAGGATGGCATCCGCACATGATGACTCCGTCCGCCCCTCTCTCAAATGCTCTTAAAATGAACATCGGATTGACACGGCAGGAACAGGGAACACGGATGATCTTCACGTCAGCCGAGTATGACATACGGCTGCTTCCCGCCAGGTCCGCGCCTGCGTAACTGCACCAGTTGCAGCAGAACGCAACGATCTTTGGTCTGAATTCTTCATTCTTTTCTATCGACATATCGCATCCACCTCCGCTAAGATCTGTCTGTTCGAGAATCCCTGCAGGTCCATTGCTCCGGACGGACATGTTACAGTACATGCTCCGCATCCCTGACAAAGCGCGTCATTGACAACTGCAATACGTCTTGTCTCGCGGATTCCGTGATCGTTCACCTCTTTATCCTCGTAGGTGATCGCTCCGTACGGGCAGACATTCGCACACTGGGAACATCCGTTGCACAGAAGTTCGTCGGAATGTGCCGTACACGGATTGGTCAGCAGTTTATCTTTGGCAAGAAGCCCGATCGCTTTGACAGCGGCCGCTCCTGCCTGGGATACCGTCTCCGGGATATCCTTCGGTCCCTGACATACGCCGGAAAGGAAGATGCCGGCTGTCGGAGACTCTACCGGACGAAGCTTCGCGTGCGCTTCTGTGAGGAAGTTGTTCGTATCGATACTTGCCGTCAGCATGGTAGCGATCTTTCTCACATCCGGGTTCGGCTCGATCGCCGCTGCAAGGACAACCATATCCGCCTCTTTTAAGATCTGCTTGTTGTCCAGAAGGTCAGCGCCCTGTACGAGCAGTTTGCCGTTCGGCTGCGGAATGACTTTTCCGACCTGTCCTTTGATGTAGTTTACTCCGTAATCCTCTACGGCCCTGCGGTAGAACTCATCGAAGTTCTTGCCCGGTGTTCTCACATCAATATAGAACACAGTTACATTTGTATCCGGATATTTGTCGCGGATCAGCATTGCGTGCTTTGCCGTATACATACAGCAGACCTTGGAGCAGTAGCTCTTGCCTCTGTCGTCTGCGCAGCGGCTTCCCACGCACTGGATAAATACCATTTCCTTCGGAGCTTTTCCGTCAGAAAGGCGCTCAAGATGTCCGCCTGTCGGTCCTGCCGCGTTCATGATACGCTCCAGTTCGAGGGATGTGATGACATCTTTGCTCTGGCTGTACGCATACTCGTCATATTTGTCAAGCTTGATCATATCAAAGCCTGTCGCCACAACAATCGCGCCGTACTTCTCTGTCACGATCTCGTCGATCTGATCGTAGTCGATCGCGCCCGCCTGGCACACTTTCGAACAGATCCCGCACTTGCCTGTCTTGAACTTGATGCAGGCGTCGCGGTCGATGACCGGAACATTCGGAACGGCCTGTGCGAACGGCGTGTAGATCGCGCTTCTTGTATTTAAGCCGCGGTTGAACTCGCTCGGCGTCTTCTTGCTCGGGCACTTCTCCTGGCATACGCCGCAGCCTGTACATTTGTTCATATCCACGCTTCTTGCTTTCTTACGGATCTCAACCGTGAAGTCGCCTACGAAACCGGATACACTCTCTACTTCACTGTATGTATAGATATTGATGAGCGGATGGGCGTTTACCTCTCCCATCTTCGGAGTCAGGATACAGGAAGAACAGTCCAGTGTCGGGAATGTCTTGTCAAGCTGCGACATCCTTCCTCCGATACTCGGCGTCTTCTCCACGATATCGACCGGATATCCTGCTTCCGCGATATCAAGCGCTGTCTGGATGCCGGCGATACCGCCTCCGATCACGAGCGCTCTCTTTGTCACGCGGCTCTCGCCCGGTTTGAGCGGCGCGTCCAGGTTTACCTTTGCAACCGCCGCACGCATCAGGATGACAGCTTTCTCCGTCGCTTCCTCGATATCTTTGTGGATCCATGAACAGTGCTCACGGATGTTGGCGATCTCTACCATATACGGGTTAAGTCCCGCTCTCTCCGCTGCGTTTCTGAACGTCGTCTCATGCATACGCGGAGAACATGAACAGACGACAAGTCCGGTCAGATTCTTCTCCTTGATGGCTTTCTGGATCTTCTCCTGTCCTGCCTCGGAACACATATACTGATAGTCCTCGGCATGGACGACTCCCGGCTCGTGGAGCGCCATCTCAGCGACTTTCTTTACGTCTACCGTAGCTGCGATATTAGATCCGCAGTGGCAGACAAATACTCCTATCCTCTGCACCTGTTATCACCTCCTGTATCTTCTGAGTGCACTTACGAGAAGCTGCTGCGGTGTATCTGGATCTACAAGTTCCGGTATGTCGTCCGCCAGCAGATAATTCCCGCCTCTCTCACGCACAACGATCTGTCTTGCAGCGTCGATCAGCTTGCCCGGCTTTACATCGCGCGGACATCTCTCTACACATGCAAAGCAGGAGAGACATTTCCAGAGTGATTTTGATCTGACCAGTGACTCGATGTCCTCGTTGATCACATAGGAAACAAACTGGTGCGGTTTGATGTCCATTTCATTGTAGGAAGGGCAGGAAGCGGAACATTTCCCGCATTTCATGCATTTCAGCGGATTCACGCCGCTGATCTCTTTGATCATCTCTGCGCGACTGTGTTCTGTTTTCACTGCTCATCCACCTCCTCTTTGAGTCCCAGCGCCTCTGCCAGAAGCTCTGTAAAATAGTAAACCGGCAGGTTGCCGCCGTTGTTCTTGTTCAGGTTGTACATGCACAGCGGACATGCGGTGATCAGCATATCAGCTCCGAATCCCGCCGCGCTCTCCTCGATCTTGCGGCACATGTTCTTGGACATGTCCTCTTCTTTCAGGGAAATGTAGCCGCCGCAGCACTCGTTCCTGTACGGATAGATCACCGGCTCTGCGCCCAGCGCACGGATGAAGTCCTCCATGATCGTCGGGTTCTCCGGATCGTCGAACGCCATCAGTTTGCCCGGCCTTAAGAGCAGGCAGCCGTAATATGCGCCGATCTTCTTGCCTGTGAGCGGCTTTACAACCTTCTTCTTAAGCTCGTCGAATCCCACGCGGTCGCGGAGCACCTCAAGATAGTGGAGCACCGTCGTCTCTCCCTCGTAAGGCTCGTCGAGTTTCATATAGTTGTTCGCCCTTGTGCGGATATCGTCGACATTCTTCATGTCGTCATTTACCCGTTTGATCACATGGTGGCATGCGGAACAGACCGTGACCAGATCCTGTCCATGCTCTTTCGCATCGTTGAGCGCACGTACGGAAGCCAGCTTTGTTGCGATCTCGTCCGTACCGAGCGGATATACGCCGCCGCAGCACTGCCACTCGCTGATCTCTTCCAGCTCGAAGCCCAAAGCCTCAGCAGATACTCTCGCATAATGATCCAGATCCACCGCTTTGTTCTTCAGAGTACAGCCGGGGAAATAGCTGTATTTCATAGTGTATACCTCCTTGTCTGTCAGGCGGGGATCCCCGCCCTGTTACTGAAGCAGCCCTCTGCAAAATACTTTACAGAGGGGATGTCTGCATTGCCTTACAAAAGGCTCTTAGATGTCTATCTGAGCGATAACGTCTTTCAGCTTGTTAGCGCTTGCCTGAAGCTTCTCTACTTCTTCGTCTGTCAGGTGCATCGGAACCTTGCCCTGTACGCCGTTCGGTCCTACAAGCGAAAGAACGCTTAAGCATACGTCGTCAACGCCGTACTCGCCGTGCATCATGGAAGACACGGTTGCGACAGAGTCGGAAGCTGCGAGCACCAGATTGCACAGCTCTACAACGGAAACAGCTACTGCGTAGAAAGTAGCTCCTTTCTTAGCGATGACCTGTCCGCCTGATTTGTGCACATACTCTTCCATAGCCGGCTTGTCAAGCTCTGTGAGGTCTGCTCCGAGATCTTTCATTGCCTTGTAGTAGTCGTCGATCGGCATGCTCGCGATGTTGGCGCCTGACCACGGTACGAAAGAAGAATCGCCGTGCTCGCCGTATACATATGCATGGATGTTTTTCTGCGCCACGTTAAAGTGTCTGGACAGACCGTAGCGGAGACGTGCTGTGTCAAGCAGTGTACCGGAACCGATGATCTGGTTCTCCGGAAGCCCTGAGATCTTTGTAAACACGTATGTCAGTACATCGACCGGATTGCTTACGATGATATATTTTGCGTCCGGCGCTGCCTTTACGATCTCCGGCGTGATGGATTTGATGATGTTCACGTTTGTCTGCGCAAGCTCGATCCTTGTCTGGCCCGGTTTACGTGCGATACCGGATGTGATGATAACGATATCGGAACCCTTGGCATCCTCATAATCTCCTGCCATGATGGAGATCGGGCTTCTGAAGCAGGTTCCCTGCTCGATATCCATAACTTCGCCTTCAACCTTGTCTTTGTTGATGTCGATCATCACAATCTCAGATGCGAAGTCCTCGTAGGAAAGTTTGTACGCGATTGTAGCTCCGACGCTTCCGGCGCCGATGATGGTGATTTTGCTGCTCATAGTTTCTCCTCTGCCTTTCTTTTTGTTTTTTCTGAAAATGAAAAAGAAATCTAAATCAATAAAGTCGTCCCGCTGTCATTGTAGTTCTAAACTTTAGTTATCTAAGACACGTTATTCTACATCGATCGCAGTTCCTCACTTTATCAATCAGATTTCGCTTTTTCTATCATATCACATTGTTAATAATTTGACAACATATGTTTTATTTTTTTCAAAGCATGGTTTTACGATTTTACGAGTGGCTCGGACTGAACTGTTACTGCAGCAGTCCCGGATTCTCACTAAGTCTCCATGCCCAGTTTCTCTCTTACTTCTGTCATCCTTGCGCGGAACTCTTCGTAGAACCCGATATCGTCCTGAGACATATAGGAAGTCTCGTAAAATCTGCGGAGTACATATAGGGTCAGGATCCTGGTATTTTCATCACTTAATGACTCCAGTGAACTTTCGCATTCATTTAAGAAATCATGCCACTCCATGATGTATCTCTCGTAGGCTTTCAGATTCGGGATACCGAGCCACTTTTTGATCTTGACTTTCCCCCTGTCTGTTTTCGGGCACTCATGGATCTGGATAAAATACTTAAATCCGTTCTCTTCGTAATATCTTCCGAGAGGGAACAGGCGGCACAGTCCCGGTCTGTGGCTGTGTACCGAGCATCTGCCCTCATTGTCAAGAAAAGGGCAGGCTTCTCTCTCTGCATCCATTTTCAGGTTAGGGAGGATCATACCGTCCGCAACGCCCAGCTCGATATAATTTTCTCCCATCAATGCCGCGAAATCCTTTTGTATCCCTCTGTGCAGCCGCCAGAGATCCATCGGGTCGAGAATGATCGAGTTTCCCATCCCCCGGCAGCAGGCCGAACACCCCCTGCAGTCGTGGCAGTCCGCTTTCACCATATCGCCGGAAGAATAAAGCCTGCCGTCGGATATTTCTTTTATGTCTACGTTTCGTTTCATAAATAAACGTTCTCCTGTCTTACCTCAATTCTTATACAGAAAACAGAAAACCGGAAATACCTTTTGTTTTTCAGGGTATTTCCGGAACTATAAGTCAATTCATAAAATTGATATCTGCCGGCTTTGATCAGTCGTTATATCCGTTCGGGTTCTGGCTCTGCCATCTCCAGGAATCCTCGCACATCTCGTCAAGTCCGCGCTCTGCGACCCAGTTCAGTTCGTTCTTTGCTTTTGTTGCATCGCAGTAGCATGTGGCGATGTCTCCTGCGCGGCGTGGTTTGATCTCATACGGGATCTCTTTGCCGCAGGCTTTCTCAAATGCCTTCACCATATCGAGAACGGAATATCCGTTTCCTGTTCCCAGATTGTAGACAGACACTCCTGCTTTTTCTTTCAGTTTCTCGACTGCGCGCACATGTCCGATGGCAAGGTCTACTACATGGATGTAGTCGCGCACGCCTGTTCCGTCCGGTGTATCGTAGTCATTGCCAAACACGCCGAGGCATTTCAGTTTGCCGATAGCTACCTGTGTGATATAAGGCATCAGATTGTTCGGGATCCCTTTCGGGTCCTCGCCGATCAGGCCGCTCTTATGTGCTCCGATCGGGTTGAAATATCTCAGGAGGACAACGTTCCACTCCGGATCTGCTGTGTGCAGGTCAGTCAGGATCTGTTCCAGCATCCATTTGGTCCATCCGTACGGGTTAGTGCATGTTCCTTTCGGGCATTCCTCCGTGATCGGGATAAATGCCGGATCGCCGTATACCGTTGCGGAAGAACTGAAGATGATGTTCTTCACACCGTGGTTTCTCATCACGTCGCAGAGAGTGATCGTTCCGCCGATATTGTTCTCATAATATTCCAACGGCTTCTGTACGGACTCGCCTACCGCCTTCAGTCCTGCAAAGTGGATCACGGATTCGATCTCTTCTTTCTCAAAGACTTCATTCATTGCCTCTCTGTCACGGATATCCGCTTTATAGAATTTCAGATCCTTTCCCGTGATCTCTTTCACTCTGTCCAGAGCTTTCTCAGAAGCATTGTACAGATTATCTACTACTACGACATCATAGCCTGCATTCAAAAGTTCTACACAAGTATGGCTTCCGATAAATCCGGCTCCTCCGGTTACTAAAATAGACATGATCGTTTCCTCCTTAAGATAAGACTGCATATTATGTTTTCCTGTTTACGAACTCAGTATAGCACAGACGTCAGGATATTTCTTTATAATTTTAAATCATCTTTTAGTAAAAATGTTGCATGGCACTGCTGCCGCAGTACCATGCATATCAGCTCACCATAATTTTTCTGGATAGAGTCCTGCGTCTTTCAGCGACTGGATCGCAGCCACCACGACAGGCTTGTCTTCCTTATAAGTAACGCCATACCATTTATCCTCTGACTCCAGCACAGCTACAGCTGCTTTATCCTCTGCCAGAAGTCCGCTTACCACTGCCGGAAGATAATACTCGCACTTCATCGGATTCTCTTTCAGCCCTTTTTCGAGGAATTCCGGGAATCCTTTTTTGATCTCGTCCAGCATACTGCGGGTAAATCCCCACATATTCATGGATACAAGCGTATCACCGTCGATGGGGTTCCAGGTCTCACCGCCGTCTTCTGAGTAGGCGATGCCCCCGTCTCTCTTCTCGATCCTGGTGCGCTCGGTCACACTGACAAGTTCTTTATCCGCGTTGAGCTCACAGACGCCGCGGGAAACATACCCGTTGTCCGTCACCGTATTTTTCAGCCGGTATCCTACCATGGTATACCGGTACTTGTCATCATCTTCATGCGTTGTGAGATACTCATAGATCACTTTAAACGCGTGCTGCCCGTAATAATCATCCGCATTGATCACAGCGAACGGCCCGTCGATCTCGTCGATCGCACTCAATACTGCATGAGCTGTACCCCACGGTTTCACACGGCCTTCCGGGACAGCAAATCCCGCCGGGATATTGTTGATATCCTGATAAGCATAAGCGACTTCCATGGAGTTCCCGATCCGGTCGCCGATGGCCTCCCTGAAGTCATTTTCATTTTCTTTCTTAATAATAAATACAACTTTCTCAAATCCGGCCTGTTTTGCATCATAGATTGAAAAGTCCATGATGATCTGTCCCTCTTTATCCATAGGGTCGATCTGCTTGAGACCGCCGTATCTGCTTCCCATACCTGCTGCCATTATGACAAGAACCGGTTTCTTCATATTCATAATCCTCCTGATCATTTTCTGTCTTTAAGATTTTATTCCCTGGATTATTTTAATCTATCAGGGATATTTTTTCAATAATGCACTCATGTTTCTTATGTTTCCTGTCATAACTGATTCCGGTCAGAATGACATTGCCGAAAGATTCCGCTCTTGTCCACATAAATCTCACTGTTCAGCATATCCCGGAACATACTTATCTGTGCGTCCGTATTTAAATAGTGCATCAAATCCCTCCTGTTTCTGACACGCCCTGTTTCTCTTAGTATACACAAAAATATACTTGAAAAAAAGCATAAAAGATAGTATAAAGGAATATGTTTGTGAATGTTATTACTATAAATAGCAACTAAATGTTTCAGAATGAAAGGATCAATGAACATATGAATCAGAGAAAGAAAAAAAGTGTAAATCCGCTCCAGTTCGTCTACCGCATCCTTCAGGGGGCGCTGATCGGACTGGGGGCTGTACTCCCCGGTATATCCGGCGGCGTACTGAGTGTGATCTTCGGCATCTACAAGCCGATCATGGAACTTCTGTCCAATCCGTTTAAGAATTTCAGATCCCATGTGCCTCCGCTGATCCCGGTATTTATCGGCGGCGTGATCGGTTTCCTCGGGGTGGCGAACATCCTCTCCTTCTTCCTGGAGAAATATCCGGATCCGTCAGTCTGTGTTTTCATCGGACTGATCACCGGAATGCTGCCTTCGTTGTTCCGTGAAGCGGGCGAGCAGGGCCGAAGCAGAGGTTCCTTTATCTCGATGATCGTCTGCATGATCGTGATCTTCGCGATCCTGATCGGTTTCCAGCTGTTCTCCGTAGAAGTGGCTCCGAACTTCTTCTGGTATCTGTTCTGCGGATTCTGTCTGGCGCTCAGTGTGATCGCGCCGGGCATGAGCTTCTCCACACTGCTGATGCCTCTGGGACTTTACACTCCGTTCGTGGACGGGATCGGACACTTTGATATGAGCATCCTTATCCCTGCGGGCATCGGGGCTCTCGTCACAGTGATCTGCCTTGCGAAAGCGATCAACGCGCTGTTCGACAACTTCTACTCTTTCGCGTTCCACGGCATCATCGGGATCGTGATCGCAGCGACAGTCATGATCATCCCGGTATCCGGGTTCATGAGCGCGGGAACAGCGATTGTGAACATCATATGTATCGCAGTCGGGATCGTGATCGCGCTGCTTCTGGACAAATTTAACAGCAGGGTGGAAGTAAAATAATACGGCAAAATAAAACTTTAACAACATATTGTCGAGATTAATTGACAGCAGGGAGGGATCATCCGGCGGATGATCTCTCCCTGTATAATTTCATTACTTCTCACTACTTTCCGGCGTTAGTTCCATCATTTCTATGATATCTTTCTCCATCACCGGCGTCCACCGCTCCAGATATCCGGCGCGTGTCGGATGGATCGCATCCGCCATATAAAGCGCGCGCTCCTCTTCCGTAATCTCCGGCAGTTCCGTCCACAGGTCGATCACACTGATTCCCCACTTGTCCCGGATCTGGTATAAAAGTTCGACCATAGCCGCGTACTCTGTACTGTCATACTTCGGGTTTGTATAAAATGCCACCGGACAGTTCCATTTGTCTTTCGCATATGCGATGATATACTCCATCGCTCCCGCCACAGTATCCGTGTCAAAATCCTCCATCCGCTCGGAATCGCTGATTTTCCCCAACGGCTTCTTCTGTGAAGCGTCGTTGGTCGAGAGCTGGCATACAAAGAGGTCTGCGCTCTGCGCTTTGATCTTGTCCAACCGTTTTACATAGGAATTCGGGCTGGTGGTGGACAGTGTCGTACCGGACACTGCTTCTTTCACAACATTGCACTGCAGTCTGGCGCCCAAGTCATCGGCAAAAGATTCTCCCAGTGACGCTGCTCCGTAAGTAACGGAGGAACCGAGGAAGATAACCGTCTTTCCTTTCAGCGTCTCATCATCGGACGGCTGTACCTGCGATACCGCATACTGGTCCGCATTTCCCGGCATATTTCTGTATCGGTATTCAGACAGCTTATGGAACGGACCCCATCCCCACTTCCAACCGCAGAATGCGATCCATGCCGCCTGCAGGACGACTACCGCCGCCAGGATGATCAATATCACTTTCGTTCGTTTCTTCATCTGACACACCTCATTTTTCTGTATTTTATTTTTCCATAGGGAACTCAAATCCACCGCTGCCAAGCTTCTGCCTGCTGCCGTCCGGGAGCACCAGTTCCGCCTCTGTATTCGCAGGAATCCATCCACTCACCTTTATACCAGCCCCATCTGAGCCGTCTGCATTTTTCATCTTCTCCCAGCGGAGCCTGATCTCGCCGTGCACGCTGTGGTAAGAGCCTTCCGCCCAGTCGAGAGCAAAGTCATATCCCGGCTCCAGACAGATGTGATCATATCCGATACCGGCATTCTGGATTCCCAGCACTCTGCGGTAAAGGAATTTGCCGACGCAGCCGAACGCATAGTGGTTGAAAGAACATTTGTCCACCGCGCCGTCCGGACGGACCGCATCCCAGTTTTCCCACATGGTCGTCGCGCCGTGCTCCACTTCATAGATCCAGCCCGGGCAGTTCTTCTGGTTCAGGACTTTCCATGCCAGATTCCGGTAACCATAGTCGCAGAGCACATCCAGGATAAACGGAACCGACATAAATCCGGCGTCCGGTTTGTAATCATTCTCCACGATCATCTCCGCCAGTCTTGTGGCAAATCCCTTCTCCATTTCTTCCGGAACCATATGGTATTTCAGAGCAAGGATGTAGCTTCCCTGCATCTCCTGTTTCAGCTTCCCGTCTTCCGTGCACAGTTCCTCACGGAATGCCTTCCGGACTCTCCGAGCGTATACTTTATAATCTTCTGCTTTCTCTGTCTCGCCCAGGATCTCCAGTGCCTCGGCAAACATGTCTGCATCCGCCGCCAGAAGCGCGGTATCAACCACATTCATGGTCAGGAAGGAAGAAGCCGGTCCGTCGGAAAATCCCGCCTCATTCTTCACGCTTGGCACCAGCCAGTCGCCGAAATGGAACCCTGTATTAATGAGATAATGCTGATTCTCATTCTCCGGGCTTTCTTCCATTCCCTGCGGGAGCTCGTCTGCTGCGATCTGCATGGCATTGACCCACTTCTCCATTGCGTCCCTGCATGCCGCCAGCACACGTTTGTCTCCGCTTAAGCGGTAGAGCTGCATCGGCAGCGTCAGGATCACATCGCCCCAGCCAAGAGAGCCCGCATACGTCTGTTGGATATAGTTTTTGATCAGCGGCACGGTATTCATCACATGCCCGTTTTCTTTCTGCTCCCCGCGGATGCTCTCCAGCCAGTCCTCAAAGAATGCGGTCATCTCCTGATTGTAGAGAGCCGTCTCGCCGTATGTCACCACGTCTCCTGTCCAGCCTGCCTTCTCTCTGGTCGGGCAGTCGGTAGGGATCCCCACAGTATTGGAGCGCTGACTCCAGTAAATATTATGCTGCAGTTGGTTCAGTTTCTCATCTGAACACCGGAACGATCCGGTCACCAGGTTTGCGCTGCTGATGGCTTTCGCAGTGAACTGCTCCGGTCTCCAGTCTTTTCCTCCGGTCACACGGACATAGCGGAACCCGTGATAGGTAAACTCCGGCTCAAAGACTTCCCCGCTCTCCCCGGCGCTGATGTACACGTCTTTCTGCTCATGCGCTGTATCCGGGAGCGCATAGGTAAAGTTTCCGTCCTGTCCGAGCACTTCCCCGTGCTCGAAGCTGATCTCCTCTCCTGCTTCCGCGCGGATCTCCACCCGGATCGTTCCTGCCATGTTCTGACCGAAATCAACCACCGTCTCGCCGTTCGGCGTTGTCAGGATCTCTCTTGCCAGGACTTCCTCATACACCTCGATCTCCGGAGCAGTCTGGGCTGTCAGGATGCCGTAATCTTCTTCCTTTCGTTCCAAAACATTTACCGGTTTCCAGTTGTCCGACGCATATGAAGCTTTAGACGGGTCGCCGTCGTCTCTGCGGGCGTCCACGCACTCCCCTCGGAACAGATCCGCGTAGCGCACCGGCCCTTCATAGGAACAGGTGAAGTTTCCGTCTGAGCAGAGTTCACTCTTCGTTCCGCCGGATCCCCACAATTCCATCTGCATGAGCAGCCCCGGCACTTCGCCGTACTCGCATCCTTTGCCGAGGGCGATCTTGCCCTTGTACCAGCCGTCCGCCACAGTCACGCAGAGGGCGTTTTCGCCTGCCTGCAGGAATTCTGTCACATCGTATGCCTGATATTTCAGGCGCTTCTCATAGGTCGTAAATCCCGGCGCCAGCAGTGTCCCCGGAACTTTCCTGCCGTTGACGGACAGGCTGTAGATGCCGTGGGCAGTCATATAGATCTTCGCATATTCCGGCTTTTCTACAAGTGTGAACGTGCGGCGGAAGCGGACCGGCGGGTCATAGGGCTCTGCATCAAAGAGCGCCCAGATGTCGCTGTCCAGATAGTACTTCGGCTGCTCGCCCCGCATCATCGCCGCCATACACTCGCCCCAGATTGCCTGTGCTTTCGGCAGCGGATTCTCCGCAAGCTGGGGGAGAGGCTCTGACGGCTCGATCCACTGCGCCTTCCAGTCCGCGCTGTCGAGAAGCGCTGTCTCAAAGCGTTCCTCTTCGCTTACCGCTTCATTGCCGTGGTTGTCCCAGACCGTGATCTGATACACATATCTGCCGGAAGATACAAGCGGCGCACCGGCGTACATGATATCGACAGTTTCCCGGCTCTGTGCCTTCCCGCTGTCCCAGACAAGGGCGCCTGTGTGATCCTTTACAATAATCTGATATGCGCTCTGGAGCACATCTTTTTCGTCTGATGTAATTTCCCATGAAAATCTGGGGTGGCGGTTCGTCACCGCCAGAGGCGTATGGACGCGCTCGCATGTGATATTTGCAATCTTCATTTTCCTACTCCTCCTGCGCGTTCAGCGCATTCACGACCGCCTCGAACATGGGCCTTGCATCCGGCGCCGCGCCCAGCATCTCGGCGAGGGTCATCTGCATCGCCATCTGCACCATCGGGCCGTCCAGCATGCCCGGCGCGAACTGGTTGAACATCTGCACTGCCAGAGGCTCTGCCACGATCTCAGAGAGCGTGCTGTCCATACTGAAGCGCAGGGTCTTCAAGCTTGTCCCGGTATCATATTCATAGTCGTAGACGCCGGAACCGACTTCAATTTTTTCACCTTTCTCCGGCAGGACGATCACCGCCGTCGTGTTGGCAGGGATTTCTGCATGGATATGTATCTTCCCGTCTTTACAGGAATATCCGCTGACGATCTTACCGTACGGGGATTCAAAAGTTCCTTCCGCCTCCTCTATGCCTTTCACAAACATCGGTTTTATCAGGATCTTCTTATACCCCGGCTCCAACTGGTTGATGCCTGCCGCCTTGCGGTACATCCAGTCGCCGATGGATCCGTACGCGTAATGGTTCAGGGAGTTCATGCCCGACTCATCGAACGTGCCGTCCGGCTTGATGGAATTCCACCGCTCCCAGATGGTCGTCGCACCCATGTTGACCGCGTACAGCCAGGACGGATAGTCTTCCCTCATAAGCAGGGTGCAGGCCATGTCGTGAGCTCCGTTCTCGGAAAGTGCGTGGCAGATGTACGGCGTTCCCACAAATCCGGTCGCCAGATGGTTCTTGTGGTTCTCGATATTGGTGAGCAGCGTCTTCAGGATTCTGCCGCGGTCATTCTCCCTAGCCAGATTGAAATACAGGGCAAGGATGCAGCCGGTCTGGGTCTCGCTGACGATCCGGCCTGTTTCCGTATAGTATTCTCTCCGGAATGCATCCAGTGTCTTCTCGTACAGGGACGCATATTTTGCCGCGTCATCCTCATACCCCAGCACTTCCGCCGTCTGCTTTACCAGATCCGTCACATACAGATAATAGGCGTTGGCGATCATATATTTGTCCGTCGCGCCGGTGCGGTCTGCGCTCTCCTCTTTGTCAAGCGCCAGCCAGTCGCCGTACTGGAATCCGGTCATCCACAGACCGTTCTCCTCGCAGTTGTTCGTAATGTAATCCACCCACTCGTGCATACATTTCCAGTTTTCTTCCAGGATCCGTGTATCCCCGTATGTCTGATAGACGACCCAGGGGATGATGACCGCCGCGTCGCTCCATGCAGAGGAACTGTAGGAGCCGAGGATATCCGGCACGACATGGGGCACGCCCTTTTCCAGAGAGGACTCAGCAAACATATCCCGCATCCATTTGCTGAAGAAAAGCGCGGTGTTGCGAAGATAGGAAGCCGTCCAGGAGAATACCTGGGCGTCGCCCGTCCATCCGAGGCGCTCGTCCCTCTGCGGGCAGTCGGTGGGGATATCGAGGAAGTTGTCCCGCATGCCCCAGGAAATATTGCTCTGGAGCTGGTTGATCTTTTTGTTGGACGTATGGAAGGATCCGATGCTCTCCATATCAGAGTGCATCACGCAGGCTGTGAACATCTCCGGCTTCATCTCATCTATTCCCTCCACGCAGATATAGCGGAACCCGTGGAACGTAAAGTGTGGCAGGAAGACCTGATCTTCCCCGTTGCAGATATAGGTGTCGATGGATTTCGCCTGGCGCAGCGTCTCGGGATAAAAGTTGCCGTCCTTGTCAAGTACCTCTGCGTGCCGGATCGTAATCTTCTGTCCCTTATATCCTTTGATGCGGATTTCTGCCAGTCCGGTGATATTCTGCCCGAAGTCCACCAGACGCTCTCCCTTCGGGGTCACGATCAGTTCTTTCGCCGGGATACGCTCCGTGATGCGGACCGGCTCGTTTTCCTGTGCGGTCAGGATGCTCTTGTCAAAGTCTTTGACAGAGACATTTCCTTCCCGGATCTGCGGGGCGTCCGTATCGATGGTCTCGCCCATATAGATCTCGCTGTAACGGATCTCGCCGGTGCGCACGCCCCAGTTCTCATCCGTACCGATAACTTCGATTCCGCCGTCTTCGTATGTAATATGCAGCTCCGCAAATGCGCCCACCCGGTCGCCGTAGATATCCGGGGTGCACATAAATCCAAGGATGCCCTTGTACCAGCCGTTACCGACCGTCATCTCCAGCAGGTTCTCCCCGCTCTTTATCTGCTCCGTCACATCATAGATCTGGTACTGGAGACGGTTGTGGTAGCTGGTCCACCCCGGCGTCATCCGGTCCTCTCCGGCTTTCACGCCGTTTACGGCGAATTCATAGACGCCCTGTGCCGTCGCGTAGAGGCGTGCTTTTTTCACATCGCCTTTCAATAGAATATTCATATAGAAAACCGGACAGGCTGTCTCCTCCTGCTCAAAATCATGGGTGATCATCTCTGCCCGGAATGTCTGTGGGTCGAAGACTCCTGTCTCAAAAGTCGTCTCAGCGCTGCCCGCCCGTCCGTAGTTATCCCATACGGTCACTTTCACAGTGTAAAGCGTCTCGTCACAAAGCAACTCGCCCTCATACGGAACGAGCACGGAGTCCCTGCTCTCCTGCATCCCGGTATCCCACACAGTCTTCCCGTTGTCCGTCACTTCGATCCGGTAAATATTCTGGACTGTGTTCTTCTCGTCCGTCCGCATCTTCCAGGAAAAGCGCGGGCTTTTGACTGCGAGCCCGATCGGGTTCTCACGGTATTCTGTCCTCAGGTCATATATTTTCATGATTTTCTTCCTCCTTGTCAGATACTACTCTTTTTAATTCTATCTGCTGCAGTTCCATCATCCCCGTCCCCTTATACTCCAGATAGAGCGGGGCTGTCCGGTCTGTGTTGACCACTGTTTCATATTTCATCCATTTTTCGCTTCCGGTCACCTGTACCGAAGTTCTGTGAGTTTTCTGTCCGTCTGAGATCAGGAAATGTCCTCTTCCATTCCCTCTTACCCGGAGGATCAGCTTCACAGATCCTGTAAATGCAAAATATCTGAATCCGATCACTGTGTGATTACGTATCCCGGTAATATGCTGCTCTCCTTCTCCGTGTGTGATCATCGGATGTCTGCCCGGAGCGCCGCCGTTTCCCACATGGGGCATATGCCCGTCAGTGAGCACACAGGCGATAGCAGCCGGATAAACACCCTCCGGTCTGAGAGGTTTCCCGTTAAGTCCACAGGACGTCATCGGAACCTGACGGATAGAACCGTCCCCATCGATATGAATCTCCTCCGCACAGTCCTGCCGGTTGTAGGAATTAAGATGAGTATGCCTGTGATAAAAAACATACCATTTCCCATTGATCTGCTCAATACTTCCATGATTATTTCCGGTTGCCGCGATCCGGCGTTTTGCCTTTCTTCCGTCAATCCCGACATCGCCGTTGGAAATGATCACGCCGCCGTACCGAAAATCTCTGTCCGGATACCGGCTCACTGCGTAACACAATTCATGGTTTTTTTCAGTGGAATAAATAAAATAATATGTTTCTCCGATCTTCCGGATCGAACTTGCCTCGAAAAACGCATGTCCCTCATATTCCGTTCCTTTACTCTTGTCGATCCCGGGAAGAATCCTGACAGGTTCGCCTCTTACCGTCAGCATATCATCCTTCAGTTCCACGGTGTTTGCTCCCATAATGCCCTGCGGTTCTCTTCGGATCTCTTCCGGTAATTTATGGAACATATTGACCATAAGCTTTTCCGTGATCTTTCTGCCCAGCCATCCGTTTCCCGGTGTCATCGGGAGAGACCAGCCGTAATACAGACGGATCGTTCCATTATCATTGATCACAGCCGGGTCAAACGGAATAAATCTCGTCATGGGGCTCCCGTCCGGGTATCGGACGTCTCCGAGATATTCGTATTTTCCTGCCGGGGTATCACACACCGCCACAGAGATCGGTCCGTCGAATCCGTTCTTCCCGGCCTGCCCCGCCAGGCAGTAATACAGATAATATCTTCCGTCATTCCCCCGCACGACATCCGGCGCGTACATCTGGCTTCTGTCTGCGCAGACATGAGGATCCTGTTCTGCTCGGTATACCGTCCCCTCACATCTCCAGTCTGTCAGATCCGTGACCGGCGCAGAGTAGACCGTATAATCCAGTTCGCAGTATGTTGTTCCTCCCTCTCTGTCATGAGAACCGAAAATGTATACCCTGTCGCCGAATACATGGGGTTCTCCGTCCGGGATATATTCATTTAACGGAAGATATGGGTTGAATGCCTGTCTGTCTTCACTCATTTACTGATCTCCTCCCTTAATTCAGGCACTGCCCCGTCAAAATGGCGGGGCAGAGACATGATTGGCTATATTTAATTATTTGTTCTGTGCTTTTCTCTTATCCAGCTCCTCGCGGATTCCCGGAAGCTTCTTCTCCAGGTCGAACTTCATTGCTACGATGAACATGATCACGAACATCGCCAGCGGAGCGTAGATATTGAATGTGAAGATCGCCTGTTTCACAGCCGGAGTCAGGACAGTGGCCGCCGCGTCATATGCTGCGATGGCAAGGCACCATCCGATCAGTGATGTTCCCAGGCCGTTTCCTACTTTGGAGCCGAAGCTTGCGGCTGCCTGAGAGGATCCTACCATACGCTTTCCATATTTATATTCATTATAGTCTATGGACATCGCCGTGATCGTTCCAAGCAGGCACATCATCGGAATATTTGCAAATGTTGAGAAGCATCCCAGAACTGCATTGTAAACGAAGTTATACGGATTAATCATTCTCAGAACATTGCCGACGATTCCGATTACAAAGGAAACCCGGAGTGATTTGGTAACGCCCAACGTCTTGATCAGGATCGGTGTTACAATGAATCCGAGGATTGTCGGGATCAGGCCGACGCCGCCGAGGATTCCCATAAGATTGTCGTCCCCGTAGATCCATTTACAGTAATAGGTTCCTGATGAATTTGAAAGTCCGTAGAAAATATTGGAGCATACGGCAAGGATCAGCGCCATTACCCAGTATTTATTATGGAAAAGATTTTTTAACGCCTCTCCAAACGGAACGCTTTCTTCTTCCGGCTCCGGAGCTGCCGCAGCCTCCTGACCGTCTTCAACAGCATACTCTTTGCTTGTCTTATAAGTTACAAACAGAAGAATGGCAGAAACTACTGCAAGTCCGGCACTGAACATGATCCATGCTTTCTGGTCGCCGCCCAGCATATTTGTGATCGGGATGATCATAACTGCAATGATCATTCCGGATACATAACCTGCCGCCGCACGCCATGTTCCCATCTTCGCACGCTCTTCCTGACTGTTCGTGCGGACAACCATAATCGCCTGATACGGCACGCAGATGATCGTGTAGATCACTGCTGTGAACAGGAAGTTGGTTATGAACATATATACGATCTGGATCGGCGTACTTACATTAGTCGGAACCGTAAACATCAAAACCATCATGATCGCTACCGGCAGAACCATCCGAAGGATCCACGGGCGGTACTTCTCCTTGCCCGGCGCCGTATGGTCGACAATATATCCCATGATAACATCTGTAAATGCATCCAGTATTTTTACGATCAGAAGTGCTGTTGCGATCGCACCGGCTGCAACACCCACTTTTTCAGTATAGAAGTATGTAAGCTGCCCTACCAGTCCGCTGATCGCATTCAGTGAGAACTGTCCGGCCGCATCTCCCAGATAGTCCGGCATCCTCATGACTTTCTGGATGCCCAGATTGTCTTTTCCTAAAGGTTTCTTTGCCATTTTGTTAACCTCTCTTTCCTCTTGTATAATTATATCCTAATCACGCATTCAGCGCATTAAGTATCTGATCCACTGCTTCCCACGTCATGCCCGGCACGAAGCTGATAAGCTGACGAAGCGGCATGTCCTGCATCATCGCCGCCAGCATCTCCTGGCTGACTGCCTCTCCCTGCGATTTCTCTTCCATCTCTTTCGCCTGCTCGTTGTTCCCCATCATCTGTCCGAGGATCTGCTGTGCTTTCGGATCTGCAAAGAGCTCGCCCATGCAGGTATTCGCCGTGTACTTCTGTCTCGGGCGCTTTGTGTTCTTCACCTGCACCTCTGTCTCAAGGATCACTTCCCGGGCGTTTCGGCAGATCTGGATCTTGTATGCGCCGTCCGGCACATCCCAGCAGTGAAGATCTGCGTTCCATACCGCGAAGGCACGGTCATCCAGCGTAAATGCCACCGTCTTCTTTTCTCCCGGTTCCAGTGACACTTTTTCAAAGCCTTTCAGTTCCCGCAGCGGACGCGGCACTTCGGAGTTCACCGGAGCCACGTAGAGCTGCACGACCTCTTTACCGAAGCGGTCTCCCGTATTCTTAACATCCACGCTCACACTCAGCGTATCCGCGTCTGTCAGTCCGCTCTTATCTGTGGCCAGATCACTGTATCCAAATGTGGTGTAGGACAGTCCGTACCCGAACGGATACTGTACGTCCATATCGCGGGTGGTGTAATACCGGTATCCCACGAACACGCCTTCTCTGTACTCCGCATGGTCTCTGCCTTTGCCGTAGGTCAGATAGCACGGTGTGTCTTCCAGTCTGTTCGGGAATGTCTCGGACAGTCTTCCCGACGGATTGACTTCTCCGAAGAGGACTCTCACCTCTGCTTTCCCGACTGCCTGTCCGCCCAGATATGCCTCAACGATTGCGGACACTCTGTCTTTCCACGGCATCACGACCGGAGAACCGTTGTGGAGCACAACGACCACATTTTTCTGTACATCGCAGATCTTACCGATCAGACGGTTCTGGCATTCCGGAAGGTTCAGGTGCGTCCGGTCATAGCCTTCCGACTCGAAGCTGTCCGGAAGTCCTGCGAAGATCACCGCTGCATCCGCATCTTCCGCCGCCTGCACTGCCTCAGCTTCCAGTGCTTCATCCGCCTGATCCTGTGCGTCGTCAAAGCCCTTCGCATAAGCCACGTCCGCAAAGTCTTTTACAGCTTCCAGCGCGGACTCTACTTTCCAGCTGTTGATATGGGAGCTTCCGCCGCCCTGATACCGGGGCGCTTGGGCATACTTTCCGATGAACGCGATCTTCTGTTCTCTGCCCAGCGGAAGGATGGGTTTCCCGTTTCCGTCACTGTCATTTTTCAGAAGAACGATACACTCTTCCTCGACCGAAGCCGCTGTCCCGTGGTCTTTCTCACGGTCAAATACTGCGCTCGCATCCCGGCTCTCCATGTACCGGTAGATGATGTTCAGGATCCGCTCGCATGCCTGATCTACCACAGCCTCATCCAGCGTGCCGTCCTGCACCGCCTTTACGATCAGCGCGTCGTTCACACCGTTTGAAGAGGGCATTTCCAGATCCATTCCGGCTTTCAGCGCTTCTACCCTGTCATTGACCGCGCCCCAGTCGGACATCACATATCCGTCGAATCCCCATTCCGCTCTCAGAAGATCTGTGAGATATTCTTTTGACTCTCCGACGAAAGTTCCGTTGATCTGGTTGTAGGAATTCATCACGGTCCACGGTTTCCCGTTCTTCACCGCGCCCTCGAAAGGCACCATGTAGATCTCACGCAGCGTCCGCTCGTCTACGTCCGAAGAGTTTGTCATGCGCCGCTTCTCCTGATTGTTCGCCAGGAAATGCTTCACGCTGGTCCCTACGTTCTTGCTCTGCACGCCGCGGATAAACGCCGCCGACATCTCGGACGCCGCGTACGGGTCTTCCGAGTAATACTCAAAGTTACGTCCGCACAGCGGGGATCTCTTTATGTTCACCGCAGGCCCTAAAATGGTGCTGATATCCTCCGCCTGACATTCCTGCCCGATGGTCTCTCCCATCTTTTTCGCAAGGTCTCTGTCAAAACTTGAGGCAAGCGCACATCCGGCGGGGAAGCAGACCGCTTTGATGCTGTCGTTGATCCCGAGATGGTCCGCCGCCTCTGACTGCTTGCGCAGTCCGTGGGGGCCGTCGCTTACCATGACAGAAGGGATTCCGAGACGCTCTGCCGCTTTGGTATGCCAGAAATCCGCTCCGGAACACATCCCCGCCTTTTCTTCCAGCGTCATCTGCGAGATCAGATCCCTGATCTTTTCTTTGTCCATGCTGTTCTCCTCCTTGTTTCATCTTGTGAGTTTATTTTAATTTAAGAAATGCGTATTGTATTTTCTTTTTGTTCTGTATTTTATATATTTGTTTTATATTTTCTTGACAGAAGGGTGTATTTTATCTACACTGTTTTTAACAGGCAGCAGTTACTGAGTTGTTGCTCACCGCCTGCGGGAGCGGCAGTCATCCCGCATCTGATATTTACATCCTTACGAAAGGTGGTAATTATGTCCCATTCATTAAATGATTTTCTCAAAATGCTGTATCTGGATTCCAATATTCCCTCATACCTGTACCGTTTCCCGGAACAGAGGTTCACGCATACGGAACCGGAACAGTCCGCACTTACATTTCCGCCCGCAAAATATCTCCCGCGCCTGACAGACCGTTCCGGGCATACCGGGCACATCTCTTATCTGTCCACGGAGTACGGAAGTTACTTCGGATGTGTGTCCGCAGACGCCGATCCGGACATACGGCTTATATTCGGCCCGGTTTCCCTTACTCCTTACTCTGACTCCGAGCTTCATCAGATGTACATCGATTATGTCGTGCCGCAGGAATCGCGCCGGGAATTCTCCGATTTCTTCCAGAGAGTACCGCAGTTCTCTCTGAGCAGCTTTCTGATCAAACTGGCATTTATCAATTACTGCCTGAACGGTGAAATACTTCCCGTCCGGGAGCTCCTGCCACAGCAGACATTCCATGCCGCCCGCACGGCTGACACATTGTACGAGAAAAGGGCTGATTCCATACATAACCATTCCCATGAGATCGAGTCCGTGATCCACGAGATCATCCGCACCGGCAGGCCGGAAGCTCTGGCGCAGCTCGAATTCAACGAATCCTTTGCGAATGTAGGTATCATCGGTCCCACAGCGCTCCGTCAGCTGAAGAACACGATCATCGTGAGCACTACCGTAGCCACGCGCGCGGCGATCGACGGCGGGCTGGACACGGATGCCGCATACCAGCTCTCCGACTCTTTCATTCAGACGGCAGAGTCGCTTTCTGACCCGGATGCTCTCTACGAGCTGATGGGGCGGGTGGCATATACCTTTGCCGAGCGTGTCAAAGAGGCGCAGATGCCGGTCTCGTCAGACGGGATGATCCAGAACGCCATCCGCTTTATCCAGCAGAATGTATGCGAGCATATCACGGTAGAAGACGTGGCGGAACACGTCGGATTCAGCCGGAGCTACTTTTCTACTTATTTTAAGAAAGAACTGGGATTTTCGGTGAACGCATTTATCACGCGCTGTAAGATGGAAGAAGCAAAACAGCTGCTTAAGTACACTGACAAATCCGTCAGTGTCATAAGCAGCTATCTGTGCTTTTCCAGTCAGAGTCATTTTCAGACCGCATTTAAGAAACAGTACGGTGTGACGCCACTCAAGTACCGGAAGGATCCGGACTGCATCTGAACTTTTACATGTATTTTTTTATAAATGCAATCTCGTCATCGTTTGCCTTTCGGGCCAGATCCGAACGCATATCCACATGGAATACGTGCCCTGTCTTCTCATCTCCGTAGATCTTATACTCGCACGGAACGCCTCTTTCCATAAGAAGCTTTGCCATCGGCTCGCACTGATCCATGAGGAAATCCCCTTTCGCAGAGAGCAGATAAGCCGACGGGAACTTCTCTGTCACATAGTCGAGCACATCCAGCTTCTTCCCGTACACAGACGGATGCTCCGTGTAATAATCGATCATCAGCTTATTCTCTGATATCTCGGATGCCCTCTTTCTCACATCATACATCCCACAGTTAAGTCCCACCGCTCTTAAGTTAATATCCGGCGGGGTCACTTCCATCACTTCGGCATATTCCGGATTCGTGCAGATGACCGCATACTGGCTGGCAAGCTGCGCCCCGGCGGAATCTCCGACCATCGCCGCTCTGTCCGTATCAAAACCGTAGATATCCGCCTTTTTACAGATCCACTCCATCACAAGATTCAGGTCAAGGATCGGAGTGGGGAATTTAAACTCCGGCGCCAGATGATAATTAAAGCTTACCACCGCAAACCCTCTCCGCGCCAGATCCATACAGTAGAACTGATACTGCTTCGTGCTGCCGTATACATATCCGCCGCCGTGAACATTTACAATGATCGGCAGTTTCCCTTTTAAATTCTTCGGTCTGTATACGTCAAGCGTATTCCACTTCACATCCGGACCGTAGGGGATATCGCTGATCCGGAAGATATCAGCCGGGGCTGTATCAAGCCCGCGGTCTCTTTTTGCATCGGAAAGAGACGCTCCGATGCGGAAACTTAATGATTGTAAAGACATAATGTAATATCTCTCCCTTCTACTTTTTTATACTCAGTTCCTGCTGTCCGCCGTAACCGGACTGGTGCGGAACTTATGCATCTTATAGAAATAGTAAGGCACAAGCGGGATCAGCGCCGCGATCCACGCCGCCGGATCCGAGAGACATACTCCCGCGAAGCTTGTATGCCCTGCCACGAGCATGACTATGGCGCTTCTTGCCACAAGCTCGAAGATGCCTCCCAGCATGGGAACAAGGCCGTATCCCATTCCCTGCAGCGTATTTCTGTAAAGGAAGATGCTGCCGAGGAACGGATAGCACCAGAATACCGTGTGGAAATATGTCACGGAAGCATTTACCACTTCTGTCTCCGACGGACTGATGAACAGCCATGTCATATATTTGCCTCCGAAATACATCACTGCCATCAGGACGACGCTCCATATGAGGATCATGATCTGGGTGCAGCGCACGCCCTGTTTTACACGGTCCATCTTGCCCGCGCCACGGTTCTGCCCCACATAGGTTGCGATCGTCGCTCCAAACGCTGTAAATACCGTGGCGATCAGGTTCTGCAGCTTGCCTGCCGCCGAGAACCCCGCCATATAGATCTCCCCGTATATATTCACCGCGCCCTGCACGATGATCGTGCCGATCGCCGTGATGGAGAACTGCAGTCCCATCGGGATGCCCAGCGCCAGAAGCCTTCCGAAACTGTGGAAGCTGATCTTGAAGTCCTCCCTCTTCAGATGCAGGATCGGGAACTTCTTCAGTATGTAGATAAAGCACAGCAGCGCCGAGATGCCCTGTGCGATCACAGTCGCATATGCGCAGCCTTCCACGCCCATCCCGAACACAACGATAAACGCGATATCCAGCACCACGTTGATCGCCGCAGAAATGATCAGGAAATACAGCGGCGACTTCGAATCACCGAGCGCTCTTAAGAAAGCTGCCAGCGAGTTATATGCCGCGGTAACGATAAGTCCGGCATATATGATCCCCATATACAGCTTCACATCCGGCATGATATCATCCGAGTAGTTCATAAGCCTCAGGATCGGCTCGTTCGCGATCAGCAGGCCGACTGTCATCACGATCGCAAATGCGGCGGCAAGATAAATCGACATTGCCACATAGTGGCGCATCCTGTCGTACTGCTTTGCCCCGAACCACTGGGATACAAGGATCGCGAAACCGCTGCTCAGCCCGTTGAGCCATCCGGTCACGAAGAACATCAGCGATCCCGTGCTGCCGATCGCCGCCAATGCCGTCACGCCTATAAACTGGCCTGCTACAATGGAGTCCGCTATATTGTAAAACTGCTGAAAGACATTGCCCAGAAACATCGGGATCATAAAACGTATGATCAGTTTCACCGGGCTGCCTGTGGTCATGTCATGTATCTTATTGTCCATATCTGTTTCATCTGCCTTTCTTTTTTCCTTTGTAAACCGTGGGTAATTATACGCCCAAACAGATGCCGTGACAAGTATAAATTTTGACTATAATATAGCGATAAATTTAAAATTTTTATCATCCCGGCAGCGCTGCTTGTTATTTCAAGCCAAGTACGTTAAACTAATCTATAACAGCAAAGTTTCTGAGAGGAGTGTGTCAACGATATGACTGAGAATACAGATAAGAAAAAACTTCCAATCGGGATTGAAAATTTTGAAAAGATACGAAGAGATGATTTTTACTATATCGATAAGACTGGTCTGCTCCGTGAACTTCTGAATAACTGGGGAGAAGTAAATCTTTTTACCCGCCCGAGACGTTTCGGAAAATCTCTGAATATGAGTATGCTGAAAAGTTTCTTTGAACTGGGAAGTGATGCCGGACTGTTTGAGGGTCTTGACATCGCAGAGGAAACAGAATTGTGTCGGGAATATCAGGGGCAGTTTCCGGTTGTCTCTGTTTCGCTGAAAGATGTGGAGGCAGATGATTTTATCTCTGCCAGATCCAGAATGTGTTCGATCATAGGAAACGAGGCGCTCCGCTTTGAATTTCTGGCGCAGAGCGAGGCGCTTTCCGATACGGAAAAAAGGAGATACAACGGCCTGATCCATACGGATGATCAGGGAGAGTTCCTGATGTCAGAGGAAGTGCTCTCCGGCAGCCTCCTGACCCTCTCTGCTCTCCTCCATAAGCATTACGGCAAAAAGGTGATCGTTCTGATCGATGAATACGATGTGCCTCTGGCAAAGGCTAATGAAAACGGTTATTACGATCAGATGGTATCACTGATCCGCAGTATGTTCAGCCGGGTTCTCAAGACAAACAGCAGCCTCTATTTTGCGGTCATGACCGGCTGTCTGCGCGTGGCAAAGGAAAGCATCTTCACAGGTCTTAATAATATCAAAGTCCTCTCCGTCACTGACGTCCGTTTTGACGAATATTTCGGGTTTACTGACAGCGAAGTCCGGGAACTTCTGGATTATTACGGGCTGTCCCGCCATTATGAAACGATCCGGGAATGGTATGACGGATATCATTTCGGGGACATCGACGTCTACTGCCCCTGGGATGTGATCTGCTACTGTGATAAACTGCGGGCGGATGACCATGCGCTTCCCGAGGACTACTGGAAAAATACAAGCAGCAACGATGTGATCCGGCATTTTCTGGAACAGGCGCGGGGTATGACAAAAAAAGAAATTGAAGACCTGATATCCGGCAGTACAGTGACGAAGGCGATAAATCAGGAACTGACATACAAGGATCTGTATTCTTCCACTGATAATATGTGGAGTGTTCTCTTTACCACAGGATACCTGACGCAGCGGGGCAGACCGGAAGGGAAAGAACTGACCCTCGCCATTCCAAACCGCGAGATACAGGATATCTTTACCGAGCAGATCAGCACATGGTTTCTTGATACCGCCCGCAAAGACGGAACCGCACTTGGCGCATTCTGTCTGGCATTTCAGGAAGGCGACGCCGCAGAGGCGGAGAACCGGTTCAATGAATATCTGCGAAAAACGATCAGCGTACGCGATTCGGCCGCGCGGAAAGAACAGAAAGAAAACTTTTATCACGGTCTTCTCCTTGGGCTGCTCGGCTTTAAAGATTCCTGGTATGTCATATCCAACCGGGAATCCGGAACAGGGTACAGCGATATCCTGGTGGAGATTGATGAGAGGAAAGTCGGGATCGTTATAGAAGTGAAATACTCTGAGAGCGGAGACCTTGACCGGAAATGTGATGAAGCCCTCAGTCAGATCCGGGGGCAGGATTATACAACTATGCTCCGCGATGACGGAATGGAAACGATCCTGGAATACGGGATCGCGTGTCATGGGAAGAAATGTATGGTAAAACTCCGGGATTCCCTGTAACCGGTCTTGCAGGAATAAGAAGAAAGCAGAGATCAAAAAGAAAGCGGAAAAGGCAGCGTACTGATCCCTTGGGAGCATCCCCCGGCTTCAGTCCGCTGCCTTTCCATTTACGCTGTCTCGAATACTTTTATCTTTTTATATTGAATGCCTCAAATCCCGGATACACCGCGCCCTCTCCCAGATCTTCCTCGATCCGCAGAAGCTGGTTGTATTTCGCCACTCGCTCGCTCCGGCTTGGCGCGCCGGTCTTGATCTGGCAGGTATTGAGCGCGACGGCAAGATCCGCGATAGTCGTATCCTCCGTCTCTCCGGAACGGTGCGACGAGATCGCCGTGTAACCCGCCTTATGCGCCATCTTGATCGCTTCCAGAGTCTCGGATACCGAACCGATCTGATTCAGCTTGATCAGAATGGAATTGCCGCATCTCATATCAATTCCTTTTTTCAGTCGCTCTGTATTTGTCACAAACAGATCGTCTCCGACCAGCTGTACTCTGTCTCCCAGCTCTTTTGTAAGAATCTGCCATCCTTCCCAGTCTTCCTCGTCGAGACCGTCCTCGATAGAGTAGATCGGATATTTCTCCACCAGAGTTTTCCAGTGCTCCACAAGCTGGGCGGACGTAAACTCCTTCCCGCATTTCGGCAGGATATATTCTCCCTTTTTTCTTCCCTTCCACTCGCTGGAAGCCGCATCTATTGCAAGCACGAAATCCCGCCCCGGCTCATATCCTGCCCTTCGGACCGCTTCAAGGATATATTCGATTGCTTCTTCATCATCGGCAAGATCCGGAGCAAATCCTCCCTCATCCCCCACCGATGTCGCAAGCCCCTGATCCTTCAGGAGCGCCTGCAGGGCATGGAATACTTCCGTGCACCATCTCAGACCCTCGGCGAAACTCTCCGCTCCTGCCGGCATGATCATGAACTCCTGTACATCCACCGTATTTGCCGCATGCGCCCCGCCGTTTAAGATGTTCATCATAGGCACCGGCAAACGATTGCCGTTTACACCGCCCAGGAAACGGTACAGCGGAATGTCAAGGGAAACCGCCGCAGCCCTCGCACAGGCAATGGACACTGCAAGGATCGCATTTGCCCCCAGCTTTGATTTATCCTTTGTGCCGTCCGCTCTTATCATCGCTCTATCTGCTGCATAGATGTCGCCTGCGTCCATGCCTTTCAGCGTGTCATTGATCACTGTATTGATATTTTCAACAGCTTTGGTGACGCCTTTCCCTCCGAACCTGTTCTTATCTTTGTCTCTTAACTCGAGCGCCTCAAATTCGCCTGTGGAAGCGCCGCTGGGAGCCGCGCCTCTTGCCACGGTTCCGTCCGCCAGATACACCTCCGCCTCAACTGTCGGGTTTCCTCTTGAATCGATGATCTGCCGTCCGGTCACTTTTTCAATCTCTAAATAATCCATACCTCTTCGTCCTTTCCCGCGGAAACAGCTCTGTCCCGTTCAGGATCCGCAGGACAAAAGAGTTTCCATGATTCATTTACATATCGGAATTATTGTCTCCGATGCGAGGTATAAATATACAGGAAATATCAGTTTATTCTATTCTCATAATCCTGCAGTTCATGAAAAATACTGTCAATTATTGCCTTATTGCCTTCAATACGATAAAGCATAAAATATCTGTGTGAAATAAAATCGATTCTTTTATATCCTCTTTCGCGTAATCTTGGATTTTCACAATCTTTCAAACTTCCTGCAACCATTTGGAGAGTTTGCATTGTCTGTTCAAAATCATCCAGCAGGTTCTTTGCTGCCTGCTCGCTTTGCTTTTCAAACAACAAATATTCTAAAAACTCATTCAAGTCGTTTTCAGCATCCGTCGTCAAAATTACTTCATAATCCATATTTTGTCCTCATATCCGCTACAACATTGTCTGCTCGTCTGCACTGCCCCTGATCAGCATGTCTCCTTGCCTCATCAAGTTTTTCCAATATACTGTCCTCCGACATAGAAGTATAAGGACTATTTACAGTTGAATTTCTCCTTATCTCAAATGGAAATCCATTATACGCTACTGCCTGCGTGAGAAAAATGCGAATTGCCGTTGTTGTGTCTGTTCCCAAATCTTTAAACAAACTGTCCGACTTTGCTTTTAACTCGTCATCCACTCTTACCTGTATTGTACTGGACATATCAATTCCTCCATCTCTAAATAAATCATTTTTTAGTTCTTACTCAAAAGTATAATGCAATTTAATTGCTCATTCAATATATTAGTAATGAATTTAATTATATTTTAATGCCTTAGCAATGAATTATTATGAGGCTTATCATCTTATTGTTAATTTTATGATAGCTAGTCATTAAGGACACATAAAGTAAAAAGTTGTTATAATCTTCTAAAAATGTAACCTTCAAGCTCTGATAATCGCTTATTATAGTAAAGGCCTATTAACACAAGAAAGGGGAGGGAAGACCTTGGATGACAATAAAATCGTCGATCTGTATTTGCGCCGGGATGAAGCGGCCGTTAAACATACTTCCAGAAAATATGGAGACCATTTACGTGCTCTGGCTTATGGCATAGTAAAAGACCGCCTGACAGCAGAAGAATGTGAAAATGACACCTATCTGGAAGCGTGGAATTCAATCCCGCCTCATGAGCCGCGGAATTATCTGTATGCTTACCTTGCCCGGATTACCCGCCACATTTCTCTGGACTTCTGCCGGAAGCGCAGCCGTCTGAAGCGCCGCGCATTTATATCTGAGCTCAGCGCAGAGATGGAGCAATGTATTCCTGCTCCAGATGACATGGAATGCCGGATAGATGATATCGCTTTCGGACAGGCAATCAACGGATTCCTCAGCACACTCAGCGAAGAAAAAAGAAATGTTTTTATACGCCGATACTGGTATCTGGATTCCATCTCAGACATTGCCGGACGTTTTTCGCTGTCTGAGAGCAAAGTAAAAACCATGCTTTATCGAAGCCGCAGCCGGCTTCGTAACTATCTTGAAAAGGAGGGTTACATTCTATGAGAGGAAATGAACTGCTTAATAAAATGGATCTGATAGATCCGGAATATATTCTGGCAGCGGACAAAAAGTCCGTGCCAAAAAGAATCAGACTGAAAAAATGGTGTGCCGCGGCAGCCTGCCTTTGTCTCATATTCAGTCTCGCTGTTCCTATAATGGCTGCTTCAATGCCTGCATTTTATGATATGTTGTACGCTGTCTCCCCTGCTGCGGCGCAGTTCTTCAAACCGGTGCAGTTATCATGCGAAGACAACGGTATCCGGATGGAAGTGTCGGCGGCATATATACATGAAAATATTGCTGAAATCTATATTTCAATACAGGATCTGGAAGGAACGAAATTTGATGAAACAATTGACCTTTTTGACAGTTACCAGATCAATACTCCATTTGACTGCTCAAGTCACTGCATCTTATCCGGCTATGATCCTGACACCCATACCGCCGAATTCCTGGTCACGGTCGAGCAGTGGGATGATCGGGATATTACCGGAGATAAGCTGACATTTTCTCTCCGGGAAATTTTGAGCAATAAGAAAACATATGAGGGAATCCTCAATAAAATAAATCTGTCTGACATACAACTTAACAGCACAACCCAGAGAGTTGATCCGCGCGGTATCAGCGGATCGGAATTTATAGAGAAGTACGAAGGATCTGCCAAGCAGGATCTTCCGACGGTTCTCAAACCGTCCGGCACTATCTGTTCGCCTGTCGACGGAGTTTCTCTGACAGGTATCGGATATGTTGACAAATATCTCCATATCCAGGTTTATTATAAAGATATTTTGAAGACGGATAATCACGGCATGATTGCCCTGATAAACAAAGAGACTGGCGAGACGATCAGCGCCGATGGTTCTGTCTCATTTTTTGATGACGCAGGTGAAAGCAGCTATGAAGATTATATCTTTACCGAAATTTCTGCCGAAACACTTGGCGGATATGATCTGTATGGAGGATTCACCACTTCATCCGGTTCTATAGAGGGAAACTGGAGTGTCACTTTCCCTCTGGAGGATACAGATAATATGCAGTAACAGAAAGGCTGCGTTCCCGCTAAAGGAGCGCAGCCAGTTTTTTCACATCTTCCATTTTCGTCGCCCAGCTCGTCGCAAACCGCACGACCGTATGGGCGGCATCTTTCTTTTCCCAGTAGCTGAACGCCACATTTTCTTTTAGTCTCTCCATCTGGGTATCTTCCAGCACCACAAAGATCTGATTTGTAGGTGAATCAATAAAAAATTCGTATCCTTTTTCTCTCAGCACCTGTTTCAACTCATTTGCAGTGTCTATTGCGTTTTTCCCGATCTTCAGATATAGCTCATCGGTAAAGAGCGCGTCAAACTGTACGCCTGTCAGCCTGCCTTTTGCGAGAAGCGCCCCTCGCTGCTTTATCTTTGTGACAAAATGCCGCGGCGTATTCTCCTTCGGGAAGACGACGGCTTCCCCGCAGAGCGCTCCGACTTTCGTTCCGCCGATATAGAACACGTCGCAGTATTCCGCAACATCCTCAAGCGTCACATCCGTGTCCGCCGCGGCAAGCGCATATCCGAGGCGCGCCCCGTCCAGATAAAGGGGGATCCTGTATTCATTGCAGACTGCAGATAATTCAGCCAGTTCTCCTTTTGTATACAAAGTACCGTACTCTGTAGGATGGGAAATATAGACCATTCCCGGAAATACCATATGTTCATGGTTTTCATCCCCGTAAAAGGTACTCAGATATCTTTCCAGATCTGACGCAGATATTTTCCCGCCTGTCTGGGGCAATGTAAGAACCTTATGTCCGGTACACTCGACAGCTCCGGCCTCATGGGCAGCCACATGCCCTGTCTCCGCCGCGATCACTCCCTCATGGGAATCCAGCATGGCGCTGATCACGATCTGGTTTGTCTGCGTACCTCCGGTCAGAAAATACACCTCTGCGTCCGGACATCCGCAGGCGGCACAGATCTTTTCCTTTGCAGATAACGTATACCGGTCTGTCCCGTATCCCGGAAGCTGTTCCATATTGGTCTCGATCAGGCGCTTTAACACCTCTTCATGTGCGCCCTCGGAATAATCATTTTCAAAATAAAGCATCATCTGCCCGCCTTTCTCTGCGTCATCGCGCGTTTCTTCCCCGAAGCTTTTCCGCCGGCCGCATTTCTGGCATTTGCCTTTTTGCCATCCGCATTTTTAGCATTTGCTTTTTTGCTGCCCGCCGCTTTTGGTTTCCGTGCGTCCTGTTTCTTACGCACGCTGTACCCGAACGTCCCGAGTTTCTTACCCAGATCAAGATATTCCCCATGGGAGTACGCGATCAGTCCGGTACGGTTCAGGTCGAATTTTCCCTTTTCATCCATATATGCCTCGTCCACCTGAACTGCTGTCACCTCCGCCAGGAACATATGATGGCTTCCCAGCTCCTGAATGCTTTTCACCTTACATTCAATATTGACGGGAGCCTCTTCGATCACAGGCGCATATTTCAAAGACGATGCGCCTCCTTTTGTCAGCCGGCACTCTTTCCATTTATCCACGTCCCTGCCCGAGCGGACGCCGCAGTAGTCCGTGGCACGGGCAAGCTGCTTTGTAGTCAGGTTGATGACGAACTCTCCGCTCTCTTTGATCATATGATAAGAATACCGCTCCGGACGGACGGATATATACGCCATCGGCGGATTGGTACACACAGTTCCCGTCCACGCGACCGTCAGTATATTGCTGCCGCCCTCTCTGTCCGCCGTACTCACCATAACAGCGGGCAGGGGGTAGATCATATTTCCCGGTTTCCATGTCTGTTTTGCCATACTTTTTTACTGATTCTCCTTTTATACAGTGCTCTCATCCGGCGGCAATGCGCGCTTCCGCCCCGTCCTTTATTGCTGCAGCGCTCCCACCAGCGTCGGGACAAGCTGTTTCTTCCTTGACACCACGCCTCTCAGCATGATCGTCTCCGTATCCTCCGGCAGATCATATGCGCTTAAGATCTTCTCTCTTGCCTCCGGCCCGCAGCAGAGAAGCTCGGAGGATTCGGTAATAATATTGGTCAGCATGAAGAAGATCATATTGAGCCCGTGGTTGCTGCGTGCTTTCTCAAGATGGGGCTGCACGATCTTCCGGATCTCTTTGAGTTCATCCGCACTCATGGAGTTGACCTGCCCGACGCCGAACACTGTATCGTTGACCGTAAACTGTTTAAAGTCGAGGAAGCAGATCTCTTCCGCGCTCTTTCCTTTTAAGTTACTTCCGGCATTGAACATCTCCTGTGCCAGATTTTCAACCTCTACCCCTGCGATTTCTGCAAGCTTCCTCGCAGTATCCTCGTCCAGAGGCGTGCATGTCGGCGAGCGGAACATCAGGGTATCCGAAATGATCGCCGAGCACAGCAGCGCCGCATTGACCGGATCCGGTTCTACTCCGGCTTCCTGATACATCTGGTAGACGATCGTAGCAGTACATCCCACCGGCTGGTTGCGGAAAAATACCGGTCCCATCGTCTCGATGCTGCTCAGTCTGTGGTGGTCGATGATCTCAAGCACTTCCGCTTCTTCCACGCCGTCAACTGCCTGGTTCTTCTCATTGTGATCTACAAGGATCACCTGTTTCTTCTTTACATTTAAAAGACGGCGTCTGGAAATGAGCCCCAGGAACTTTCCTTTATTGTCAACGATCGGGAAATCACGGAACCTTTTACGCGCCATAACTTCTTTCACGTCGTCCACGTAGTCTTTCAGTTTGAATGTCACCAGATTCGACTTTGTCATGAAGTACTTCACAGGGATACTCTGGTTGATATGCTGCGCTGCGGTAAACGTATCGTGGGGCGTCCGTATGATCACGATTTCTTTTTCCTGCGCCTGCTGAATGATCTTATCGGATACAGGCGCATTCTGGCAGACTACCATACAGCTTGCATCTACATCGATCGCACACTGCTGTGCATCCTTGCGGTCTCCCATGATAACCAGGTCGTCCTTATTGATAAAATCTGACATGAGGATCCTGCTGGATGCGGCGATCACGACCTTTCCTTTCAGCAGATAGCTGTGTTCGTTTCCGGTAAGCACCTCGCCGTCTACCGCGCGGGCGATATTGCGGTACTGCGTCCTCGCTTTGGAAAGGATCGTGCTGTCGTACACTTCCATGTAAGTCTTTGCGATATCCCCGATCGTGATAACGCCTTCCAGCTTCCCGTCCCTTGTCACAGGCAGGGTATGTATATTGGACTCCTGCATCTTCTCCCATGCCGTGCGGATGGATACGCTGCTCTTTAAGCCGTCCACCTCTTTTAGTTCTACATCCTTGATCTGCTCCCGTAAGTCGGACAGCAGTCTTGGGGCTTTTACTCCGAAGTGCTCCAGCACATACTGGGTTTCCTCATTTAACTGCCCTGCCCTTCTCGGTTCGTGGTGTATCCCTGTGATCTTTGTCTTCAAAGCTGCATAAGCGATTGCCGAACAGATCGAGTCTGTGTCCGGATTCTTATGCCCTACGACATATACTTTTCTATTTTTATCTCTGCTCATAAATTCTGCTCCTGTTGTCACTGCGCCGGCACAGCGGATGTCATTTTGCCGCGCCGGTACTGTTATCTGTTTTCGGGGTCTTCATCCCTCATTAAAGATTGCCATTTTTTTCTTTGTTCGTCAAGCCTGACGTACTCATCTGCCTCATCAGTTTAACATATTTTATTCCTGTTTTACAGCGAAGAGTTGTTTTTTCGGCTTGTTTTATGGTATACTGACAGCGTTGAATATTTTTGAAAATCTAAGTAAGTTGAGGTGCTGTACAATGAGCGAAGAAATGAGAGAAGAATTACAGGAAAACGAAACTGTTGAAACTATGGCTGATTACGAAGATCATATCGACGATGCCAATCCGTGGAACAGGGTTACAGAATATATGGAAAACAAAACCGTTCTGCCGGTCAAAGTCGAGGGCGTTGTAAACGGCGGCGTGATCTGTATGGTTGAGGGATTAAGAGGATTCGTTCCCGCTTCCAAGCTGTCCCTTACCTATATCGAAGATCTTGAGACATATCTCCTGAAAGACATCGAAGTGCAGGTGATCGACGTAGACCAGGCGAATAACCGCCTCGTACTCTCCGCGCGTGAGATCCTGAAGGAAAAAGAGAGAAAAGCCCGCGAAGAGCAGATCGCGAATCTGAAAGTCGGAACGGTTCTTAACGGAACAGTTGAGACGCTCCAGAACTACGGCGCTTTCGTAAAACTTGAGAACGGCCTGTCCGGTCTGGTACACGTATCCCAGATCTCACAGAAACGCGTGAAAGTACCGTCAGACGTACTCAATGTAGGCGATGAAGTCAAAGTAAAAGTCATCGGCATCAAAGACGGCAAAGTAAGCCTGAGCATGAAGGCGCTTGAGGAAGTCAAAGAAGAGCCGGTAGAGAAAGTAGTACTTCCGAAGAGCGAAGAGATCGGAACAAGCCTCGGGGATCTCTTCAAAAATCTGAAGCTGTAAATTCGTGTTTCCGGAGAGATATCCTATGATAAATCGTCTGAAAATCAATCGGATGCAGTGAATTGACTCACGTATCCGGGACGGGCGGGATTGTAATGCTTCCGGCTCCGGTTACAGGGTATAAGAGATAGTAACAAGCCTGTGATACGGCTAAATGCAGATCAATCAGATGCAGAACTCGTTTTACTCAAACAACTGCACCTGATCGATCAACGCCGTATCGCAGGCTTTAACTTAGTCTAACATTCCTCCACAGTCACCGTTCGCATTTCCTCCCCGCCCGTCCCGAAAGGTGCATCAAATGGGCTGTATCCGCCTGATCTTCTGCGTTCATCCAATCGGAAGTATCTCCCCAACAATCACGAAGTTTACTATAAAAGCCGGAAGAAATGGGACCTTTGTCGACTAAGTTCCCATTTCTTCCGGTTTCTATGAGTGCTTGTTGAAGGATAACGCTGCGGCGGAAAGAAAGACTGCCGATCAGATGAGACAGCGGAAAAAGAAGATACTGAATAAGCTGTGCATCGACATGGAGCGTTCCGAATACACCTCGTTCTCCATGTTAGCGATATTAAAATGCGAGTCCCGTTGGACGAGCATTTTGATCTCGCGTTACATGGATTCGAGGGGATGAGGTAAAGCGGGTCGTCACAGCGCTTCAGTATCTTCTTTTTCTGCGTCCGCTGTTCGATTAGTATATCTTTACTACTGCAGCGGTATCTGTTCAACAAGCATGAATTCATTTACTCCTGCAGCGACCGTTTTCTTGATATAACGACTTTCTCTTCATAGCATTCGAATATCTCATCCACTTTCTTTTTATCGAGCTTCGGCGAGATCAGGCTCACCACAGGCACTACGACCAGGCCAAGCACCATGGCTGCGGCTCCTGCGTTGATCGGGGACTCGATAAATCCGATGAACATATTTGCCACAGTCAGGCCTACCCCTGCGATAAATCCCGCCCACACGCCCGCGCGGGTGACGCCTTTCCAGTAGAGTCCGTACATAAACGGAGCGAGGAATGCTCCCGCCAGAGCGCCCCATGAGATTCCCATGAGCTGTGCGATAAATGTCGGAGGATCGAGGGCGATCACGACCGATACCACGAGGAAGAATACGATCAGGACCTGCATGGTGATGATCTGTTTCTTTTCGCTCATATTTTTCACTACATTATCTTTTATAAGATCCAGCGTCATCGTAGAACTGGAAGTCAGCACAAGCGAGGACAGCGTGGACATCGAAGCTGACAGTACGAGGACGACCACTATACCGATCAGGATATCCGGAAGCGCCGAGAGCATATGCGGGATAATGCTGTCATATACAACCGCTCCGGATGTTGTATCGTAAATCTGCGGGCTGTCAAAGAGCCTTGCGAAGCCTCCGAGGAAATAGCATCCTCCTGAGACGACAACTGCGAACAATGTGGAGATGACAGTTCCTGTATTGATGGATTTCTCGTCTTTTATCGCATAGAACTTCCCGATCATCTGGGGCAGTCCCCATGTTCCGAGAGACGTCAGTATGACGACGCCGAGCAGATTGAGCGGATCCGGCCCGAAGAAAGATGTAAACGCTCCCGGCTGTCCCTCTGTGACCGCCACGTCGCTCGGGATCTGCGACATCTCGGAAATCGCATTCATGAAGCCGCCCTGTCCGTTCAGCACGGCTGCGATCACTGCAACGATACCGATCAGCATGATAATGCCCTGAATAAAATCGTTGATCGCCGTCGCCATATATCCGCCCAGGATCACATACAGGGCAGTGAATACCGCCATCGCGATCACGCACCACGTATACGGGATATTGAACGCCATCTCAAAGAGCCTGGACAATCCGTTATATACCGACGCAGTATACGGGATCAGAAATACAAATACGATCACCGACGCCGCGATCTTCAGCGCCTTGCTGCTGTAGCGCTGCCCGAAGAAATCCGGCATGGTCTTGGAGCCCAGATGCTGTGTCATGATCTTGGTGCGCCGTCCGAGCACGACCCAGGCAAGGAGACTCCCGATCACTGCATTCCCAATGCCGATCCACGTACTGGCGATCCCGTATTTCCACCCGAACTGTCCTGCATATCCGACAAATACTACGGCGGAAAAATACGATGTTCCGTAAGCAAAAGCCGTAAGCCACGGGCCCACGGACCTGCCGCCCAGCACGAATCCGTCCACACTCGTGGCGTGCCTTCTTGCATAGATTCCCACAGCTACCATCACTGCAAAAAATACAACAAGCAGTATGACCTTGATCACCATTTCTCATTCCTCGACTTTCCTGTTTTCTCTTCTTTACCGGCTGTATTTTCCCTGTACGCTGCCGATATCTTTCGCTTTAAAGCGTTGCGCTTTAAAGTTCTACGCTTTAAAGCAATAAAGTTTGCTCGTATAGAATAACACGGGCATAAAGCCCGTGTCAAGACTGATTTCATCCGATGGCTGCTGTTACAGTTCAGCCGCGCCATTCGCAACGCCGCACTCACGTGCTAACTGCGGCTTTGCCGCTTCTTTGCTCATGAACAGTTACTTCAATTTTTTCGCACGTTCTTCGATCGTTTTATTGAAGTTCTCGATCTGTCTGCTGTACGGTTCGTCCATGAATCTCGAATTCAGCATAAAGTCGGCCGTTGCAAGATTATTTGCGATCGGGATGTCGTATACGACTGCGATGCGCAGCAGCGCCTTTACATCCGGATCATGGGGCTGCGCCTCCAGCGGATCCCAGAGGAAGATCATAAAGTCAATGCCGCCCTCCACGATCTTGGCTCCGATCTGCTGGTCGCCGCCGAGCGGACCGCTGCAGAATCCTTTTACCGGAAGCCCGGTACGCTCTGCGATCAGACGGGCTGTCGTACCTGTCCCGCAGAGGAAATGTCCTTTCAGGATCTCTTTGTTCCTGTCGCACCAGTCTACCAGTTCCTTTTTCTTCCCGTCATGGGCTACAAGGGCGATATGCTTTGTCTTTCCGATTTCCATTGTCACATAATTATCATTGAGCATATGTATTACCTCCTGTTATCGGCGGGCTACACCAGCTGCTCCATTGTCTCGAACCTGAGAGACGCCAGAATACCCATTGCCACTGTAACCATCATACTATAAATCAGCACGATTGGGAAGATAAAATCCATATTTACGAAAATCCCGGCCAGGACAGCTACCAGCACACCCACGCCGAGAAGAGCCGTCTGGATAAACATCCGGAGCACATTCTGCCCGGTCTTCCCGAACACGTCCCCAAGCAGACACTGCGCCAGGACCGTGGTATAGAGCCGGTCCGCCTGTATCACCACATAGATCAGGATACAGAATACGATCTCGACCGGACCCACATGCCAGAAGACGCCGATCGGTATACAGATGATGCATCCGTTTATGAGAGCCTTGATATGCTCCATCAGTGTCGCATACCACATTTTCCTGAGAGGCGTATCCGGCACGAGGAAGAGATACGGATTCTTCAGCTCGCTCTCCCATTTCCCGAGGTATCCGCTCATGACCAGCGACACATATGCCACCACGCCCAGCAGGAAGAACTGTCCCGCGCCTAACTCTGCCACACTGTCCCCCATGCTGTAGGAAAGTACGGCCGCGAGGAAGGCCGAGACGAGCGTGATCTTATCGAGGATGAAAAACTTCTCCTTTTTATACTCAAGGAGCTGACGGTAGAAGATCGCCTGCGCACCTTTTCCGGCAATCTTTTCCCGGACGCGGCGGAAAGTACGTTTCTTTCCGTTCATTCCGAACACCATCTCGCCGTTCTTCTGGCGCTTCTTCAGCTCCGCGTAATCGTCGGCGAATTTTGCCGCCTCTTCATAATATCCGCCGTCACATTTCATACGCACTGCCGCTGCCACGGAGACTGCCACCATAACAACATACAGGATCGAGCAGACGACATTAAGGGCTGTCGGCCCGAGCAGGATCAGTCGGTAAACCGCGATCTGCCATCCGAACACCGGTATCATCTGCAGTCCGGGCATATCCAGAAGGACCGATGCACTCTCAAGTGTCAGCCCGTTTCTTCGGAAATACAGTACAAGCGCCGCCGCACACGCAGCGAGAAATATCTTGATCCCCACGCGGATCCCTTTCATCACCTTTTCCGGCACCCGGTCATTTACATAGAGAAAGACCATGACCGATATCTCAAATGCCAGTTCCAGCACACACCCCGCCAGAAGGATGACCACTGCGCTCATCACCGGGATACGGAATACCGTCAGCGAGCCGATCCCGACCAGGATCCAGATAATGACGGAAAAGAGATAGTTCATCCACGCACTGCTGATCAGCACCAGCTTCGGGTCGATCGGAGCCGTGAAGACAAAGTGTGCGTGTGCAGGCCTGAAAATAATTCCCTTGCGCGAAGAATATCCGAGAAAATTTCCGAATATGCCGTAAATACTCCACACGGCGAGGACCGCCAGCAGTCCTTTCGGCGAATCGATATGTACGCCGATCGCCATGATGCCAAGGGAAAATATGACAAATCCGCCATATACAACGGCAAATATCAGAGCGATCAATGTGGACGGCTTTTTGACCGCGCGTTTCAGATTATTGATAAAACTTCGTTTTGTAAGATAGATCAGCGCTTTCATTCTTTTTCACCGCCTGTCATCGCAAAGAACAGATCGTCCAGATCCCTGCCCTCGGCATCCTGTTTTGTATAAGAACCGATGATGTGTCCTTTCTCCATTACGAACATGATATCCCATAGATCCTCCACCATCTCCAGCATATGCGTGCTGATCAGCACCGTCACTCCCTGGTCCCTAAGTTCCAGTACTACTTCTTTGAGCTTTTTGATCGCAGCGGGATCAAGTCCCACCATCGGCTCATCGAGCAGGATCACCTGGGGCTTTACCGCAAGGGCGCAGCAGATGCTCACTTTCTGCATCATTCCCTTCGACAGTTCATTGCCCAGCTTATCCTGCTTGTCGTCCATCTCGAATTCTTTTAGGATCTGCTCCACTTCATCATCCGTGATCCCGCTGTTATACGCTATCCTGACATACTCGATATGTTCCCTGACAGTCAGAGCGTCAAACATATTCGGTATCTCCGGCACATAGGCAAACACCTTCTTCGCCTCAACGGTGCGCGCCGGAAGTCCCTGTATCCGGATGACGCCTTTATATCTCAAAAGTCCTGCGATACTCTTGATGATCGTAGACTTGCCGGCGCCGTTGGGCCCGAGCAGGATCCCGACCTGTCCGTCCGGAACCGTAAAGCCTACATTATCAACCGCCATATTTTTCCCATAAGATTTGCTCAATCCCTGTATCTCAAGCATATGTCCTCCTGTCCGCGCGGGCTTTGGGAGCTGCTGCATCCCGATAGAAAAAGTCCCGCATCACTGTATTATTAATTTAATACAATGATACGAGACTTAATGCCGGATGTCAACAAAATTCTTCTTATGAAATTGTTAATTTTTCTTTACTGTTTCTCAACAACTTCGCCCTGTTTTTTATAAATGCTGTTTCCCGGCACGAATCCGCGCACGGATGACAGCGGATAGATATTGCTGTGGCTGCCCACGACAGTTCCCGGATTAAGGACGCTTCCGCACCCTACTTCCACCTCGTCTCCGAGCATGGCGCCGAACTTCTTCATGCCGGTCTCTATATTGCCCCACGGTGTCTTTACAACGACCAGTTTCTTATCGGATTTCACATTGGATGTGATAGATCCCGCACCCATATGGGACTTGTATCCCAGAATGGAATCACCGACATAATTGTAATGCGGCACCTGCACTTTGTTAAAGAGGATCACATTCTTAAGCTCTGTGGAATTTCCCACGACGGCTCCCTCTCCTACGATCGCATTTCCGCGGATGAATGCGCAGTGGCGTACCTCCGCCTCTTTGCCGATGATCGCCGGCCCGTTGATATATGCGGTGGGCGCCACTTTTGCGGATTTTGCGATCCACACATTCTCCCCGCGCTTCTCATATTCTTCTTCGCTCAGGGTATTGCCGAGCTCCACGATAAAGGCGCTGATCTTCGGCAGGACTTCCCACGGGTAAGTCACTCCCTCAAAGATGTCCTTTGCGATCGTCTCGTCGAGTGTATAGAGTTCCTTTACTGTCAATGCTTCCATTTGTTATTCTTCCTTTCCGCCGGTGTTCCGGCCCTTTTTATAAAAACCTGCCGCCTTGTCATAGCAGGCTCTTAACTGATACTGATTGTTCAGACCTTTGACTCCCACGGTCCTCCGTGTGATGAAGTCATCCAGCTTCTTCATATATTCATCCGACGTGATACTTCCCTCCGCCACATAGGTAAGCCCTTTCTCCCAGCTTGCGGTAAGCTCCGGATTCAGAAGGGACCGGATGGAATTATCCACCACGTCATATACCATCTCCCCCTGTAATGTAGGGGTAATGATCTGTGTCTTCTTATTTAAGCCCAGATATTTGATATGGATCAATTTCTTCAGGATCTCAGCTCTCGTGGCGCTTGTGCCGATCCCGCTTCCTTTGATCTGGGCGCGCAGCTCCTCGTCCTCTATAAGCTGTCCGGCATTCTCCATCGCAAGGATGATGGAACCGGAATTATAGCGTTTCGGAGGCGATGTCTCGCCTTCCTTGATATCCAGCGACCGGACCGGAAGGACAGCTCCTTTTCTCAATGCTTTGATCGCATCGAAAAGCTCTGTATCCGATGACTGATCTTTTGACTGGGGCATACCCGCCACTTTCAGGTATCCCTCTTCCGCCAGCACCTTGAAGCTGGAGAAAAAGCTCTCGCCCCGCATCTTTGAGACAATGGATACCTTCTGGTACACCGCAGCCGGATAAAAAATACTTAAGAATCTCCGCACGATCAGGTCATATACCTTATGCGCGGTCGCCGCGACTGACTTAAGAGCCGGCAGCCCCTGCCCGGTCGGGATGATCGCGTAGTGGTCCGTGATCTGCTTGTCATTGACGTATCTTGTCTTCGCCAGATCCTTATAGCTTCCGAAGCCCAGGATGTCCTGCAGATACGGAGCTGCCATCTCATATTTGGACAGGCCGTTCAGATTCCTTGTGATCTCCTTTGCCACCGCCGTAGAAAGGACACGGGCGTCGGTCCTGGGATATGTCACCAGCTTCTTCTCGTATAATTCCTGTACGATACGGAGCGTCTCGTCCGGGCTGATCTTAAAGCGCTTGGAGCAGTCGTTCTGAAGCTCCGCCAGATTATATAGAAGGGGCGGATTCTTCTTTTCTTTCTTCTTTTCTATGGATTCAATCACACAGGAAAGAGGCTGCTCTTCTGACAGATATGCGATCAGCTCTTCGGCCTTCGGCCTTTCTTTGAATCCGTTTTCTTTATACAGATCGCGGGAGTAGATCAGGCTCTCTTCTGCCGGTCTTCCGTCTGCCTGTCCGCCTTCCTCCTGTCCGCTGCCCTCCCTGGCAGCCGGTTTTACCTCGACGTAGCGGGAGCCTTTCACAGCCCTCCACTCGCCCTCGAACGTATGCCCGGAAGCATCCACTGTACTGATCACACGGTAAAAGGGAGTCTTGACGAAATCACGGATCTCCCGCTCCCTGCGCACGACCATGCCGAGCACGCAGGTCATGACCCTGCCCACGGAAATCACGGAATACTTTGTCTTCAGATAGTTGGAGATGCTGTTTCCGTATTTCAGGGTCAGAAGACGGGAGAAATTAATCCCCATCAGATAATCTTCCTTCGCCCTCAGATATGCCGAATCGCTTAGATTGTCGTACTCAGAGAGATCCTTTGCCTCCCGGATCCCCCTTAAGATCTCCTCTTCCGTCTGTGAATCGATCCATACCCTTTTGCGCTGCTTTCCTTTCACATGAGCTTCCTGCTCGACGAGACGGTAGATATATTCTCCCTCCCTCCCCGAGTCGGTGCAGACATAGATCGTATCCACATCCTCCCTGTTCAGGATGCCGCTCACGATGCGGAACTGCTTCTCCACTGAGGGGATCACTTCATATTTGAAATCATCCGGAATGAACGGCAGTGTCTGGAGATTCCATTTCTTCAATGCCGGATCATAGGCTTCTGGATAGCTCATCGTCACGAGGTGCCCCACGCACCATGTGACGATCGCCTCGTCGGACTCCAGATAGCCGTCGCCCCGTCTTGTCTTTAGTTTTAATGCTTTTGCGAATTCCTGAGCCACGCTCGGCTTCTCCGCAATGTATACTGATTTTCCCATAGATGTCTGTCTTTTCTTTTGTCTCCTATTTCGTCAGAAAATGGTATGCAGTGCGGGTGTCATATTTCTGGCCTTTTCTGCAGACCGGCGACGGGAAATTCTCGTGATGGACGGCATCCGGGAAATACTGTGTCTCGAGGCACACCGCGCTTCTCTTTGCGTAGGACGCGCCGTCTTTGCCCGGTTCATTGTCAAGGAAATTCGCCGTGTACATCTGTACCCCCGGAAGATCCGTGTACACTTCCATCCGGATCCCGCTCTTATCTGACGTCACTTCTGCTACTTTAGCAAATCTGCCTTCGTTTTTCAATACCCAGTTGTGGTCGTAGCCGCCGCCGAAACGCAGTGGTTCATAGTCGGCGTCGATCTCCTCTCCCAGTACTTTTCCTTTGCGGAAATCCATAGGAGTCCCCTCGACGCTGCGGATCTCGCCGGTCGGAATGGACTGCGCATCCGCCGGAGTAAAGAAATCCGCGTCCAGCATGACCTTATGTTCAAGGACCGTTCCGCTGTTATGACCGTTCAGATTAAAGTAGCTGTGATTTGTCATATTGATGACCGTATCCTTGTCGGGCACCGCCTCATAATGGATATTCAGCGCATTTTCATCATCCAGCAGATAGGTCACATGCATATCCAGGGCTCCCGGATATCCCTGGTCGCCGTCCGGGCTGTGGAGCAGGAATGTGATCTTGTTTTCCGACTGGTCTTCTACCTTCCATATCCTTTTCTGGTAATAGTCACAGCCGCTGTGCAGGTTATTCCTACCGTTGTCATTTTTCTCCAACTCGTATGTGACGCCGTTGATCTCGATCTGCGCGCCGCCGATGCGGTTCGCGCTTCTTCCCACTGTCGCTCCGATCCCGCCGTCTCCGCGCTCATATCCTGATGCATCGTCGTAGCCGTGTACTACATCGAGCATTGCGCCGTCCTTGTCCGGCACAAACAGGCGCACCAGCGAAGCGCCGAAATCGGACACATACGCTTTCAGTCCGTTCTTATTCTCCAGAAGATACAGATGTGCATCTTTTCCGCCTTTTGTCTTTCCGAATCCTGTCACCTTATGATCTGTCATTGTCGTTCTCCTTTTTCTTGTATTTGCTTTTCTTATTTTCTCCGGAATATCCCGAATATCTTTCCGAGCAGCGTCTCTTTTTCCTGCTTATGTACCGCCGCTGCCGGTCTTCTGGCGTTAAGCGCCTCTTTCATGAAAGTTTCCTGCGCGTTTACAGGCCGGTCGCCCTGTACTTTCTTCCGGTATGTGCCGTCGCTGAGCATTTTTCTTGCCTTCACATTATCCGCGAGCATGACGTTCAGATCGTGCATCAGCTTCTTTCTGATCTTCGGGTCAAAGATCGGGCACGCCACTTCCACGCGCTTCTCTGTATTTCTCGTCATCATATCCGCGGAACCGATATAGATTTTCGCTTCGTCGCCCGAGCCGAAGACGAACACTCTCGGATGCTCCAGATACCTGCCGACGATACTGGTCACGTTCAGATTCTCCGTCCTTCCCTGAATGCCCGGAAGGATACAGCAGATGCCCCGCACGATCAAGTCGATCTTCACCCCTGCGCAGGACGCCTCGGATACTTTGCGGATGAAGTCCATATCTGTCAGGGAATTCATCTTCATGACGATCCGGCCGTGACTTCCTTTGCGAATTTCCTCATCCATAAGGGCGAGGACTTTCTGCTTCAGGCTGGTGGGCGATACGATCAGATGGTTATATGTACCATCCAGATTGCCAATGGACATATTTTTGAAAAATACCGCCGCATCCTCTCCGATCTCCTGAGCGGATGTGATCAGAGAATAGTCCGTATACATCTTCGCCGTCTTCTCGTTATAATTTCCCGTACCGACCTGCGTGATGTAGCGGATCTCGTTCTTATTTCTGTATGTGATCAGGCACAGCTTTGAGTGGACTTTGTACTCCTCGAATCCATAAAGGACTCGGCAGCCGGCTTCCTCCATCCGCTCCGACCAGTCGATATTGTTCTGTTCGTCGAAGCGGGCCCTCAGCTCGATCAGCGCTGTGACTTCTTTTCCGTTCTCGGCGGCGGCGCAGAGGTATTCCACCAGCCTTGCCTTCTTCGCCAGACGGTAGATCGTGATCTTGATCGTCATGACGTCGGGATCCGAGGCAGCCTCCCGGATCAGCTGCAGGAACGGATCCATGCTCTCATACGGATAAGACAGCAGGATATCCTTCTTCTTCACCTGCTCCATCACGCTTCCGTCAGCGAGAGATGCGCACGGCTGCGGGACGAACGGCTCGTCGATCAGGGCACGCTTCATGGAATCCGGGATCTTGTCCGCGATAGCAAAGATAAAGCCAAGCTTCATGGGCATCTTTGTCCGGAAGATACACTCCGGTGTGATCTTGAAACGGTCACAGAAGTACTTCTCCATCTCCTTGCCCAGCGGAGACGCCGTCTCAAGGCGCACAACCGCCATCCGTCTCCTCTTGTGCAGGGTCTCCTTCATGATAAAACGGAAGTCTTCGTTGTCTGCATAAGCCTCGTCGTCCGGAGAAATATCAGCGTTGCGCGTCACGCAGATGTAATTCTTATCCGACACTTCATATTTATCAAACACAAGCCCCAGATATTCCATGATCACTTTCTCCATCCGGATATAACGGATGTCGTGTCCCGGCAGATAGAGCACTTCCGGGATATACTGGGGCACAGGCACAATCCCCATCATCATGCTTCCGCCCTGCTTCAGATTCGCCACCACGTAGATTTCTTTATTCAGAAGGTGCGGGAACGGATGGTTCGGATCTACGATCTGCGGAGACAGCACCGGCAGGATCTGCTCTTTGAAATACTTCTTGACGTACTTCTTCTCCTGCTGTTCCAGCTCTTTGAAATCCATCCCGCACACTCCGTACGGCTTCAGCTGCTTCTTGATCTCCGCATACGTCTTGTCACGCTCCTTATACAGCGGCGCGACCGCCTGGTAGATCGCCTCCAGCTGCTGCTTCGGGGTCATGCCCGACTTCGTGTCAAGCTTCTTGTTATCCACTGCCGCCATGTCATAGAGGCTGCCCACGCGGATCATAAAGAACTCATCCAGGTTGCTTGTAAAGATCGCGACGAATTTCATCCGTTCCATTAACGGCACTGTCTCATCACGCGCCTCCTCGAGCACCCGCTGGTTGAACCGGAGCCAGGACAGCTCCCGGTTCTGTGTGTAATCGAGTATTTCCTGCTTTCCCATCTCTCATGTCTCCTTCTCTCATTTATTCCCGCGAGCAACGAGCCAAGCGGACATGCCGGCATCCCCATTTGGCGACTGCCTGAATATCCGTCCGCATGTCCGTGCGGCGCTTTTTGCTGCCCGGGGCGGGGTTTTCGACCGCTGCGGTTCAGCTTTCAAGATATGCCGTCAGGTCATCCATCCTGCGCTCCATATAGTTATATCCGTGTTCATAGAATGCATAGAGCGACTCCTTATTGCGCTCCAGCCTTGAGACCGGCTTCACCTGCGGTCTCAGGACAAATATCTCCCCGCTCTTCTCGAGCTGGTCTATATGGTTCATCATCTTGTTGTACTCAAAACTCCTGCGCAGGATCGTGCGCACAAGGTTCGGGTAAGACTTGTAAGCCCTCCTGTACACCCGCTGCAGCGCAGGGGAGACAACCTTCTTGCGGTATCCCTGATTCTTTGTAAGGATCACCACGATCTTCTCATTGCCAATCTCCCGGGCGCGTCCGATTGGGACCGAATCCGCCAGCCCGCCGTCAAGATACGGCACATCGTCTATATTGACGATCGGCGTCAGAAGTGGCATACTGCTGGAGGCCCGGCATATTTTCATCAGACGTTCTCTGTCGTGATCTTCCGTCATGTATTCCGCCCTGCCGGTAATACAATTTGTCGTCACCAGTTCACACCTGATCTCGGAGTTGAAGTAGGTGTCAAAGTCAAACGGGATCAGTTCGTTCGGATACTTGTCAAAGATCAGATCCATATTCATTACGCTTCTTTCTTTGACAAAATCCCGGATGCCGTAATAATAGCTTCCGTACTTGTCTTCCGGGATCATGCAGTCCCGTGTGCGCCCCGGCTGCTTTGATACATAAGAGACTGCATTGCAGGCTCCCGCCGACACTCCGATCACATGGGAGAGATAGAGTTCCCGCTCCATCAGGAAGTCCAGGACGCCCGACGTGAATACGCCGCGCGTTGCGCCTCCTTCCAATACAAGTGTTGCTTTCTTTATCGCCATAATAATTAACCTCTTTTCCATACAAATGTCTGGTTTCCACAGTTCACCCGCGCCACTCGCAAAGCCGCACTCACGTGCTTACCGCGGCTGCCGCCGCTTCTTTGCTCATATACGGGCGCTCACTCCATGGACATATCTGCTCGAAAAATCATGCAAGCACGATTTTCTTTCACAGCTATATCCATGGGTGAACTGTTACTCCTATATTATATACTGTTTCTTCTGATTCGGAAACCCCTTGCCTTTTTGTGGGAATCCATGGTAATATATGCGGTGGTGCGTAATGAATCCAATTATTTAGTTTCATTTTAAGGAGAATATCAATATGATCAGTGCAAATAATGTGACGCTGCGCGTAGGTAAGAAAGCGCTTTTTGAGGATGTCAACATCAAGTTCACAGAAGGCAACTGCTATGGTCTCATCGGAGCCAACGGCGCGGGAAAATCTACATTTCTGAAGATCCTGTCCGGACAGCTTGAGCCGACGAAAGGCGAGGTTGCCATTACTCCGGGTGAGAGACTGTCATTCCTGCAGCAGGATCATTTTAAATATGACGAATATCCGGTTCTCGACACAGTTATCATGGGAAATGCCAGACTGTATGAGATCATGAAAGAGAAGGAAGTCATCTATGCGAAAGAAGACTTTACAGAAGAGGACGGGATCAAGGCAAGTGAGCTCGAAGCCGAATTTGCCACAATGAACGGCTGGGAGGCTGAATCTGACGCTGCATCTCTTCTGAACGGCCTTGGAATTGATACAGAGCTTCATTATAAATATATGAAGGATCTGACCGGACCCGAGAAAGTAAAGGTGCTGCTTGCCCAGGCGCTGTTCGGGAATCCGGACATCCTGCTCCTCGACGAGCCGACCAACCATCTGGATCTGGATGCGATCGCATGGCTTGAGGAGTTCCTGATCAACTTTGACAACACCGTGATCGTGGTATCCCATGACCGTTACTTCTTAAATAAAGTGTGTACGCAGATCGCGGATATTGATTACGGCAAGATCCAGCTCTATGCCGGAAACTATGACTTCTGGTATGAGTCAAGCCAGCTGCTGATCCGTCAGATGAAAGAGGCGAACAAGAAAAAGGAAGAAAAGATCAAAGAGCTTCAGGAGTTTATCTCCCGCTTCAGCGCCAACGCTTCCAAATCCAAGCAGGCAACTTCAAGAAAGCGTGCTCTGGAGAAGATCCAACTCGACGAGATTAAGCCGTCCAGCAGAAAATATCCTTATATCGACTTCCGTCCGAACCGCGAGATCGGAAACGAGGTTCTCACAGTTGAGGGACTGTCAAAAACAATTGACGGTGAAAAGGTACTGGACAATATCAGCTTTACTCTCGGCCATGACGATAAGGTGGCGTTCGTCGGCAGCAATGAGCTTGCCAAGAGTGTTCTTTTCAAGATCCTGATCGGTGAGATGGAACCGGACGAAGGGACATACAAATGGGGGGTTACTACTTCCCAGGCATACTTCCCGAAGGATTTCGGCGGAGAATTCGACAATGACTACAATATTACAGAGTGGCTCACTCAGTATTCTGAAGAAAAAGACGTCACATATGTCCGCGGTTTCCTCGGCCGTATGCTCTTCTCCGGTGAAGACGGCGTCAAGAAAGTGAAGGTATTATCCGGGGGCGAGAAAGTCCGCTGCCTGCTTTCCAAAATGATGATCTCCGGCGCGAACGTCCTGCTGCTCGACGAACCGACCAACCACCTTGATATGGAAGCGATCACCGCTCTCAACAATGGTATGATCAAGTTCCCGGGCGTCCTGCTCTTCACATCGAGAGACCATCAGATCGTCCAGACGACTGCGAACCGCATCATGGAGATCGTACCGGGCGGACACCTCATCGACAAGATCACCACATATGACGAGTATCTGGAGAGCGACGAGATGGCAAGAAAGAGACAGACTTACTCTGTACAGACAGAGGAGAACGACTGATTTTTTTCATTTTTAGTCTTTTCATTTAACATTAATTCTGATATAATGAAAAAGCTGTGGATGCCGTTTCGCATCCGCAGCTCATATAATAAGGAGACGTATCGAAGTGGTCATAACGGGGCGCACTCGAAATGCGTTTGCCCTCCGGGGCACGAGGGTTCGAATCCCTCCGTCTCCGCTCTGCAATTGAACAGCTATATAAGAACGTGACCGCTCAGTCTGCATGTATCCTATCTGCCGGACTTGAGCGGTCATTTTCATCCGCAGACCTTCTCAATCTTGCAGACCCACCCGATTTTGCAGATCTTCCCGTTTTTTGCGGATCTTCCCGATTTTACGAGTCGAAAAGAGTCGAATTCTTTTCCTTGTCTGACAAAAACCTGCATTTTACGATATTATAGGTGTTCCCGGGAACAGGCTGCTCGGATCGGATTAGAGAGGGCATGCGGATGGATTATGAAAAAGTAATTATCAACACTCTGGATTCCTTTGGAGTCAGTCGTTCCTACACAGGGTATAATTATGTTGTCTACAGTCTCCAGCTCATTCTCGAAGATGAAGAGCGCATCGACTGTATCACCAAGACATTATATCTTGACGTAGCGAAACATTTCCACACTAATTGGAGCTGTGTCGAGAAGAATATGCGCACGATCGTAAACCGCGTATGGAATTCTCACAATATCGAACTGCTCGATATTATCTTCAACCGGTCAAACCGGAATAAGAAACCTACCAACAAAGAATTTTTCAAATATATGTATGATTATATCGTTCATCTCACTCACGGAACTCAGTCAGCAGACAGACATATTGCAGTCATATGTCCGATCTCGAACACGTACTGTGAGGCATTGAGCGCTTTTTATATAAGACTGTCAAGAATGATAGAGTAACAGAAAACAGCCTCTGGCCGCTATCCGGCCGGGGCTGTTTCCGCTTTTTACATATTTTCCGGTTACATATTTTCCTGTTTAATACTGGCACATCACAATTACTTTCTGAGGTGTTGTCTGTGCCGGTATGCTGAATGTGCTCGCTGTGTAATATACGAGCAGTTCTGTATTCTCCGGACTGCAGGTATACTGCTGTCCGTTCAGTGTCATCACATTGGTCATCGGCCCTATGTTCAGCTTCAGCGAGCCGTCAGCCGATGCAAGTTCACCGTCAAAATAGTCGAGCATTACCTGCTGTCCCCTTCTCAGAGTTGTGATGAGCTCTGCCCGGTACTGGGGCGGATACACGGCCGGGGTAGGAAGATTCGTGTCATAGAACGCCGCAATGCGCATACCGGGGCGCAGCCGGACATTATCGATCACAGCCGTATCTCCGGATACAACTACATTTACAATATCAGAGCCGCTGATGACAGACAGCGTCATAGAACAGCAATCGTCACCCCTGTTGATCTCCTGGATGATCCCTTCTACCTTTTCAAATGTCTCATATGCCATAACAGAAAGAACTCCTTATCAAAGTCTTTCTATTATACTATGCACCTCTATCCGCTGTTGCCTCAGTATTTTCTCAGTGCAGCCCTGGTCCGCTGTATGTTTCACAGAATCTGGCGGCTGTGGAGACCGGCTCGCCTCCGAGTACAAGATGTGACACATCTCCGATCTTCAATCCCCGAAAGCACGCCAGTCCCTGCTGTCTCTCCTCGGTCACGATCTCTGTCACTGATGTCGGCGCAAGCGCAAGGCTGTGCCAGAGCAAGAACGGCGAGGTCTCCCAGAGATGGGAAAGGAACACGCAGGTAAGGCCGAAATGGCAGAAGAATGTAAGCGTATCCGAACTCTCTCTTTCCACCTTATAGCATCGCCCGTCCCGGATGTATCCGTGTTCCGCAAGAAGCTTATCGAACTCTCCTGTCACATGGTCATATATTTCCACTGTATCCGAGTTCCGGCAGATCTCACACTCACGCCAGCGTACCGGATCCATACAGTCACTGTGCTCCGCCCAATATGAAGGCATAACATCCCATACAATACGCGGGATATACTTTCCATCCTCCATCCTTGTATTCGGGAACGCCTGAAGCAGCTGCGGCGCCTGATTGAGGTCCACCTGCGCCGGGAACTCCTGAAGCCATCCCAATGTCTTCGCTGTGCGTCCCAGCTTCTTCATGCTGTATCCCGCCGTCGCCTGCGCCCTGCCCAGCGGAGAGACATAACATTCTCCAAGCTGCAGGGCTTCTGCGCGTTCTGCAAGAAGCGCAGCCTCCCTGTGTCCTTTCTCCGTTAATGTATCATGTACATAGTCCGGATCCCCATGCCGGATAAACAGTAATCTCATTTTCTTTCTCCTTTGTGCCTGTTACTGATGTCATTTCTTCCATATTTTATTCAGCCATTCTTCAGCAAGCTGAGGCCATATTCCTACTTCTTTCAGAGTATCGTGGATCGCCGCTTTTTGTCCGGGCGTCCATTTTTCCTTTTTCTTTCCGTCCAGCCCGAAATCCGAAAGTATCTCCGCGCCCTTTTCCTGCGGATAAGACGTTTTTCCTCTGGAAACGGCATCTGCCAGCATCCGGATCTGTTCCAGGGTGTAAGGAACTCCGAATTCTCTCTCCAGCCACTGTTCCGTGGCCACTGACATCCCATGCACGCCTTCCGAAAATACGTGATGTGCGAAGCAGACCCCGTTTCTTCTGCACGCCTCTGCAAAGAGATAGCTGTTCTCCACAGGGACCGTAGCGTCCGTCACGGTCTGCCACAGGAAACAAGGCGGAGTTTCCGCCGTCACATGCTTTTCCAGCGACATGTATTCCAGTTCTTCCACTGTCGGCTCACTGCCCAGCAGTGCGGTCATGGAATCCCTGTGCGCGTATTCTCCGGATGTGATCACCGGGTACGACAGGATCGCTGCATCCGGACGGTTGGATACCGCCTGATACTCCGGATCCTGATCCGCGATATCTCCGAAATGCACGCACAGACTTGCGCAGAGATGTCCTCCTGCCGAAAATCCGCACAGTGCGATTTGCTCCGGATCGACCGAATACGTGTCTGCATTCTTTCGGATCATGCGTACTGCGCGTGAAATGTCATTGAGCGGCTGCAGTTTCAGCGGCTCATCCAAAAGATTTACTGTATAAGCCAGCACAAACACATTATAACCGGCGCGGTAGAATTCCTCGGCCGGAAGATGCCCCTCCGACGGGGATGCATTGCGGTATGCTCCTCCCGGCACAACGATCATGCCCGGATGGACATCCTTGTCTTCATGGATATAGCTGGTCAAAAACGGTACAAAGCCGTATGCTGCAGGATAATGGTACTCTCCATCCTGCCACAAAAGTATCTTCTCGCCTGTCAAATAATCTCCTCCTGTCCCATAGAAACAGCGGCACAGCCCGCACTAGAGTGACTGAGTGCAAAAAACCTGCAGACAAACTGTAATCTGTATCTTTACTGTTTGCTGCAGGCTGAAGCCTTCTGTCTCAAGGCATCATTACACTGCCTTAAAGCTCTGCATCATTCATATATGGATTCGTCACTTCATAGAAGCGCTCTTCCTCAACTGCCCTGGCCAGATCCATATCGATCGGCATCTTTCCGAGCACCGGCACGCCCATCTCTGCCGCGATCTCTTCGATATTGCTCTCGCCGAATACCTTGATCTCTCTGCCGCAGTCCGGACATTTCACATAGCTGTAGTTCTCCACGATGCCGAGCACCGGGATATTCATCTGTTCCGCCATGTTCGCCGCTTTCTTCACGATCATCTGTACAAGATCCTGCGGTGAAGTAACGATAACTACTCCGTCTACCGGAAGAGACTGGAACACCGTCAACGGTACGTCGCCTGTTCCCGGAGGCATATCAACGAAGAGATAATCGAGATCTCCCCACATTACATCTGTCCAGAACTGCTTCACAACGCTGGCAATGATCGGTCCTCTCCAGATGACCGGAGCCGACTCGTCCTCAAGGAGCAGATTGACAGACATGATCTTTGTGCCGTCCTTTGCCGTACACGGGAGGATATTATTCTCTGCTGTAGCCGCTGCCTTCGTGTGTACGCCGTACATCTTCGGGATAGACGGACCCGTGATGTCTGCGTCAAGGATACCGACATTATATCCTTTCTCCCGCATCATTCTCGCAAGAGACGCTGTCACAAGCGATTTCCCGACTCCGCCCTTGCCGCTGACCACTCCGATCACTTTCTTGATCGAAGAGTACATATTCGCCGGCTCGCGGAAGTCTGTCTTCTTGCTGCTGCACGTATCTGCATGAGCACAGCCTGCACAGGATTCTTCTGTACATTCATTTGTATTCTGTTCTTCTGCCATGATTAATAACCTTCTTTCTTTCTAAGACTTGTTCTGACAGAGACTGTCAGAATCCGCCACATCAGTCAGTATACCACACTACAGCTGCTTTTGTACATATTTTAAATCAGGTTTTCGACTTTTGTCGGTTTCAAAGTTACAGTTCAAACTTCCGCCCTTGTCACGTCTTTGAGCCACTTAAAACTCCGGTACCGCCACAGTGAGATCGGGATCTTGATGATCTCGTCGCTCATCAGGATCACATATACAGCCGGCACGCTCAGTTTCAGGACAAACGCCGCTATAAATCCGAGCAGGATCGAACATCCCCACATGGTGCTCACATCCATGATCAGCCCGAAGCGGGTATCTCCTCCCGAGCGGAAGATCCCTACCACCATGGTCGTGTTAAATGCCTGTGCGACCACAAAGTAGGACATGACAAAGAACATGATCCGCAGGTATCCTTTCGCTGTATCTGTAAGCGAAAGCGCCGCTGCCGCAGGTCCTGATACTGCCAGTATGACCAGCCCGCCCAAAAGGCCCATGACCAGGCTGAGCAGGATAAAGCGCTTCGCATAGGCGCGGGCATGCTCCAGTTTCTTCTCCCCGATGGTCTTGCCAAGATAGATCGCCGCCGCGCTGGACAGGCCGAAAGATACTACCGTTGCAAGCTGTCTTGCCACCTGCGCCACGGAGTTTGCCGCCACGGCCGCGCTTCCCAGATGTCCCAGGATCGCTGTATTGGCGGCAGTTCCCATCCCCCACATTACTTCGTTTGCGACGACCGGAAGGGCATATTTCATAAAGTCGCCAAACAGCGTCCTGTCCGTGTGCAGGATATATTTCGGACGGAGCTTGATCTCCTTATTAAACAGCCGCGCATATCCTGCCGTCAATATCACTTCAAGGATACGTGCGCACAGAGTTCCCAGCGCCGCGCCGGAGACTCCCATTGCCGGCAGGCCGAACAGGCCGAAAATGAATATGGAGTTCATCACAATATTGCAGAGCAGAGAGCAGAGATACACCACTGTCGCCACTACTACCCGCTCCACGCTGCGCATAACATAGAGGTATGCCTGCGTCACTCCGATCATGATATAGGTAAATGCGACAATACGCAGATACTTTACTCCCTCTGCGATCACAGCCGGATCTGAAGTGAAGATCTGCATCAACAGTGAAGGCACCGCAAGCGCTGCCACTGTAAACAGAGCCGTCACAAGAACCGCCGCTTTTACTGTCATGCCGAGGATCTTCTCGATCGTCTCTCTGTCTCCCTTTCCCCAGTACTGCGCTGTCAGGACTGTGGCTCCGGAGGTGAGTCCGAAGAGGAACAGGGTCATGATATACTGCACCTGTCCTGCAAGGGATGCTCCCGAAAGAGCCGTCTCACCCACCGCGCCGAGCATGACGACATCAGCCGCCGTGACTCCTACGTTGATCAGATTCTGGAGCGCCATGGGCACGACAAGTCCGATAACCGTCTTATAGAACGTCCCCCATTCTATTCCGAGCGCATTCTGATTTCGTTTTCTGTTCATACTTTCATTCTCCGGATTTCTTCTGCATTTCTCTTTCATACATAGGCAAATACATACACAGCACTGCCCGGCAGCCGCAGTCCGTGACCGCGTTCTGTCGGGCATTCTGTAAGGGTTTTATTCCTTTCCGCTGAAGCAGTACGTACATACCTTGCACGGTTCAATACCGATGGACGCCAGAAGGTCGTCCAGTCTGTGGAATCTCAGCGTCGTAAAGTTCTGGATCCTTCTGATCTCCTCGATCATCTTCGCGTATCTGCAGGAATCCGGATCTGTGTATTCCTCAAGTACTTCTTCCGGACAGTTGTCTCCCTCCTGCTCCCGGATCACGCGCCTGGTGATCAGTTCCATATCCGACTTGGAACGGGAGAAGTTCAGATATTTGCAGCCGTATACAAGAGGCGGACACGCCGGGCGCACATGGACTTCCTTTGCGCCGCTCCGGTAGAGGAATTCCGTCGTCTCCCGAAGCTGTGTGCCCCGTACGATCGAATCGTCGATAAGCAGCATCTTCTTATTCTCTATGAGCGCCTGCACAGGGATCAGCTTCATCCTTGCGATCAGATCTCTCTGGCTCTGGTTTGTCGGCATGAAAGATCTGGGCCATGTAGGCGTATACTTGATAAACGGTCTCGCATACGGGATCCCCGACTCATTTGCATATCCGATGGCATGCGCCACACCGGAATCCGGCACTCCCGCCACGATATCCGGATGGACAGAGTCTCCGTCCCTCTTCGCCAGCATGCTTCCGCAGCGGTAACGCATCTCCTCTACATTGACCCCCTCATAGGAAGAAGTCGGATACCCGTAGTAAACCCACAGGAAAGAGCAGATCTTCATCTCATCCCGGGGCTGTACAAGAGTCTCCACGCTCTCAGGCGTGATGTAGGCGATCTCGCCGGGGCCCAGCTCACGGTCATGGCTGTATCCGAGGTTCAGATAAGCAAAGTTTTCAAACGATACGCAGTAAGCGTCTTCTTTCTTTCCTATAACGACCGGGGTCCTGCCCTTCAAGTCTCTCGCCGCATAGATGCCGTCCTTTGTCATGATCAGGACGCTCAGGGAACCGTCCACCATCTCCTGCGCATACCGGATCCCTTCTTCGATAGTGCCCTTGCGGCAGATCAGGGAGCCGATCAGCTCCGTAGCATTGATCTGCCCGCCGCTCATCTCAAGGAAATGAGTCCTCCCGTCCTTATACGCTTTCTCCAGGATCTCTTCCTGATTGTTGATCTTGCCGATCGTCGTAATGGCAAAGCTTCCCAGATGTGACTGCAGGAGCAGGGGCTGCGGCTCATAGTCCGAGATACAGCCGATGCCTAAATTTCCTTTCAGTTCCTCCACATCCCTTTCAAATTTCGTACGGAACGGGGAATTCTCTATATTGTGGATCGCTCGGCTGAAACCGTCTTTTCCGTAGACCGCCATTCCTCCTCTTCTTGTTCCGAGGTGGGAATGATAATCCACTCCGTAAAAAAGCTCCAGTACACAGTCATGCTTCGATGCAACGCCAAAAAAACCGCCCATTTTTGTCCTCCTTCAGATTGCTTGTAATTATGTGCTTACGCTCAACAACGACAGGACAGCCCGCCGCTGCCCTGCCGTATCTACAGCTTGTCAATATTCACCTCATTAAGAATAAAGGAAAAGGACGTCAGAAGTCAAGTACTGCAGAAATTTTTTAGGGCGTCCGGCAAAATATCAGGAGCTCCTTTGTCTCTTCTTTGCCACTGCCAGCGTCACACACACAAATGCCGCAGCAAATACAAGCTGTATTCCGATCGCTCCAGCAAGCCGGTTCCTGATATCACCCGGGATTTCTCCGTAATCCATCAGTATCTCATTCGCCGTCTCATACCAGTACACCGGGAGGAACTGTGCCGCTCTTTTCACACTGCTGCTCAGCAGATCCATCTCCACAAATACTCCGCACGCGAAGCACATCCCGAGCGACAGGATATTCACAATGCCGCTCAGCGCGTTGGACGTCTTCACAAGGCTCCCGACCAGATATGATAGCGCCAGGGCTGACAGCAGCATGACAAAGGAGTTGAGCAGATACCATGTCACTTTGCCGCTGCCGAGGAAATCTTCATTATAGAAGACGATACTGATCATACTGCAGAATCCCCAGAGGACAATTGCGATAACGCCTGCTGCCAGAAGTCCCTCCATGCTCTGTCTGCGTGCAGGTACTGCCGACGCCGCCATCCGGGCCGGCAGACTGCCCCTGCGAAATCCCATCAGGATATATCCCATCACATAACAGAGGACGCACAGAAACAGGTAAGGCAGATACCGGTAATAGAACGCATAGGCAGGATACGATCCGCCGCTGCCGTTCACATCTAGCATTTCCACTTTTGCCGTCTCCCTTGCCGCCATCGCCTCGCTGATCTCGCGTTCTGTGAACCCCGCTGCCCCGTAACACCGGGCAAGATTGATAAAATTACTGATCTGCTGCTCCACATAGGAGCCGGAATAAGTCCCCGGCACTGTTGTCACTTCCAGTTTTTCATCCCCGAGGATACACTTCTCCATAAAATTCTCCGGGATCCTCACGATATATTCCACATTCCGGTAAAACAGATTCTCCTGCAGCGCTTCCCTGTCATCCTCAAGATATACGATCTCGTTCGTCCGCCCGATATAGCGGATGAGACTTTCCGCAGCTTCTTCCCTGTCCCCGTCAATGATCCCTACAGGCACGCTCTGCGCCGTATACTGCGCGGTCTCATTTCCCGCAAAATGCTGGAACATGACCGTGATCCCGAGAAAGATCCCCAGATACATCAGTATCATCCACATATTCTTCTTTGCGATCCTCATATATGCTTTAAATACTGCCATAGCGTTCCCTCCTTACGATCAGAAATGTCCCGGCAAGCAGAAGCACGCACATCACTGACAGAATTGCAATATCCTGCATAAACCTGACCGGTGCGTCATAAACATTGAGGCAGTACATTGCATCCGATATGAGCGCCGCCGGGTTGATCCGGTTTAGAAGCGGTATATTCCTGTCCACCGCATTTTTTATATCTGCATTCATCAGCCCTGCCAGAAAACTCATCACCATTGAGACGCTGATCATAATACCGATCTTCACACCTTCCCCCATTTTCCCGATACTTGTAATAAACATTCCCATTGTCACGCCGATCATACTGCCGATGATCACGACCGGGAGCATTTGCGCGTAAGAACTTTCAAGCTGCAGCCGGAGAATGTATTTCATATATGCCAGAAGGACGATCATATTAAAAAAATGAAGGCCGAAAGATACTGCTGTCTCGGAAAGGATCCACTGCATCCTGTGCACAGGACTCACACACCGCCGCGCCGCCAGAGCCGACAGATTTGCCTGCAGATCCATAGCAGACTGATAACCGATGAAGCATCCGTACAGGCACGCCATCCCGATCAATGCGTAGAAGAACTGTGCTGTCGTATTCGTCGTCCGTCCGCCGAGAGACACATCTTCTGTCACTGATCCGTAATCCGACATCTGACGGATGGCTGCTTCCATCCCCTCCGGATGTAGTTCTGATACATCTTCCAGCGTCTGTTTTCCTTCTGTATAACTTTCCAGTATCATCTGGAGGATACTCTGGGCAAGACCTTTTCCGCCGACTGTAAGAGAAGGCTCTTCCCCGCTGTAAAAAATTCCATCAATATCTCCGTTTTCCAGTGCGGTTACCGCCTCTTCTTCTGCCATCGGCCGGACATTGATCGAAGCTTCTTTGTCGTCTCCCATCATTTCCAGATACTCCTGAAAAACATCCTCTTCTCCCGCGCTCTGTGTCACGATTGCCGCATGGATTGTCTCAAAATCCGATTCTTCCATCTGACCGATAGAAAAATACATGGCCGTAGTCAAGACAAGAGGAAACACAAGCGGCCAGAACACAAGACTGAGATCCCTGATCTTTGCAAGAAAACTGTATTTTATCAATTCCCGCATATCTATCCCCTCCTAATCTCTCAACTGCTTTCCCGTAATTTCAAGAAACACGTCGTTGAGTGTCGGCAGTTCCGAGAATACCCTGCCGAATGGAATATCCTTCTCCTGAAGGCAGCTTAAGATATTGATCAGATTGTTCTTTGCACCTGTACATCTCACAATAAGCCGCTGATCTTCGTATTTCACGTCAAATACATGGGGAAGGTTCCTGAGATCCGCCAGATCATCCGCCCCCAGGATGACCGCTTCGATCGTCACGGTCTCCCCGGTCTTGATCATACTCTTCAGCTCTTCCTTTGTTCCCACGGCAATGCTCCTGCCGTGATCCATAACGGCGATCCTCGTACAGATCTGCTCCACCTCTTCCATATAATGAGAAGTGTATATGATGGTCGAGCCCTGCCGGTTCAATTCACAGATCCCCTCCAGTATCTTATTCCTGCTCTGGGGATCTACCGCGACCGTAGGTTCGTCCAGTATGATGAGTTTTGGCTTATGGGCGATCCCGCAGGCGATGTTCAGGCGCCGGAGCAGCCCGCCGGAAAGTTTCTTCGGATATGTCTTTCTGTAGTCCTCCAGCCCGACAAACCGGATCGCTTCCTCCACCAGTTCTTTTCTCCGGTTCTTGTCCTTTATGTACAGACTGCAGAAATAATCAATATTTTCGTACACGCTCAGTTCTTCAAAAACCGCCACGTCCTGCATGACGATCCCGATCTGGCGTTTCACGTCATAATTGTCCGGCGCCATCTCCTGCCCCATGATCCGGATACTGCCTCTGTCGTACTTCAAGAGTGCGAGCATACAGTTGATCGCCGTCGTCTTTCCGGAACCGTTCGGCCCGAGAAGTCCGAAGATCTCTCCTTCTTTTACATCCAAATTAAAATGATCCAGTGCGACTACGTCGCCGTACCGTTTTACGAGATTTTCTATTTTGATCATACCGCTCCTCCTGTCATATCTTAACTGCGCAACGGTTCCGTGCGCCCTGCTTTGCACTGCCTAACCGTTGTATTTATGATACCGCAGGCTTATTTATTTCTGTAGTGCATCGTGTCACAAAGGAATGTGACAAATGTCACTCTTCCATTCTTTTTCTTTGCTTTCCCTATATTTTAGACTATAATAAAAACATAAAGCGCTTAAGAAAGGAGCGGCGTAGGCCGGCATTCATATGAAAAATGCAGTAAATTGCGGGATGGTCATACTTTTGTGTATGTTTTCCCTGTTCTTCGTACAGCCTGATCTGTCTTATGTACTGGCATTTCTCTGCGCGCTGATCCTGTGCAGTGCGGATCTGTTTCTGGAAGAAGACCGGTCATATGCAGCTGGCTGCCTTGTTTTCTTTGCCGCTGGATTTTTCATACCCTCGATCCGGTATTTTTATCCCGCGGTATGTTACGGACTGTTCCGCCGGAAACTCTATCTCCCTGCTGCCATAGCCGCAGTCCTGTACCTGATCCTGTATCTGGTATACAGACAGCCGGAAACGCTTCTTGTCTGTCTGGACCTGTTCGGATTCGCAGTATGCTTCCTGCTGGCTTCGGTCTCAAGGGAGCGGGACAGCCTGCAGGATACGCTGAGGCGGACGATGGATGACAGCACAGAGCGCGATCTGCTCCTCACGGAAAAGAACCGCACATTGATGGAAAAGCAGGACTATGAGATCTACACTGCCACCCTGAGGGAACGGAACCGGATCGCCCGGGAGATCCATGACAATGTAGGACATCTGCTCTCCCGGTCCATCCTCCTTGCAGGAGCCGCGAAGACAGTGAACCGGGATGCCGCCCTCTCGCCAGCCCTTGATTCTCTCGACCAGACACTGAACGCTGCCATGGACAATATCCGCACCAGCGTACACGACCTGCGGGATGAGGCGGTCAATCTGGACGAAGCCGTAAAATCTCTGATCAGCGAGTTCACATTCTGCCCAGTCTCCTACTGCTACGACGCCGGGAGAGTGATCCCCCGGGATGTCAAATACAGCTTTATCAGCATTACAAAAGAGGCACTCTCCAACATCATGAGACACAGCAATGCCAGTAAAGTATCTGTCACCATCCGGGAACATCCCGCGCTGTATCAGCTCTGCATTGAGGATAACGGCACCAAAGTCAGGAACAGCGCAGGAAATAGCCCAGTCGCAGAAAACGGCATGGGACTGGCGAATATGAAGGAACGGACGGACAAACTTCACGGAACGATCCATATCTCGGCTGAAAACGGATTCCGGATCCTTGTTACGATACCAAAAAAGGAGACCAGCTTATGAAACTGATATTGATAGACGACGACTGCCTTGTGGTAAGCGCCCTGAAAATGATCCTCGAGAGCGAACCGGATCTTGAGGTGGCAGCCGCAGCAGAGGACGGAAACGCAGCGCTTTCTCTCTACCGTGAGCACAGACCGGATGTGCTTCTGATGGATATCCGTATGAAACAGAAGAACGGACTGGACGCGGCAGAGGAGATCCTGCGGGAATTCCCGTCGGCAAGAATCCTGCTGCTTACCACATTTTCCGACGATGAATATATTATAAAAGCATTAAAACTTGGCGCGGCAGGCTATCTGCTCAAGCAGGATTACCAGAACATCATCCCTGCCATCCGGGCAGCCGCCTCCGGACAGACTGTATTCGGCACGGAGATCGTCTCCAGGATCCCGGAGCTTATGAACTCTGGAAAAGAGACAACCGATTATAAGGAATACGGCATCAGCGAACGTGAACTGGAAGTGATCCGTCTGACCGCAGAAGGATTAAGCAATAAGGAGATCGCAGCACGCCTGTATTTAAGCGAGGGAACTGTGAGAAACTATTTGACAACGATACTCGACAAACTGAACCTGCGCGACCGCACACAGCTCGCGGTATTCTATTTAAGCGGCAGGCAGCAGTAGCTCAGGCTTGAAAGGAGATGGACATTATGTCACTGCACACATCAGATCTGGTGCTCGTACCCGGACGCCAGTTAAAACCACTGGATACGATCTCCGGCTTCCAGGTCCGCCCAGGATTCTTCCGGTTCTTCGGAGCCACCGTGATCCCGGGCGGCGTAAACTTTACGATCCAGTCGCACGGGGCAGAGTCCTGTGAACTGCTGCTCTTCCACCGCGATGCGGAAGAGCCGTTTGCCGCGCTGAAATTTCCGGACAATTATAAAATCGGCTTCGTCTATTCCATGATCGTATTCGGACTGGATATCGAAGAATTTGAATATGCCTATCGGCTGGACGGCTCCTATGACGAGAAAAAAGGGCTGCGGTTCGACAAGACGAAGATCCTGCTGGATCCCTATGCCCGCGCCGTCACCGGACAAAGCCAGTGGGGATGCAAGAACAATCCCCATCACAGCTACCGCGCCCGGGTCGTTCAGAACAACTTTGACTGGGGCCTGGAACGAAGTGAACCGATCCCCATGGAAGATCTGGTGATTTATGAACTCCATGTCCGCGGATTTACCAAATCTCCCTCCTCCGGCGTATCCTGTCCGGGCACGTTTAAAGGATTAGAGGAGAAAATCCCATATCTGAAAAAACTGGGAATCAATGCGGTGGAGCTGATGCCTGTCTTTGAATTTGACGAGATGCGCGACGCACGTCTGATCGACGATAATGAATTGCTCGATTACTGGGGATATAATCCGGTATGTTTCTTCGCGCCGAATACGAGCTATACTTCTGTCATCGAATATAACCGCGAGGGAATGGAGTTAAAACGGCTGATCAAAGCGCTCCATGACAATGAGATCGACGTGATCCTGGACGTCGTGTTCAACCATACGGCTGAAGGGAATGAAATGGGGCCGTGCTTCTGTTTCAAGGGATTTGACAACAATATCTACTATATGCTCACCCCGGACGGGAAATACTATAACTTCAGCGGGTGCGGAAATACGCTGAACTGCAACCATCCTGTCGTGCAGGAACTGATCCTGGACTGTCTGCGCTACTGGGTGACCGACTACCGTGTGGACGGCTTCCGGTTCGATCTGGCGTCCATCCTCGGACGAAGCGACAACGGCACTCCCCTGAACCAGCCTCCGCTCCTTCGAAGCCTTGCCTTCGACCCGATCCTCGGGAATGTCAAACTCATCGCCGAGGCGTGGGATGCGGGCGGTCTCTATCAGGTAGGCTCTTTCCCGTCGTGGAAACGCTGGGCGGAATGGAACGGGCGCTATCGGGACGATATGCGCTGTTTCCTCAAGGGCGACGCCAAGATGGCAGGGATCGCCGCGCAGCGGATGACCGGTTCCCCTGATCTGTACGACCCGGTCTACCGGGGCGGCAATGCGTCCGTCAATTTTCTGACCTGCCACGACGGATTTACTCTCTATGACCTGTACAGCTATAACAAGAAACACAATGAAGCGAACGGATGGGACAACACGGACGGATACGATGACAACAACAGCTGGAACTGCGGTGTGGAGGGCGATACGGACGATCCGGAAGTCCTTGCACTGCGTTTCCGGATGATCAAGAATGCCTGCGCCGTGCTCATGTGCAGCCGGGGCACGCCCATGTTCCTCTCCGGCGATGAATTCGGCGATACGAGATTCGGGAATAACAATCCTTACTGTCAGGATAATCTGATCTCATGGCTGGACTGGAATCTGCTCCATAAGAACGAGGATCTCTTTGAATTCTTCCGGTATATGATAGCTTTCCGCAAGGAGCATCCGGCGATCCGCAAGGATCTGGAGCCGAGTTATATCGGCTTTCCGTCCATGAGCATACACGGACTGGAGCCGTGGCATAACGAACATCTGAAAAATTCTTATGCAGCCTGTGTCCTTTTCGCAGGATATGACGAAGAAGAAAACCGGGAAGATCTTGTCTATGCCGCGATCAACGCATACTGGTATCCAGCGAACCTGACACTTCCCGATCTGCCGGAAGATTACTGCTGGAAGATCGCAGTCAACACCGGCGACCCGAAGCAGCAGGTCTTCCCGGAAAATAAAATGCCCGTTGCCGGGAATACAATCATCCTCGGCGAACGGTCTGTGATTGTCTTCGTAGGAGAGAAGAACGGATAATATGTAAATTTGTTAAGACAGAAAAGGGGAAACTACTCTCTGGAGTTTTTAACATCTCCAGAGAGGTATCCTTGTCTACGATTCTATATTCAACCGGCTTTATCTGCTAAAACTTTTGTGCTTTCGATGACATCCTCGAAACTGATAGCAGCAGCATATTGGTATTTTTTCTGATACGAACTCCATAGTGCTTTTAAATTTATATCTGTTTCAATCTCAGCTATTATCCGTGGAGCATCTGCTTTTAATATTGGCGTGACCAACTTGCCCAGCAGGGCATTCATTGTATATTCTTCCCTTTACCTGCTCCGGCGTCAGTTTCATTTTATAGCAGCACCTCCATATATCTGCGGATTATATTATCTACTCGAAATAGTTTTGCGTATTGCATAAGTCGATTTAAATTCTTATCTTTTCTGGCGACGTACGATTTCAACACAGAGTTGAATTCTTGGATCTCAATGGATTTTCTGCTCCGCATCAGATCACAGACAGTCCTCTCCAAATCATACATCGGAATAATATTACCATCATTATCATTCACCATAATTTTGCCAACATCCAACAATTCTTTTTTGACTGTATATGCCTTACATCTGCCGTCTGCAACCAGACGATGCGCATTATACCCGCTGTAAATAGTAAATGTGTGGATCAGCGGTTCCCGATCCGTCAAATTATGGTAGTAAAAGGCTTCATCATGTGAAAACACAGCCCTGGAACATCTTTGGTGAATTACATAGAGTTCATCTACCCACTCATTTCCTGCCACATAGACACCTCGTCTGACCTGATCCAACCCTTTCTCCTGAACATATTTATAAAATTTAAATTTTGAAATTCCTGATTTTTGAGCCATCATTGGAGTGAGGTAGTCATACATTTTAATCAAATCGTCCATGTCCTTCATAACGTTTCTCTCCTTTCGTGCTTATATCATATCTGATATATGCACGAAAATCAAGCTGCAAATATTACGCGCACGCACTGCCGAGGATCTCCTCCAGTGCGTTTTTGCTGCTCGTATGGCACCTGACTACACAGGCATTGCATCTTCCCGCTTCTTCAACCGCGCATTTCACCATCTTGTGGGAGACAGTATTCGTGAACAGTACGATCAGATCCGGACTTCCGATCTGTTTTCCCAATGACGCTGACATCTGCGTGAACACTTTTGCTTTGCAGTTAAACTGTTTACAGATCTTTTTATACTGGCAGACCATCCTGTCATGACCTCCGATGATAACGACACTCATATGAAACCTCCTGTAGAAACATAATAAAGTACTATGATTATTTTCTGTTAGTTAGTTTGTGCTAACTCATATCGTTATCATACACGAAAAAAGAACAGATATCAAGTCATTTTTGATATCCGTTCTCATTTTTAAGCAACAGTTCAGCTATCTGATATCAGGAGACGGATTTGCGAATGGTGCGGGCTGAACTGTTACATTTGCAGTATAATTATGCGAATGATGCGGCTGAACTGTTCATATATGCCTCAATCCCGGTTTTCAGTCTTTTCAGACCGTCTTCCAGGCGCGCTCTGGGGCACGCGAGGTTCATCCGCAGGAAGCCATCGCCGTTATGATACTCTTTTCCGGCACTGATATAAAGCCCGGTCTCCTTACGAATAAAATTGCTCAGATCTTCAGAATCTTCTGTCACTTTCCGGCAGTCGATCCACAGCAGATAAGTCGCTTCTCCCCGGATCGCAGTCACATTTTCTATCTCATGGTCGATGTACTCTTCCGCCCGCTTCCTGTTCTCCCACAGATAGGCATTCAATTCATCCAGCCATTCTCCGCCGTGCAGAAAAGCGGCAACCGGAGCTATAGCTGCAAACACATTGGGCTCTGCCACTTCATCTGTATTGAGCCCGCGGTTGACTTTATGGCGGATCGTCTCATCCGGTACGATCACGGCAGCCGTCTGTATCCCTGCAATGTTAAATGCTTTCGTCGGGGCGACGCAGGTAATGCTGTTCATCCTGCAATTCTCCGAGACTGATGCGAACGGTACATACTCTGTGCCCGGTTTTACAAGATCACAGTGGATCTCATCGGAGAGGACGAGCACATGATGCTTTACGCACAAATCTCCGATCCGTTCCAGTGTCTCTTTATCCCAGATTCTGCCCGCCGGATTCTGCGGATTACACAGAAGCAGCAATGTTGCCTGCGGATCCGAAAGCTTTCTCTCCAGATCTTCAAAGTCGATCTCGTAAACGCCGTTTTTCAGTTTCAGCCTGCTCTCAAGTACATTCCGTCCGTTGTTTAAGATCGAGTTAAAGAAAATGTTGTATACCGGCGTCATGACCACAACCTTCTCCGCCACCGTCGTCATCTTCCTGACGATACTGGAGATCGCAGGCACGACTCCTGTGCAGAAGATCAGCCAGTCTTTCTCTATCTCAAAGTGATGCCGTCTGCTCCACCATGTCTGATATGCCTCATACCACTGATCCGGCACCACGGTATAACCGAATATCCCGTGGGACGCGCGCTCGGCAATGGCTTCCGTCACCGCCGGAGCCGTACGGAAATCCATGTCCGCCACCCACATGGGAAGCTCTCCGTCCGGAACATCCCATTTCAGGGAGCCGGTATTTTTACGGTCTATCATTTCGTCAAAATTATATTTCATGCTGCATTATCCTTTCTCACGCACAGGCAGACTGCTTCTCATGGTCAACATCGCTACAGATGATCTTTGTCTTCGACGGATCGATCTTATCCTTCTCGATAATAAGATCGCCGATATGTTCCGCGCGGATCGTACCCCCTGACGGGTTTAACACACTGTCGATCTTTCCGTGGATATCCGCATCCACTGTGGAGTACTCAAAGGCAAGTGTCGTATTGATGAGCTTGCAGTTCTTCATCACAAGATTGTCGATGTAACACATGCCCTGAAGACTCTCAATCGTGCAGTTGATAAGAGTCAGGTTCTTCGCATTCCAGCCGAGGTATTCTCCTGAGATAAAGGAATCGTAGACCGTTACATTTTCACTGTTCCAGAATGCGTCCTTTGAGAGCATTTTTGCATTGTGTATCTCTACATTCTTTGCTCCGTCGAAGGAATAATTGCCGACCAGTTTAAAGTCATTAAGCGTCATATCCGTACAGTTCATGGCAAAATAATCACCTTTTGCAGTGACATGGTCCATCTTCACCTGCTCGCAGCTCCAGAGCGTCTCCTGTGCATTCGGGAAATCTACATTTTCCAACACAACACCGCAGCATCTCCTGAAATTCTTGGGCGCTTCGATCATGGCGTTCCTCACGGTAATATTGTCCGTATACCATACGCCCGCACGCGCCATTTCAAACCATGTACAGTCCTCTGCAAGAATATCTTTACTGTACCAGAGCGGATATTTCCATTTGAACATACTGCCATAAAGTTCGATATTCCGGCTTTCTTTAAGAGGCGATTCCCCGTCGTCAAAGACCGTGTCATAGATTTTAAGATCCTTCCCCATAAACAGCGGGCGTTCTCCTGTTAAATACTGTTGTCTTATTTCTTTCTTCTGACTCATATATATCTTCCTTTCCTATTAAAATTATCCGGAAAAATTCATACACTATTATGCCGAAGTCTTTCTGATCTGATAGAGCAGGTAATCCAGACAGGATATCTTCCTCTCTTCGCTGTGCACATTGTCAAGCAGATCGTCTCTGTGAAGTTCGAGCAAAGCTATCTGACGGTCAATATCTGCCTTGTCAAAGCACTCCATGAAATCACAGATCATCTTCTCACAGCAGCCCGCATCTTTCAGATTCTGGATAAGATCCTCCCTGGAATCCGGTCTCATATCTGTCCATCCTTTCGCAAGCCAGAGCAGAAGCCAGCATTCTGCTCCGTTTGTCTGTTATGTTATCTTTCGATATAAAGTGTAGCACCGTATCATATCAATAGCAAATACGTTGTTATAATGCATTTCAATAATTGAAACCTATTCATGTTCATGTTATAGTTATCCTGTAGCTGCCCTGCAGCTGCCTGTCGTTACCCTGACATTGACCATCACTAACTGCTGTCAATATATAATATGATCCTGAGGTATTTATCATGGAATTACGCGTCCTTAATTATTTTCTGGCGATCGCGCGGGAGCAGAGCATCGTACATGCCGCGGAGTCTCTTCACCTCTCCCAGCCGACTCTCTCCACACAGATCAAGAATCTTGAACAGGAACTGGGAAAGCAGCTCTTTATCCGTGGCACAAAAGGCACCCGGAAAGTCACGCTGACTGAAGAGGGAATGATCCTGCGCAAACGCGCGGAAGAGATATTAGATCTTGTGAAAAAAGCAGAAACAGAAATCAAAATGAGCGATGACGTCATTATGGGAGACGTCTACATCGGCACCGGAGAAACTGACGGCATCCGTCTGATCGCCAGAGCAGCCAGGAAACTCCAGGCCCGCTATCCGGGCATCCGATATCATCTCTCCAGCGGTAATTCAACGCTTGTATCCGAATATCTGGATAAAGGGCTGATCGACTTCGGGATCATTTTCGGAGATGTAGACCTGACGAAATATAATGTCCTCGAGATGCCTTACCATGATATCTGGGGCGTCCTGATGCGTAAAGATTCCCCTCTGGCAGAGAAGGAAACCATCGCCCCCGGCGATCTGTATGATGTGCCCCTGATCCTCTCCCAGCAGGAAGCCCGGGGCGGAACTCTTACCCAGTGGCTCGGACGTGATCCGGACCAGCTCAATATCGCCGCCACCTACAACCTGATCTTCAACGCTTCCCTTCTCGTTGACGAGGGGCTCGGTTACGCGGTCGGCCTTGACAAGATCATCAACACGACCGGCGAGAGCAATCTGTGCTTTCGCCCTCTGGATCCCAGACTGGAAAATAAGATGAATATCATCTGGAAGAAATATCAGGTCTTTTCAAAGCCTGTGGAAAAATTTCTCGAAGTACTCAGGCAGTCTTTTATAGACGAAAGAGCCGAAACCCGGACAGTGTAAATTCCTTTCTGCTTCAACTGCTGCCAAGCCACCTCCTCACCCGGCTGCGTTTTGTCAGGAACGGGACCGCAAAGAGAACTGCCTTGCACACATTGTCCGCGATCATACAGTACCAGACGGCGCGAAGTCCCAGCCCCCAGTACCTGACGCAGAGGAACGTTAACAGGATGCGCACGCACCACATAACCGAAGCAGCTCACCATACTGGTTCCAAGTACCGGCGTCTTCGTGTCCTGTACTGTCCGAAGCGCCGCTCCAAGGATCGTACTGACATAGCGGAATACCAGCGGCACACTGATAATGAAGAAATAACGGAACGCCTGATCCCGGATTGCCGGCTCCGCTCCCATCCATACCGGAATATACGGACAAAGAATAAGTAACAGGATCTCGAGCAGCACGCCGGATGCAAGAGCCAGAAACAGCGCCTGCTGGTACAGTTTCTTTACCTGCTTATCAATGCAGATTCTCCTTAAAGAATGCCTCCAGTTTATCAAATGGTATTTTATCTACCCTGTCATACAGATCGATATGGATCGCATCCGGCACTACATAGAGTTCTTTCGGCTCTGCCGCCGCTTCGTATACATTCTCACTGAAAAATCTGGAGTGCGCCTGCTCTCCTACGATCATCAGGATCGGCCTCGGAGAGATCTCGTCTACAAAATCCAGTGAACGGAAATTCAGCATGGCAAGCTGGCTGGTTGTAGTAAAATTGCCTCTGGCATTCGGATGATGTCCTCTTTTCAGCCCGTAATAACTGTAAAATTCAGCTCCCGGTCCCTCCAGACCGGCCGGGACACTCTGATCCGGAGTCTCCGGAAATGTCGGGATATATTCCGGAATGCCCTTTTCAAAATCTTCCCATCTTTTTTCTCCCAGTTCTCTGAGAATCCCCATGCGGTTTTCTTTCGTCATACCCATGCGCGCAGCCGCTGTAATATCGTACATACTTGCCGTCGCCACAGCCTTGATCCTTACGTCCACCTGTGCGGCTGACAAAGCGAATCCTCCGCTTCCGCAGATTCCGATGACGCCGATCTTCTCCCGGTCTACAAAAGGCACCGTGCCGAGGAAATCCACACCTGCGCTGAAATTCTCGGCAAAAATATCGGGTGAAGAGACGTGTCTGGGTGTACCACCGCTCTCTCCCATATATGCCGGATCAAATGCAAGGACGACAAATCCTCTCTGCGCAAGCTGGTTTGCATAGACGCCGGGACCCTGTTCTTTAACTCCGCCATAGGGCGGTCCGATTATAATCGCAGGATACGCCCCGTTCTCATCCAGGTCTTTTGCCGTATAGAGATCCGCAGCGATCGTGATCCCGTATCTGTTATTATAAGTAACCGGTCTTCTGTTTACTCTGCCGCTTAATTCAAATGTATAATATCCACTCATTTTATCAATCTCCTTTATTTCTTACAGGAAAGCTCCATTACATACCTGGATGACCTGTCCGCGCACTGCTTTTCCCATTTTACTTGCCAGATAAAGACACGCATATGCCTGATCCATGGGATCACACTCCGGGCCCGGGAAATATACATAATGGCCGCTGTATTCCAGCATCTTTGCGCCGCCCGGCTGCTCTCCCGCTTTATTTGCCAGATGGGCGGGAGTTACTGTTGCTCCGGGTGCCACAGCGTTACAGCGGATGTTGGTATCCACAAGCCGCATAGCCACATTTTTCGTAAGAGTATTCAAAGCTCCTTTGGTAGAAGTATAGGTGGCGCCGCAGAACGGCCTTGTCCCGTTTACCGAAGAAATATTAATGATCACGCCGTCATTTTTCGGCAGAAAGACTTTCAGCGCTTCCCTGATATAACGCATAGGGCCGCCCAAATTTGTATCCATCACGTAGCGCATCCACTCGTCATCTGTCTCATCGATCATCTTCTGCTCCCCGATCCCCGCATTGTTGATCAGGATATCCAGATCGCCGAACTCTCTTATTGCCGTCTCGATCACTTTCTTCGTATCTTCTGTAGAACATACATCCGCCACAACGCCTACGGCATTGCCGCCTTTTGCCCGGATCTCTTCTACTGCTTTATCCAGTTTTTCCTGACCTCTAGCTGTAAGGACCACATTAGCCCCTTCCTCAGCGAAAAGTTCCGCCATTGTCTGTCCCATGCCATAGCTGGCTCCTGTGATGATCGCTGTTTTTCCTTCCAACATCTTTGCTTCCATTTTGATCCTCTCCTTTATCTTCCATTTCCGGCTGAAGCTCTTCCACTTCGTTTGAATCTGTTTCATTCTCTGTAGAAGAGGTACTGCTCCTTCCGCATGACGCCAGGGAGACTATCAGAAAAACCGCCAGTATCACTGCTGTCCGTTTTTTCATCCTGTGCCTCCTTTAAATATTTCTGCCTGATACAGCTTTCTCTTTAGGATCAGTATATATTGACGCATTCTAAATAACAAATACTTATATTTTATGCTTTTCGATAGTTATATCCTATATTATTCTGTAACAAGAAAAAAAGAAACCATGAAGTTACAACTATAACTCCATGGCTTAATCTGCTGAATGTCAGCCCCAATATAGAGATTCTCCTTTGTCTATGACAGCCTTCCGTTATCCATCCGGTACACCACATCCGCCACATTCATAGTAGATTTCCTGTGGGACACCAGCAGCACCGTCTTATCTCCCCGCCCTTCTTTCAGCGCTTTCAGGATCACGCCTTCATTCAAGGAGTCCAGATTGCTGGTAGGCTCGTCGAGAAGGATAAAGGGCGCGTCGTGGAGAAATGCCCGGGCGATCCCGATCCTCTGTTTCTCGCCGCCGGACAGCGTATCTCCCAGCTCGCCCACCTCCGTATCATAACCATTCGGAAGCGTCAGGATGAAGTCATGGATAGACGCCTTCTTTGCCGCTTCCATGATCTCTTCCCTGGATGCCCCGGGTTTTCCCACAGCGATATTATTTGCAATAGAGTCGTGGAAGAGGACGGTCTCCTGGGTGACATAGGATTCCATCCGGCGGAGATTGTCTGTGTTAAGCCCCCGCACATCCCGCCCGGATATCCGGACCTGGCCACCTTGCACATCCCAGAAGCGCATCAAAAGCTTCAGAAGCGTGGACTTTCCGGAACCGCTGGCTCCGTGGATTCCCACGATCTTTCCTTTCGAGATCCGGATACTGTAATCTTTTAAGATCTGTTCCTCTCCATAGGCAAAGTCCACATTGTCCGCCTCTGCATCGGTAAAAGAGACTTCTTCCATGCCGGATACTTCCTCTACCTGAGGCGTTTCCTCAAGAATGGAGAGGACCCTCTCCCCGCTTGCAAGGGTTTGATTCAGGTTGTTGGACAGATTGGCAAGGGCGGTCACCGGACCGAAAGATCCCATCATGGCAATGGTTCCCACCAGCATGCCGGTCAGATCCACATTTCCTGTCTGCCTCAGCGCGATCATCAGGAAGAGCATGGCAAAGGAGAAAAACAAAATTGCCAGATTCGTCACCGATCTTTGGGAAGCCTCCAGCTGATTCAGCTCTTTTTGCATCCCACCCAGTCTGTCCGAGCGCTCCGCCATTTCTTTCCGCCGTTTCTCTCCCTGCCCGTACTGGATCGTCTCGTCCAGTCCTCTGAGTGAATCCAGGATAAAGCTGTTCAGATCCCCGAAACCGGTGCGGAACTCCATCCCCTTATCCGCTCCTTTTCTCCCGAAGAACAAGGGGATAACTGCCCCTACCGCGAGGTAGCCTGCCAGCGCCAGTACAGCCGCCGGGATGGAAAACTGCCCGATAAAGAGCACCATGCCCAGGGAAGTCAGGACTGCGATCGCAATAGGGGAAATCGTGTGGGCATAGAACACTTCCAGAAGTTCGATGTCCGAAGTGATCACCGAGATCAGATTCCCCTTATCCCTGCCCTCCAGCTTCGCCGGGCAGAGCTTCCTCAAAGCCGCGAACACCTTGTGCCGGATGATGGCCAGCAGTTTAAATGCGATAAAGTGGTTGCAGTACTGCTCTCCATAGTGGAGGATCCCCCGCATCACTGCCATCACGATCAGTACAAGAAACAGGGTGCCGGTCCCCATCCCAAGAAACAGCCCGGCGCCGGACGCTTCTATACTAAGACCCATGGCTTCCATAGCCGCGTCAAGGAGCGTATGCATCAGTCCGTACCCGGCAAGGATCGTCAGGAAGATAGCGCACAGATACCCTACAGTGCCAAGCACGATGGCAAGGAGCATGACCGGCAGAAGGAGCCGTACCAGCCCGATCAGCTGTCCCATGATCCGGATGCCGCTGCGCCTGCGTAGTGTCGTTCTATCCGCTGCCCCTGCGCCTGTAGTTTCTCGATTCACTGCTCCGCTCATACCGCCGCCTCCTTTCTGTACTGCTCCAGTTCCATCTGGGAGCGATAAAGCTTCGCATATTCTCCGCCAGCTCCCAGCAGTTTCTTGTGGCTTCCTGTCTCTGCGATCCGCCCGTCCTTCATCATATAGATCCGGTCTGAGCCCACCACATTTGCCAGACGGTGGGAGATCAGGATCACGGTCTTTGTCTTCGCCAGCGCATGGATGACGTCCATGATCATCTCCTCGCTCTCCGCGTCAATGTTCGAGGCAGCCTCATCAAAGATATAGACCGGCGTGTCGTGGAGCAGCGCCCGGGCGATCGCCAGACGCTGGCACTGTCCGCCGGAGAGATTGGCTCCTTTCTCCGCAAGTGGAGTGGCAAGTCCCTGCTGCGCGGAAAGGAATCCCCACAGGTTCACCTTCCGCAGAACCTCCTTCATCTCTTCCTCCGATGCGTCCGGCTTTCCCATCCGCAGGTTGTCTTCCACCGTCCCCTTGAAGAGATAGCTGTTGTGGCTGACCAGGGTGATGTGTTCCATCAGGCTGTCCTCCCGGATCAGGGACAGTTGTTTTCCCTCGATGGTCACACTGCCCTGATATCCCTGATTCCTTCCCATCAGGATAGCCGCAGCCGTACTCTTACCGCAGCCGGAAGTCCCCACGATGGAAGTAAAGTTCCCCGCCGGAAATTCCATACTGACGCCCTTTAAGATCTCACGGTCTGCTTCGTAGGAAAAACGGACTGCTGTAAATTCCAGATCCATCTCCTTCCCATCCAGGGTTTCCGTCTTCTCCGGCGGCTCCGGCAGGTCAAGGAGAGCGAAGATCTTATCGCTTGCCGCCATGCCGTTCATGGCGATATGGAAGAAAGAGCCCAGGAGCCGCAGGGGGATAAAGAACTCCGACGCCAGCAGGATCAGCATCAGCGCGCCGTGTACGCTTACATTTCCCTGCATAAACTGGGAAAGCGTCACGATCATGCCGACTGCTGCCCCGCCGTATGCGATGATGTCCATCACGCTGGTGGAATTAAGCTGCATGGTCAATACTTTCATAGTGATCTGCCGGAATTTCTGTGATTCCGCATCCATCTCCCGGGCTTTCTGTTCGTCCGACTGATAGATCTTCAGCGTAGTCAATCCCTGCAGGTTCTCAAGGAAGCTGTCTCCCAGTTCCGTATAGATGCCCCAGTATTTATTGAGAAGACGCTTGGCGAACTTCTGCACCGCCACGATGGATATGGGGATCAGGGGCACGCAGATGAGCAGGACAAGGCTTGCCTTCCAGCTCACGAAAGACAGCACGATGAACAGTGTCACCGGCGCCAGCAGACTGTAAAAGAGCTGGGAAAGATATTTCCCGAAATAAGTCTCCAGCTGCTCCACGCCCTCTGCCGCCATCTGCACCACCTCGGAGGTTGTCACCTTTTCCCGGTAGGACGCGCCCAGCCGCAGAAGCTTTTCATAGATCTTATCCCTCAGGATCCGCTTCACATCCACGGACGCGCGGTAAGACGCACGGGACGCTCCCCGGTCGCAGACAAAGCGGAGCGCCATGGCCAACGCAGCGATCCCGCCGAAGCGGGCTGCCTCCGCAGCCGTCACTTCCCAGAACAGGGCCTGCTCCAGGAGCAGAGACACACAGTAGATCATGACGATCTGGCAGAGCAGGGACAGCCACTGCCACGCCACCTGATATACAATATATTTTTTCGCATGGGACAATAAGTCCACAAGCCTTTTTTTGATCATCCGGTTTTTCCCATCCTTTCCCTCTGCTTTCTCTTTTCCCGTACACTGCATGCCACATGCCACAGCGCCAGCGCGGGGTGATACAGCAGCATACGGGGACCTGAGAACCGCATCACCTGCCGGATCTTCTCACGCATCTCCGGCTGATAGCAGTGTACCCTGCTATACTCTGTGCGTGCCGTCATCTTCTCTCTCATCCGGCCTCACTTTCCATCCGGTATCCGGCAGGGACTGTTTTTATCTTTGTAAAAAAATACACATATTTGAAAATGATCAGGAACACAATAAAAAGCCTTCCGTAAATATTGGACATGGCCAGAAGCGCCAGCACAAGCATACAGGACGCCGGGATCAACAGGCTGAACTTTGTCTTCAGCGTCATGGAGCGGTTTTTCACAAAGCTCTCAAGATGCCTTTTATACAGCTTTGTCCCGGTAAACCAGCGGTGGAATCTGTCGGAGCCTTTCGCCAGACAGAAGGACGCCAGCAAAAGAAAAGGCGTTGTCGGAAGTACCGGCAGCGCCACGCCGACAGCGCCGATTCCCATAGCCAGGAAGCCAGCCAGCAGCCAAATGATCCGAAAAGGGTTCTTTCGTTTCTTCATAATGGGAAAATCCTTTCTGATTTTATTTTCGCAAAGTTAGTTTGTACTAACGCATTGCCCATATATGATATACCATCCGGGAACATTTGTTGTCAATAATGATTCTCAAAAACTGTGTCTATTGATAATTTTTCTCATTTTCTTTAAGACGTACAAAGCAAAGCCGCCAACTGCTCCGATAGTTGACGGCTCTTTTCATACTCTGGTTTTTCAATTGACGATCCGGATCCGTTGATCCGACATGCAGGATCAGCACTGCCCGCCGTGGTAAATGATCCTCGATATTTTCTTACTGTCGCTCAGGTATCCCCGCTGCCTGGCGCCATCCCGGACGATCTGATCCAGCTTTTCCTTTGGCATCCTGAAAACGGTATCATCCTCCAGGATGATCTCACATCCGCCTACGCAGTTTTCTCCGGATTCAATCCGGTACATATTCTTCCGGCTGATCGCGCCAATCTCTTCCAGTGCATTAATCATCCGGTAAACCGTCGCCACCCCGATCTTTTTATCCTCCTGTGACGCCTTATAAAAA
>DWVY01000055.1 GCA_019119995.1 Candidatus Mediterraneibacter faecavium | reverse complement strand
ACCTCCCATCATTCGACAGATTTTTCGTTGGCTATCAAGGTTGGAAAAGGAATTGAATAGGCAACGACAAACGCTGAAACCCTTGAAAACACTGGGTTTTTCCGTTTGTCTTTATTATACCGTAAGGGCATACGCATGCCAGCTTGCTGATGGAGCAGGGAATCAACATTGACACGATATCCCGGCGCCTTGGCCACTCTGACAGCAAGATCACCCGGGAGATCTATCTGCATGTGACAAAGAAGCTGCAGAAAAAAGAAAACGAGCAGCTTAAGGGGCTGAAAATTATATAGTTTGCCCCTTATCTGCCCCATTTTTATAAATCTGAAAAAGAAAAGTCCGGAAACACTTGAAAACAAGGCGCTTCCGGAAAATGGTTTAGCTCCCCCTGTTGGACTTGAACCAACGACACTTCGGTTAACAGCCGAATGCTCTACCGACTGAGCTAAGGAGGAATACCTTGTTTAATTTTCAGCAGTTCCCACTGCCAAGTGGAGAATACGAGAGTCGAACTCGTGACCTCCTGCTTGCAAGGCAGGCGCTCTCCCAACTGAGCTAATCCCCCAGGGAAATATGTTCTTGTAAGAACTTTTATAAAATACCATATTTCCCGGAGGATGTCAAGATATTTCGTTTAAAATCCCAACAGTCTGATCAGCAGCGGGTTCGTATCATACAGGAACCGAAGGATCTGGCTCTTCTCCATCATGTCAAAGCAGGCCATTCCTGCTTCTGTCGTATATGCCAGCGTCATGATCAGGAATCCCAGCCAGACGATCACGACAGCAAGCACCAGTCCGAGCACAGCGCCGGCGATATGGTTCACCAGTCCGAGCACCGGCAGTTCTCCGATGATATTCACCGCAAACATCAGCGCTTTTACAATGATGATCGCCAGCAGGAATGTCACCAGGAAGGACAGCAGGTTCAGCACCAGTCTTGATATATAGGCTGCCACATATCTCGGGAAGCTGTTTACTCCGAGTTCGCCGTATATCGTACTGTTGTTATTCTCTATGAGCTCGTCTTTCAAGAACTGCGGTATGGGCGCATTTTCTATCTCCTGGATCTGTATATCCTTCGGGATCTCCCCGATCAGATTCAGGACATCATCCGTCGTAATGCCGATCAGATCCCAGTCAAGGTCGTTAAGGTTCTCAAGCTGGTCGTTGCTAAGGTCGGCAAACGGCGTACCGCTCAGATCGATCTGTGAGAGCTGTTCCTCTGTGATATCCGGTATAAACGCCTCCACGATCCTTGCTTCAATATAATCATCCACCGGCGTGTATTCTTTCAATGCATTTGCCACATAGGGCGAAAGAAACAGTACAAGGATCAGTGTCAGGATCGTCGAGAGGAGCGAGATGCCGAATTTCAGAAATCCTCTGATATATCCCACTACGATACAAACAATGAATATTGTTGCAACAATGATTAAAAGCCAGTTATCCATAATCTCTCCTACTTCGTCAGATAAATCACGCGCAATTCATCGACGCTCATCACATAGTATCTGTTTACTCCGAACGCCCGGAACATCTCCAGTGCATCCACTCCAAGATCTCCGTCAAACTTGATGATCCCCGTCACTGTAGCGATACAGCATCTGCTGCCCTCATACATGATGATCTCGTCGCCGTCTATTTTGGCATTATCATACATTCCGGGGATCTCCCTGCTGATCATCGGTTCACCGATCCGGTTGTACAGCCTCAACTCATAGCCGGATTTTTCACGGTTCAGCAGGATCAGCCCGATATACTGGTCTGAATGGAACACGCTCTGTATTTCCTGATCCAGAGTGATCGTTTTCACCACTTCAGGCGCATCCGTTCCCCGGTAGATCACAAGGGAATCATCCCCCACAGCTACAGAGCGGTCATCTCCCATAAAGAAGATCTCGCCCATGATCGTATTATCATATTCTTCCGAAAATACGATATTATCTGTATTTTCCTGCCCGGCCTCTCCGAAATTATAATAGACTACTCTTGATCTTATGGCTGTACCATCGAGGACCAGATAGGAAACCGCCAATGTGGTCCCGTCGCCGGACATTTCCATTGCTGTCGGATATCCCGTCGTTCCTGTGGATATCTGCATTTCTGCCAATATATTCCCCGTCGCATCATAGGTCATGATCGTCGGCGACATCTCATTTCTGAGAAGCACGCTCACGATCCCCTGGTCTGAGATCGAGATCCTTTCGATCGGAAGCGTCGTCTCGATCTCGCCTTTTAATCCGTCTTCCGAAAATACAAGAATACTGTTTCCGCCATTATCCGCCACTGCAAATGACTCATCTCTCACTACGATGACCGGGTTCTGTATCTGAGTCGGCTGTATCCACCTTTCTTCATTCTTCTTATCGAGGAATGCGACTCCGTCACGATTGTATCTCACAATACCGTCCGCAAACTGTGCATAATTACTTGTATCCGAAATATCTGCGGCGTATTGTGCAGATATCCGTGCAGTCCCATATACCTGATTTTTCATGAGAAGATATGTACCGCATATTGCAAGAATAACCAGTATAATGACCACAAGTATCCTGCGCACCTTTGCATACCGGAACCTGTGTACTTTCTTCATTATCTCGCTCAGATCATCCGGGGGCGTCAATATCCTGAGATATGGCTTTTTCTTTTGCGTCATCCTAACTCCCCTTATTCTGATTTTTCATGCAGGCTGCCGTCCGTTCCGAACGGTTTTCGCCCGCTCCGGACCGCGCTTTGCGCGACCATTATATCATGATTTTATGGTAATAGCAATTTTTGCCCTACATAAATCAGATTACCGTCCGTGATCCCGTTCATCCTGCAGATCGCATCTACATGAGAGACGTCACCGTACATTTTCCGGCTGATAATGGCAAGGGTGTCTCCTTCTTCCACGACATATACTCCGTTGCTTCCATTCCCGCCATCAGACAGAGAAGCCTGTCCACTCTCCTCTGCCGCTGATGCATCATTTTCCCCGGCAGATGCATTTCCGTCAGAGCTGTCTGCGCCGGTCTCATCCGTCTGCCCGCCGCCGCTCGGATCAGCCAAGGCCTGTCCATCGTCACTCTGCGTCTCCTGATCCTCCGGAGCCTGTCCATCATCTCCCTGCGCCTCCTGGTCATCGGATGTCTGTCCGTCTCCGGTCTGTTCTTCCGATGTCACGGCTGTCACAGAACCGCTCGTTTCTCTCGTCTCCACCGTATCCGACGTATCTGCCAGTGCCTCCAGTGTACTCTGTACCGACTTCATGCGGTCAAAGCTGTTGACCATCGACACCCCCATGACGATCAGGATCAGGACAAGACATGCACTCACCGCATACATCAGACCTCCTGCTTTCCTGCGCTTCTGGCGCTCCCCCCGCTTTCTAACCAGATCACGAAAGTCCTGTGCAGCTCTGTCTTCCACAGTCTCCGGGGAGACTGCCCCATTTTTTTTTCGACTGGCGATCATATAGTTCTGCATACACGGATTTTTCTCATAATACGTGTAATGCCCGCCGATCGCCATCAGATCATTCATTTTGTGAACATAATAAGTCTCGTCCTTCTCTATCGGATCCTTCATGATAAACACTGTATTTTTCTTCGGAAATGATTTCTTATGAAGCTTTATGGCCGAACTGTCCGGAGTGAGCGGAACACCGGGATGCGCCACGAACCAGCCCAGCATCTCTCCATCCTCAAAGAACTGCTTGCAGTCCTCATATGCATGTTTCCATGTACTTTCATCGATCACATATTCATTTCCCGACATCTTCAGTTCATGCATCCGGATCGCTCCGTATATGTATACATAATCCTCGTCATCCCCCGACTGGATATCTCCTACAAGAAACGCTCCGACCGGAGCTTTTGCCTTCTCGCTCTTCTCACTGAGCTGCGCAAAAAAAGTATCTACATAATCTTCTACATATATCTTCGGGCTGTCACTCACATTCCCGATTTGCCGCACATTTTTTGGTATCTGTCTCTCCATGATCATACTCCACCTTCCTGATATTGATGTTTCTCGGCGTCGTAAAGAGGATAGCACAGAGAAATAGCTGAATTTATCAGTTAGTGTCAGAGAAGTTCGACAAATTCGATCAATTCGATTAGGGACAGGCCAAAACGCGATCGGGGACGTAGTAAAACCCGGTTTTACTACGTCCCCGACGACAATTTAAAAACTATTTCGAAAATTCTTTTATCTTCTCATAGATACTATCTGTATCAAGCCCGTACTTCCGGATCAGTTCTACTGCCGGTCCGGACTCTCCGAATGTATCGTTGACTCCGATCTTCAGGACTTTTGTCGGCGCTTTCTCTGCAAGTACGTCGCACACTGCGCTTCCGAGTCCTCCGATCACGGAATGTTCCTCAACTGTAACGACTTTTCCGGTCTCTTTTGCAGCCGCCACGACAAGTTCTTCATCCAGAGGCTTAATTGTGTGGATATTTATCACTTTCGCATCGATGCCGTCTGCCGCCAGTTTCTCGGCAGCTTCAAGGCAGTTGCTCACCGGAAGACCTGTGGCGATGATCGTGAGGTCTTTTCCTTCTCTTAACACAACGCCCTTTCCGAGTTCGAATTTGTAATCCGGTCTGTCGTTGATCACCGGCACTGCCAGACGTCCGAACCTCATGTAAACCGGACCCTGATGTTCGTAAGCTGCTTTCACGGCTGCTTTGGCCTCTACATCATCCGCCGGGCTGATCACTACCATCCCCGGGATCGTACGCATCAGGGCGATATCCTCGTTGCACTGATGTGTCGCTCCGTCCTCACCGACAGAGATTCCGGCATGTGTCGCACCGATCTTTACGTTAAGATGCGGATATCCGATGGAGTTTCTCACCTGCTCGAATGCACGTCCTGCCGCAAACATCGCGAAAGAACTTGCAAACGGCACGAGTCCTGTCGTCGCAAGACCTGCAGCCACTCCCATCATATTGCTCTCTGCGATACCGCAGTCGATGAAGCGCTCCGGAAATGCTTTCTTGAATACGCCTGTCTTTGTGGCTGCCGCAAGGTCAGCGTCCAGCACTACGACGTCTTTATGTTCTGCTCCCAGCTCTGCGAGAGCGTTTCCATAACTCTCTCTTGTTGCGATCTTCTTTACATCTGACATAACGCTTCACCTGCCTTTTCCAGATCTTCCATTGCGATCTTGTACTCTTCATCATTCGGAGCTTTGCCGTGCCATCCGGCCTGGTTCTCCATATAGGACACTCCTTTACCCTTAACTGTCTTCGCGATGATAGCCGTCGGCTGTCCTTTCACAGACTTCGCTTCTTTAAATGCAGCGTCGATCTGGTCGAAATCATTTCCATCGATATTGATCACATGGAAATTAAACGCCTCAAATTTCTTGTCGATCGGATACGGAGAGTTGACTTCCGTGATCGCGCCGTCGATCTGGAGATTGTTATTATCTACGATCACTACAAGATTATCCAGTTTCTTGTGAGCCGCAAGCATGGATGCTTCCCATACCTGTCCTTCCTGGATCTCGCCGTCTCCGAGCAGTGTGTATACTCTGTAGTCAGATCCTGTCATTTTCGCTGCGATCGCCATTCCGACCGCTGCGGAGATCCCCTGTCCGAGAGAACCGGAAGACATATCAACTCCCGGAATATGCTTCATATCCGGATGTCCCTGCAGATAAGATCCTGTATGACGAAGTGTCTTTAAGTCCTCTTTCGGGAAATATCCTCTCTCAGCCAGGACAGAGTAAAGTCCCGGCGCCGTATGCCCCTTGGAAAGTACGAAACGGTCTCTGTCCGCTTTCTTCGGATCCTTCGGGTCGATATTCATTTCTTCAAAATAAAGATATGTGAAAATATCTGCTGCTGACAGTGATCCGCCCGGATGTCCGGCTTTTGCACTGTGCACTGCCGTCACGATATCCTTGCGGACTTCGTTGGCAGTCTTCATTAATTTTAACTTGTCCATTTGTTTCTCCTCTTTATCTTTTTCCGGCAGCAAAGCTCCGCGCCCGGCACAGCCTTACTGCGCGCTCCTTTTCTTACTCACCGAATACAGCAATGTAATCTTCCTGGAATTTCTTGATCCCTGCATCTGTCAGCGGATGGTGTGTCATCTGCTCGATCACTTTATACGGTACTGTCGCGATGTCTGCTCCGGCAAGCGCACAGTCTGTGATGTGCATCGGGTTACGGATGCTTGCTGCGATGATCTCAGTCTCGATACCTGCAACTTCAAAGATCTGTGCAATCTCATTGATCAGGTCAACACCTCTTACGGAAATATCATCCAGACGTCCAAGGAACGGTGATACATATGTAGCGCCTGCCCTTGCTGCAAGAAGTGCCTGGTTTGCCGTAAAGATCAGTGTCACATTTGTCTTGATCCCCTCAGCTGAAAGGACTTTAACTGCTTTTAAGCCTTCTGTCGTCATCGGGATCTTCACTACCATATTCGGATGGATCTTTGCGATCTCGCGTCCTTCTTTGATCATGCCTTCAGCATCTGTTGTCGTAGCCTTTACCTCTCCGCTGATCGGTCCGTCTACGATCGATGCGATCTCTGCGATCACTTCTTCGAATACACGTCCCTCTTTTGCGATCAGTGACGGGTTTGTCGTAACGCCGCAGATCACACCCATATCATTTGCTTTTCTGATGTCGTCTACATTTGCTGTGTCAATAAAAAATCTCATCTTCGTTCCTCCTTAAAACTGGACATATTTGTTGTATCTGTACTAATTATATCGACTAAAAAATATCCGGTCAACCTGCCGAAAAATTATTAATACAGAAAAATCACTTAATAAATCGGATTATCATAGTATTTTATTAATAATTAATAATATTTAACAATCCGCATTTTATTAAGTGACGCATTTTAAGGATTATTTAGAACTTCTCTCTCGATCTCATTCTGATTTATTACTAATATTTTTCTGTTTTTTATTAATTTTTTCAAACATCCCAGAACATCCCGGATCATTATTTTTTCTTTTTGGACCTGGGATAAGACGTCGTCCCGCGCACGACAAGCTTCGGTTCATACTCCACATGATAGATACTGACCGGCTCGATCTCGGTGTATTTCTGTGTACGTGATTTCATCTTTTTCATGATGATGTCACAGGCGTCCATGCCCTTATATATGACAAAATGTTCGATGGTCGTAAGGGACACTTCTTTCACTTTTGCAAACAGCGTATTGTCGCACCCCATGACAGACATATCGCCCGGCACCTTGTACTTTCCATCATAAAGCGCATCCATGATCCCGAATGCGATCATGTCATTGAGTCCCACGATGGCAGTCAGATCGGGATGCTCTTTCAGAAGCTCTTTCGTCAGGTCATACCCGATCCTGTATTCCGAATCGATGCCCGGCACATCCTTGTCGATCTGCTCATCCGCGGCTTTGATCACCACGCCGTCTTTCAGACCTGCGCCCTGGAATTCCTTCAGGAAACCTTCGACCCTCTTAGATCTCTGCTTCTGCCGCACGGTAAGAGGCGGAGCGATATATCCCACCTTCCGGTGTCCCAGCTCAAGCAGATGGCGCGCCATCAGACGGCCCAGCTTGGAATTGTCCAGTTCCACCGCATCGACGCTCAGCTTCTCATTCTGATTATTGATGACCACCACAGGGATCTTCTTCGACAGTTCCTCGACCTGCTCCATAAAGCACTGGCTGGGATTGCACATATAGATGATGCCCTGGGGATTCAGGGAAGAGATCATCTTAAGATAACGTTCTTCCACCTTCAGATCCCGCTGCGTGTTGCAGACAAAGATCCCGAATCCCTGGTCTGCCGCCCGTGACTCGATGCCCTGGAGCAGCATGACATAATACGGATTCGTGAGATTCGGGCTGATGACCACGAGCAGGTTCTGTCTGCGCTCCTCCCTGCGCTTTTTGCGCTTCGGGAGTTCATAGCCTAGCTCCTGCGCCGCTTCTTCCACTCTCCGGATCACTTCTTTGGAAAATGATACGTTATACTTTTTGTTCAGTACCATCGATACCGTGGCCTGCGACACTCCGGCGCGTTTCGCCACATCCGATGAAGTTACTTTCTTCCTGCTCATGAAACCCAGTTCCCCTACAGTTTCCTCTCTTTGCCTGAAGTCCCAATCCCCGCACAGCAGGGACTTTGACTTACAATTCCGTCCTGCCCTCGAGCGCCCTCAGGAGCGTGACCTCATCGATATACTCAAGGTCTCCGCCCACCGGCACGCCGCTGGCGATCCTGCTCACCTTGATCCCTGCCGGTTTGATGAGCTTGCTGATATACATGGCGGTCGTCTCACCCTCAAGACTGGAATTCGTCGCGATGATCACCTCGTCCACATCTCCCTGCAGCCGCTCCATCAGCTCTTTCAGCCTGATATCTCCGGGTCCGATGCCCAGCATCGGAGAGATCGCACCGTGGAGCACATGATAGACGCCGTTGTATTTGCCTGTCTTCTCATATGCAGCCAGATCTCTCGGCGTCTCCACCACCATGATCGTCTTCTTGTCCCTGTCAGGATTACTGCAGATCGGACAGGTCTCCTGATCCGTAAGCGTGCAGCACACCTTGCAGTACCTGACATTCTTTCTGGCGTCCAGGATCGTCTTTGCAAGCTCTTCCACCTGATCGACAGGCATGTTGATCACATGGAACGCCAGTCGCTGCGCCGACTTGTTCCCGATCCCCGGGAGACGGGAAAACTCTTCGATCAGCCGGCTGATCTGATTACTGTAATAGTCCATCTCTAGAACATCCCCGGGACACCGCCGCCGAGTCCGCCTGTCAGTTTGGACATCGCTGCTCCGCTTTCTTCCTCTACCTTGCGCAGCGCCTCGTTAGTCGCAGCAACGATCAGATCCTCGAGCATCTCGATATCATCCGGATCGACCACTTCTTCTGCAAGTTTTACTTTCAGCACTTCGCGCTTGCCGGATATCGTCACTTCCACTGCACCGCCGCCCGCTGTCGCTGTGAATTCTTTTGCCTCCAGCTCTTTCTGCTGTTCTTCCATCTGACGCTGCATACGCTGCGCCTGTTTCATAAGGTTTGCCATGTTTCCCGGCATTCCTCCGCCCGGAAATCCTCCGCGTCTCGCCATATTTAATCCTCCACTGTTATCTCCATATTGATCTTCTGTTCTATGTCTACGAATGTATCTTCAAAGTGCCGTCCTTCCTCTACGTGCCGCACTTCTATTTCCACTTTCTTACCAATGCGCTGTTCGATCAGGTTCTCCAGCTCCTGCACATGATCCTCCCGTCCGACTACACTCTCCGAGAGAGGGTCGGGAAGAACGATCATAAGACGGTTGTCCCCACCAAGGCTTAATCGCGCTTTCTTCAGAGATCCCTGCAGTATACCGGACGCCTCGCCCACAATGGAACGGAAATTCTTCACCACTTCCTGCACATCCTCGGGAATCGCATTGGGAAGCTCCTTTCGGACTCCTGCGCTGCCTGATGCTCCGGAACCGCCGCCCGGAACACCGGATCCATCTCCGCCGGCTCCGTATGCGCCGTCCTGATATCCTGCACCGGGTACATATCCTCCCTGAACCTGCAGCACGGCTGCGGCGTCGATCCCCTTTTCCACTTTCTCTTCCACTGCGCGGATGCGGTCCAACAGGGAATCCTGTGTATTCTCCATCGCCGGAGTACACAGCTTGATCAGCGTCACCTCAAGCATAACTCTTTTCTGAGTCGCGTATTTGAGCTGGTTGGAAAGTTCGGAAAAAATGCGGATATACCGGAACAGCATATCCGGCTCGATCATCTGCGCTTCTTCCTTGAGCTGCGCCATATTTTCCGTCGATACATCCAGAACATCCTCTATATTATCAGAAGTTTTTACCAGAAGCAAGTTCCTCAGATACCACGTAAAGTCCGCCGCAAGCTGGGTCAGTTCCCTGCCCTGCATGACCAGGTCGTCCACCACGTCCAGCACGCCTGCCACGTCCCTGCCGATCACTTTGCGCAGCAGCCGGCTGAACACATCCGTGTCCACCGCGCCGAGGACTTCCAGCACATTGTCGTACGTGAGCTTCTGTCCCATATAAAATGCAATGCACTGATCCAACAGGCTCAGCGCATCACGCATGGAACCGTCCGCCGCTTTCGCGATGTACCGGAGCGCCTTGTCCTCCACATCCACATGTTCCGTATCCATCAGCTCTTTCATACGGTCCGTGATCGTCTCGATACTGATCCGCTTGAAATCATAATGCTGGCACCGTGACAGGATCGTGATCGGTATCTTGTGGACCTCTGTCGTCGCCAGGATAAAGATCACGTACTCCGGCGGTTCCTCCAGTGTTTTCAGCAAAGCGTTGAACGCTCCTATGGACAGCATATGCACCTCGTCGATGATGTAGACCTTATACCTGCCCTCCGTCGGGCGGTACGCCACCTCCTCGCGGATCTCCCTGATGTTGTCCACGCCGTTATTGGATGCCGCATCGATCTCGATCACATTCATAGACGTACCGGCCGCAATGGACCGGCACGTCTCACATTCGCCGCAGGGGCTTCCGTCCACCGGATGCTCACAGTTTACCGCTTTCGCAAATATCTTTGCCACTGTTGTCTTTCCGGTTCCTCTTGTCCCGCAGAACAGATAGGCATGTCCGATGCGGTTTGCCTTGATCTGGTTCTGCAATGTTGTAATAATATGGTCCTGCCCTTTTACATCGCCGAATTCGGTCGGGCGGAACTTTCGGTAAAGTGCCGTATACGACATGGATTACACCTCGTCACCGAAGCTGATGCCGATCATCCTCGCTTCTTTGATCAGACTGCATTTCGGATCAACAGTCTTTAACTTGCCCGCCACTTCCGCCAGCGGTACTTTCGTCGTCTCGCCATTCTTCATGGCAACCATATATCCGTACTTTCCTTCCAGGATCAGTTCCGCAGCTTTCGCGCCTACACGCGTTGCAAATACACGGTCATATGCACACGGCGAACCGCCTCTCTGCGTATGTCCCGGAACCGTGATACGGACTTCCTTATCCGTCTCTTTCTGGATCTGCTCTGCCAGTTCATAAGCGATAGAAGGATATTTTCTCTTCGCCAGCTTCTCCTTATACTCTTTCTTTGATAACTTAGCGTCTTTCTTGGAGATCGCGCCCTCTGCCACTGCAAGGATCGTAAACGGCTTGCCTGCTTTCGAGCGTCCGTCGATCACCTTCTTGATCGCTTTGATATCATACGGGATCTCCGGCAGGAGGATGATATCAGCTCCGCCCGCGATACCTGCATGGAGTGTTACATATCCTACCTTGTGTCCCATAACCTCGATGATAAATACACGGCTGTGTGATGTCGCCGTCGTGTGGATCCTGTCGATCGTATCCGTAGCGATATCCACGGCGCTCTGGAAGCCGAACGTCATATCTGTTCCCCACAGGTCATTGTCGATCGTCTTCGGCAGCGTGATGACGTTAAGCCCCTCCTCTCGGAGCATATTCGCGCTCTTGTGCGTTCCGTTTCCGCCGAGGATGACAAGGCAGTCCAAGTTCAGCTTATGGTATGTATGCTTCATAGCCTCTACCTTGTCAAGACCGTCCTTGTCCGGTACTCTCATCAGCTTAAACGGCTGTCTGGATGTGCCGAGGATCGTGCCGCCCCGCGTCAGGATCCCTGAGAAATCCTTGGATGTGAGCATGCTGAAATCTGCATAGATCAGACCTTTATATCCGTCTTTAAACCCGTAGATCTCCACATCATCGCGTTTGGAACATATTCCTTTTACAACGCCTCTCATAGCTGCATTAAGCGCCTGGCAGTCTCCGCCGCTTGTCAACATACCGATACGTAACATATTACATTTCCTCCTTTATCTCACCGCTGCCCGATCCCTCATATCTGTTCCGTGACCGCTCGTTTGCTCCGTCTTGGTCCCGGTCAGTATCATATAACAGAATAAGCAGCCGGCTTTTTCCGACTGCTTATTATTATACCCTATTTGCGAATTCCATTCAATAAAACTGAACCCCTGACTTTATAATCTCTTAAGAAGAGCTTCTCTCTGCTCTTCGTATCCCGGTTTTCCGAGCAGTGCGAACATGTTCTTCTTGTAGCTCTCAACGCCCGGCTGGTTGAACGGATTAACGCCGAGTAAATATCCGCTCACGCCGCATGCGAACTCAAAGAAATAGAACAGCTCGCCGAGATAATATTCATTCTGCTCCGGGATCTTCACCATAAGGTTCGGAACATTTCCGTCTGTATGTGCGAGGATCGTACCGTTCATCGCACTCTTATTGATAAAGTCAACATCCTTGCCTGCAAGATAGTTCAGCCCGTCCAGATCTACCGGCTCTTCATTGATGATGATCTCTTCCCTGGACTTTTCTACATTGAGAACAGTCTCGAACAGGATCCTGTTGCCGTCTTGGATGAACTGACCCATAGAATGCAGGTCTGTCGTAAGGTCTACAGATGCCGGGAAGATACCTTTCTGGTCCTTGCCCTCGCTCTCGCCGTAGAGCTGTTTCCACCATTCGGACACATAATGCAGGCTCGGCTCATAGTTAGCCAGGACTTCTATCGTCTTGCCCTTGCGGAGAAGAATGTTTCTTACCGCCGCATATTTCATCGCATCGTTGTCAGCGAAATCATTCTCGATCGCAGCCTTTCTTCCTGCTGCCGCACCTTCCATCAGCTTGTCGATGTCAGCGCCGCTCACAGCGATCGGAAGCAGTCCTACTGCTGTCAGTACGGAGAAACGTCCTCCTACGTCATCCGGTACTACGAATGTCTCATAGCCCTCTTCTGTCGCAAGATTCTTAAGGGCTCCCTTCGCACGGTCAGTCGTTGCATAGATTCTCTTTGCAGCTTCCTCTTTGCCATATTTCTTCTCCAGGATCTCCTTGAATACACGGAACGCGATCGCAGGTTCTGTCGTGGTTCCTGACTTTGAGATCATATTGATAGAGAAATCTCTGTCTCCCACCACGTCGATCAGATCTTTGATATAAGTGCTGCTGATGCTGTTTCCTACATAATAGATCTCCGGAGCTTTGCGGATCTCTTTGGATACCACATTTGCAAAAGAATGTCCGAGGAACTCAATGGCAGCTCTGGCTCCCAGATAAGAACCGCCGATCCCGATCACGAGAAGAACTTCCGAATCCTCACGGATCTTCTCCGCCGCTTTCTTGATGCGTGCGAACTCTTCTTTATCATAATCTACCGGAAGATCAATCCATCCAAGGAAATCATTTCCCGCGCCGGTCTTTGCGAGCAGCTTGTCTTTCGCCTGTGCGGCAAGCTCGCTCATGTACTGCATCTCGTGTTCCTGTACAAAACCGTCTGCCTTTGAATAGTCAAATGTTACTTTGCTCATCATTATCCTTCCTCTCTGATATTCTCTGATATCAATGTCATCATTTGAATCCCGGCAATGACAGAAACCGCCGCTGCCGATACTCTATGCATATTTTACCAAATCTGTATACCTTATTCAAGTTAAAAGCAATTAAGCCGGAAATTAGCCGGAAATTAAGCCCAAAATTCTTAAGTTGGTAATTCTAAGCCAGAAATTCTTCCAGGATCTGCCGGATCGCCTCCTCTCTCAGAGCAGGCCGGTCGTCATCCTCACCCTGTCTGCCCTGCACTGCATGCCGTGCGGCCTCTTTCCCCACGCCGGTTTTTGCCGTGGGCCTCGGTTCCCCTTCAATGTTGATAGGAAGTCCGTTTTCCTCAGTTCGTTTTCCCGCCGGCAGGTCCGCCTGTCTGCCTGCCGCCCCTTTTGTATCCGTCATAGACGTCCCCGCGTATGTCTGTTCTGAATATGCTGTTTCTGTATACGCAGGCTCTGCATATGCCTTTTCCGCATACGTCTTTTCTGTATAGGTCTTTTCTGCATTAGCTGCTTCCGGCTGATTTTTCGCCGCTCTGGCGGACCTCACATTTCTTCCGCTGCGGCCTGCTGCCCGGGACTCTTGCTTTGCATACTCTTGTTTCGCATATTCTTGTTTTGCATATTCCGGTCTCTTATATTCTGCATTTTCTTCAGAGACCTGCACGCCTTTCCCGCCGCCCTCCGCAGATATGACGTCGATGGATTCCCGTTCCCTTGCGTTCTGCCTACGCAGACGGAATGTACATATATTTTCCAGATAATCTGTCATATACATCCTGACCGCATTGACCTTATACGGCTCATCACTCAGACGCATGATCACGGAGAGAAGCACCACCTCAGCGATCCCTGCGGCAATATATTGATAAACGGATTCAGAGAATCCGGAGTAAAAGTAAAGTACCGACGCCCCGAGAGCCGCCAGTATCCCGGCAAACCAGACAGATAATATCTCAATCTGCCTCCACGTATGGATGCGTAATAAAAATCCGCGGTATTCATAGATATATTTTTCCACAAACGCATCAATGTTTTCCACAGAATCGCGGATCATGCATGCGTGTTCGTATTTCGCCCTTACGAGTTTTATCAGTCTGTGCGTGCTCTTCGGCATGTTGCCTGCCGCCTTCACCAGTCTGTTCAGGGTAAAATGATTGACGATCTTAGCTATGATCCCCAGTCCCCCGACAGCCGCCATCAGATATGTAATGACTCTGGTATCTGCTGCCAATCCTTCTAACATAGCAAACCCTCCTGTTATATGATTTCTCCCACAATGTTCCCGTGCAGGAAGGACAGCCCTCCTGCCCGCGGTCCTGCACCTGCCCTTATGGCGGCGCCAATTGTGTTTGTGGTCATTATAGTCCATCACAGGCAGGTTGTCCGCAAAAACCGTTCTACATATTTCTACATCCGCAGGCATCACGTTTTCCACATCCGGCAGCCTTTCTCTCTTTTCCCGGATGTTGATATGAAGCTCGAAACCATTCAGAAACGCCAGCTCAGCCTTCACAGTTCATTCCTCTTTTCCTGTCAGATCCACTGTGTCATATAGGGTCATGTCCGCCCGAAAAGTGACGCACAAAAATCCAGCTTTATTGAATTTTTCTCTTCCATTTGCTATAATGACCTCTGCACATAAAGATAATCAGAAATACGGCGGAGCGCTTCTGCACATCATCTGTAACCAGGTCATGGAAACGTTCTGTAAGATAAGGGAGGTACGAAAGAATGGATTATCAGCCGAAAGGAGTCTGTTCCCAGCAGATTCATTTTGACATCATAGACAACAAAGTAAGAAATGTATCTTTTAAAGGCGGATGCCACGGCAACCTTCAGGGAATATCACGTCTGATCGACGGAATGGACGTCAACGAAGCGATTTCACGCATCGACGGGATCAAATGCGGCTTCAAGTCAACATCCTGCCCCGATCAGCTGGCACAGGCATTAAAACAGGCAGTCGGTAAATAAAACCGTCTGCCTGTTTTCTTTGTTTCGTTATTGAATTCTTATTCTGAAAATGGGATAATAAAAATTGACGATCTGATAATAATACAAATAAAAAATTCTCCATTAAACCCTGAGAGCAGCCGCCATATGTAGAGCCGATATTTGTGGTGTTTCTCGGAACAGGTTACTCAAATCATTTTTTTAATTTTTAATATGATTGTTAATAGTTTCTGTAACTCACAATGGCGGCTGCTCTCAAGGTTTAATGGAGAGTGATGTAGTTTTATTAGTTCTTATGGAAGGTAAATACCGTCTGTAAATGAGGCTGTTTCATCGTAGGGATACTGATCACCAGCTAAATGGTTTGCTCGAACCCTATAGTAATATCCTCTATCAACTTTAACAGATTTTGCAGTAGAAAGGAAATAGTCGTCATGTGTCTCTTCTACCCACCAATCAACTTGTCCCCAAAAATCTTCATCTTCATAATAGCGTTCAACATAAACTAATGTTGCTATATAATCAACTTCTCTATTAGCTGTAGTAGATGCATATGCGTATACTCTTGTCAGGCCAGCTTTAGAAATTGTACATTCTCCAGTCATAAGGTATTCACCTCTAGCAACAGAAGATGACGAATAACCAGTTGAACTATCTTCCATAGTAAGAGTCGATCCGTCTACTATCTTTTCTCCACTTTCCGCCGCTCTAACTTCAGTCGTTGATGCTATGGCAATCGTACACAAAATTGCCATACTGCATAAAGTTGACAACATACGTTTTTTCATCTTTTGCTCATTCCTTTTTCTACTTCTGTTTTCATGTCTCTACTAATTAAACAGATAACTTCAGAAAAACTTACGCATTTTCATCAGAAAAAAACAAATTATCTACAATTTTATTAAACTCCTCTTTTTTCATTAACCCTATTAGTTGATAGTGCACATCTCGATACTCAAATTCGGCTACATATCTATTTTTCTCAGTATTAGTCACTGAATACTCTTTTATATTTACATTAACATTTCTCGTTACCCCTATCTGATATTCATCAATAAGCTGATCTAGCTCAGTTCTTCCATATGATGAATCTGTATTATTCATATACATAGAATACTGAATTATTTCTCCATCGTATTTATAAAATAAAATAGCTCTATTCTGCATTTTGTCTATTTCGTATCTTATAAATCCCATCTTATCAGGCATATATCCGAATCTTACAGGAGAAATCCCGGTTTCTTTTCTTATTTCATTAAATACCTGTATCTCATCAGTATCCCGCGTTTCTTCCGATTCCATATTCTCCACATTAATTATATTTGCTTTCTCATCCCCCGCAACTCTATCCCACAGCACCTTCCAGTACGACTTGCTCCCCGTACCAGTCATCACACTTCCGCATACAAGAATAAGCACAGCCGCAAGCGCCAGGAAGAGCCGGCGTTTTTTCTTGCTGCGGTGCACTGCTTTTTTCACTCTCTTTTCGTATTCGTATTCCTGTATTTTGTTAAAGAGGGAAGTTTCCATATCTTCGGACACTTTGATATCATCGAGATCATCTCTGCTCTCGACTTCTTTTTCTATGTCCTGTGCTTCTCTGTCCACTTCTTCTTTCAGTGATAACTTTTTCAGTTCTTTCATGCTTTACACCTTTTTCTGTCCTATCTTTTCCTTGACTTTTCATCAAATAAGGTTAAGATGAAATTAGCTTTAATACGATTATTTCTGGAGGTTGCTTTATGAAACGAATCATTTTAACCGGCGGAGGTACCGCCGGACATGTCACTCCGAACATCGCCCTGATTCCCAGACTCAAAGATCTAGGATATGATATTCAATATATCGGCTCATACAACGGCATTGAAAAGGAACTCATCGAGCCGTTCGGGGTTCCTTATCACGGAATCTCTTCCGGTAAGCTCAGACGCTATTTCAGCGTACAGAATTTCACAGATCCGTTCCGCGTAGTCAAAGGCTTCGGCGAAGCCAGAAAGCTTATCAAAGACCTCAAACCTGATGTGATCTTCTCGAAAGGCGGTTTCGTATCTGTACCGGTCGTCCTTGCTGGAAAGCGGTGTAAGGTGCCGGTGATCATCCACGAGTCGGACATGACTCCCGGCCTTGCTAATAAGATCGCGATCCCCTCAGCGGTAAAAGTATGCTGTAACTTCCCGGAGACACTGGACTCTCTCCCGAAAGGGAAAGCAGTACTCACAGGCTCTCCCATCCGTCAGGAGCTGCTGTCGGGAAATAAGATCGCTGCTCTGGATTTCTGCGGCTTTACTGCGGACAAACCTGTCATCCTCGTGATCGGGGGCAGTCTCGGTTCTGTCATCGTCAACAATGCGGTGCGCAAGAGTCTGCCGGAACTGCTGAAAGAGTTCCAGATCATCCATCTGTGCGGTAAGGGCAAGACGGACGAGTCTCTATACGGTACGAAAGGTTACTGCCAGTATGAGTATATCAAGGACGAGCTCCGGGATATCTTTGCGCTTGCGGATATCGTAATTTCAAGAGCCGGCGCAAATGCCATCTGCGAGCTTCTCGCACTCCGGAAACCGAACCTTCTGATCCCGCTCTCTGCGAAAGCCAGCCGCGGCGACCAGATCTTAAATGCACGATCCTTTGAACGTCAGGGCTTCAGTATGGTACTCGAGGAGGAAGAACTTACAGAGGAGACTCTTGTTTCAGCCGTTCATAAGCTCTATGACAACCGCGGATCTTTTATCGATGCCATGCGGAATTCCGATCAGCAGGATTCCATCGATACGATCATCTCACTGATCGAGGAAGCCGCAGCAAATAAGTAAACGTTATCCGTTCCGGCTGTCGGCAGACATTATCTGCCGCTGTCTCTGCCGTATTTCATGATCCAGCAGGTGTTTGTTTACAAGCACCTGCTGATCTTCTATCGATTTTCTGTCAGTCTTTCCTGTTCATCTCTTCGTATTCTACACCATATGTTTTCTTAATCCACTTTCTCGCTCTGCTCAACAGAGTATGCAGAGCACCAAGGCGCATACCCATCATCTCCGCCACTCTCTCCTGAGGTATTTCCATATAGTAAGCGAGATAGACTGCTTCATACCAACGTGGATTTTTCTCTAACAGTACCCTGAATATCCTGTCGTGAAGTTCTGCTCTATCCCTCTCAAGCGCGGAATCCAGATACTCGTCCTCCGTACTTTCTCTGCCTGGTTCTTCCGGAGGGTCGTCTCCATCCATACTCAAGACCTCACGGCTGTGCTTCTCCCTGTAATTCAGCGCTGCATGCTTAGCAGTCGTGAACAGCCATGCAGACACATTTCCTCTTTTGAGATCATCGAATCTTGTGTACAATTTCAGAAATGTTTCCTGAGTTATGTCTTCTGCCGCATCGTAATTGTCACCTGAATAAATGTATGCCGCTTTCAGGACGAGATTCTTATACTTCTCATAAATCTCGTTAAACTCACGATTACCTGTCAACATAATTACTCCGGTTTATTTCAATTTCTCAAGGATCTCATCTCTTACTTCATCTGTCAGTTCCCCGACTTTCCATTCCAGCCCGACCTGATCTCCTTTATATCTCGGGATCAGGTGCATGTGGAAATGAAATACTGTCTGCCCCGCACATTCCTCGTTGTTCTGCACGATATTGTATCCGTCGCATCCGAGCACGTCCGTCATCTGCTTCACCATCTTCTTGGCAAGGACCATAGCCTTCGCCGCCAGCTCATCATCAATATCATACAGATTCCTGAAGTGCTCTTTCGGCAGGATGAGGGCATGTCCTTTTGACGCCGGCCCCAGATCCAGGATCACTCTGAAGTCATCATCCTCATAAAGTGTTGCAGACGGGATCTCCCCTGCTGCGATCTTACAGAAAATACAATCATTGTCTCTCATATTAATTCCTCTTTTCCACAGAATATTTATGTAAGTAGTATAGACCATTTTCTGAGAAAAGAGAAGTTTTAGTTTCCGTTTAGTTTTCGTCGAAATTGGTCGAACGATTTTTGTTGAACAGCGTCTGCCCCCATGCTATACTGAAAGATAGTGGATACTTCTGCGTATCTTAAGATCAGAATCGGGAAGGAGAGGATCATTATGCTCAGTAACATAGATATCAACCAGATGAACCGGTTAATGGAAGAAAATGAAGATGCAAAACAGATCATCACACAGCTTTTGGAGAATCATCATACTTCTGTATCTATGATCGCGCATGAGATCCGCAATCCTCTGACTCTTGTGTCTTCTTCTCTTCAGATCATAGAGGCTCAGCACCCTGAAGTAAAGGACTTCCACAACTGGAGCCAGACTATGGACGATGTCCGTTTTATGTGTGATCTGCTGAACGAACTGTCTTCTTTTAATAACAGCAGCACACTCCATCATTCTGTATTCTCCATTGAGAAACTTTTGAAAAATATCGCCGTGTCCTTCGCGATCTCACTGGACGCGGCTGACAGTGACATTGCGTTTTCTTCAAAGATCATGCCCCGGATGGGCGATTTTACCGGCGATAAGATCAAGCTGGAAGAGGTGATCCTCAATCTTCTGCAGAATGCAAAGGATGCTGTTGGTCCCAAAGGCAGGATATCACTGTCCGCAGAGCGTAAAGATGATACCATCGTGATCTGCTGTCAGGACAATGGATGCGGGATTCCCTCTGATCAGATAGATTCCATCTTCGATCCATTCGTCACCTACAAGGAAAACGGTACAGGACTCGGTCTGTCTGCTGCAAAGCGGATCACAAAAGCTCACGGAGGATCGATCCGGGCAGAGTCCTCGCCTGAAACAGGAACTGTCTTCACTGTCACGCTCCCTGTCTGACCGTTTTCATATTTTCGATGCCACCTGCTTCTAATGATGCCGGTCCCTAATACTGCCTGTTATTATGCTTTCTCCGATACAGCAGGACTGCCAGCAGAAATCCTGAGACAAGCCCGCCGATATGTGCAAAGTTGTCTACCCCCGTGCTTGTCAGGCCGAAATAGAGACTGAGGACGACCATGACCAGCATGCCTCGTCCGGACAGCCGTCCGAGCCTGCCCCTGTTTGCGATCACCACATACAGGAGTGCTCCCATAAGTCCGAAGATCGCTCCTGATGCTCCTGCGGACACTGCCGGTTGTTCCAGTGTAAGATCGTAGAACAGCGAGACTATATTTCCGATCATCCCGCCTGCAAAATAAATGATCACAAAACGTACCTTTCCAATCTCCAGTTCCAGGTTCCAGCCGAGAGCTCCGAGCATCACCATGTTGTTGAGCAGATGTGTGATCCCGAAATGCAGGAACAGACAGGTAAACATTCTGTAATACTCATGTCCTTCTACGATATACGGTTCATACATAGCACCGTGCTGCAGCATAAATACGGCATCCTCGGTATCGCCGAACAGGGTCAGGATAAAAAATACCGCGATATTTATAACGATCAGCACGACTGTACAGATTGCTTCTGGTTTCTGTCTCACCTGTTACTCCTCTTTTCACACTTGATACCTCACATTATAAATGTCCTCCTGTCTCCTGTCCATCCATTTCCGTGATAAGGTCATCCCATTCGCCCCACCGTCCGGTCTTGATCCGATTTACCGCTTTTTTGATCAGGCCGTACTTCACAGGCTTTTCTTTGATCATTTCCGTGTCCGTTTTTCTCTGATATTTCCTTTCCTGTTGTGTTTCTTTCTCCCCGCCCTCCTCATTTAGTGAGAATACGGCGCCTTCCGGCAGACTGCTCTCTTTTTGAGTCTTGGTCTTCTGTTCTGTCTCCCATATTTTTTCTTCTTCCCGGCATGCCTCGATGATCTTCTTTAATTCGTAATTTCCTCTGATCGTTTCCTTATGCATCTTATATACAAATAGTATCCCGGCGGTATCCTGATAATCCAGATTCTTTACAAAATATTCTGTCATGACATGAAAGGAAGCGCATAAGGGCTGTCTTTCTTCGGCTTCTGATACAGGAAGATAGCAGAACCTGTATCTGCCCTCCTGTATAAAAACAAGTTCAGGCGACAGTAACAGTCCGTCCGGATCCAGCAGATGTTCCCTCAGGTCGTCAACTGTATCGATAAGATCTTTTGTGAATGTTACGACATCTTCCTTCTTCATTTCTTTTCCGGCGAATTCTTTCTCCATACTGTTGCCGCCATTGATACGAAAAGTATATCTGGTCTGTCCGTCCCTTCCGCTCCCTTTTACTTTCATAAGCCCGGATATATTATTGCTGTTCAGCATACGTATCTGATAGTTCTCTTTATACGGAACCTCAAGATCGATATGGATATCCGTGTATTCCCAGTTATTTTCATATGTCACATTCACTTCTGCCACCTCACACGCTGTTTCCGTCTTTTCCGCATACAGCCATTCACGTCATTTTCACTTCACCATCAATTCATACGCCGGATATTCTCCTCCGGCTTTACGATCAAAGCTTTCTGAGATATCTTCAGCTTCATAAACGATCTCTGCGCATCTGCAGTCACTGTAACATCCTCGTCTGTTTCAGTTACAGATACGTCTACATCTGTCATATAGATCAGCTTTCCACTCGTCCTTTCCCGGAAGAATCCCTCCAGATCATACTCTGTATCCGCCCGCCTCTCCGCCTGCACGCCGAGGATCGCAGTCTCGCTCGCCGCACCGTTTAATACCGCCTTGTCATGGTAATAAAATACCGCATGCATGATAAGTACAAAGAGCCCCAGGAACAACGGTATGATATAGGACATCTCAATGACTGCGCTTCCCTTTACTGAACGCTTTATCACACTCTTTACTATATTTTCTACTGATATTTCGTTCTCTCTTCTGTCCTGTTCAGTATGCACCAATGATCATCCCTCCGATATATGCAGCCGTAAGAAACGGCACAAAAGGAAATGCTGATTTTCTGTGAAACTTCTTTCTGATCAGCATGAAGATTGAAAACAGTGCCGCTGCGGAAAATGCCGCGACAAGCAGGGAAAGGATATTCCAGAATCCGAGAAATCCTCCCATGATCAGGATCAGGATACTGTCCCCGTATCCGAACGCCTCTTCTGTCACTTTACTGACGATAAGAAAAACAATCCCTACGCCCGCCCCCGCCGCCAGTACTATCATATGGATATCTCTCCCGCATAAAAATCCTGCAGCTAAAAAGACAGCTCCCAACAGCAGCACTGCGAGACTTAATTTTTTCCACTTTATATCCATGACCGTGAGAACGATCATATATACAGCAAACAATAGCTGGCACAGGATCCACCTGTTTCCCACTATAAAATCCGCGATCGTTCCGGTCATCCGCTGTGTCCCGAACACCTGGAACATCCTCCAACACCTCCTGTCTCTGATCTCTCGACTGCATGGATCGTGCGTTTCAATCCGCTGCAGTTCAATGAATTGTGATACTTTGTCCCGCTGTCTGTGATATATACACCTGTCATAGCCGGTCCGATCACACACTTATCACAGGCATGATATTTCCCTCCGCTTTCATTTCTTATCCCGTCCAGCTCCTCATACGGAACATATCGGATGGACAGCCGGAGATAGGAGCAGTTATAATCCTCATGATAAACAGCCCCGTTATCTGTCATATAGACGATATCTGATCCCTCTCCTCCCATACCACCGTCCTGATATCCTGTCCAGGAACTGAGTTTAAACGACTCTTCAAGCTCAGCGGAAGGACTGCCCATGACCGGCAGAGGTATCATGATCTTATAATTTACTGTTATGTTCATCTCTCCCGTCGTGGGTGATACGTAAGACTTCCAACAGGATATCCCTGCACTTCCGTCTTTTAGGATGCTCCTGCTGATCCTGTCTTCCCCGATCAGGGAGACGATATCTGATTTTAATTTTACTGTATTGAGTACCGGGATGACTGCCGTATCCTCCGCCGCACTCTTTGCTGCATTCTGAGCTGCATTTGTAATACTGATCCGGATACTCTGTATCTCGATCAGCCAGATCAGACACAGCGCGGCAAATAAGAAGAGCGGTATGCCGAAAGAGGCTTCTATCGTAACACTGCCGCGCTGCCTGTACTGATCTTTCTTCCTCGTCTTTTCCTTTTTCTCCGTCTTTTTCGCCTTTTTCTTCTTATTTCTCATCCCCGGTACAGATGCCCTTTCCGGTTTCATCAGGATGTTATCTCTATTCGTATGTATCGTCATCGCGCCGATTTTTTTCCTTTCTTATGGGCATATATTTGATAGTTTCTTTGGGATACGCATGAGGGAATGCGTTGGATGAAAGGGCATCTGTACCGGGGATGATACCGGTCATTCATATCCGAAATAGACCGGAAATGTATACGTGATCCCGCCTAAGATCTCTGACGTATTCTTCGTCTCAATTTTTGTGATACACTGATCGGTCCTGAACCATTCCATACCATATTCCAGCTTTATATTCTCTTCGACCCGGTCCAGTACACGCATGGTTATTTCGTCCGGATCTTTCAGAAAGAGGAACATTCTCAGATAATCTTTGTATGTGATCCCACCGGATACGTCAGAACCGTCAATCTGCTCTGTTCCTCTCCCCAGCGTCAGCAGAGATGAAAGCGGAAGCTGCCATGTATCAGACGTTTTCATAAGAGCCGTCCTGCTGCCGGAAAGCAGCACCCGGATATCGACCACGCTTTCACCGGCAGCCCATGCCAGAAGGATCAGCTGTTTCAGCACTTCCGCTGCCTCCGGGATCAAGAGAGCAGTGGTCACGGCAACGGCAAGAGCCGATACTTCCGCCTGCTTTGCCGAGTCTCCCATGAGATAGACGTAATTCAGCGCCATACGCACCAGGAACAGTTTCATCAGAAATGATTCCAGATTTTCCTTATCAGAAGACTTCCCCTCGAGTATGTATTCCGCCTCATATGCAAGAGAACGGCTTCCCGCTTCCGTGTTTTCTCCTGTATTTCCGCTGCCCCCTTCATCCGGCACGGCACTGGAAAAGTTTTTCAGCACATATTCATTAAAGAGCAGCTTTTCCTCTATCCCGTTCGTTCCCTGTCTGACCGGAAATGTTCCTCTTCCGGTATTCAGGCTTCTGGTGGACGGCTGCGTATCAGGATCTATCTCCAGACCGGAAAGTTCCATATCTTTCGGCATTACTACAGAAAGGATCCCCGACTTTTCAATCTCTTCGATGCAGGTAAACGGTCCGCCTTCCGTCAGATCTTCCATCCCTGCCGGATCCGATGCGCTCACATCTGTTCCCGGTCCCGCAGAGTCCGTGCCCGGATTTCCCTCCGGATCAGCTCCGCCGCCTTCTCCGGAAGACTGTGCACTTTCCATCAGGTCATTCACCTGATCAAGTATACTTCCTTCTGTCTCTTCCATATCTTGTCCCTGTATCGCCTGCTCTTCCCACTGGGAAGTAAGACCGGTAAAATCACGGATAAGTGAAAGTCCGTACCTCTCCTCCATATACTGGAGCGCCTGCTCTCGGAACGCCTGGCCGTTCAGATCCGTCAGATACTGGATCCCCGTGATCTCCTGTTCCATGCCGGCAGTGCCGTAATACTGCATCCTTCCAGTCAGCTTGTCTTCACTGTATCCTCCCGTCCCGTAACTCCCCTCTATAGCAAATACATGATAGTCTTCCAGGAGTTTTCTGTGATATTCTCCAAACACCGAGAACACCGCCCTGTCCGCCGTAAGTCGGTTCAGGTTCTTCGTCGTATGTATCACGGAAATCTCAAGGATTCCCAGAACAAAAGATATCGTAAGTATAAAAACGAGACTCAGGAATGCCGTGATCTCCGCTTTCTTCATAGCCGCTTCCTCTCTTATCTATATTTGCGATTGTAACAGTTCGGTCATCTAGCCGAACTGTTACGTCAGATCCCGGAACTCTCCGATACGATCTTATCGAATATCGTATTGATCAGATCGATGAGCTGATTTTTGAAGATAAGCAGCAGAGCGATCACTATGACAAGGATGAGGACAAGCTCGATCACTGTGATCCCCGACAGATATCGGTGCCTCATATAGATTTCTTTCCATTTGTCTTTGACTGACCTTAATTTCTGTTTCGATCTTGTTACAATTGTTTTCAATGCCATTTCCTCCTTTTCTATATCTGGATGGAGAAGAACGCCGGGATGATTACGATTGCAAACACGATGACCAGCATAAGGAACATCGGGATCATCAGTTTTGTCCCGGCTTCTTCTCCGAGTTTCTTCGCCAGATTCTTCCTGTCTTCAAATGCTTCTTCCGCTTCACGTCCGAGTATCTCCGTGAGTCCTCCCGAACCTTTTCTCAGATTCTGGGCAAGCAGGGCGCCGAACTTTCTGTAGGAAGATACATTGCAGCGCATGCCGTATTTCTCGTAACACTCGCCTTCCGGTATGCCTCCGCTTATCTGGTGCATGGCGTATACCATCTCGTCGTACGCCTTTCTTCCTTCTTTTCCTGACTGCTTCTTTTCATAATCCCAGGCGATCATAAACCACGCCCGCCTTATGGTCATACCTGCACGTATATACAGATTAAATTTGTTTACGATCTTCGGATAATCCAGCTTCATCTGTCGGACCTGCTTTTTCTCTTCTTCCTTTTTTCTCTGTCCGTCCGACACGATCAGCATAACTGCTGCTCCGCTCCCCAGGATGAGGACCGCGGCTGCCCTTGTCTCTGTCCCGTAGTCCCACTGGATCTTTTCCCCGTTTACCTGATCAGGCAGCACCATATAATTTTCTGTTCTGGTCTCTTCATCCGCCCGGACGACACTGCTCTCAACATCTTCCATCAGCTGTTCCTCACTGTTTAGGACCGGCGGGAATACCTTAATATAGAATTCATGGGATGCTTTCTCACCTTCATATGACAGTACGGCAGTCAGCTTGACGACAGCCCCATCCTCAGTCAGGGCATCCTCCTGGATGCAGCCCCGGCTGTCGATCACGTCATAACGGTCCGGCTGCCACGAAACTGCGATTCCCGTACCGGGGATCTCGGTGATCAGGTCAAGATCTGATCTCACTTCATCAAGACTTTCATTTTCTCCGAGGATCAGTGTCTCAAGCTTATCTCCGGCATCTGTGAATGCTTTTTTTAATTCTTCAGCATTATACTTTCGTCCGGAAACGGATACATCTATCTCCTCTTCTTTATCTCCGATCCGGACTTTCATCCCGCGGGTCTGGTCTTCTCCGTTTTCCTCTCTCTCAAGAATCTTTTCCCCATTTTCATTTGTCCGGATCTCCCTGCTGTTATCCCATATGTATAAACATACGAAACAGATCACAGCCGCAGCCGCCAGGATCCCTGCCTTTAAATAAACCGGATTCTCTCTGATGGTCTTCTTTATCCTTTTCCATTTCATTTCTGCTCCTTTGATCATACTTCGATCCGGATGATCCTTCTTCCGATACAATAGGCTGCAATATAGACACACAGACAGACTGTCATAACGATCACCCCCGCCATATTTCCGTACAGTACATTCAGGAAGTCCCCGAATGTCATCTTCATATAAAGGATGATCACGAATGGGACTGCGCACATGATCTCGAATTCCAGCTTATTCGAAGCGATCATCGTCTGGATCTCTTTTTCCGTATCGATCTTCCCGCTGATGATCCGGACTGCATTCCTTATGATCGTGATGCTGTCCCCGCCGCTTTTCTTTGCCGCTGCAAAGACATTGACGAAGTCTTCTACATCTTCCTGTCCCGTGCGCTCCGCAAATTGCTCGAGCACTTCAGCCGCCGGCATTTTCAGATCAAGCTGATGTGTCATCCTGTCATATTCCTTTCTGATCCTGGCGTCTTTCTCATACAGAGTGATCAGTTCCTTTCCCACTTCACGGATCGCATTTTCTACAGAGTATCCCGCTTTCAGCACTGCCGACATCTCCTGGATACTGTCACGGAACTGCGATCTGAACTGCTGCTCTTTCTTTCTTGCTGTATCTGCGATCCAGTCTCTCATATACAGAAACCACACCGGGAGCAGAAATGGGGCTGCCGCAAATGTACCGTAAAAAACATATAATATCAGCAGGTAGATACCTGTCGTCCTGATCACACCGAGGATATACTCAGACTTCGTTATATCCTGCAGCCACGAGCTTCTCTCTGTTTTGGATCTCGCCATCTTTCACAAGGCTTCCTTCAATCTTTTCATCTTTCATCCCCTCCTCTCTGAATTCATACAATGTCTCTGTCCTGATCCTCCCGTCCCTGCAGTCAAGTACTTCTTCGATCTTAAGGACTCTCCTGCTCTTATCCCGAAGCCTTCCCAGATGGATGATGACATCCAGCGCGGACGCGATCTGTCTCTGGATGGCCTGGAGCGGAAGGTCGATCCCCATCATCATCATAGTCTCAAGTCTGTGGAGCATATCCGCCGGGTTGTTGGCATGTCCGGTAGACATAGATCCGCTGTGTCCGTTCAGCATTGCGGAAGATATCATATCCACGGTCTCCTCTCCCCTTACTTCCCCGACAATGATCCGGTCCGGCCTCATCCTGAGAGCCGAACGGATCAGATCCCGGATCGTGACCGCGCCTTCCCCTTCCAGGTTGGCGCCTCTGGCCTCCAGACGCACAAGATTGTCCACACCCTGTATCTGTAATTCGGCATTATCCTCGATGGTTATGATCCGCTCTTCCTTCGGGATATAATCCGACATCGCATTGAGGAACGTCGTCTTCCCCGCTCCGGTCCCGCCGCTCACAAAGATGTTATATTTGGCTTCCACGAGCCGCCGGATGAACTCCGCAGCCTCTCTCGTAAGGCTCCCCATCCGGATAAGCTGCTCCATCGTGATCGCTTCTGACGGGAATTTCCGGATCGTCATGATCGGGCCGTTCACGGCAACCGGTTTTAATACTACATTGACACGGGAGCCGTCTCTCAGCCTGGCATCTACGACAGGGGAAGATTCATTCACATACCGGTTTGTCTCCCCTACGATCTGCTGGATGACATCACAGAGCCGCTCTTCCGAGATAAAGTGTCTGTCCGTACGGTACAGCCTTCCGCCTTTCTCATAGAAAATATTCTCCGTCCCGTTCACCATGATCTCTGTTATGGAATCATCCTCAATCAGATCCTGCAGGATATCCAGCCGGCGGAACGCATTGAACAATTCCCGGCTGATCCGGATCTTCTCGCTCAGCGGCAGAAATTCCTCTTCCGCCGCTTCTTCGATGACTGCAAGGATGATCTCCTGAAGCTCCTCCTCCCCGGTCTCCCTTGTCATGTCCAGACGGAGCATCACCTTTTCATACAGCAGTTCTGACTTTATCATTACTCTGTCTCCGCCCTTTCCGTATCATGACGTTTTCTTTGCATCTGCTTTTTCACTGTGCGGGCCAGGATATCGCCATATCCTGTTGTCCGCAGGTTTTTCTCATATTGCTCCAGCTTGGCCATAGCCGCGCCTTCCCGGATATAGGGAGTGTAGATCCTTGAGCATTTTTGCAGGATATCATAAAGTCCGTCGATACAGTCTCCCAGATCCAGAATGACCGCTTCATAAATACACTTTTCAAGGATCTGGTCGAACAGGCTGATCCATTCCCCGCCTCTGACTGACCTGAGATCCAGCTCATTTTCCATGGGCATGATATAATCCATCCCTCCCAGATGTCCTGTCATAGAACTGATCTTTAACCCGTGATCTGTCCTCTCCTGCTTCATACAGTAGATCAGATCCCCCAGGTCCTGTTCTGTCTCCTCCGGGAAATAATAACTGCCTCCTGCATATCCCTCCAGATTGAGGTATAATACCGGGATCTGTTCTGAGAGCTTCTCGCCCAGCCTCAGGGCAAATCTTGTCTTGCCGATCCTGTGCACGGGTGAATACACGCCGATCAGACCGCGCGTCTGCAGACTGACCTTCGGAGACATACTTCTGGTCTTCTCCTGCACTTTCACAGCTTCCGGCTCATCCCGGATCCGTTTTCTTCCCTTTTTCTGCACGGAGAAACGCCTGTCAAAGATCTTACTCCCGTGCCGGATCTGTTCTAAGATCTGGCTTGCAGACTGGTAGCGGAATACAGGGATCATATCATCTTCCGGATGATCTTTCATGATATCTGTAAGTACAAAAATCCTCGGTACATTAGACAGATCGTCGATCTTATCCCTGTATTCCTCGCCGATCAGCAGTGCCTCTGTCTCTTCCGTCTCCATAAATTCCAGCATTTTTGCAGGGTCGTGAAAAAGATGGAACTGATACTCTCCAGAGAGCTGTTCCGACAGGATCGCAAAAAGATGTTCGATGTAATCCTCCTGCTCATCACAGACTACAAAACTGCCTGATACATTTCTTCTTTTTTCTTCTGACATAATCTGAATTTTGCCGCGAGCTCTTGCAGCACGAATAAAGATAATGACTGCCGGATTTCCCTAGATCCGGCTTATTGACACCGTGTGCTTTCCCTCAAAAGCCGGTGTGACATCAGGTGGATCCCTGTTGTGTAAGACGCATTATAAACGGCGGATTTTAATTTGTCCAGAGCCAAAATAAAATCCGCCGATTTTTGTAAAAAACTCACAAAATCTGATAGCACATGATCCCGTAAAGTAGCCCGACGCCCGGAATTCCAAGGGTTCCGGATGTCAAAAAGGATACCGCGTTCATTCCCACATTAATTGAAGAATCAGGCGGGATCACATACTGATTTATAAAAAATATCAGAGCCATTCCCACGACTGCCCGTATAAAAAATTGTACCGCGGCCGATATGATCTTCTTTCCCAAATGATCCGCACCCTTTCCCGTCATCTCTATACCACTGCAATGATCTCCGCCCCGTCAGTGATACATCCTGATACAGTATATTCCGGATCCCGGTAATTTATTCTCTGTCTGAAAGCCATTCTTCCGCGGCTTTTCCTGCCGCTGCGCGGGAATAATTCCACTCACGCAGAGACATTCTCTGATTTTCTCCGGTTATCGCCTTAAAATAATTCTCCACATCTGTCGCTATGCCGCTGTCTTTTATATCTCGGACATCGATGCGGGCAATTTCGCCTGCCGCATCCTCTGACAGTCCATACATCAGATAATACAGATCCGTTTCTTCCGTCCCCTGTGCATTTTGGATATTATACCGTGCGATCAGGGCGTCCGGACGACCAAAAGAGAACAGGATATAGCAGACAGACACAACCGCAGTGATATAGCGGAACAGCATGAACTCCTTTTTGAAGATACTGTAGATCACTCCGAAAAAGATGACCATAAGTACTGCAAGGAACCAGAGCACCAGCACTCTCAGAAAACTGAGATCATATTCTCTTACATAAAGCACCATGCGGTACGCCGCTGAAAGGATCATGATACAGGTGCATACGGAAATTACAGTGAGCAGGATCTTCAGGACTCTGTTATCCGCAAATATTTTTGCACATACAAGTACAGTCACGAAATTGATAATGCTGACAAATAACAGCTGCCAGAATCCCTGATGTGCATACTGTGAATAAGTGACTCCCTCCGGCAGTCCGGAATCCAGTCTGAGAAACAGAAACAATATCTGGATCCCCGAGTATAATACATATACCGCCGCCATGATCCCGGTAAAAGTTATCCCCGTGATATAATTGGAACTTCCCGCTTTTTTCACATCTGTCCCGCCCAGGTTCATTTTGAACAATCCTGCAAAAAATGCATACAGAGAAGCCGTACCGAACAGGAATGTGAAGACGATACCGATCATATTTCCGAAATCAATATTCCTCATAAAACGGAACGGATTGAGGAACCGAAAAAGTCTGTTGAAAATCTGTAAAAAGATCTCATCTGACATCATGAGCAGAGGCAGTACGATGATGAGCATAAGCAATGCCGCTGCTATTCCCAGCAGTATGGGACCGGCATTCTTCCATTTCATTTTCCGGGCACCGGTATTGTCTTTCGCATCAGCCTCTGCGCGCTCCGCTGATCCCCCGGCCGCATCACCATCATCTCCTGCCCCGGAAGTTTTCCCTCTCCTGCGGAAAAGTTCCCCCACAGATATGATCCATGTCCACAGCATGTTGAAAAACTTTTTCACATACTCGGTAAATCCCCATTCACTGTCTTTATATAGCTGATGTGCCATCCCCATCATAAAGAGAAGGACGATCCCCACACTGTTGAAAAAGTGAAAGAATCCGCTGTCCGTCAGCACTGTGGATATCCCGAGCAGAAGGATCCCCGCGAAATACCTTAAAGTGCCTTTCTGAAAATTTATCCCGGCTTTTCTGAGGAAAAGTACGGAAAACCAGAGTGAAACCGCTGTTATCACAGGAAATGTTATCCCCGAAAGATTGCGGTACAGACAGAATGTGAATAATGCCCCGTAGATCAGACTCATAATGAGGAACCATCTGCGGTTTTCTCTCATCCTCTGAAGAAAAATGCTATCCATTTTCATCCTCCTTTATCTCTTACACACAACGCTCTATCCCTGCTCCATTCCCGATAAATGTTAATCTTCTACATATTCAATGATATCCCCCGGCTGACAGTCAAGAGCCCTGCATATCGCATCCAGTGTGGTAAACCTCACTGCTTTCGCCTTGTTATTCTTTAATATAGACAGATTTGCCATGGTAATATCCACTTTATTTGCCAGCTCCGTCACACTCATTTTTCTCTTAGCCATCATGACATCAAGATTCACTACGATCGCCATTTTCGTTTCCTCCTATATCGTCAGATCATTCTCTTCCTTATACCGTACCGCCTCGGAAAATACGAGACTCAGCACATGGCTGAATATCCCCGCGATAAAAAATGTGAGAACGATGATAAATGTGGCAGGCGTCGGAAGGATAAATACCTTGATAAGAAAGAGCACTGCTATGACAAATGCAGATTTTCCCATTACTTTCAGGCTTTTCGTATTGCTGTCCACAAAGCAGTTTCTATCTAAAACCGTAGTTATCATCTTTTTCAGCCGCCATACAATGATAAGCCCGCAGACTCCGGACAGGAAAAAGATGATCAGCATGGATATATAGTGTTCTGCAATATCTGCGGAATAATATCTTCCCGCAAGTTTCATAGTATAGGGCAGCGACACTGCGACAAAGATACCTGAGTAGAACATGAAATCCAACAGGTACTTTGTAAATATGACGATCCTTTTCTGATCCATAATGACATCTCCTTTAATTAAAGATTTACATAATCTGTTATCTGAGTGTATTATATGGTGTGTTGATATTATTTGTCAATATATTTTTATCGTTTTTCGATATATTAAGATTGTTTTTCAATATTTCCAACTAAAAAGAGCGGCATGATACTTTTCTGATACCATGCCGCTCTTTTTAGTTGATCGACCATCAAACTTCATTATACAATATCATCTCAGCAATGTCCTGATCTGATCTATCTCTATATTCTGTAACAGCTTTGATTGCTTTTTCTATATATTGATCTTCAATTCCAATATTATTAAGGATACTTGCAACTTTATCATTACTCTCTTCTTTTTCCATGATTTTTCGTACAATTGATACGATTCCCATTATCTCTCCTGTTTCTACTAATAACCTGTCCCTTTCTTCCATCTTCATATAACTCACTCCCATCTGTTCATTTGACTTAATCTCATAAATCTTTTTATGCAGATGTTTCAGACGCTCATCGCAGTCATCCGGAACATTTTCCTCTGAACTGTGATCAACATAATGAAGAAAATCTACCAATGATTTCTCTACCTCGTCATCATTCGTTCCCTTTGTATTAAGGATGATCTTTGTACATTCATCGCCCATAGTAAGATCCGGAATTTCTTTACAGCGGTTTTCAAAGGTATATCTGTACTTTCCATATCCATACTGGTCAAATCCGCAGATTACAATAATATAGGCAGGTTTCAGATTATCAAATCCACGCTCGCCGCTCTTTAACATCGGAGTATCAATAAGAGCCTGATAAAATCTTGTTCTTTTTGGAATATTTCCCTGATTCCGTTTCTGCATCTCGACATCAAAGACCTGTCCCTTATCATCTTCAACATAAAAATCCATTCGGATTCCACGCTTTCCCGGCATATTATGTACGACTTTCTGTCCCTCTTTCCACCGGATCTTTTTAATCATTATTCCCAAAGACAGCTCTATAATAATCTTACATGTCTCCAGATCTACCGTCGCTACGTCAAATAGAAAATCATCCATCAGATTCATGTTCTGAAGTGGATTTACATCATCCTCTGCATCTTTCATCCGCATATTCAGTTTTCTTGTATCTTCCATATATTTCTCCTTTGATTATAATATCTTATTTTTTCTTTTACAATGTGTTATTTGGCTGAAACAGCCATGATTTAAAAAAGAGTATACTTAGATTTATTATTTGATTCCTTATATGCAGTATGTCACGTATAAACATTATATCTTATATTTTCGAAACATCAATACAATGCAATAATTTATGGCAAAAAAACTGCCCTGCGCCGCACAGGAGTTTTCCCCCTTATCTTTGCGCCACAAGGCAGTCTTTTTATTTTTATATTTTCTTATAACTACTTCTTTTTATTTTTCGGACTCTTCCTCTGTCTCTTCTTTTATCTCTACCTGTTCACCGTCGATCTCAGCCGAAGCTTTTCTTACTTTAGCCACGCTTGCAACTTTGTCATTTTCAGGTAAATTTATCAGTTTCACTCCGGAAGTTATCCTTCCATATACGGAAATGTCCTCGCATTTCATACGGATGATGATCCCCTCTGTATTGATGATCATGATCTCACTGTCATCATCCACGGCTTTCATGCCGACTACATTTCCGGTCTTCTCGGTGATCTTATAGCATTTCACACCTTTACCGCCGCGGTTCTGTCTTGTGAATTCACCCATATCTGTGCGTTTGCCCATACCTTTTTCAGACACGATCAGAAGATCTTTGCCCTGGCTGCTGATCTGCATACCGATGACAACGTCATTATCACCTAAGTTCATGCCTCTCACACCCATGGAAACTCTTCCGGTTGAGCGCACATCTGTCTCATGGAATCTGATGCACTGTCCGTATTTTGTCACGAGAAGGATATCCTGGTCATCATCGGTTACTTTTACCTCGATCAGTCTGTCATCCTCACGGAGAACGATAGCTGCAAGACCTGTCTTTCTCACATTTGCATATTCCTTGATCGGGGTCTTCTTCACGAGCCCTTTCTCGGTTGCCATAAACAGGTATTTGCCTTCTTCGTATTCCTTGATCGGGATCATGGCTGTGATCTTTTCTTCCGGCATAAGCTGCAGCAGGTTGATGATCGCAGTTCCTCTGGCAGTTCTTCCGGCCTCCGGTATCTCGTACCCTTTCAGCCTGTATACACGTCCTGTATTTGTAAAGAACATGATATAATGGTGTGTCGTTGTGACGAACAGTTCTCTGATATAATCTTCCTCAAGAGTCTGCATTCCTTTGATTCCTTTGCCGCCCCTGTTCTGGCTCTTAAAGGTATCCATGCTCATACGCTTGATATATCCGAGATTTGTCATTGTTATGACAACATTCTCTCTCGGGATCAGATCTTCCATTGAGATGTCAAATTCGTCATAACCGATATGTGTTCTTCTCTCGTCTCCGTATTTTTCGGAGATGACAAGGATTTCCTTTTTGATAACGCCGAGAAGAAGTTTCCTGTCCGCGAGGATTGCCTTATATTCTTCGATCTTCTTCATCAGCTCTGCATACTCGGCCTCGATCTTCTCTCGTTCCAGACCCGTCAGAGCACGCAGCCTCATATCTACGATAGCCTGCGCCTGCACATCGGAAAGGTCGAAGCGCTCCATCAATTCTGCTTTCGCGATCTGGACCGTCTTAGATCCTCGGATGATACGGATCACTTCGTCTATGTTGTCGAGGGCAATCAACAATCCCTGTAAAATGTGTGCTCTCTCTTCCGCTTTGTTAAGATCATATCTGGTCCTGCGGGTTACGACCTCTTCCTGATGCTGGAGATAATACTGTAGCATATCAAGAAGATTCATTACTTTCGGCTCGCCGTTTACCAGTGCGAGCATGATCACGCCGAACGTATCCTGAAGCTGCGTATGCTTGTAAAGCTGGTTCAGAATGACATTCGGATTCACGTCTCTTCTCAGCTCAATGCAGATCCTCATTCCCTCGCGGCTGGACTGGTCGCTCAAGTCCGTGATCCCGTCTATCTTCTTATCTCTTACCAGCTCCGCGATCTTCTCGATCAGCCTTGCCTTGTTGACCATGAACGGGAGTTCCGTCACAATGATCCTGTTCTTGCCGTTTGCCATCGGCTCGATATTGGTCACCGAACGAACCCTGATCTTACCGCGGCCTGTCCGGTATGCCTCTTCGATCCCTCTTGTCCCGAGGATCTCCGCACCTGTCGGGAAATCCGGACCTTTCACGATCTTAAGGATATCTTCGATCGTAGTCTCGCCGTTTTCGTCGATCTGATCGTCAATGATCTTAACTACCGCGGCGATCACTTCCCTCAGATTGTGGGGAGGTATATTCGTCGCCATTCCGACCGCGATACCGGATGTACCGTTCACGAGAAGATTCGGAAATCTTGACGGGAGTACGGTCGGTTCTTTCTCTGTCTCGTCGAAGTTCGGTGTGAAGTCAACCGTATCCTTATTGATATCCGCCGTCATCTCCATGGATATCTTACTCAGACGCGCCTCTGTGTATCGCATGGCAGCCGCGCCGTCGCCGTCCACGGAACCGAAGTTTCCATGGCCGTCTACGAGCGGATATCTTGTAGACCACTCCTGTGCGAGATTTACAAGAGCTCCGTAGATGGAACTGTCTCCATGGGGATGATATTTACCCATCGTATCGCCGACGATACGCGCACATTTACGGTGCGGTTTGTCGGGGCCGTTGTTCAGTTCGATCATGGAGTAAAGGATACGTCTCTGCACAGGTTTAAGCCCGTCTCTTACATCCGGAAGAGCACGGGACGCGATAACGCTCATGGCATAGTCGATGTAGGACTTCTCCATCGTCTTCTTCAGGTCAACCTCGTGAACTTTATCAAAAATATTATCTTCCATAGTTTGTCTCCTTTATGAGTTATTGACTTCTTCCGCTCCCGGCTCTCCAGTTCAAAAACCTGCGGTTTTTTCACTGGGCTGGCATTCCCAATGCCAGCCCCTGTGCCCACTCTGTGCCAGACAAGCAAGTAAACTTGCTTTCTGTCCCATAGCGTCCACAGAGCCGGTCGCTGTTAATCGCTATACATCCAAGTTGCTGACGTACTTCGCATTTTCTTCGATAAATTCACGCCGTGGTTCTACTTTGTCTCCCATGAGGGTTGTAAATGTGAGATCCAGTTCGGAGGATGTCTCTTCGTCCATTGTTACTTTCAGGAGGATCCTGTGCTCCGGATCCATGGTTGTCTCCCAGAGCTGCTCGGCATCCATCTCTCCCAGTCCTTTATAACGCTGGATCTTATTATTGCTGTCTCGTCCCACTTCCAAAAGTATCTGGTTCAGTTCTTCATCGCTGTATGCATACCATACTTTTTTATTCTTCTCCAGCTTATACAGCGGCGGCTGCGCAAGATATACATATCCTTCTTTGATCAGATCAGGCATAAACCGATAAAGGAATGTTAATAATAGAGTACTGATATGGGCGCCGTCCACATCGGCATCTGTCATAATGATGATCTTATGGTATCTGAGTTTGCTGATATCAAAATCATCATGGATTCCTGTTCCGAATGCCGTGATCATCGCCTTGATCTCGGCATTGCCGTAGATCTTATCAAGGCGTGCTTTCTCTACATTGAGGATCTTGCCCCGCAGCGGAAGGATCGCCTGGGTCGCGCGGTCACGTGCCGTCTTTGCGGATCCGCCGGCGGAATCTCCCTCTACGATGTAGATCTCGCAGTTTTCCGGATTCTTGTCAGAGCAGTCTGCAAGTTTTCCCGGAAGTGATGTAGAGTCAAGGGCTGATTTCCTTCTTGTCAGATCTCTTGCTTTTCTCGCCGCTTCTCTTGCTCTCTGTGACAGTACAGATTTTTCTACGATGATCTTTGCCACGTTCGGATTCTGCTCAAGGAATATCTCCAGCTGGCTACTCATCACACCGAGCACAGCCCCTCTTGCCTCGCTGTTTCCCAGCTTCTGCTTTGTCTGTCCCTCGAACTGAGGATTCTCGATCTTGACGCTGATGATCGCAGTCAGACCTTCTCTTATATCCTCTCCGGCAAGTTTTTCGTTGTCTTTGATAAGTTTATTCTTTCTCGCATAGTCGTTAAAAGTCTTGGTCAGAGCGGTTCTGAATCCTTCTACATGTGTTCCGCCCTCCGGAGTCGTAATATTATTTACGAATCCATAGGTATTGTCACTGTAGGAATCGTTGTGCTGCATCGCCACTTCAACCGCAACTCCATCCTTGAAGCCTTCGCAGTAGATGATCTGCTCATAGAGCGGAGTCTTGCTTCTGTTAAGGTATGTGACGAATTCTTTTATGCCGCCCTCATAGTGGAACGTATGCTCGTGCAGCTCCTCGCCTCTCCAGTCTCTTAATACGATCCTGAGCCCCTTGGTAAGGAATGCCATTTCCCTGAAACGCTGTTTCAGCGTATCATAGTCAAATATAATATCGTCAAATATTTCCGCATCCGGATAGAACGTGACCTTTGTACCTGTCCGCTCCGGCTCGCATTCGCCGACGACTTTCAGTTTATAGCAGACTTTTCCTCTTTCATACCGCTGCTTATATACCTGTCCCTCGTGATAGATCTCCACTTCCAGCCATTCGGAGAGGGCATTTACGACAGATGCACCTACGCCGTGCAGGCCGCCGGATACTTTGTATCCTCCGCCGCCGAATTTTCCGCCGGCATGGAGCACTGTAAATACGACCTCAACTGCAGGAAGCCCTGCTTTATGGTTGATCCCGACAGGGATACCTCTTCCGTTATCACTCACTGTGACGGAACCGTCTTTATTAATATCCACCTGTATCTCGTCACAGTATCCCGCCAGTGCCTCATCCACTGAATTGTCCACGATTTCATATACCAGATGATGAAGTCCCCGCGTAGAAGTACTGCCGATATACATACCGGGTCTTTTTCTTACCGCTTCCAGACCTTCCAGTATCTGGATCTGATCCGCTCCATATTCAGCGTCAAATTCTGTACTTGATGCACCCATTTAATAACCTCCTAATTTGCATTTACTGCATGGCCGTTCCTGATGTGGAATATCTTGTTTATCGAAAATCTGTGATTTACAAATTCATCAAGCCCGGTGCATGTAATTATCGTCTGTATGTTGTTAATACTGTCCAGTAAATAGTTTTGCCGATGTTTGTCCAGTTCAGACAATACATCGTCAAGCAGCAGGACAGGGGTATCCTTTATCACCTGTTTTACCAGTTCTATCTCTGACATTTTCAGCGACAGCGCCGCAGTTCTCTGTTGTCCCTGGGAGCCGAATCTCCTTACATCCAGCCCGCTGTCCGTGGTAAAACAGATATCATCTCTGTGAGGACCTACTGTGGTGCTCTTCATCCTCATATCTCTTTCCCTGTAGCGCTTTAACGCCTCTTCCAGAGACATATTTCCATTACTCGCCTCATAAGAAATGGAGATCCTTTCTTTTCCCCCGGTCAGTTTAAAATGAATCCCGGAGATTATTTCATTCACCTGTTTTATGAAATTTTTTCTTGCTTCCAGAACCTTCGTCCCATATGCAGCCAGCTGCATATCCCATATATCCAGAGTATCCATCAGGTTCTTCTGTCCGTATAGATCTTTGAGCAAGGAATTTCTTTGATTGATGATGCGATTATAGTTTGAAAGGTTACTGAGATATATTTTATCAAGCTGAGACAATTCAAGATCAATAAACCGCCTTCTCCCTGCAGGTCCTTCTTTGATGATATTCAGATCTTCCGGGGAGAAAAATACGAAGTGGACGATACCGAACAGCTCTCCCGCTTTCCGAATCGGAATCTTATCGATCGCGATTCCCTTGGGGCTGTTCTTTTTCAGATGCATATCGATCTGAAAACAGATCCCTCTCTTCTCTACGATTGTCTCTATATGGGATTCATCATAGCCAAACTGTATGATATCTCTGTCCTTTGTCCCTCTGTGTGATTTCGTTGTGCCGGACAGATATAACGCCTCCAGGATATTGGTCTTTCCCTGTGCATTGTCTCCATACAGAATATTGGTATTCGGATCAAAATTTAAATCCAGCAGATCGTAATTTCTGTAATTTTTCAGCTTTAAAGATTTGATTACCATAACTTTCCCATCTAATCTATTTTACACTTTTTTTATACTTTTTTCAATGTATGGATCAGCAAATCTCTATCTCTCTGCCTTTGTAGGACGCGATATCCCCCGGATGGAGCTTTCTTCCCCGTCTGGTCTCTGTTTCTCCATTCACAGTGACCAGACCGTCCTGTATGACTTCTTTTGCCTCTGCTCCGGACTCGACATATCCCACTGCTTTTAAAACCTGTCCGAGCCGGATGAATTCTTCTCCGGCTCTCAACTTAAAACGTTCCATATACTTCTCCTCTATACTGCCGCATTAAAGTTTACAGGAAGGATCAGATAGATATAGCTCTGGTCCTCGTCCTTGATAAACAGCGGTGCTTTTGCATTCATGAAATACAGATCCACTTCTTCGTCATCGATCACACGCAGCGCATCGATCAGGAACTTCGGGTTGAATCCGATCAGAAGGTCTTTTCCCTCTTTGATACACATGATCTCCTCATCCATAGATCCGATCTGGGATTTGATCTTAAACTCCATGGACTCGTCCCTGATATCGATGATGATTGGCTTCTTATCCCCTTCTTTGATCAGCAGTGTCGCCCTGTCGATACAATCCAGGAGCTCTCTCTTATTGATCCTTACTTTTGTCTCATAATCGCTTGAGAGCATCTGGTCGATTCTGAAATATTCTCCCTCGATCAGCCTGGATACGACAACGGTCCGGTCAAATTCAAACACGATATGATTTCTCGTAAATGAGATATCCACATCCGCTTCCGCCTCTCCTCCGATGATCTTGCTGATCTCCTGAAGCGTCTTGCCCGGTACGATCACTTTCTTCGGCGAATAGGTGTCTTTCAGTTCGATCTTACGGATCGAGATCCTGTGTCCGTCAAGAGATACCACTTTCAGGATATTGTCCTCGATCTCGAAGAGCTCGCCTGTCATCATCTTGTTCGTATCACTGTCCGCGATCGAGAAGATCGTCTGGCGGATCACTTCCTTGAGGGTAAATTCAGATACCGTGATAAAGTCGTCTTTCTCTACAGCAGGCAGATACGAAAATTCATCTCCCGGCTGTGCGGCAATATTAAATTTCGCTTTCTCGCATGTGATCAGGACCTGGCTGTCTCCCTGAGTCTCTATCACGATCTCATTATCAGGCAGCTTTCTTACGATTTCTGAAAAAATCTTTGCATTTAATGCGATGATACCTCTCTCAACGATCTCTCCGTCTATCGATGTCTCGATCCCGAGTTCCATATCATTAGCTGTCAGTTTGATCACATCGGTAGATGCATCGATCAGTATACATTCCAGGATGGGCATTGTCGTTTTGGACGGCACTGCCTTGGATACGACACTGACTCCTTTTGACAGATTGCTTTTTGTACAGATGATCTTCATGTGAATGTATCTCCTTTCTTTGTTGTCGCTTCAATGTGTGATGCATACAGCTTCTGGTCTGTGGATCATTCCGTGTGTGTGGAAAACATTCCGCAGGCGCGCGCTGTGCAGTATGGTAGGATATCAATTCCGCCTCCGTCTTATTAGGGGCTGTGAATATGTTAATAACTGCTCCAAACCCGCTGAAATCAAGGGATTCCGGTATTGATAACTCTGTTGGTCTCTCCGGGAAAGAGTGAAGAAACAGTGTAAATAATCCCACAGGCTTTCTCAGGTTAAAAAGCGGATCATCTGTTATACACAGGGTATTCCACAATTTGTCTACAGAGTTATCAACAGGCTGGAATAATATTTATGTACTTATACACATAGCTGAAGATTAAATAGGATTGATTTTCTTCTTAATTATATTAACAGTATTATTAAGAGCTTCATCGGTCTTAAGCTCATTTTCGATCTTTTTAGCGCCGTGGTTGACGGATGCATGATCTTTTCCTCCCAGCAGAGCCCCGATCGCTTTTAACGGTGTGTCGGTAAGGGTCCTGCACAGATACATTACGATCTGCCGGGGAAGGACGATCTCTGCGTTCCGCTTCTTCCCTTTCAGCTCAGAGGCCGGGATATTGAAATGATCTGACACGATATCCAGGATCAGCTCCGGTGTGACCGGACGGTTATTATCCGGAGATATCATATCTTTCAGGGCCTCTGCCGCCAGAGAGATATCGATGGGCTTGTTCTCAAGGTTTGAGAGCGCGATCAGCTTGTTTAAAGATCCCTCAAGCTCACGGATATTTGATTTGATATTATTTGCGATATACTGCATGACGTCATCCGGGATATGGTAGCGGTCAAGGCCGTCCATCTCCTCTTTCTTTCTCAGGATGGCCATACGGGTCTCATAGTCCGGCGCCTGTATATCAGCGATCAGCCCCCACTCGAACCTTGTCCTGAGGCGGGCTTCCAGCGTCTCGATATCTTTCGGAGGCTTATCACTGGAAATGATGATCTGCTTTCCGGATACATGCAGATGGTTAAATGTATGGAAGAACTCTTCCTGTGTACTTTCTTTGCCGATGATAAACTGGATATCGTCGATGAGAAGAACGTCATTGCTCCTGTATTTCTCACGGAACTTGGTCATGGCGAGCTCGCTTCCGGTCTTACCTGATTTCAGAGCGTCGATCAGCTCGTTCGTAAATGTCTCGCTGGTGACGTAAAGCACCTGTTTTGTAGGATCATTTTCAAGGATGAAATGGGCGATGGAATGCATAAGATGTGTTTTTCCAAGCCCGACTCCTCCGTAGATGAAGAGAGGGTTATAGATTTCACCCGGCGACTCTGCAACTGCCAGAGAAGCAGCATGTGCAAAGTTATTATTGCTTCCTACGACAAAGGTGTCAAAAGTATATTTCGGATTCAGGTTTGCCTTCTCAAAAAGTGAGTTGGCGCGATTCTTCTTTACGATGCTCTCTTTCTTTTCCTGGATGACAGTCTGACTGTCTGTCACAAAAGCAACTTCATATTCGATCCCTGTTACTTCCGCGATACATACTTTAAAAGGAAGAAGATATTTTTCCTCGATATGTTCCAGGCTCGCCCTTAATTTCACAAGGATATATACAGTGGCATCTGTAACTTCATATACGGTCAGGGGCGCGATCCAGGTGTTATATGAAATGTTTGATGAGCAGTATTCCAGCTTCATCTTATTTAATATCTGGTCCCAATTCTGTTCTACAATGTTCATCGAAAGTAACTCCTAATCAATAGAATAGAGAGATCTTAAGGTAAAGTCTCTCCGTTATATTTTACATCAAAACAGAGTGTGAATCAACGGAAAATAATGTGTATAACTTTTTCAACAGCCGCGAGTGCTTAAAAAATGGATCATAAAAAAAGAAATTAATTTTTATCAACATGTTATTTTGCGGTTTTCCACAGGTTATCCACATTACGCGAGTTATCCACAGACTGTGAATAACAATTGTTTAAAATGTGGATAAAAACAAGTTATGTACTGGAGGCGGCAAAATGTAACAAAAAATATCAGTTTCGCCTGATTTTGCTTGACTTATCAAGGTTTTTTCTCTATAATTAGATGCGCGTCTTTTTGGGAAGACTTTAGAAAATGTTAATCATGTGAATACTTTATAATAAGGTATATCAGAGAAAGGGAGGTGTATTGGGGATGAAGATGACATTTCAGCCGAAGAAGAGATCAAGATCTAAGGTTCATGGTTTCAGAGCAAGAATGAGCACACCGGGCGGAAGAAAAGTATTAGCTGCCAGAAGAGCAAAAGGAAGAAAACAGTTATCAGCTTAGGCCGCATATATGTGGCCTTTTCTTCTATTCAGAGATAAGTATAAGGAAGAGGTTTTTATATGAAATTCTCTGAATCTTTAAAGAAAAATAAAGATTTCCAGAATGTCTATAAAAAAGGAAGATCCCTTGCAAACAGCTGTCTTGTAATGTATATCCTCAGAAATGGACTGGATAAAAACAGATTAGGGATCTCCGTGAGTAAAAAAGTAGGAAACAGTGTCGTGAGACATCATCTGACACGGCTTGTAAGAGAAAGTTACAGACTGTCGGAAGAGCATTTCCGGTGTGGATATGATATCGTTGTAATAGGAAGAACAGGCGCAAAAGATAAAACTTACCATGAGATTGAGAGCGCTCTGATCCACCTCGGAAAACTTCATAAAATATATATAAAGGACAATGAGAAGTCCTGAAAAGAAAAAAGGAAGTGGCGCGGATGAAGAGAGTCCTGCTATGGATGATCCGTTTTTACAGAAAGTATCTGTCCGGTCTTAAGGGGTATAGCACATGCAAGTATTATCCCACCTGTTCGCAGTACGGGCTGGAGGCGATCGAAAAGTATGGTGCGGTAAAGGGCGGCGCTCTGGCTGTCTGGAGGATCCTGCGCTGCAATCCATTTTCAAAAGGCGGATATGATCCGGTACCCTAAGGAGGACAAGTAATGGAAGTTTATGGGCTTTTAGCCAGCGGAGGAATTTATGACTGGCCGGTCATAAAGCAGATCTCATGGATCTTGGGCCAGGTCATGAATGGAATCTACAACGTGATGAGCGCGGTCGGGATCGAGAATATCGGTGTCAGCATCATTATATTTACGATCATAATTTATATGATCCTGCTCCCGCTTACGATCAAACAGCAGAAATTCTCTAAGATGACTGCTGTGATGAATCCTGAGATCCAGAAGGTTCAGAAGAAATATGCGGGAAAGAAAGATCAGGTTTCCATGCAGAAGCAGCAGGAAGAGATAAACATGGTCTACGAGAAGTACGGAGTAAAGATGTCCAGCGGATGTCTGCCGTCTCTGATGCAGCTTGTGATCCTGTTCGGCCTGTATCCTGTAGTACAGAATATTCCCGAGTATGTAACAAAGGTCAGAAACGTATATCTGCCGCTCGTGGATAAGATCCAGGCTACAAAAGGATATCAGGACATTATGGAAAAAGTCGCATCTTCTGTAGTGATCAATGCGGAGAATTATGACTTTTCCAATAAGACGAACCTTGTAGAAGCGCTGTATAAATTCCAGAATTCTACATGGGATGCCCTGATGGAACAGATGCCCGGTGTTGAGAGTACTGCAAAGAGTACGATGCAGCAGGTATCCCACCTGAATAATTTCCTCGGCATCGACATCGGATCCCATCCGTGGGAACTGCTTAAAGATGCGCTTGCAGCGGGAGCTGTAGTGGGAGTTATCCTTGCAGTCATCATTCCGATCCTTGCAGGTCTGACACAGTTCATCAGTGTGAAGCTGTCTCAGATGAATACAACTGCATCGACCCAGGATTCGGACAACCCGATGATGAATTCGATGAAGACGATGACTTATACGATGCCGCTTATCTCAGTCGTATTCGGTTTCACACTTCCGGCAGGTCTCGGACTTTACTGGGTAGCCAGTGCAGCGGTGCGAAGCGTACAGCAGCTTGCTGTCAATAAGTATCTCAAGAGCAAGAGTGTGGAAGATATGATCGAAGAAAACCGCAAGAAGGCTCAGAAGAAGAGGGAGAAAAAAGGAACTTCTGCAGAAGAGATCAACAAGATGGCGACGAAGAGTACAAGAAATGTGGGAACTTCTTCAAAGTCAAGAAAAGAGCTTGCCGATCCGGCAAAGGAAGAGAAGATCAGACAGGCGCAGGAATCTGCAAGGAACGCAAAACCGGGCAGCCTTACATCAAAGGCTTATCTCGTGAGCAGATATAACAGCGGTCTGAAGACAGAAGAAAAAGCTCCTGAGGATACAGAGGATAAGGCTGATAAGTCAAAAGATAAGAAAAGAAAGAAATAGTTGTCTGTTCCAGAGCAGGCTGTGAAGAGGAACAAGCCTGCAGATGAGAAAGGTAGGAATCGGGATGAAAGGTAGTATCAGAGTATCAGCAAAGACATTGGACGACGCGATCACGGATGCATTGATCCAGCTTGGAGTTACCAGTGATAAACTTGAGTATGAAGTAATCGAAAAGGGCAGCGCCGGATTCCTCGGGATCGGCATGAAGCAGGCTGTGATAGAGGCGTGGAGAAAAGAGGAAAAAGAACCGGAACTGGATATCAGGGAGCTCATCAAAGAAGAGATGTCTCTTAAGCCGGAAAAGTTGAATGAGAAAAAGGATCCGGTACAGCCAAAGAAAGAAAAGAAAGAGAAAAGAGAAAAAGCTCCAGCGGCAGAAAAGAAGGCAAGATCTTCAAAAGAAAAACCGGTAGAGGTAAAGGCTGAAAAAGAGGAAACAGCGGAGAGTGCGCCGGCTCCTGTAAGAGAGAAACAGGAACTTGCAAAAGTAGAAGAGCAGACGATCAAAGCGGTAGAAGAATTTGTACGCGATACATTAAAAGCCATGAATATGGAAGTAGAGATCACTTCCTCTATCGATGAGGATGGAGCGCTCTGTGTCGATATGAAAGGCGGACATATGGGTATCCTGATCGGCAAGAGAGGACAGACTCTCGACGCTCTCCAGTATCTGGCAAACAGGGTGGCAAACAAGCATCAGGACGGATACGTCAGGGTGAAACTCGATACAGAAAACTACAGAGCAAGAAGAGAAGAGACTCTGAAACATCTCGCAAAGAACATTGCCCATAAGGTGAAGAGAAACAGAAGACCTGTTGCACTTGAGCCGATGAATCCTTATGAAAGAAGGATCATCCACTCGGCACTTCAGTCTGATCCTTATGTGACGACTCACAGCGAAGGCGAGGAGCCTTACAGAAAAGTAGTTGTCACGTTAAAAAAATAATAATTGCTTAATATGGAAAGGGACGTTGCAAACGTCCTTTTTCTGTGCGAAAATGAAACGGTATAATGGTACAATAGATAAGATGTAATTGCGGCTATTAGGAAACTGGAATGGTGATCATATATGAAGAAAGATACGATCGCTGCAATATCGACAGGGATGACCAATTCAGGCATCGGGATCGTCAGGATCAGCGGTGATGAAGCATTTGATATTGCAGACAGGATATATAAGGGAAAAAGTAGAATAGCGGAGTCTGAGAGCCATACCATTCATTACGGGCATATAGTGGATGGCAGCGGGACGATAGACGAAGTTCTTGTGATGGTCATGAAATCTCCCCGGACATTCACAGGAGAAGATACAGTTGAGATCAACTGTCACGGAGGTACATTTGTACTGAAACGTGTCCTGGAGGCTGTACTGAGAAGCGGCGCAAGAGCTGCCGAGCCGGGAGAATTTACAAAGAGAGCCTTCTTAAACGGGAAGATGGATCTGTCTCAGGCAGAGGCTGTCATTGATGTGATAAACTCTGAAAATGAATATGCGCTTCAGAGCTCGATCAGTCAATTAAAAGGCAATATTAAGAATAAAATTAATAATATAAGAAATAAAATAATTTACCACACAGCTTTTATAGAATCAGCTCTTGACGATCCGGAGCATATCAGTGTAGACGGATACGGGGAAACGCTGAGGTCGGCAGCCAGGGAGATCATAGAGGAGCTGGAGGATCTGATCCGCTCTGCAGACAATGGAAGAGTGATGAAAGAGGGGATAAATACAGTTATCGTGGGAAAGCCGAATGCAGGAAAATCCTCGCTTCTCAACGTTCTTTCCGGGCATGAAAGGGCGATCGTAACTGATATAGAGGGAACCACAAGAGATATACTTGAAGAGCAGGTAAAGCTCGGTGAGCTCAGCCTGAATGTGATCGATACAGCGGGGATCAGGAGAACGGATGACGTCATTGAGAAGATCGGAGTAGACAAGGCACAGGAGTATGCCAAGAATGCGGACCTTATTATCTACGTAGTAGACGCCTCGAAAGAATTGGATGAAAATGATGAGAAGATCCTGCGCCTGATCACGGATAAGAATACGATCATTCTTTTGAATAAATCGGATCTGGACACGGTGATCACGGCGGACATAATGAAAGAAAAAGCGGGGGATATCCCGGTCATATCTGTTTCAGCAAAAGAAGAGCAGGGGATCCGCGAGCTAGAAGAGACGGTAAAAGAGATGTTCCTGAAAGGGGAGATTTCTTTTAACGACCAGATCTATATAACAAATATAAGGCAGAAAAATGCTCTTTCAGATGCACTGGAGAGTATGAAAAAGGTGATCCAAAGTATAGACGACGGAATGCCCGAGGACTTTTATTCCATAGATCTGATGGACGCATATGAGTCGTTGGGAAGCATTACAGGAGAATCAGTAGGAGAAGATTTGATCAATGAAATATTCAGTAAATTCTGTATGGGAAAATAAAGACGGATATGATGTAGCGGTGATCGGAGCCGGACACGCGGGATGCGAAGCAGCTCTCGCGGCGGCGAGACTTGGATTTCAGACAGTCATGTTTACCGTGAGTGTGGACAGTATCGCGCTCATGCCGTGCAATCCGAATATCGGAGGCACTTCCAAAGGACATCTTGTAAGAGAGATAGACGCTCTTGGAGGAGAGATGGGAAAGGTGATCGACCGGACCTTTATCCAGTCTAAGATGCTCAATAAGTCAAAAGGACCGGCCGTGCATTCTCTCCGGGCTCAGGCGGATAAGGCGGATTACAGCAGGGCTATGCGCCAGGTGCTGGAAAATCAGGAGCGTCTCGATATCAGGCAGATGGAAGTTACGGATATCCTCACGGAAGACGGACATGTGACGGGTGTACAGACCTATTCCGGCGCGATCTACCGCTGCAGAGCAGTCATCCTGTGTACAGGAACCTATCTCAAGGCAAGGTGTATTTACGGCGATGTGAGCACCTATACGGGTCCGAACGGGCTTCAGAGCGCTGACCACCTGACGGACAGCCTCAAATCCCTTGGAATAAAGATGTACCGCTTCAAAACCGGCACACCGGCGCGTATCGACCGCAATTCCATAGATTTCAGCAAGATGGAAGAGCAGAAAGGCGACGAGAGAGTCGTACCGTTTTCATTTACGACAGATCCGGAGGATGTGCAGATCGATCAGGTGTCATGCTGGCTGACATATACAAATGAAAAGACTCACGAGATCATACGGAACAACCTGGACCGTTCGCCGCTGTTTTCCGGTGCTATCGAGGGAACCGGACCGAGATACTGCCCGTCTATCGAGGACAAAGTAGTCAAATTCCCGGATAAGAACAGGCATCAGGTATTCATCGAACCTGAGGGGATCCATACGACGGAAATGTATGTCGGCGGTATGTCCAGTTCGCTTCCGGAAGATGTACAGTATGCAATGTACAGAAGCGTCCCCGGGCTTGAACACGCAAAGATCGTGAGAAATGCGTATGCTATCGAATATGACTGCATTGACGCCCGTCAGCTGAAGTCCACACTGGAATTTAAAAATATAGACGGACTGTTCAGCGGAGGCCAGTTCAACGGGAGCTCAGGGTATGAGGAGGCTGCAGCCCAGGGGCTGATCGCCGGAATAAATGCGGCGAGAAAGCTTCAGGGAAAAGACGGGATCATAATCGACCGCTCACAGGGGTATATAGGCGTACTGATCGATGACCTTGTGACAAAGGAAAGCCATGAGCCTTACAGAATGATGACCTCGAGAGCCGAATACCGTCTGCTCCTTCGTCAGGACAATGCAGATCTACGTCTGACGAAGATCGGATATGAAGTCGGCCTGATCGATGAAGAGCGCTATCAGAGACTTCTCAGGAAAGAAAAAATGATCGAAGAGGAGATCGAGAGAGTCGAACATACGAATATCGGGACATCGGAAAAAGTTCAGAATCTGCTGGGATCCTTTGGCAGTACACCTCTGAATTCGGGGACAACACTTGCCGAACTGATCCGGCGCCCGGAATTATCATATGAAAAGCTTGCTGACATTGATGAAAACAGGCCGGAACTTCCTTATGACGTGGAAGAGCAGGTAAATATCAATATCAAGTATGACGGATATATTAAACGGCAGATGCGTCAGGTAGAGCAGTTCAAGAAGCTGGAAAATAAGAAGATTCCGGAAGATATCAACTATGACGAGATCCAGAGCCTGCGTATCGAGGCAAAACAGAAGCTGAATGCGATCCGGCCGGCTTCCATCGGGCAGGCGTCAAGGATATCGGGAGTATCTCCGGCTGACGTATCGGTGCTGCTCGTATATCTGAAGCAGTGAACGACTGCGAGATGTACGTAAGAAAATACGGCGTATAAGAGGAAATACCACAAGGGTATACCATTATGCCGTGGAAAACACGGCGTATAAGAGGAAAGGAGTATAAGATATCAATGGACGATCGCAGGTTTGATCAGGAACTTGAGACGCTCGGAATCCAGTTGACGGATGTACAGAAAGAACAGTTTGACCGTTACTATGAACTGCTGATCGAGTGGAATCGTGTGATGAATCTGACAGGTATAACAGAATATGATGAAGTAAATCTCAAACACTTTACAGATAGTCTTACAATTGTAAGAATTAAGGAGATGAAAAATGTTTCTACATTGATCGATGTGGGAACAGGCGCAGGTTTCCCCGGGATTCCGATAAAGATAGCGTTTCCGCATATAAAAGTCACACTTCTCGATTCCTTAAATAAGAGGATCAAATTCTTAAATCAGGTAGTGGAGGAACTTGATCTGAAAGATGTAGTTACACTGCATGGAAGAGCAGAAGATTATGCTAAAAAGGAAGAATACAGAGAACGATTCGATCTGTGCGTCTCCAGGGCAGTGGCAAACTTATCCACACTCAGTGAGTATTGCCTGCCATTTGTCAAAAAAGGAGGACGCTTTATATCGTATAAGAGTGCTGATTCAGACGGAGAGATAGAACAGTCGAAAAAAGCGCTTGATATATTAGGCGGAAAGATAGAAAAGACAGATAAATTCATGCTACCCGGATCCGATATGGGGAGGGCATTGGTAATGGTAGAAAAGGTGAAAAGTACACCACGGAAATATCCAAGAAAAGCAGGAGTACCGTCAAAAGAACCGTTGTAAATTCGTGCTTGTCGGAGAGACATCCAGGATAAAATGTCCGAAAATCACCCGGATACAGTGGATTGAGTTACGTATCCAGGACAGGCGGAGATGGGATGCTTCCGGCTCCGGTTACGGAATATAAGATAAAGTAACAAACCTGTGATACAGCTAAAGGCAATCGGGAAAATGAACAACTCGTTTCACTCAGACAATTTCATTTTCCCGATTAACGCTGCATCCCAGGTTTTAACTTTATCTAATATCCCTTCACAGTCACCGGCAGCATCCTATTCCCGTCCGTCCCGAAAGATGTATCAAATGGGCTGTATCCGCGTGATTTTCTGCGTTCATCCAATTGGGAAGTATCTCCCCGGCAATCACGAATTAGATAAACTGAGGAGAAGGAAAGCTGTGTTGACAAAGGAGCTGGCGTAGATACTGATATTATTACTGGATGGGTAAAGTTCTGACTTCTTCCGGCTTTCAACAAACAATCATATAAATGAGAAAAAATCGGAACTTAGTCGACAAAGTGTACCCTTTCAACCAGTTTTATAGTAAACTTCGTGATTGGCGGGGAGACACATCCCGATTGGATGAATGCAGAAAATCATTCGGATACAGCCGATATGATGCACCTTTAGGATCAGTCTGGAATGCAATACTGCCGGCGACTGTGGAAAAAGGGTAGATAAACTTTAACCCTGAGATATAGCGTTAATCAGCCGGACGGAATTGTTTGAGCAGCGCGAGTTGTCCGTTCGGCTGATTGCTTTTAGCTATATTTCAGGGTTATTAGTTTATCTTCCTTTTGTAACCCGGAGCCGGAAGCATTGCATTCCAGACTGATCAGGATACGTGAGTGATTCCTCTGTATCCGGGTGATTTTCGGATGATTTATTGCAGGATGTCTCGCCGACAAACACAAATTGATTTTACTCTTCATCAGCAAACAGTATTCTGACTTGTTCGATGAATTCATCAGGTTTTTCTACGTGTGGAAGTTGTTTTGTATTATCCATCTCTACTATTTCTATCGACGGCAGCTGATTCTGATATTGGCTTGCGGAGAGTGCATTTTCAGGATTTCCATTGCCGGAGATAATAAATATACTGTTGTTCAGCTTGCTAAGGCAGAATAGTATGTTCGCATTTGTATATCGTGATTTCTGACATGCATAAAGATATCTTGAATGTCCTTTATCTTTGTGGGAAGATTCGAAACATGTCAGTATATCTTTTTCACTTATTGTGTTCTGATCATAATAATATGATAAAGCAAACTTATGAGATATCGTGCGTTTGTTTATTTTCATATTATAGATAAAGGTTCCGATGATCGGTGTGAAGATCAGATGTTTGATCAATTTTGTACGCTTTGTAGGTACTTTTGCGAGAGATATAAGGTTCTGCGGATTGATCATAATAATACGGTTAATGATTGTTTCATCGTTTGCACTTGCCATAAGGACAAACGATGAAGAATCTCCAGACACGATAATATCAGTCTTTTCACCTATAATATGTTTGATAAAATCGGTAATCAACTGTACATAAAGAAAATTTGTATAAGTAAGTGCAGGGTGATCAGAGCATCCGCATCCTAATAAATCGATTGAATATACAGTGTTTGTTTTTGTAAGTTCTTTTTCAATGTTTTTCCATTCATCTGAGGACGAACAGACATCAAAATTGTGTACGAGAAGAACAGGAGATCCTTTACCTTTTTTCTTATAAGCAATTTTCCCGAATCTCCAATTATAATATTCATATGAGTCTTTATCAAGATAATTTTCTGCAGTTGCAATATATGTAATTACTCTATTGATCACATGCATTGTACCGATCATAGAGCCCGCAAATACAGCAAAAATTCCAAGCTTTCTTTTCCAGCCCAAAGATATCACCTGCTTTCGATATTTATAATTATTATACTACAGGACTTAGTTCAAGTAAAGCAATCACTTCTTAATGTTTCACGTGAAACGTAACAGTTCAGCACGCGCCATTCGTAAAACCGCACTTCATGTTTATTGCGGCTGCCGCCGCTGTTTTACTCATTGACGGGCGCTCAGCTCATCTGAAGACCAGTCAACGGATTCTTATGCAAGCATAGATCCGCCGACTGGTATCAGATGGCTGAACTTTTGCTTTATAAATTCGTTTTATGAAAAATATACAATAAAACAAAATGTTTCACGTGAAACATTTTATGTAATAATAAGAAAAATATGATATAATATAAAAGTATCTACTATGACGAAATATATCAGGAGGCAAATATGGGGAGAATTATTGCAATTGCCAATCAAAAGGGTGGAGTAGGAAAGACTACAACTGCCATTAATCTTTCTTCATCTCTCGCCAGTATGGGTAAAAAAGTACTTTCGCTTGATATGGATCCGCAGGGAAATATGACGAGTGGATTGGGCGTTGACAAAGATGAAGTGGAAAAGACAGTATATGACTTGATCATAGGAAATGCAGGCGTGGAAGAGTGTATTTGTAAAGATGCACTGGAAAATATTGATGTATTACCATCTAATATTGATCTTTCCGCCGCAGAAATAGAATTGATAGGCGTTGAAAACAAGGAATACATATTGAAAAATGAGATAGACAAAGTAAAAGATGAATATGATTTTATCGTTATTGATTGTCCTCCTGCTCTCAGTATGCTTACAATAAATGCCATGACAACGGCTGATTCGGTGATAGTTCCGATCCAATGTGAATATTATGCTCTGGAGGGGCTAAGTCAGCTGATACATACAATAGAACTTGTGAAGGAAAGACTTAATCCTGATCTTGAAATAGAAGGCGTTGTGTTCACTATGTATGACGCCAGAACAAATCTTTCACTGCAAGTTGTAGAAAATGTTAAAGATAATCTGAATCAGAACATCTATAAAACTATCATACCGCGTAATATAAGGCTGGCAGAGGCGCCAAGCTACGGAATGCCGATCAATCTATATGATCCGAAATCAACAGGGGCGGAAAGTTATATGATGTTGGCTGAGGAAGTAATCAATAAAGGAGAAGAATAAATATGGCAGTAAAAAGAAATGGGCTTGGAAAGGGCCTGGATAGTCTTATCCCCAACAAAACCAGTAAATCACCAGCGCCTGCTGAAAAGAAGGATATAAAACCGGAAAAAGAGGAAAAGAGTACTGGAACAGGTGAAATACTGGTAAAAATTAATGAAGTTGAACCAAACAGGGAACAGCCAAGAAAAGATTTTGATGAGGATTCTCTGATGGAACTGGCGGATTCTATCAAACAGTTTGGTATACTTCAGCCTCTTATCGTACAGAAAAAGAAAGATTACTATGAGATCATAGCAGGTGAGAGAAGATGGAGAGCAGCTAAACTGGCAGGCGTCAAAGAAGTCCCCATTATAGTGAAAAAATATACTGATCAGGAAATAGTAGAGATATCTCTTATAGAGAACATCCAGCGTGAAAATCTGAATCCGATCGAAGAAGCAATGGCTTATAAAAGATTGCTTGAAGAATTTGATCTCAAACAGGATGAAGTTGCTGAGAGAGTATCGAAAAGCAGAACAGCGGTAACGAACTCAATGCGTCTTCTGAAGCTCAGCGAGCGCGTACAACAGATGATCGTTGACGATATGATAAGTACAGGACACGCGAGAGCTTTACTTGCAATTGATGATGAAGAACAGCAGTTTATGCTGGCAAATAAGATCTTTGATGAAAAGCTGAGTGTCCGTGAGACTGAAAAGTTGGTAAAAGCACTGAAAAATCCGAAGAAAGAAGTTAAAAAAGTAAAGCAAGAACGTATGTTTGTATACAATGATCTTGCAGATCATATGAAAAATATCATCGGTACAAAAGTAAGTGTCAACCCAAAAGCGAATGGAAAAGGCAAGATAGAGATAGAATATTATTCAGAAGATGAACTTGAAAGAATTTACGATCTTATCATGTCTATCCAAAATAAGTAAAAATTAAAGATTAAAGATTACAAAGGAAAAGTTGTAAAGAAGAGGGAGATATATGATTAAAAGGAGATGGACTATAAATGAATGGAATACTCGGCAGCCTGGGCATTGATCCGTTTTACTTGTTTATAATTGTATTTGTACTTCAGATTGTTTTGATCGTTTTGCTGATCGTACTTAATAATAAATACAGACATTTGCAGAAAAGTTATACAACTTTCATGAAAGGCAGAAACGGGAAAAATCTTGAGAAAAGTATTTTTAAGAAATTTGACGAACTGGATGATATATCAGAACTTGTAAAAGAAAATGAAGAAAAAATACAGGATATCTACAAGAAGATGGAAGGTCATTATCAGAAAGCAGGCATAGTAAAGTATGATGCATTTCATGAAATGGGAGGCAATTTGAGCTTCGCCCTTACGATGCTGGATCAAAATAATAACGGTTGGATCTTCAATGCCATGCACAGCAGAGAGGGGTGCTACACGTATATCAAAGAGGTTGTAAAAGGGGAAAGTTATATAGAACTTTCAGAAGAAGAGCAGCAATGCCTTGAAAAAGCCATCTATCAGGAAGAATACGATATTAAAGATATGAAAGAATAATAGATTGAGAGGATAAAATAATGTTAGATATTAAGTTTGTAAGAAATAACCCGGATATAGTAAAGCAGAATATAAAGAATAAATTTCAGGATGAGAAGCTTCCTCTTGTCGATGAAGTGATCGCGCTCGATCAGAGAAACAGAGAGATCAAGCAGGAAGTAGAAGCGCTCCGGGCAGAGAAGAATAAAGCGTCAAAACAGATCGGCGCGATGATGGCTCAGAAGAAATTTGACGAGGCAGAAGCTCTGAAGAAAAAAGTATCGGAGAGCGCCGGAAGGATAAATGACCTCTCCGAAGAAGAAAAAGAAGTGGAAGAAAAGATCAAGAAGATCATGATGACAATTCCGAACATTATAGATCCTTCTGTACCGATCGGAAAAGATGACAGCGAAAACGTTGAACTGGAACGCTTCGGCGAGCCTGTAGTACCTGATTTTGAAATTCCGTATCACACGGAGATCATGGAATCATTTGACGGAATCGACCTGGACAGCGCCAGAAAAGTAGCGGGAAATGGATTTTATTATCTGATGGGAGATATCGCAAGGCTCCACTCCTCAGTTATTGCATATGCGCGTGATTTTATGATCAACAGAGGATTTACTTACTGTGTGCCTCCGTTTATGATCAGAAGTAATGTAGTTACAGGTGTAATGAGCTTCGCGGAGATGGATGCCATGATGTATAAGATCGAGGGAGAAGACCTCTATCTGATCGGTACAAGTGAGCATTCCATGATCGGAAAATTCATTAATACCCAGCTTACAGAAGACCAGCTTCCCCAGACGCTTACCAGTTATTCACCGTGCTTCAGAAAGGAAAAGGGAGCGCATGGTATTGAGGAACGAGGCGTATACAGGATCCATCAGTTTGAAAAGCAGGAGATGATCGTTGTATGTAAACCGGAAGAGAGCATGCAGTGGTATGACAAATTATGGCAGAATACAGTAGATCTGTTCCGCTCTATGGATATACCGGTCCGTACACTGGAATGCTGCTCCGGAGATCTGGCGGATCTGAAAGTGAAATCTGTAGATGTAGAAGCATGGTCTCCGCGTCAGAAGAAATATTTTGAAGTAGGAAGCTGTTCAAATCTCGGGGACGCCCAGGCAAGAAGACTCGGAATCCGCATCAAAGGAGAAAATGGAAACTATTTCGCACATACACTGAATAATACAGTAGTAGCGCCGCCGAGAATGCTCATCGCATTTCTGGAAAATAATCTCCAGGCAGACGGATCTGTCCGTATTCCTGAGGTGCTGAGACCATATATGGGCGGAAATGACAAAATTGTTCCGAAGAAATAATCTGGGGAAAATTGAGGTAAATAAAAAGTAAATGCATCGATATTTAAAAGCAATCGGATTCGATAATATCCGGACAAGAAATGACCTCAAGAGTATCCTTATGGATGTACAGAATGGATTCAATCATCAGACAATCGTATCATATCGTCCCGGAGAGGATTTCTGTGAGGTCAGGAAAGATTACGGACAGTGCATGGGAATATCGCTGTGCGGAGAAATGGACGAAAACGATGTCTTTGGACCGTCATATTATTTTCCGTACTTCCAGGGGAGCGGGATCAGCACGTACTCAGAGGTCGCCGTAGAACGGAAGATAGAGAAAGAGCAGTATGTCGGTATGTGTGAAGATTCCAGGATCGGGATCAGCCTGATCTTCACATTGCAGAACGGAATAGAATACATGAGAGAACGTCAGGCTGGATTTGTCGAAAATCTTACCACATCGATCACATTATCAGGTCTGTCACTCTCAGGTATGATCCTGCTCCCTGTAGTGAAAGATGAAAGGCAGCTGAAGAGCGAAAGAGAAGCGTCTGATAACCGGAAAATGCTGTTAAATGCTGCACGGAATGGTGATCAGACAGCGATCGAGACACTGACACTGGATGATATTGATACTTATTCTCAAGTATCCAGAAGGCTCGCGAACGAGGACGTGTTCTCTATTGTGGATACGTACTTTATGCCATATGGGATAGAATGCGACCTGTATTCGATCATGGGTGAGATCCTGGCGGTGAGACGAAGAAAAAATTCACTGACAGGGGTTGAAGTATATCAGATGAAGCTCAATGTAAATGAACTTCAGTTTGATATATGTGTGCCTGTGGATTCCGTGATGGGAGAGCCAGAGATCGGCAGGAGATACAAAGGAACGATCTGGCTGCAGGGATATATCAATTTCTGATAAAACAGTTGTGAAAACCGACAAAACGTGGTATATTAATTGTTGTGCCGGATACGGCACAACAATATATGTGTTTCCGTAGCTCAGCAGGATAGAGCGACCGCCTCCTAAGTGGCAGCCCGTTCAAGTCCAAAACTGAATAATTTGGTTGTAGCGGTTGCATAAAACCGTTATAATATAGATAAGTTCCTGTAGCTCAGTAGGATAGAGCGATTGCCTCCTAAGCAATAGGCCGCTGGTTCGACTCCAGTCAGGAACGTATAAACGCCATGAATCTAAGGATTTGTGGCGTTTTTTCTTTCAGAAATTCATGAGTGAATATAAAATGCATAAATATAAATTCCTGCTAATTGGACTTGAACTGCTTTACCACCTTCTGCTAATAAAATCAATGTGTTTGCTAATAAGAAAATTAGCAAATTCTGTGCTAATAAGTTATTGAGCCAAAAGCTGTGCCAGTGTATTAGCCAGCTCAGGTGATTTTTTCAGCTGCTCGATTAAGTTGTTGATGTCTATTTCCGCTTTTTCAGGTTTTTCGTTTGGAAGAGGCGGATTGTATTTGCTCAGATCCGGATTAGCGTAGAACGCTGCATCAAATTTCTGAGCATTAATTTTTCTATCCTCATCAAGTATATGAGAATAAACCTCCGTAACCATATCTGCTTGAGCGTGTCCAGTATCTCCCTGAGTAGCTTTAATATCGCCATGGTTCAGTTTGAGTTTATATGTTGTACTGGAATGTCTGAGTGAATGGAACACTACATTAGGTAATCCGGCTTCCTCACGAAGTTCTTCAAAAGCCTTCAGCAATACCCTTCCTTCACATGGGCGACCATTCGCAAGAGCGACAACAAGATTGAAGTCCTGATATTCGTCACCGAGAAATTCTTTAAGCTCATCCTGTGCCTTTTTCCAATCACGAAGAATGTAAGCCAGTGTTTTCGGTATCCACACACGCCGGATACTGGTATCGTTTTTGGGCTTTTTCAAAACAACCCTGGTTGATGTATTCGGCATCAATGGCGGAAAGATATAATAGACATCTTTCTGATCCAGGGTTTCCAGTGCCCGTTTTGAAACTCTGAGCAGCTCTTTTTTAATATCAATGTACGCATTATCTTCTGCGATTGCTTCATCAGAGATATTTACAAGATCCCAGGTAAGTCCAAGAATCTCGCCTTCCCTCATAGAGCAGGCAAAAGCAAGATTTATTGCTACGTACAATTTGCCATCTTTGCAGCTGTTAAGCGCTTTGCTGATGCTTTCTGCCGTCCATATATCACGTTTTTTGTATTTGGTTCGGGGAAGTGCATCGGAAAGCTGAAAAGGATTTTTCCCGACAAGCTCCCATTTGACAGCCTGTTTAAATGCAGTAGAAAGAAGTTTGAAGATTTTTTCAATCGTTGCCGGTGGAAGAAATTCACTTTTGGGCTTACGGTTCCTGACAATCACAGGTTTTGTTTTTGTCAGTGTTTTGTAGTAAGAATCAACAAATTTACGGTTTACCTTCTGAATTGGTGTCGATCCTATAATCGGATTGATGTAGTTGCTGATTAATCCTAAATTACTGTCATAAGTAGTAAGCCCCCATTTCTTTTCTCCGTACAGAGTTACGAAGTCATAAAGAAAATCTTCAACTGTCTGTGAAGTAGGAGCAATAAATGTTCCATTCTCCTGCTGATTTTCTATTTCTACTTTCCTTTTATTTGCGTCTTTGTAACTTGTAAAGGTTTCCCACTTCTGTTTCTTTTCGCCTTGCGGCGTATCGTAATAATAAACGACAGAATAATTCTTTTTACGCTTAATGATTGTAGCCATACGTTTTTCTCCTTTATTCAGGTCTGCCGTTCAGCCAGTCCTCAAAGGATTTTTTATTTACCCGTATAATTCTGCCTATCCGTTTGGAAATAAAGAAATTCTGTTCACATAATTTATAAGCTGATTTTTTACTTATTCCAAGAATGATGGCTATATCACTTACCGAGTAAGTATCAGATCCACCGGATGATAAAGCAGATGTTTTTGAGTAGTTGGTTTCTGCTGTCATTTATCCTCCTTTCAAAGAACAGCAGGAAAAACGTATAACTAAGACATCCTCGTGCCATTATTATACGTTTTTTCTGCCAGGTTGTAAATTTCGTATTCATGATAATTCAAATCAAAAAAGTTAATTCTCCCTGGAAGCCAGTTCCTGCGCCTTCCCAAGCCGCGTCTTCGGCGTTGCTATGCAATCTTAAAGCCTGCAGGCACGCATCATGCTGCACTATCTGCAGGCACCCGTATCCCTCTTCCGGGAGGG
>DWVY01000054.1 GCA_019119995.1 Candidatus Mediterraneibacter faecavium | reverse complement strand
GAAAAGACATTGGGCGAACCTATAACATTCTACTCGCTTGACGCTTATGGGGCTCAGGAGAGCAATGCAGCAAATTATGGAAAAGGCAGTCTTGCTTGTGCAGGATACATGGATATGACCGAGAAATACTTCCCTGAACTGCAGACTACTTCATTTGGAAATAACATCAACTATTTCATTATGACGAAAAAAGCGTTTGAAAAACTAGGGTTCACAGAAAAGACATTTGACATTTCTTTTGATATTGAGGATGGCGAAGACGATGCAGTGATCAATCAAAAATTAGCACAGCTCGTACAAAAAGAAAATCAAAAAATCGGGATAATGGATACATTCTATCTGGAGGCAAATTATACATTACTGGAATCGGAACAGAACAGGATTGATACGGCAAACATTATTTTAGGCGGATTATCCCTGGTTATTTTAGTTATTGGAATTATGAATTACGGAAATATGCTGTCAGCAGCACTATCGGTCAGAAGAAAAGAGATTGCTGTGATGCAGAGCCTTGGGCTGACCAAAAGTCAGCTGTGGAAAATGATTTTCTATGAGGGAATAGGATATTGGGGAATTCTCATATTAGCGATACTACCAGCAGGAAGTACTGTTATATGGTTTTTGGGGGAAACAATAAAGAATAGATTACTGTATTTTAAGTTTATATATCCATGGAAGTCACTTTTTACATTATCGGTGATTATGCTTATAATATGCTGTTTATTTCCGTGTACAGTCTATCTGAAAAATAAAAATTTATCAGACGAGATAAGGAGAAATGATGATTAGGTTATCGGTTTGAAGCCGAAAAATAAAATTGCATAAAAATTTCAAATAATTAAGAAAAATCATATGCAGAACTTACGTTGACAATCAGGACTGAAATTATATATAATCGAGTCAACTTAATCGAACAGGCATATAACAGCATGGAACAAAGGCGTTCATCCCGAAAGGGATGGGCGCCTTTTCTGTTATATCCGCTGTTCTTCCGCCGGACTGCAGACGCGCAGAAGATAAGGTTCCCTTAAGTTTGAGCATAGTTGGGAGCGCCAGGCTCCCAACGCCATAATATATTCAGACACACATGGACAAAGGCGTTCATCCCATTTGACGGGATGGGCGCCTTTGTCATTATCGGAAGGAGAGATCATTATGAAAAAGAGATACAGACGGGCAGCAGCGGTATGTATGACGGCCCTGATGATAATGGCGATGGCAGCGGGATGCGGATCTGACAGTACAAGCAAGGCTTCCGCATCTGAGAACGATAAGGTTTTCCGTGTCGGAATGGAATGCAACTATGTTCCGTTCAACTGGACACAGGAGACAGAGGACCTGTCAGACGGCTCGAAGGCGGTGCCGATCTACGGATCTGATTTCTACGCATACGGTTACGATGTGGCAGTAGCGCAGAAGCTTGCCGACGAGATGGGCATGGAACTGGAAGTCCACAAAGTTGACTGGAGCTCGATCGGAACATCCCTGGACGCAGGAGACTACGACGCGATCATCGCGGGCATGGGAAAGACTGCCGAGCGCGAGATATCCTATTCCTTTACCGAGCCGTATTACTATCGGGATAACTGCATTGTTGTAAAGAAAGGCGGAGCTTACGAGAATGTGACAAAGCTTTCAGACCTTGCCGGAACCGGATGCAGGCTCACGACCCAGCTGGGGACCGGATGGGTTCCGCTGCTTGACCAGGTCGAGGGCGGCGTACAGGCAGGAAACTATGAGACTACATCCGAGTGCTTCATGGCGATCTCCAACGGAGTTGCCGATGTATGTGTAGTCGATCTTCCGACGGCGGAGTCGGCGGCGCTGACAAACGACGACCTGAAGGTGATCACCCTTGATCCGTCCGATACTTTCACAGGAGACGATGAGATGGTAAATGTATGTATTGCCACGAGAAAAGACGACACAGCATTCCGCGATAAGATCCAGGACGCTATGGACGCCATTGGATGGAACGATAAAGCCGCTATGGACGAACTGATGGATCATGTGATCAAACTGCAGCCGGCGTCAGAATAATACGGGATAACGACAGGATAAAAAAGGGAGGTACTCTGTATGCTGTTTAACATTACTGAGCCGACAAATTCATTGGAATGGGTGGTCTTTCTCGCCGAAAAATATTCAAATATGTTCATCCAGGGAACGATCCTGACACTGTACATAGCGATCAGCGGAACGATCCTCGGCTTCATCCTCGGATATGTGGTCGGGCTGATCCAGGACATCAGGATCAGGAAAGAGGACAATATTGCAAAGGCAGCTGTCCTTAAGCTTATCAAGGCAGTGTGCCGGATCTATGTGGAGATCTTCAGGGGCACGCCCATGATCGTACAGGCGATGATCGTCTATTACGGTCTCCGCCAGTCGGGCGTGGAGCTTTCTTCCGTCGCTGCCGGAGTCCTGGTAACGGTGCTCAACACAGGGGCTTACATGGCGGAGACAGTCCGTGCCGGGATCAATTCCATCGATACAGGGCAGAGGGAAGGCGCTCTGGCGATGGGAATGTCCCCTCTGAAGACAATGCTTTTTATCGTGCTTCCGCAGGCGTTCCGCAATATACTTCCTGAAATGGCGAACACGTTCCTCACAAACTTAAAGATGACCTCCGTGTTAAATGTCATCGCAGTACAGGAACTCTTCATGGCAGCCAAGACAGCGGGGGCAAATTATTACAAATATTACGAGGCATATCTCGTCATCGCCGTAATCTACTTCGTGCTCTGCTTTGTATTCGGCAGGCTCTTCCTTCTGATCGAAAAGAAGATGGAAGGAAAGAAGGATTATGTTCTCGCGGTGGAGTATATGGACGCCCAGTAGAGAACAGGCGCGTACTGTGATCAGAAAGGAGAAACAGCAGTTATGGCAGAGAACATCATCAGCATTGAAGACCTGAGCAAATCCTTCGGGGACCACGAGGTGCTCAGGAAAATAGATATATCCGTGGATAAAGGCGAAGTGATCTGTATCGTCGGTTCATCCGGTTCGGGGAAATCCACCCTGCTCCGGTGCATCAACCGGCTGGAACATCAGACAAGCGGACGGATCCTCTATCACGGAAAAGAAATCAGGGACGTCCAGAGAGAGATCAACAGATACCGGGCAAAGGTGGGCATGGTATTCCAGTCTTTCAACCTGTTCAACAATATGACCGTACTGGAAAACTGTATGTGCTGTACGCGCAGGGTGCTCCATCTCTCTAAGAAGGAAGCATTTGACCGCGCCATCTCCCATCTGAAAAAAGTAGGGATGGCGCCCTATATCAACGCCAGGCCGGCGCAGCTCTCGGGCGGCCAGAAGCAGAGAGTCGCCATCGCCCGGGCGCTCTGCATGAATCCGGAGGTGCTTCTCTTCGACGAACCTACCAGCGCCCTGGATCCGGAAATGGTCGGAGAAGTCCTGGAAGTTATGAAGGAGCTGGCGCAGACCGGACTTACCATGATCATCGTGACCCACGAGATGGCTTTCGCCAGAGACGTGTCAACGAGAACGATCTTCATGGATAAAGGATATATAGCGGAGGACGCGCCCCCGGACGTCCTGTTTACCGCACCGAAAAATCCGAGGACAAGAGAATTTCTGAGCAGATATCTGGCCGGCTGACCATTGTCTGCACGCAAGGAGGATGACAGATGAAAAACTATGTCGTGACATTTGCAAGAGGGTTCGGCACCGGCGGAAAAGAGATCGCGTCGAAGCTGGCAAAGGAGCTGGGCATCCACTGTTATGAAAACCGGATCCTGACTCTTGCCAGCCAGCTGAGCGGGCTGGACGAGCAGCTGTTTGAGGAAGTAAACGAAAAGATCCGCGCCCACGGCGGGTTCTCCAGTTTCCTGAAAGGGCTGCCCCGCGCAAAGCATTACATCGCCAGAAACGAAAAGTTCGTCTCGGACGACACCTTGTTCGAGTACGAGAAACAGATCATTGAAAATCTGGCGGATACTGAATCCTGTGTGATCGTCGGGAAATGCGCCGACTGGGTCTTAAGGGACCGCCCCAACGTGGTCAGCGTCTATGTAGAAGCGCCCCGCGCATTCTGCGTGGAACGGACGATCGCGAACATGGGCGTCACCGAGGAAGTCGCCAACGCAACGATCGCCCACACGGACAAATACCGGGCGGACTACTACGCATACTACACCCACGGCAACTACTGGACCAACCCGGTAAACTATGATATGACGCTCAACAGCGAGCGGGTCGGGATCGACAACTGCGTAAAAGTGATAAAAGATTATCTGCAGATCAAAGGACTGCTGTAAAAGACTGGAGGAGAAGAACATGAGACTGGCAGAGACAGGATATACAAAGGAAGACATCAAAGGACTCGTTGCAAAATACATGATCGATACATACGAGCGTTTCCCCATGATCGCGGAGCACGCGGAGGACATGTATATCTATGATGAAAACGGAGAAGCCTACCTGGACTTCTACGCCGGCATTGCGGTAAACAACGCGGGAAACCGCAACAAAAAGGTCGTAGCTGCCGTGAAGGACCAGGTGGACGACATCATGCATACGTTTAATTATCCCTACACTATCCCGCAGGCGCTTCTGGCGGAGAAGGTTTGTACGACGATCGGCATGGACAAGATCTTCTTCCAGAATTCGGGGACAGAGGCCAATGAGGCGATGATCAAGATGGCAAGAAAATACGGAGTGGAGAAATACGGTCCGACACACTACAATATCGTCACTGCAAAAGATTCTTTCCACGGACGTTCCTACGGCTCCATGAGCGCGACCGGCCAGCCGGACAACGGATGTCAGATCGGCTTCAAGCCCATGGTTCCCGGATTCACCTACGCAGAGTTCAATGACCTGGAGTCATTTAAAAACGCCGTGACAGACGATACCATCGCGGTCATGGTAGAGCCGGTGCAGGGAGAAGGCGGTGTCCACCCGGCGACGCAGGAATTTATGTCCGGGCTACGCAGGCTGTGCGACGAGAAAGGAATGCTTCTCCTGCTCGATGAGGTCCAGACCGGCTGGTGCAGGACAGGAGCCGTTATGTCCTACATGAACTACGGGATCAAGCCGGATATCGTCTCCATGGCGAAAGCGCTGGGCGGCGGAATGCCCATCGGCGCGATCTGTGCGACAGCAGAGGCGGCGAAAGCGTTTACTCCGGGTTCCCATGGAACTACTTTCGGAGGTCACCCGGTGTCCTGCGCAGCCGCGCTGGCAGAGGTAAACGAACTTCTGGACCGGGACCTTGCCGGAAACGCAAAGAAAATGGGCGCATATTTTATGGATAAACTGAGAACGATCCCGCATGTGAAAGAAGTGCGCGGTCAGGGGCTTTTAGTCGGAGTGGAGTTCGACGGTTCGGTAAACGCGGTGGATGTAAAGCATAAATGCTTTGAGAAAAAACTTCTGATCACAGCCATCGGGAACAGCGTGATCCGTATGGTGCCGCCCCTCATTGTGACAGAGGAGAACTGTGATACGGCAGCCGCTGTGATCCGGGAGGCAGTAGAGGAATTAAGCAAGTGACTGGAGCAAGTGACTGGAGAAAGCGTTTGGCAGGAGGAAGGAAACGATGAATGATTTTCAGTATTATCTCCCGGTGAATCTGATCTTCGGGAGAGGGAAGACGGAACTGCTGGGCAAGGAAGCGGCAAAATACGGGAAACGCGCCATGATCGTTACCGGCAGGTCCAGTACGAAAGAAAGCGGTCTGCTTGACCGCGCCTTAACGCTCCTGAAGAAAGAGGGCATAGAGACGGTCGTCTTTGACAAGGCGGAGCCGAACCCTCTGGCTTCTACGGTGAAAGAAGGCGCGGAGACGGCAAGGAGGAACAAATGCAGTGTGATCATCGGGCTTGGCGGCGGAAGTATCATGGACTGCAGCAAGGCGGTGGCTTTTTCCGCCTGCAATGACGGGAACATCTTCGATTTCATCTACGGAAAAAAGAAAGGAACGGGGGCGCTCCCGCTGATCCTTGTCCCCACTACATGCGGTACGGGAAGCGAGGGAAACAGCTTTGCCGTGCTGACAGACGACGCCTCAAAAGATAAAAAGTCTCTGCGTGATCATGCGGTGATCGCAAAGGCGTCCATCATCGATCCGGAACTGATGGAAACGATGCCGAAGCCGGTGCTGGCTTCCGTGGGCTTTGACGCGTTGTGCCACTGCATGGAAGCGTATCTGAGCAGAATCTGCTGTCCGGTGACAGAACTTCTGGCATTGGAGGGGATCCGCCTGATCGGGGAAAACCTGGTGAATGTCTATGAAGATTACAGCGATAAAGAAGGCTGGGACAGTATTACCCTTGCCAGTACTTTCGGCGGAATGGCGATCAATCAGGCAGGCGTAGCGGCGCCCCACGGGCTGGAGCACCCCGCAAGCGGTCTGCGCAATATTACCCACGGAAGAGGACTGGCAGCCCTGACGCCGGTTGTCTATGCCCGGTCTGTGGCTGCGGCGCCGGTAAAATTCGCCAGAATTTCCAGCCTGCTGGGCGGACGGAGTGAAAAGGACTGCGTGAAAGTGATCCGCAGACTTTTAAAATGGATCGGACTGGAGACAAGCCTGTCCGCGGAAGGCGTGAAGGCGGAAGATGTAGAATGGATGACGGAAAACACTTTTCGAGTATCATCCGCCAGCATAAAGAACCACCCGAAAGTATTTACAAAGGAAGAAGTAAAGGCAATTTACAAAGAGGCTCTTTGAAATCACAGCCCTTGTCCCTGCAGATACATTGTATGGGACGGGGGCTTTTTTTGACCGGATTTAGAAACCGCACTTCTTTAGACTGATGATGGCAGCGGCATATCCGTATGCTTTGAGAAAAAATTACATAAGATTTACTGAAATGCAGCAGGGGGATTTATATAATCGTGGTATAATCACTTATCAATAATACCACTGACTGACAGTTATAGATTGAAAAAGAAATAATCATTGTCCTTGCCCGCTGGCTCATCCGCCGGCGTCGAAGGCGAAACGGAAAATGAGGTGCTGTTTTTGGAAAGTGATAAAAGAAAAAAAGGAAACAGAACATTTTACATAGCAGTAGGCATTATTATACTGGTTTTGCTGACGCTGTATACATTATTCTTGATGTGGCTAGGCGGAGGATATCTCGAGGAAGGAATCGCAGGGTACGTCTCACATACAGTGAAAATGACAGGTCTGGCTGTAGCGTTAGGGGCGTTGCTGGTCTATTCTTACCGGAGGATAGAAAGCCGCAAGGAGGCGTTGTTTTGGATCCTTTTCCTCTGTATTTATCTTTTGCTCTGCATTTATCTGTTTAGAAATATAATCCTTGATATTCCATACATTTCCCGGCCGGAATGTACACGATTGGAAGTCATTTCGTGGGATGTTGATACGGAAATGGAACAATATATGCCTTACAAGATAGAAGGACTGGATGAGGATGGGAAAAAACAGCGGTTCACAGTGAACAAGAGTACATACAAAAAATACCGCAGGGAGTATAGTATAAACACAGCGGACGTTATGTATCTGCCTCATACGAGGATTGTAATGGAACTGGAGCTGGGAGAGGCTCTGCCGGAAGGTGAAAAATCTTAGCGGCCATTTTGTATTGCTTATATCAATACATTGCAGTATAATGACCATAGAAAGAGGGCCAGTATTTCTATGAAAGGAGCTGTTGTTATGGCAAAATCAGCGAGCGTATATGCAAGAATTGATCCTGCATTAAAGGAACAGGCAGAAACTATCTTATCTGCACTTGGTATCCCTACTTCCAATGCGATCGATATGTTTTTCAAACAGATTGTATTAAAAAAAGGACTTCCTTTTGATGTGCGATTGCCGTATGAAAAACCTGCCTGCATGGGGGTGCTTAGTGAAGAAGAATTGAACGCAGAACTTGAGAAAGGATATGCAGATATTTTGGCAGGAAGAACAAAGCCGGCAAAACAGGCATTTGCCGAAATGCGCAAAGATTTTAATCTATGACATTTGAAGTAGAATTAACAGAAAAAGCCGACAGGGATTTAAGGAATATCTTTCTCTATATTGCGTTTGATTTAAGTGCGCCTGAAAATGCAGAAAGACAAATCAATCGTCTATGGGATGCTATTCTCTCTCTTGATGAACTGCCGGAACGGTATCGCCGTTATGAAGATGAACCGTGGCACAGTCGAGGTATGCGTGTTCTTCCGATCGATAACTTCGTGATTTTATATATTCCTTATTTGGAAGAAAAAGTTGTGCGTATCATTGCAGTTATGTATGGCGGACGTGATATAGGTGAACAGTTAAAGAAAATTTAATCACAATAAAAAAAGAATATGGTTTAGGAATAAGCAGTTGGTCTTTTAGATTGACTGCTTTTTCTGTGCCTAGCACTCTTTTAACTGATATGAATGAACAATTATCGTGCAAGCGGAGCTGGCGGATATGAAATGTATAAGGAATGTAAAGTTGTGAAACGCTATGGAAAGGATATGTTCGAAATACTTCTGGAATACACAAAAAGCCTCTGACATAATAGGGGTGGATGAGCATAGAGCAGAATATCTAATGTTAAAAATAATGAAACTCAATATAAGTTTCATTATAACTTGTATTATTTCATATATAATGATGCTAGGGTCAAAAGCCCCCTATAGTACCTTGAAAAGTTCATATGTCTTGTAGTAAATACAAGCGCAAATACAGTACTTGCTGTATAATAGAGATATCTTAGGAAAGAAGGTAATCCCTATGTCA
>DWVY01000053.1 GCA_019119995.1 Candidatus Mediterraneibacter faecavium | reverse complement strand
CGCTGCTATATCTGCCATTACAACCACACTCCTATCAATTCCTTGACTTTTTTTTGTACACGCAAAACTTTCGCATATTCCATAAGATTCGGTATATTCTTTTTCGCGTCTTTTACATATCCCTGCACCGCTTTATTAAAAATCTCCTTATCCATCTTGTTTATATTTCGCAGCACATCGCAAATTGTACGGTCACGATCGTAAATACGGACTTCGTGACAGTCAATTTCACCTTTGGTTTCGCCCAGAGTAACTAATTCTGATTCAACTCGATATGCCTTTATAAACGGATAGTCTATTTTTGTTCGCCGCTTAGATACATTTTTATCTATTGCAAAACTCCATTCGCCAGGATTTCTGTCACTGTATCTATAATAGAAAATAGCGGTCTCCATACAAAGTACTGCATCGGGAAACAATCGATTGATAATGACAACTTCGCTTTCTCCATTATCCTGAGTCCAGTGATAGTAACCTCTCCTGACTCTTTCAATCAATCCTTCGTCTAAAAGCTGTTTTATATCAGCATAGTATAACTTTGAGGCTGTAAGTTCAGCAGTAGTCATAACATAATTATGACTGCAAAACAACATTCTCAGTGTCTCAATATCTTTATTCTGAAGCATATCTTCACCTCTATTTAATCGCCCTCAATTAGATCAATGATTGGGTACTTTACTATATTGTATTTAATCTTCCTCTTTAAGTCAATAATAGTAAAGTGAACGTTTTTAGCTGTGCCAATTGGGTAGTTTAGTATATAGAACTGCCCTTTCTCTCCACTTTTACGCTAATTGTGCTGTCAGGTTTTTTGTGGGAAAGCAGTACTACCGTCTCGACATATTTATCATTGTCCAAACTAATTTCTTCCAGTTCGCCTTCTTCAAAAATAAGTTTTAAGTTTGGTAAGCTAACGCACAGCTTCAACGCGCTCCTGTACTTATAAATTCTATCCATGCTTCCACATCGTCAAAATCATCATAATCACCGTTTATCCCCTCCCGATGATAAACGATCCCGTTTTTCTCGTTTCTTTCAAGGCAGTCTAAAAGAGATTCTTCGCCGTATCTTCTGGCAAACTCGGTAAAACCATATGGTTTGATTTTGCCCAACAAACCTTTTCTGCACTCCTCTTTACACTCATAACAGTGCTCCAGTTCTTTATCGATTGAACATTTCCTGTTTTCACACCAGTCTTTGTCCGGGCAATCTCTCGAATCACATCCGCTGCAGTTCACATTTTCACTGCATAAGCAGCACGCCAGTCCGCATCTGGCAATTCCCAATTCTCGTTTCATGGCAGCGTCACCACCGGTTTTCCATCTTTATCAAGCAACGGTGTAAAGCCTGCTGCATTCCCATTTCTATGGAATACATAATTTACGCCTGTTTCTGTGTCAACCCATATTTCCATCACATCAAAAGTTCCCTGCTGATAAATTTTCTTAAAACGCTCCATAAATATTAATCCTCCTCTCTTTGTCTACTCTGATATCAAAATGGAACTGATCGTCTTTTATAAAAGGTTTGTCATTCTAAGCTTTCCTGAATCTGATATACAGATATACTGCACTGACCACATCAAAAACAAATAAGAACTGGCAGATTCCGTTTATCACAATTTCCGCTTTTGAACTCTTTCCCGCCTTAGGCAAATCGCTCAGTCCGCTGATCCCATACATACTCGAGGGCAGCAACAGCAGGTAATCGAAAATCGCTAAAAACGGAACTAGCATTATTCCAAGAATCATGCTGACGGCAAAAATACCGACAGCGAACACCAACACATAGATTGGAATATTACATAGCATGATCAGCATGTTCCAAAAGAATAATTTTTGATACCCGTATCCGACACGTTTCAAAACAAACGCATAGATCATATTAGGGAGCAGGATCACCAGAAACATTCCCAGAAATGTCCACCCGGTCTTTTCAATCGCATCTGCTGTAAATCCATTTTCACCTGCGCATATGCCAATGCATATAAGCAGAAAAATGTAAGGCGCCAACAATAATATGATCATAGGTGCTTTCTTCATAATTTTCTCCTTTGCCTTACTGCAAACTCAAAAAATTCAATTCACAATTCCGGTTCGCAGTCTTTTAAGAAAAAGCGCAGCGCCATAGATGTAACCGCTATTTTATATTTGGCATTTTCCGCCACTTCTTCTGATGAATGATTCAAAACACTTTCTATATCCGTTATTTTTACCCCTGCCATTTTTGCAATCGCTGCTTTGGATAATCCGTGATACGAAATAAGTACCTCCAGAAAAGCGCTTAATTTTAAATCTTTATCATCTTTTGCACATAAATAAAGAAAACCAATTTTATTAAATAATTGAAATCTATATAGCGGTTCGTCCGGAAGAATGTCCATATTTCCTTCGGCGAAACACTCCACCTGATCCAATGACAGTTCCAAGTAACGTGAAAGCGTGATTTCGTTAAAACCATATACAGAAATTAGTTCCCTCAACTGTTCTGCCACATTATCTTTTTCTTCTATTTCTGATCTTTCGTCCTTTTTATTTCTATACAAAATACAGTGCTATAGTTTTTCCTTTCCCCATTATACCTTTTTCCTCCTGCATTGAGAAGTTATTTTCTCATCCTTTGACCGTTCTAACCTTTGCTGCATCGCAACAGTCCATCCGCATCATCAGAAAAGGGATTATGGCTTCCAGCATCATAATCCCTTTTCACTGACTTATTTTACTGATTTTTATTTCATTTGACTGCTTTTTGTTTCTTTGAGTAATACGTATTTTCCATAGGCAGTTTTGTCCTGAGCACGTGATCCATCGCGTAATATGCTCCCTGCGCCGCCGGTGCAGTTGGGATAGTTGCGATCTCCCCGATGCCTTTTGCGCCGTATGCAAACGGCAGGAGTTCTTCTTTCTCCACATAGATTGCATGGATATCCGGAATCTGGGTGGAACGCATAAGTCCGAGTGTTCCGTATCTCGCCTGAGGCACGCCGTCTTTAAGCGGGAAGTCTTCGGTCAGGGCATAGCCCAGTCCCATGAGCACGCCGCCCTCGATCTGTCCCTGTATGGAGATTGGATTTACGACTTTGCCGGAATCATGGGCCGCGTACACTTCTTTCACCCTGCCGTCGTCATCGAGGATAACGACATGAGTGGCGAATCCATATGCCACATGACTCTTCGGATTGGGCACGTCGGCGCCCAGTTTATCCGTCGGGTCAAAGAATTCGGCAAAGTATTCCTTTCCTTCCAGTTGTGACAGATCGCCGCCTGCTTTCTTCAGATCTTCGTTGAGATCTGCGGAAGCCATCCGGACTGCCTCTCCGGTGATGAGCGTCTGTCTGGATCCGGATGTGGTTCCGGAATCCGGAGCCACCTCAGAGTTGGCTCCTTTATTTACGATCTGCTCTTTTCCAAGTCCTGTTGTCTCGGCCACCATCTGAACAAACACCGTCGCGCAGCCCTGCCCGATATCGGACGCCGCACTGTACAGTTCGACTTTTCCGTCATGCACGATCAGTTTTGCCCGGCCTTTGTCCGGAAGACCGACGCCGACGCCGGCATTCTTCATAGCGCACGCGATCCCTGCCCTGCCCGGGTTGCTCTCATAGGCGTCTTTTACTGCAAGGAGCGTCTCTTTCAGCGCTGTGGAACAGTCTGCGATCTGTCCGTTTGGCAGCACCTTGCCCGGTTCGATGGCATTGCGGTAGCGGATCTCCCACGGGGAGATCCCGACTTTCTCCGCCAGCAGATTGATATTGGACTCCAGCGCGAATTCACTCTGGCACACGCCGAAGCCCCGGAAAGCCCCGGCCGGCGGATTATTTGTGTAATATCCATATCCCCGGATATCTGTATTCTGGTAACAGTACGGCCCTACAGAATGGGTGCAGGCCCTCTCAAGGACAGGTCCGCATAGCGATGCGTACGCCCCTGTGTCGAAGTATATTTCACAGTCCAGTCCTGTGAAGATCCCGTTCTCATCGCACCCAAGGGTAAATGTCCCTTCCATGGCATGTCGTTTCGGATGGAAGTTGATGGACTCCTGTCTGGAAAATGTAACTTTGACCGGCCGGTTTACTTTCAGCGCCGCAAGCGCCGCGATATGCTGCGCGGATACGTCTTCCTTTCCGCCGAAGCCGCCTCCTACCAGCTTATTCTCCACCACGACACGCTCCGGATCCCAGCCGAGCATGATCGAGATTTCCTTCCTTGTGTCGTAGACGCCCTGATCGGAGGAGAGTACCTTGACTCCATCTTTGTATGGAAATGCAACTGCCGACTCCGGCTCCAGAAATGCATGTTCCGTAAATGGCGTCTTATAAGTCTGCGTCACCACGTATTTTGACTCCGCCAGAGCTTTCTTCGCATCTCCTCTCGTCACATGGCGGCTCTGGCAGAGATTGCCTTTGGAGTGGACGTTCGGCGCGTCCTCTGCCCTTGCTTCTGCGATCGAAGTAACGGGCTTTAACTCTTCATAATCGATCTTTATCAGCTTCCTGGCTTTCTCAAGGATTTCTCTCGTCTCGGCTACTACCAGACAGATTGCGTCGCCCACGCATCTGGTAATGCTTCCTTTAGCGATCATCACATCCCAGTCCTGCTGCAGATGCCCCACCTTATTGTTGGGAACGTCGTCGGCTGTCAGGACTGCGAGGACTCCCGGAAGTGCCAGCGCTTTTTCCGTATGGATATCAAGGATCCGGGCTCTCGGATACTTTGAGCGGACTGCCGAAGCATAGACCATCCCTTCCATTTCCACATCATCCGGATACTCTCCGTATCCAAGCACCTTTTCCCTCACGTCAAGGCGGAATGCGTGCTGCCCCACTCCGTAGACGTCGCCCTTTTCCAAATCAGTCTCTATCTGCGCATCTCCCCGGAGGATCGCGGCGGTGAGCTGGATCCCCTCGATGATCTTCTTGTATCCGGTGCAGCGGCATACATTTCCCTTTAACGCCACTTTGATCTCTTCCTCGGTCGGATCCGGCACGCGGTCGATCAGCGCCTTTCCCGCCATGACCATACCCGGGATACAGAACCCGCACTGGACAGATCCTTTCGCTCCGAAAGCGTAGACAAATGCTTCTTTCTCCTCTTCGCTCAGCCCTTCTGTGGTCATAATGCTCTTTCCCACCGCGCGCTTTGTTGTCAGAACGCAGGACTTTACCGCCCTGCCGTCCACAAGGATGGTACACGTCCCGCAGGCCCCTTCGCTGCAGCCGTCCTTCACCGAATGAAGATGCAGGTCGTCCCGCAGATATCTCAGCAATGGTTTATCTTCTGTAGTGGTTCTCTCCACACCGTTTACCGTAAATGTGTATGTCTCTTTCATGATCCCACCTGCGCTTCCCGGACCGTAAAGATCCCGTTATAATCTCTGATCGCTCCCCGCGGACATTTCACTGCGCACATGCCGCAGGCAATACATTTCTCCTCATCGATCACTGCGTGGTTATTCTCGATGCTGATTGCCGCCATCGGACAGTTCCTGACACAGATACCGCAGGCGATACAGCCGGTATCGCAGTTCTTTCTCGTCTGCGCTCCTGCATCTTCACTGACACACGCGGGATAAATATTATACTCCACAGAAGTGATCCGGATCAGGTTTCGCGGACAGGCTTTCGCGCACAGTCCGCATCCCGCACATTTCTCCGGATCCACCTCAGCGGCGCCCCTTGCATTGATATAGACCGCATGAAGCCGGCAGGCCGCCACACAGCTCCCGCCGCCCAAACAGCCATATTCACAAGACACTGCGTCCGCTTTTGTCTCAAGTATCTGCTGACAGCCATTTTCTGCCGGTCCGCTTCCCTCTGTCTGACAGCCGTTTCCTGCCGGTCCGCTTCCCTCTGTCTGATAGCCGTTTCCTGCCGGTCTGCCCACCTCTGTCTGCCGGCGGCATCCTCCCGCACACTGCACGACCGCCACTTTCTTTTTCTGCACCCGCGACATATCCTTCATCTCCTCTCGGTTAGTTTTTTGTAACAGTTCAGCCATGGAACTGACCGTGAGAGAAAATCATGCCCGCATGATTTTTCGAGTGGGCTGTTCCATGAGCTGAGCGCCCGTCAATGAGTTCTTGTTATATTTATCTCAGGTCTTCCCGTCTGTCGATGTCTTTGAGTTCTTCGGGATCCGCCTGTACGATCCTCACCTTTTCCTTGTGTTTTCTCATGATCTGTCTTCCGCCCTCATCGCCGGTCAGAGCGAGTAGCTCCGGGAAGAATCTCTCATCCCAGCACACCGGATTCCCCGTTCTCCCGCTGTTTCCCGCGCATACGATGCTCCCCGGATGCAGATACGCCGTCCGGAAGATCTGCTGCATCGTCGAGGTATCAAGTCCCGGCTGGTCGCAGACAGAGAACAGAACACCTTTTAGATCTGGCCTGCACTCCAACGTTTTCTTAAGCCCCAGCGTAAGTGAGCGGGATATTCCCCTTTCCGGCTCTTGATTCCACACCGGAGCAATGCCTCTCTTCTCTGCTTCCTGTGCGATTTCTTCGGAGCCGGTAACGATAAATGACGGAAACGAACCGAATGCCTGTACGCGGTTCAGCGTATATTCATAGAGCGGTCTGTTTTTCACAAGTGTGTTCAGCTTATTGCCGCCGAACCTTGTGCCTGCTCCCGCTGCGAGGATCACTATGGCAAATCGGTCCTTCATCCGCTCGAATCCGGTGACTGCTTCCAGCACGCCGCCCCCGATGGCTCTCGCCTTGTCGGAGATCGTATAGCAGTGGGATACCTCCGCCCTTGCGTCAATGTCTCCGATCTTCAGGTTCCTGCTCACCTGTACGCCTGCCTGAAGCATCCCTCTTACAATCCCGGACATCTGTGCATATACCGGAACTCCTCCTGTGACGGCGACAACAGAGCCTTTCTCCACATAATCGCCGATCTGTGCTTTGGGCTCCAATATGCCGTCTGCTCCCGCGCGGATCAGCCGCTCGATCGTATAGCCCGCTACATTTCCCGGCACGCCGGTATTCGGGATCGCGCTTCCCCGCCGGATGATATTTCCCAGCGTATGCCCCCGCTTTGTCTCGACCACGCAGTTGCAGTCGGCTCCCGCTGTAAATCCCGGGCCGACTCCGATGACAAACGGCGCGTCCGTGATCTTTGTCCCGAGATTTCTCTTTGCGAGGATCGCATCCACGATCACATCCGGTCGGAACCACGCGCGGCAGGATGCTGTTTCATCCACCATAACTGCGATATTCCCCTCCGCCATGACCTGTTCCGCACCCGCCTGATCCTTCACAAGAACACCCAGCATCTCCTCCACCTGAGCGTTTCCCTCATAGACCGCTCTCGACAGCGCGACCGTACGCCTCACTGTAAGCGGCACCTCTATCTCGGTCATCAGCATCTGATGCCCCGCTCCATAGAGTCTGGATGCGATTCCTGTCGCCAGATCTCCGGCGCCTCTGATCAATATCTTCATTCTTGTCTGCCTTTCTTTTTGTTCCAACAGTCAGCTGCGGTGCTGCCGCGGTTTTCCGAATAGCGCGGACTGAACTGTTGCGATTGTCAGATCAGGATTTCCGCCTGCCGGTGACGACCACCTGCCGGATCCCTCTGTCTCCCAGCAAGCGGCATACGGCAAGCGCCGTTTTCCTGAGTTTTTCATCATCCGCTTTATTCAAAACGACTGTGTACACGGCTGTCTTGGGACATCCTTTTCTCCCCGCGAGATCCGACGCTGCGAGCCGGGCAATGTCCTCTTCCGTCACACATTCTGTTCTTTTCTTCTTTAAAAGTATCTCCGCCAGTTCCGGGCGGAATACCGTATCTTCGATCTTCTTTCCCACACTGTCCAGCCCGTATACGGACAATACATGACTCGTACAGGGCAGGATCACCGGTTCGTGCTCAGCAGGCACTTTGACCGGCATCCGCTTCGCTCCGTCCGCCTCGATGAGCACCGGCACTTTCCTCCGCCTCCCATTTTCCGGATCTTTCCGGTCCGGGATTTCCCACTTCAGAAGTTTCTCCAGTGCAGCATCCGGGAGCCTCCCCAGCTTCCCGCCGGGAGCCGGTTCTCCCACCCATGCCTGTCCTGCCTTTTGCAGCTGCTCTTCTATCTTCTCTTCCGGGAAGCCGGACAGGAACCATTCCCTGTCTTCTTTCATGATGTGCGTCGTGGTCGTCACGAGCACCGGCACACCTGCCCGGACATACTCGTCGGCAAGCCGGTGCAGCGTCGTTGTCTTGCCGCCTGCGCCGACCGCCGATACGACCGGGCGCTGTCCCCGGAGCTCTCCTTCCTCCAGTTTCAGCGCCTGTCTCAGAGAATCTGTCTCACGCAGTCTGTCTCCACTGTAAATATAGATCATCTTATTCCACGCCGTGACGGATGTACACGCCGGTCTTCTCCTCGAGGATTTTCCCGTTTTCCGCCACAAGCCTGCCTCTTAAGTATACCTGTTCCGCCCTGCCGCAGATCTTCGTTCCTTCCATCGGGCAGTAATCACATGCTGACTGCTGGTCTTCCGCCGTCATCGTCCATTCGGTATCCGGATTCCACACAACGATATCCGCATCGCTTCCGGGAATGAGTGCCCCTTTCCACGGATACAGCTTATAGAGTTTGGCAGGATTCTCCGACAGATAGATACACATCTGCTCCGCCGTGATCCTCTCTCCATTTACGCCGAACTGCCAGATCAGCGCCGGGCGTTCCTCAGCGCCGGGCATGCCGCAGGGCGTCTTCGAGAAATCTTCCGCCCCCATCATCTTCTGTTCTTTTGTAAAGCTGCAGTGATCCGTAGCGATCGTCTGGATGCGCCCTTCTTTGAGCGCCTGCCAGAGCACCTCCTGATTCTTCTTTTTCCTAAGCGGCGGGGCGATCATGTAGTGCCTTGCCTCCTCTGCCGGAAGCAGATATTTGCTCTCATCCATGAGCAGATACTGCGGGCATGTCTCTATATATACAGTCTGTCCTTCTTCTCTTGCTCTGAGGATCTCCCGGTATCCCGCCGCAGTACTCAGATGCACGACAATGACCGGGGTATCCACGCATTTTGCAATTTTAAGGAGCCTGCCGATCGCCTCGGCCTCCGCTTCTTTCGGGCGTGTCCACGGATAGTCTGCTACGTTTGTCCTTTCGCCTTTTGTTTTCTCCACTTCTTTCAGCCTTGCCTGGATAATGCCGTTGTTCTCACAGTGCACTCCGGCGATCCCGCCCAGCTCTTTCAGGCGCGAGAGGATCTCGTACATGGTCTCGTCGTCCACCATCGTATCATAGGTCATGTACAGCTTGAACGAGCATGTCTCTTTCCGGACGATCTCCTCCAGTTCGCGGCTGATCTCCTCGTTCCAGTCTGTCAGAGCCAGATGAAATGCATAGTCGCAGGAAGACTGTCCGTCCGCCTTCTTATGCCAGTTATTGAGCGCTTCCCGCAGGCTCTCCCCCTGATACTGTGTGGCATAGTCCACAATACATGTAGTCCCGCCGGCAAGCTCCGCTTTTGTCCCGGTCTCGAACTTGTCCGCCGTGACCGTGCTGCTCACTTCCAGCGCCATGTGGGTATGCGCATCGATAAATCCCGGGAAGAGGAGCTTGCCGCGGACGTCCACGATCCGGGCGTCGCGGAATTCCAGATCCTCGCCCGCTGCAAGGATCTTCTCGCCTTTTACCAGTAGATCAAGTTTCTTCATGCCGTCACCGCTTACGACCGTGCCGCCTTTAAATAAAAGTTTCATGCCGACTCCCTCTTTCTGTAATAAATTTTTGCTGTTTTAAGTCCATTAGCCCGGCAGGAAATGCAGCATTCCCGCCAGGCCGTTATCATATCTTTCCGTTTCTCCCGGAAATAACCGTCCTGCCCGCGCCGGGCTGTTATCTCAGAAGGTATTCATAATCCGTGCAGACCGTCTCCATCAGTCTCTGCAGTCCCTCCGGGATCCTTGTCTCTTCGCCCTTTGTCCAGACAGACGTCTCTCCGAAGAAGCGTACTTTGCATTTCACCTGATCTTTATCAAGCACTGCAAATCCCTGATTCCTGCTGTCCTCCATATCTTTCTCATCTGCAAATAATGTAAACTTGTCAAGATACGGCGCGCTGTCATACGGACAGAAGCTCTTGCAGTTGCCGCACTCGTTGCACATATAGTCCACATGGATGATCTGGTGCTTCTCCATGCCCGGCACCCGGATAGAGATATTCGCCCGGTTCGGACATACTTCCACGCAGTTCTCGCAGATTCCGGAACATCCGAGACATCTTCCGCTCTCCTCTTTGTCTTCTTTCATATCGGAGAGATTTCCTTTTCTTCCGTAAGTCGTATCTTCATCCGTCTCCGGCTCGAAGTCTCTTACAAGACTGCCGCCGATCACAGCCTGCGCGGCTCTCAGGGCGTCCGCGATCCCTTCCACTACTGTCGCCGGACCGCCGAGGCCGTCTCCGGCAAGATATACGCCCGGACGGCTCGTCTCACAGGTCTCCTCATTGACTATCGCGCGGCCTCTCTCATTAACATTGATGCCGCATGACTCATAGAATGCCGTCGGCACTCTCTCGCCCACCGCTGCGATAACTGTGTCTGCCGGGATCTCTTTCTCCTCGCCGGTCTCCACCACGCCTCGTCTTCCGGAAGCGTCGTAGTCTCCCAGTTTCATCACTTTACAGAGCAGTTTCCCGTCTTCCAGCTTCACAGGTGAGAGCAGTTCCATAAACTCCACGCCGTCATCCACTGCCATAACAAGCTCTTCCTCGTCCGCCGGCATATAGCGTTTCGTTCTTCTGTATACAAGATACGCGTGCTCTACGCCCTTCGTGCGCTTCGCCGCCCTCGCCGTATCCATCGCTGTATTTCCGCCGCCGATGATCACAACGTTCTTCCCGATCTCAAGATTTCCGTCTTTCGCCTTGAAGTCCGCAAGGAATTCAAGCGCGTTGACCGGCTCGCCTTTCTCCAGCCTGAGCACGCCCGGTTCATACGCTCCCACCGCGAGGATAACAGCTGTGTATCCTGCATTTTTCAGCATATCCAGATCCGTGATCTCGCTGTTCAGGCAGATATTGACGCCCGCCTTTTCAAGAAGCGCCGCGTCCTTGTCGATGGCGCCGCCGGGGATACGGAACTCCGGGATCACGTGGCGTACCACGCCGCCGAGAGCGTCCGTCTTTTCAAACAATGTCGTCTCCATGCCTACTCTTCTCAGGAAATATGCCGCAGCCATTCCTGCCGGGCCGCCGCCGATGACAGCCGCTTTCCCGCTCCTTGTGACCGGTGGAGCGGTGATCTTGTCCATGAGCGCGTCATATCCGTTCTCTGCGGCAATCAGCTTCATACCGCGGATGTAGACGGACTCTTCATAGAAGTTGCGGGTGCATTTATTCATACACGGATGTGCGCAGATCGTTCCCGTAATGAACGGGAGCGGGTTCTTCTCCGTGATGACTTCCATTGCTTTCTCATATTCTCCCGCTTTTACAAGCTGAAGATATGCCGGGATATCCTGATGGATCGGACATCCGTCTTTACACGGAGCGACAAAGCAGTCCAGAAGCGGGACCTGTTTCTTCATCTTTCTGGACGGGAGAGGCTTCACCGCCTTTACGTGGTGCGGATCCGTCTTTGCCTCTTCCACGAGCCGGTTCACCGCGTCAGCATCCACTCCTGCAAATACCGCTCCCTCTTTCTCAAGCAGGGACGCCATCTGGTTCATCCTGTCATATCCGCCGGGCTTTAAGAGCGTGGTCGCCACTGTCACCGGCCAGATCCCTGCTTCTACGATCTCTTTGATATTGTGGAAGTCCGCTCCTCCGGAATAGGAGATACGCAGCTTCCCTCCGAAGTCTTCCGCCAGCTTCGCCGCCACGGAAATAGACAGCGGATACAGCGATTTTCCGGACATATACATCTCTTCGCTTGGCAGTTCGTTCTGTTTCACATCTACAGGGAATGTATTCGTGATCTTTACTCCGAACTCAAGATTTCTCTCCCCGCAGACTTTCATCAGCCTTGTCAGCATGGGAACCGCGTCCTCATACTGCAGGTCATCTTTGAAGTGGAAATCTCCGAACGCCACATAGTCGTATCCCATATCATCCATCATCTTTCTCGCATACTCATAGCCGAGGAGTGTCGGATTGCATTTGATAAATGTATGGAACCCTTTTTCTGTGATCAGGTACATGGCAATGCGCTCGATCTCCTGGGGCGGACATCCGTGCAGCGTGGAGATCGTGACGGAATTGCAGATATCCCCTGAGATGCTCTCGATATCTTCTTTCGTGACATGTTCAAAAAGATCCGTGTTCGCAAGAAGATATTCCCTGCACGCTTTGAAAATGTCTGAATCCTGCGCGTGTTTCATTGTATTAAGGAAGTTGTCGATCTTTTCGGATTTGATCCCTTCCAGATCATAGCCCACGCTGATGTTGAACTGAAAGCCGTCCATACTTCCCAGTGCAAACTCTTTTGCAATTACCTTGCACAAAAACCACGCCTTGATATACTCTTCCATGGCCTGCGGCACATAGAGCTCGGTGGACCACTCGCAGTTATAACACTCGTCGTCCGCCTTGATGCACGGTTTATTTACACAGGCGGATAACTCCGCGCCGTCCATGACCTGCACGGTCTTCAGCTCGAAGAAACGGCTGCCTGTATAGTACGCCGCCACGATATTCTGCGCCAGCTGCGTGTGCGGCCCTGCCGCCGGACCTACCGGCGTCTCCAGCGTCCTCTCAAAGATCGTTCTGTTATATCTGGGATCCGCATGATAAGGATGATGCTCCCCGAATACGGTTCCTCTCTTCTTGTGTTCTGTCAATGTCCAGTTTAAGAGCTGTTCAAAAGACATCGGTCTCATAATATCACTCATAGCTATTCCCTCCTGTTATTGCGGTATGCACGTTTCTCACTGTGCATCCGGCTTGTCTTTCGGCAGGATCAGGTTCAGGATCACTGCAAATATCGTAGCCAGCACGACCGGCGATGATGCAAATGTGTTGTTGATGATGGACTGGAAGCTCTCCAGGCTCATACTCATATTCAGGGCGCTGTGGATGCTCTGCGTCATCTGGTTTAAGCATCCGTCGTTCAGCGTCACGCCCATGCCGATGGCAATGGCAAGACCTGCGACCGTCGTATTTCTGTATGTCAGTTTCTCTGTCACAAGCAGCTTGATACCGGTCATTGCGATCGATGCGAACACCGATGCAACCGCGCCGCCGAGCACACACTGCGGGATCGTCCGAAGCAGTGCGGAGAATTTCGGGATCAGACCTGCGATGAGCAGAATGACAGCCGCGACAGAAAATACCTTTCTCGCGACGACCCGAGTGGAGCCTACGATACCTACGTTCTGGCTGTATGTCGCCGTCGGCGGGCATCCGAACAGCGATCCTACGATATTGCTGATGCCGTATCCGATAATACCGCCGTTCAACTCATCGTCTGTCGGCAGTCTGTCCATACCGCCTGTCGTCGTGGCGGAGAAATCTCCCATCGCCTGGATCGAGTTGACAAGGAACAGGATCGCCAGCGGCAGGATCGCCGATATGTCAAACTCAAGACCGAATGCAAGCGGCATCGGGATCTGGAACCATCCCGCACTTGACAGCGCCGAAAAGTCAACCATGCCGAAGCACAGCGCCACTACATATCCGCACAGAAGTCCGATCAAAATGGACGCCAGCTTGAAGAGCCCTTTTCCATAATGATTGAGCAGGACAACAATCGCCAGTGTAATGAATGCCACCAGCCAGTTCTGCCATGAGCCGTAAACCAAAGCCTCGGTTTTACCCTGCTGCTCCACGATCACTTCATATGTATTGGAAGAATTCCCTGCCATATAGTTGACCGCCGTGCTGTAGAGCGACAGACCGATCGCGAGGATCACGGTCCCGATCACGAGCGGCGGGAACACCCGGCGGATCTGCCGGATGAAAAGACCTACGAGGATCGCTACGATGCCGCCGATGATCATGGCGCCGAATATCGTATTCACATCTTTTGCCTGCGCCGCGATGGCCGTCATCGTCGGAACATATGCGAAGCTGACGCCGATGATGACCGGAAGTCCGCTTCCCAGCTTGATCTTCTTTGCATATAGCTGCAGTAATGTAGACAGCGCAGCAAACACAAGAGATACCTGGATCAGAAGCCCCATATCCACATTTCCACCCGCGTTGTTTGCCGCGTTTGCCACGAGGATAGCCGGCGTCACACAGCCGACTACCGCTGCGAGCACATGCTGAGCCGCAAGCGGAAGTATCTGTCCGAACGACGGATTGCCATCCCATTTAAATAATTCTGAGTTATCCTTTTTCTGCCTTGTATCATTCATTTCTATTCACCCTGTATTGCCCCCGGCCGATACATCGCCGGCCCCTTCCTTATACTGATTCAGTCGTTTCTTATGCTGTCTGTCCGGCTCAGCCGTTGATCCGTCCGGCAAGCTCCGCCGCCGCCTGTCTGCAGTCGGCCATCACTTTCGCCGTATCGATCTTCGTAAGCCTCCTGTCTTTCATCAGGACTTCACCGTTTGCCACCGTCGTCATTACGTCATGTCCGGTCACTCCGAACAGGAGGTGGCTGTTGATATTGTTTTCATTCATCGGTGTGAGCGGATCATAGTCGACGATGATCACATCTCCCGCCGCGCCTTCTTTCAGGACGCCCAGCTCCTGCTTGAAATATCTTCCGGCAATCTTCGCATTGTTCTCAAAGAGCATCTGCGGCACTTCTCCCCACGCTGCGTTCGGATCGCAGATGTGATGTTTGTGCAGGATGTTCGCCACTTTCCACGATTCCATCATATCATGAGTATATCCGTCCGTACCGAGACCGGTCAGGATCCCCCGGTGCACCAGCTCCATCGTCGGCGGGCATCCGCACGCATTGCCCATATTGGACTCCGGATTGTGCACTACCATAGTTCCCGTTTCCTTAATTAAGTCCATCTCATGAGGATTGATGTAAATGCAGTGTCCCAGAAGCGTCTTCTCTCCGAGGATCCCGTGATCCATCAGGCGGTCAACGATCCGTTTTCCGTAATGCTTCAGGCAGTGATGCAGGTCTTCGATCCCCTCCGCCACATGGATGTGATATCCCGCTTCATCCGGCTTATTGGCAGCCGCCAATGCAAACGTTTCGTCAGAGATTGTAAACTGCGCGTGCATCCCCATCATCCCGGCGATCATCCCGGAATCATCCTGAAGCGCGTGGCGGATAAACTCGGCATTCTCCATAACGGACTCTCTCGCCTTGTCCATCCCGTCTCTGTCTGAGATCTCATAGCAGAGGCAGGAGCGCACTCCGGTCTCTCTTGCCGCTTTCTCGATCTCAAAAAGAGAGCCCCTGATCGAGCCGAAACTTGCGTGATGGTCAAAGATCGTCGTCACACCGTTCCTGATACAGTCGATATAAGTAGCCATAGCGCTTAAATATGTATCATGCAGTGTAAGATTGCGGTCGATCGTCCACCACTGTCCGTCAAGGATGTCCAGAAATCCTTTCGGATCATAGCCCTTTATGGAAAGCCCTCTTGCGAATGCGCTGTAGATATGCTCGTGCACATTGATAAAGCCCGGCATGATCAGGCCGCCTTTGGCATCAATGTACTCCGCTTCGGGATATGCATTTCTTACCTCCTGCACGGAGCCCACTTTGCAGATCGTGGTGCCGTCGATCGCAACTGCGCCGTTCTCGATCAGCGGATATGCAGCATCTCTTGTGATAACTTTTCCATTACCTAAAACCAGCATATTAATTTCTCCTTTTTATTTATTTTCCACATACCGTTCTCAGTGCGCGTCCGCAAATATATGTGCAATTCGCACACTAAGCCCTGTCACTGACTATAGGATACCATTAATATTGTATAAATGCAACACGAATCCTAAATATTTTTTAGAGCACCTAAAAATTTTTTAGAAAAACTATTGACTCTGTATTTTTTTATGCTATGATGGGTTTAGAGAGACACGGCAGACACACTTTCTCTCTCGGATGAGAGCAGCGAAAAGGCAGGTGAGGCAATGGACCGCAAACTCGACTTTCTCAAACAGCTCGCGCACGGACTGGCCGTCCAGTTCGGGAGTTCCTGTGAAGTCGTCATTCATGATCTGACCAAAAAAAATCTTGACAAATCCATCGTTTATATTGAGAACGGACATGTATCCAACCGGCATACCGGCGACGGCCCCTCGGGCATCGTGCTGGAGACGCTGAGATCCGATCCCGGCAAACTCAAGGACAAACTTGCTTATCTGACAAGAGCAGACGACGGCAGGATCTTAAAATCCAGTACGCTTTACATCCGCAACGAAGAAGGGAAGATCGTATATATCTTTTCTATGAATTACGACATCACTACCCTGCTCGCGGCAGAGAATTCCATCCGCGGACTGGTTCAGACCGAACCCGAGGGCAGCCATGGAGAGGACACTTCAGACTCTCCCCAGAGGATCACCCACAATGTGACCGAGCTCCTCGATCTGCTCATCGAACAGGCGATCGCCAGAGTAGGCAAGCCCGTCGCGATGATGAACAAGGACGACAAAGTCGCCGTAGTACAGTATCTTAACAACGCCGGAGCATTTCTCATCACCAAATCCGGCGACAAAGTCTCATCCCTGCTGGGGATATCAAAGTTTACTTTATATAGTTATATGGACAAAGGATGATCAACAATATTTCACACATATATAAGGAGGTTCCACAATGGACATGATCAAATGGGCAGTGAACAAGATGCCGAAGACAGCGGATTCCAACCTGAAGATAATGGGGCTGGACGAGGTCAGAAAAGCGCGCACGTTCCATGAAAGTTTTCCGCAGTACAGCGTCACTCCGCTTGCAAAACTGGATCACATGGCAGCGCGACTCGGACTGGGAGAAGTGTACGTCAAAGATGAGTCCTATCGTTTCGGACTCAATGCTTTCAAAGTGCTCGGCGGTTCATTCGCCATGGCACGCTACATAGCAAAACAGACAGGCAAAGACGTCTCCGAGCTTCCCTACAACGTGCTCACTTCCGAGGAGCTGAAAAAGGAATTCGGACAGGCTACATTCTTCACCGCAACGGACGGCAACCACGGGCGCGGTGTTGCATGGGCTGCGAACAAATTAGGACAGAAAGCAGTCGTCCTCATGCCGAAAGGAAGCACACAGACAAGACTGAACAACATTCTTGCCGAGGGCGCACAGGCGACGATCGAAGAATACAACTATGACGAATGTGTCCGCATGGCAAACGCTATGGCGGAGAAGACAGAAAACGGCGTCATGGTGCAGGATACCGCATGGGACGGATACGAGGAGATCCCTTCCTGGATCATGCAGGGCTACGGAACGATGGCGATGGAAGCGGACGAACAGCTCCACGGCTATGACTGCGAACGCCCGACACACGTATTCATCCAGGCCGGCGTCGGATCTCTTGCAGGAGCCGTGCAGGGATATTTTGCAAACCGCTATCCCGACACTCCTCCGAAAGTGATCGTCGTGGAAGCCGAAGCTGCTGCCTGCCTGTACAAAGGCGCCTGCGCAGGAGACGGTAATATCCGCATCGTAGACGGCGACATGGTGACGATCATGGCAGGACTCGCCTGCGGCGAACCGAATACCATTTCCTGGGATATCCTGAAAAATCATGTAGATACATTTATCGCATCCCCCGACTGGGTGGCTGCAAGGGGCATGCGCATGCTGGCAGCCCCGGTGAAAGGCGATCAGCCGGTGACATCCGGCGAGTCCGGCGCCGCGCCGTTCGGGACACTTGCGTGCATCATGACAATGGATGAGTACAGACCGCTCAGAGATCATCTCGGACTGGACGAAACTTCCAAAGTACTCCTCTTCTCCACCGAGGGCGACACAGATCCCGAAAGATACGAATCCATCGTCTGGGGCGGGAACGACAGATAAACAATAAAACGCAAACAAAGAAAGGAGATCAAAAGCTATGGACTTCAACAAAATCAAAGAAGCTGCACAGAATTATCAGGAAGATATGACCGCATTTCTCCGCGCGATCGTAAGGAATCCGGGCGAGAGCTGCGACGAGAAAGCGCACATCGACACGATCGCTGCCGAGATGAAGAAACTGGACTTCGACGAGGTCGTGATCGATCCTCAGGGAAATGTCATCGGCTACATGGGAACAGGCGATAAGATCATCGCATACGACGCACATATCGACACTGTAGGCATCGGAAACATCGACAACTGGACTTTCGATCCGTACGAAGGATACGAGAATGACACAGAGATCGGCGGACGCGGCGTATCCGATCAGTGCGGAGGCCTTGTATCCGCAGTCTACGGCGCAAGGATCATGAAAGACATGGACCTGATCCCGGAAGGCTGCAAGATCATGGTCGTGGGAACCGTTCAGGAAGAAGACTGCGACGGCCTGTGCTGGCAGTACATTATTAATGAGGATAAGATCCGTCCGGAATTCGTCGTATCCACAGAGCCGACAGACGGCGGTATCTACCGCGGACAGCGCGGACGTATGGAGATCCGCATCGATGTCAAAGGCGTATCCTGCCACGGTTCCGCTCCGGAGCGCGGCGACAACGCGATCTACAAGATGGCCGACATCCTTCAGGATGTGCGCGCCCTCAATGAGAACGACGACGCAGACGGGACAGAGATCAAAGGTCTTGTAAAAATGCTGAATCCGAAATATAATCCGGACTGGGAAGAGGCACGTTTCCTCGGACGCGGTACAGTTACCGTATCCCAGATCTTCTACACATCCCCGAGCCGCTGTGCGGTAGCTGATTCCTGCGCGGTATCACTTGACCGCCGCATGACATTCGGCGAGACATGGGAGAGCTGCCTGGATGAGATCCGCGCTCTGCCAAGCGTCAAGAAGTACGGCGACGACGTAGTCGTATCCATGTACAACTATGACCGTCCGTCCTACACAGGATGCGTATACGAGATCGAGTGCTACTTCCCGACATGGGCGATCCCGAAAGACCACAAGGTGACAAAAGCTCTCGAGAAAGCCTACACATCACTCTACGGCGACAAGAGGATCGGCGCTCCCGAGACTCTGGAAATGCGCCAGAGCCGCCCGCTCACAGACAAATGGACATTCTCTACAAACGGCGTGTCCATCATGGGAAGAAACGGCATCCCGTGCATCGGATTCGGACCGGGCGCTGAGGCTCAGGCACACGCACCGAACGAGAAGACATGGAAACAGGATCTCGTGACATGCGCGGCTGTGTATGCGGCACTGCCGGAGTGCTACTGCGAATAAAATTTCCATTTCAAATTAAAGGAGGATAAACAAACATGAAAACTTTACAGGATTATATCGACAAGCTGAACAAACTGAACTTTAAAGATATGTACAACGGAGACTTCTTCCTCACATGGGAGAAAACAGACGATGAGCTGGAGGCTGTATTTACAGTAGCTGACGCTCTCCGCTATATGAGAGAAAACAATATCTCTACAAAGGTATTCGAGAGCGGCCTCGGAATTTCACTGTTCCGCGATAACTCCACACGTACACGTTTCTCATTTGCATCTGCATGTAACCTGTTAGGTCTTGAGGTTCAGGATCTGGACGAGGGCAAATCCCAGGTGGCACACGGCGAGACAGTCCGCGAGACAGCAAACATGATCTCCTTCATGGCTGACGTCATCGGTATCCGCGATGATATGTACATCGGCAAAGGAAACGCTTATATGCACGAAGTTGTTGACGCCGTGACACAGGGAAATAAAGACGGTATCCTTGAGCAGAAACCGACACTCGTAAACCTCCAGTGTGATATCGACCACCCGACACAGGCAATGGCCGATATGCTCCACATCATCCATGAGTTCGGCGGAGTCGAGAATCTGAAAGGCAAGAAGATCGCAATGTCATGGGCTTACTCTCCGTCCTACGGCAAGCCGCTCTCCGTTCCGCAGGGGATCATCGGACTGATGACACGTTTCGGAATGGACGTTGTGCTGGCTCATCCGGAAGGATACGAGGTATTCCCGGAGGTTGAGGCTGTCGCTGCCGAGAACGCGAAAAAATCCGGCGGTACATTTACAAAGACAAACAATATGGCTGAGGCATTCAAAGACGCCGACATCGTATACCCGAAGAGCTGGGCTCCGTTCGCAGCAATGGAGAAACGTACAGAGCTGTACGGAAACGGCGATTTCGAGGGCATCAAAGAGCTGGAGAAAGAGCTCCTCGCTCAGAACGCACAGCACAAAGACTGGGCATGCACAGAGGAACTGATGAAGACGACAAAGGACGGCAAAGCGCTCTATATGCACTGCCTGCCGGCTGACATCACAGGCGTAAGCTGTGAAGAAGGCGAGGTTGACGCAAGCGTATTCGACCGCTACAGAGATCCGCTGTACAAAGAGGCAAGCTACAAACCGTACATCATCGCAGCTATGATCTTCCTTGCAAAATTCGCAGATCCGGCTGATATCCTTAAAAAACTGGAAGAAAAAGGAACGCCAAGAGTATTTAAGTAATAACAGTTCCGTGTCGCAGTAAGCACGTAAATTCGGCTTTGCGAATGGCGCGGGCTAAACGGACAGAACAATTACTCATTTAAAAAAGAATCATCAGGAGGTATTTACATCATGTTAAAATATGTTGACACAAAAAACGCACCGGCAGCTATCGGACCGTACTCACAGGGGATCGTCCTGAACGGGATCGCATTCTTCTCAGGCCAGATCCCGCTCTCACCGGAGACCGGTGAAGTAGTCGGTACGACCATCGAAGAGCAGGCAGAACAGGTTATGAAGAACGTAGGCGCTCTTCTGGAAAGCCAGGGAGCTGCATTTACAGACGTCGTAAAGACAACCTGCTTCCTCGCAGATATGGCTGATTTCGCTGCATTCAACGAAGTTTACGCTAAATACTTCACAGGCAAACCTGCACGCTCCTGCGTCGCTGTCAAAGCCCTTCCGAAAGGAGTGCTCTGCGAGGTAGAAGCTATCGCCGCTGTGAAAGAGGATTGATCCCGGGAGGCAGTTTATGGAAAAGAAAAAACGTATCGTCATTGCCCTGGGCGGAAACGCCCTCGGCAATACTCTGCCGGAGCAGATGAAAGCCGTTAAGATCACTTCCCGCGCTATCGTCGATCTGATCCAAGAGGGCTGCGAGGTCGTAGTCGCTCACGGGAACGGCCCTCAGGTGGGCATGGTAAATAACGCCATGATCGCGCTCACCCACGAGGATCCGCAGCAGCCGAACACACCGCTGTCCGTCTGTGTCGCCATGAGCCAGGCGTATATCGGATACGACCTGCAGAACGCGCTCCGCGAAGAGCTCTTGAACCGGGGGATCACGGATATTCCGGTGGCGACCATGATCACACAGGTGCGTGTAGATCCAGACGACCCGGCATTTGATCATCCGTCCAAGCCCATCGGCCGTTTCATGACAAAGGAACAGGCTGATATGATGACAGAAAAATATGACTACATTATGAAAGAAGATGCAGGCCGCGGCTACCGCCGTGTGGTTGCATCCCCGAAACCGCAGGAGATCATCGAGATCGGGACGATCCGCAATATGGTGGACTCCGGCGACGTAGTCATCGCCTGCGGCGGCGGCGGTATCCCCGTCACCCGTCAGGGCAACCACTTAAAAGGAGCCAGCGCCGTTATCGACAAAGACTTTGCAAGCTGCCTGATGGCAAAAGAGCTGGACGCTGATTTCCTCATCATCCTGACCGCCGTTGAAAAAGTCGCGGTCAATTACGGAAAACCGGATGAAAAATGGTTGGATGATATCTCAGTTGCCGAGGCGAAACAGTACATAGACGAGGGGCATTTCGCACCGGGTTCGATGCTTCCGAAAGTACAGGCGGCCGTTGATTTCGCCGAGTCCAAACCGGGAAGACAGGCGCTCATCACATTGCTTGAGAAAGCAAAAGACGGGATCCTCGGCAAGACCGGCACAAGGATCCACCTGTAACTATCTCTTCTCTGCCGAAGAGTATAATGAATAACTCACAAACTCCTAAAATATAAACGGGGACATCCGACAGTTATGCCATGTACTGAACGGATGTCCCTATTTATTTGTGTTGCCTTCACCTATATTTGTATTGTCTCCCTCTGTCGAAGTTTCCCCGTAATCCGTTCCCGAAGGCTGTTCCCAGAGGCTCCCCGTAGATCATCTCTCCCAGATCATCTCCATTTCCGGATCGGCGAGCATCGATGCATAGTCGTAGTCCGGAGAAAGCGGATCTGTTCTGTCAAGCTCTCCGTAATAAATTCTGTCTATCTCATCCTTCTGCCCCACATACATGATCCTTTCCTGAGTCTTCTCAGTCTCGCCATCAAAAATCGACTCAATATACTCAGACCAGAGAGTTGTATAGCAATAGAAAGTGAATACGTTCTGCTCTTTCCCGTCAATCGTCACCTCCACCGGGTCGAAACCGACTGTACCGCCCAGGTCATCCCCCTGATAGACTACATACAATGCCCCGTCTTCCTCTTGTATCTGTACCTTTCCGCTGTCATAAGCCACACATGTCTTCGTCAGCGCCATATAGGAACAGATACCTGACAGAACGGCGATCGTCAGGATAACAGATACTGCCGATACGAGGAACTTCTTCCTGAAAAGCTTCCTTTTCAGCCCTTTCACCACTTCTGTCTCAGCCAGCCGGACACTCTTGCTGGCAGGCAGGACGACATCCTGCTTTAACTTTACTGCCTCATTTCTGCACTGATCGCACTCTTTCAGATGCTCTTCCACCATCTTCTCCGTATCATCGCTTACTACTCCGTCCAGATAGAGCGGCAGTATATCTCTTATAATATTACAGCTTATCTTCTTCATGCTCTGTCACCTCCATATACTCAATGATCTGCTTCTTGGCACGGTAGAACGTCACTCTCGCCCAGCCGGAGCTCTTTCCGAATATTGCGCCGATCTTCTCAAAGGGCAGTTCCCCGAACACCCTCAGGCTGAACACCTCTTTATAGGGTTCGTCCATGCCGTGCAGGAAGCGGTGGATCTGAAAGGCGCTCTCTTCGTCCGCAAACCGCTCGGTAAAATTCGGCTGTATATCCGGCTCATTTTCGGGCAGCTCCTCATCCGCGTACCGGGACTGACGCCTGCAATATGTGTAATATGTATTTCTGGCGATCGTAAACAGCCACGCTCTGATGTCCTTTGAGCCGTCAAACGAGTCGATCGACCGGAGCGCTTTTACAAATGTCTCCTGCGTGATCTCTTCCGCCGTATCCGTACTTGCAGACATCGCCCGGAGATACAGGAACACATCCTTGAAATAGAGCCGGTATATACGTTCAAAGTCCATGCCTTTCATCCCCCTTTCACCCTATTAACTCACGAGATACGGAAATGTTACAAAACTTTATACTAATTTCAGCACTATTAATTTTTCTCAGGTTTTGCAGGAAGCTCTGCTGCAAAAGATAAAGCTATAAAAAATCCCCCTGCCTTTCATCAGTACGTACAGTACGATTCCGGCAGGGGAATTTTTGAATTGCTATAGAACGAAATTTCTGTTCACTTGAAATATGTACCCGGTATGTTACAGTTTCCCAAGCCGCTTCTTCATCGTCTTCTCCACGGCATTTAAAATATTCTCATACCCTGTACACCTGCACAGATGTCCCGAGAGCAGCTTTCTCAGTTCATCCCTCGTATATTCTTTCCCGCTCTCAAGGATCTCTACGGCACTCATGATCACGCCCGGCGTACAGAATCCGCACTGTACTGCCGCCTCGTCGATAAACGCCTGCTGGATGTCTGAGAGCTCGCCGTCCGGTCCCATCAGCCCTTCAAGGGTACGGATCTCTTTGCCGTCCGCCCACACGGCAAGATAGATACAGGAATTATAGCACTCCCCATCGATCATCACATTGCAGGCGCCACACTCTCCGACTTCACAGCCTTTCTTGACGCTAGTCAGGGAATAATCGTTCCGCAGCATATCCGTAAGGGAAGCCCGTACATCCACCATCGTCTCACGCTCCACGCCGTTGATTCGGCAGCGGACGAGTTTATACTGCTTTCCGCTCTCAGCGTCTGTCATAACCGTATGTCGGGACGCTCCGGATACTGCTATAGGTTTTTCTTCTGATACTCTCTCGGATGCTGATCCCTGCATTTCTTTCTTCTCAACGATTCCGGTATCTTTCTGCTCCAAAGTTTTCGCAGTCACAGCCTCCGGAGCGTTTTCCGCAGTCACAGCCTCCATACCTTCTTCCGCAGTCATGCCGCCCGCTCTTCTGACCGCTTCTTTCAGCGCTCTCTTGCACAGCAGTTTTGAAATATGCTCCCGGAATGCCTTGCTCGCTCTCCAACTGTCGCGGGGCGTCACATCCTCAAGTACCGTATCTCCGATCTTCCCGATATTCTCCTCCGTCACTTCAAGTCCTCTTCCTGCTGCCTCTGCATGGACGGCACGCATGGGAACAGGTCCGGCAACTCCATATGCAATGCGGATATCTGTAAATGTTTTCTTGTCATCTGAAAGTTTTACATTTACAGAACATCCCAAGGTCGCGATATCCATCGCGTTTCGCATCGCGTATTTGATATAGTGTCCCTGATATCCTTCGTAGGCTTCTTTCGGGATCAGGATTGCTGTCTGTATCTCACCCGGCCGTAAATCCACTTTTCCTGCCTTTATATAGAACTCTTTGATCGGAATCCGTCTGACCCCCTCCGGCCCCGCCAACTCGATCACCGCATCCCACGCAAACAGGGTGGACGCCGAATCCGCCGATGTCACTCCGTTACAGGTATTGCCGCCGATGGTCCCGATATTCCGTATCTGGGGTCCGCCCACCATATCCACAGCCTCGCCGAGAACATTGATATATTTCTGTATGACCGGGTCTTTCGTAATGTGTGAGAAACTGGTCAGTGAGCCGATCCGGATCGTTCCGTCCTCTTCCATGGTCACGCCGCGCAGTTCATCCAGCCCGTAAATGCTTATCAGTTCCGCGCCCGCACGTTTTCCTTCCCGCATCTGGACAAGCACGTCGCTTCCTCCTGCGATGATCTGCGCCTGCGGATATTCCTGAAGCAGTCTGACCGCATCGGCCACACTCTTCGCCTCATGCAATGCTTTCATATCATACATAGTCTTCCACCTCTTTTCCAGTGTCCGTTCAGACACCCGAATCCGTCGTATATCAGATCGCAACAGTTCAGATCAGTCCCGCCTCTGTAAATTTTTCAAACAGCAGATGGGGTCTCATCGGTATCTCGTTCAGCGCCACTCCGGTCGCCTGCAGGATCGCATTGCGGATCGCCGGAGCCGGTGAACAGGTCGGCGGCTCTCCCAGCGCTTTCGTCCCGTATGCGCTTGTAGGTTCATAATTCTCGACAAACGAGGCATGAAGATCGGGGTGATCCATAAATGTAGAAAGCTTATAATCCAGAAGATTATTGTTGAGAGGTCTTCCCGTTTTCCCGTCATACAGCATCTTCTCTGACAGTGCATATCCGATCGCCATGCTCATACCGCCGTGCACCTGGGCTTCAGCAAGCGCCGGATTGATCAGGCGTCCGCAGTCGTGGACATTCAGGATATCTGTCACCTGAGCCCTGCAGCCCGGTATATCTACCTCGACTTCTACAAAAGTACATCCGAATGAATATGCATTATTCTTGATCTGGTAACTGCTCTCTGCTGTGAGATGTCCGTTATTTGTCAGACTGTACAGCTTTTCCGTTGCCAGTTCTCCCAGTGACATAAGGATTTGTCCGTCTGTCGTTCTGACAATATTTCCATTTACAATATCAAGATTTTCTTTCATTTGTCTTGTTAATTCATGCGCTGTCTCGATAATCTTTTCCTTTAGGAGTTCTCCTGTCTGCCGGATGGAGAATCCTGCCATGTAGGTCTGTCTGGATGCATAGGCTCCGGTTCCGAACGGCGTCACATCTGTATCCTGGGATGATACTACATGGACCATCTCAAAAGGAATCCCGAGTGTCTCCGCCGCCATCTGGGCAAAGGCAGTGTCCGCTCCCTGTCCGATCTCCGTCTCGCCTACCTGCACCTGAATGCTCCCATCCTGATTGAGCACCATGCGGCAGGCGGACGTCTCAAGAGAGATCGGCCACACGCCGGTATTATACCAGAAGACCGCCATTCCCACGCCACGCCGGATATCGCCGCTCTGACGGGCGTACTTTTCTTTCCGTTTGTCGTAATCAAATTCTTTGCGTCCTTTTTCCATACACTCACGGAAAGAATCATAATAATTTACATTCTTTGAAAATCCATCCGTAAATCCTTTCGGCATCACATTTTTCATGCGGAACTCATAAGGATCCATGCCGATGGCCCTTGCCACATCTTCTGTATGGCTCTCCATCGCGAACATTGCCTGAGGGATCCCGTACCCCCTCATGGCGCCGGAGACGGATTTATTGGTAAATACCGTATATGTATCGGCTTCGATATTCGGACACGGATACAGCTGCGGGAAGCATCCCATTCCTTTTGCCGCAATGCTGTGTCCGTGGGATGCATACGCCCCCTGATCCGACCAGCTCTCGAACTTGCGCGCCGCGTAAGTTCCGTCCGGACGCACATAAGAAATAATATGGAAATGAATGGCATGGCGCACGCGTGTCGACACGAACGTCTCTTCTCTTGACGTGTCTATCTTCACTGTCCTGCCGCCCACCTGCGTACACAGATATGCGCAGAGAGGCTCATACAGGATATCCTGCTTGTTGCCGAAACCGCCGCCGATGTATGGCTTGATCACTCTTACCTTCCCCCACGGAATCCCCAGTGCCTGACCCACAACACGCCGGCAGATATGGGGAAGCTGCGTGGAAGTCACAACCACGATCCTCCCCTGTTCCATATAGGCATAGCAGACCGGATTCTCGATATGGCAGTGCTGGACAGTCGGCGTCTGATACCAACCCTCTACTTTCACAAGTCCCGGTTCTTTCGCCGCGCTTTCATAGTCGCCGTTGCGGATCGACGTATGGTTGAGGATATTGTGCGGATACTTTTCATGTAGCTGCGGCGCTCCGTCTTCCATAGCCTTATGTACATCTAGTACGAAAGGCAGTTCTTCATATTCTACTCTGATCGCCCTGACAGCCTGAGCGGCCGCCACCTCATTTTCCGCGATCACGGCTGCCACATCATCCCCGTAAAATCTCACGTGCTCCACCAGCAGCAGGCGGTCTGCCACATCCTGATGTGCTTCTTCTGTGGACCACGGATGTCCTGCCGTGGGATAATAATTTTTCGGCACATCGAAGCAGGTGACGATCTTTACCACTCCCGGGATCTTTTCCGCCTCGGATGTATCGATCGACTTCACATATCCGTGGGCGATGGTCGAGTGCAGCACCCTTGCCACATATGCATTTTTATCACACAGGTCGTCCGTGTACTTTGCCCTGCCGGTGACTTTTTCAAATGCGTCTACTCGCTTTACACTTTTTCCGACTACGTGTTCTCTCTCTCCCGTATAGTTTTTTCCAGTTACATGAGCTTTCTCCTCCATACATTTCACCTCCGTTACACTTACGGCAGATTGATTTCTGTTCCTTTTACATATTTTGCCCTGATCTCCCGCTCATCCGCCAGATAGATCATGCGCTCCAGCCGGCTCCTGATGTCAAGCGGCTGGGGGTGCTTTAAGCGGCTGTCGTCCAGGACCACAGCGTCAAACTCATATCCCGGCTCAAAGCTTCCCACTTTTCCGAAGAACTCTCCTCCGCCTTTTGTCGCCATATAGAAGACTTCTTCTGCGGTCAGCGCCTCCAGAGTATTATCCTGTAATCTCCAGCGCAACTTTGACGACTGGACAGCATGTGCCATAGCCCGGAAAAGGTTTTCCGTAGAGCCGCCCGCCACATCACTTCCGATTCCCACATGAAGCCCTTCTTCAAGGAATTTTCTGACCGGAGCAATGCCCGACGACACATTCATATTCGACTCCGGACAGTGGGCGATATACACTCCGTTCTCCTTCATGCGGGCGATCTCTTCGTCCCCACTGTAAACGCAGTGCGCCATAACAGTGGGGCAGTCCGCCCCGAACAGTCCGAACCTGTCATATACATCGCCATAGAATTCCGACCATGGGCAGAGTTCCTTCACCCACTGGATCTCGCCCGGATTTTCCGACAGATGGGACTGCAGCGGCAGATGATAGCGCATCTGCAGTTTCTTCAGCTCTTCCATCAGTTCATCCGTGCAGCTCGGTGTGAACCGCGGTGTCAGGATCGGCTTAGTATTCTTATATTTCCGGTGGTTTACATCCTTGATCCACTCCAGCGTCTCGTCCGCCGATTCTTTCGTCTCCTCGCAGATATAATCCGGGCAGTTGCGGTCCATATTTACTTTGCCCACATAGGTGTCAAGCCCGCTCTTCTCAAGCATATCCATGAGAAGGAGCGTCGCCGGACGGTGCACCGTGGCAAAGATGCAGGCTCTCGTCGTAGCGCTGTTCTTCAGGTTTTCCACAAAGATCCGGTAGGACTTCTCGGCATAATCCGTCTCTTCGAACTTCGCCTCCTCCGGGAACGTATTCACTTCAAGCCAGTCTAAAAGCTCCATGTCCATCCCCAGTCCCCGGTAGGAATACTGCGGCGCATGGATGTGAAGATCCACGAGTCCCGGAATGATCAGGCAGTCGCCGTAATCACGGATCGGATTGCCGCCGAGACGGAACGGAAGCGTCTGGTAAATCCCGTCAACCTTCCCGTCCCTGCACACAAGATAGCCGTGCTCACATATGGCAAACTCCGTCTGGCTCTTGCTGTAAACAATATTTCCTTTCAAAATAAAAATAGATCCATTCATCAGTTCTGTCTCCTCTCTTTCTAACATACCGGATGATAAGCCCATCTCTCCGGCATACTTATAGTCAGCCGTTTCCGGCGGCTGGTAGAGACGTTCACCCGATTATGAACCTATATAAGTACGCAATATTTTCTCTATGTAAATATGGTAACACCGGGGGAAATATGTGTCAATCAATTGTTGAAAATTGAGCCGGTTTTTACGAATGGCGCGAACTGAACTGTTACGGTTTTCTGAATGACTCCGGCTAAACCGTCACACTCTCCAGCATCACTTCCACAACTCCCCCGCAGACCATGCCCTCATCCTCCGCCTGCCCGGCTGTCATATCCACCGTACAGACCTGAAATGCCGGTGTATCCATCCGCATCATGAGCAGAGCTTTCTGAATGATCTCACTCTCGATACATCCTCCGCCGATCGTATCCACAGTCGTCCCGTCTTCAAGAATGAGCATCTTCGTGCCCACGCCGCGGGGTGCGGAGCCTTTGCGGGAAATGATCGTCGCCAGGACTTTCTTCTGATCCCCGATATTTTTTTCATCGGCTTTTGTACCAAAGATACAGGAAAGCATCTCATCCGAATAGCCGCCTGCTTTTGCTCCGTCCTCTTCACTCTGGGTATTCTTGGTCTGTATGATCTCAGCCATGATGGAAACGGCGATCTCCTCAGGCGTCTCCGCCCCGATTTTCAGACCGATTGGCGTGTGTACCGCGTCTAACACTTCACGGCTGATCCCTTTTTCTTCAAGCTGATCCTTTACGATCGCGACCCGGCGTCTGCTGCCCATCATCCCCACGTATGCATACCGTTTCTGCAGAATGGCTTCGAGGCACTCTGCATCATACCGGTGTCCTCTCGTCACGATCACAAACCATGAGTCAGAATCGCCGTCTATCTTCGCCAATCCCTCCTGGAACGGCACACAGAATACATGATCCGCCCCTGCTGCTCTTGCATTGTCCGCGAACTTCGGACGGTCTTCTATGACAGTGACAGCAAATCCGAGCATCTTTCCCATGCGGATAATAGGCATAGACACATGTCCCGCACCGCAGATGAACAGTTTCGGCGTGCGTCCGATCCGTTCTCTGAAAATCCTGTCATGCCCCAAAGTATTCTCACAGCTTTCCATCCCGTCTTTCCCGGGATTTACAAGCAGCCTCTTTTCTCCGGCGTGCTCTCCTGTCAGGACTGTCTCCGCCCATATATCGCCTTCCGAACTTTCCAGAGCATTTTTAAGTTTCGAATAAAATTGATTCATTTCTTTTTCTCCCTGATATCAAGCAGCGGTCCCGCCTGTCTCGTGCCCAGATCAATGCGGCCCACCTCTGATTTTACAAACAGGCGGCACCCTTTCGGGATGCCGCCTGTATCTGCCCGCCGCGCTAAGCGGAAAACTGTTCCTCATGCTTCTTTATGCAGCCAGTCTTGCAAGTACATCTTTGAGCAGTTCATAGAACCGTTCAAAGGAATCCAACGGTACATTTTCATCCGGAGTGTGTACATTATAGAGTGTCGGTCCTACTGCAATCGCATCCAGTCCCGGCAGTGCTTCTGAGAAGAGGCCGCACTCAAGTCCCGCATGCAGCGCTTCCAGTCTCAGCTCTGTTCCGAAGAGTTCGCGGTAGCTCTCTACAAATACCTCGCGGATCCTGGAGTCTTCTTTGTAATCCCAGCCCGGATATTCTCCGCTGTAGTCAATTGCAAATCCGAATGTCTCTGCCAGAAGGGCGAATCTCTCTTTCGTATCCTCCTGAAGCGAAGCCACGGAAGAACGCGGGGATACAATGATCACCAGTTCATTCTCGTCAGCTCTTACCACGCCCATGTTAGAGGATACGACTACGAAGCCGTCCATCTTGATGTTGCGTCTGTACACTCCGTTCGGAGCAAGGCGGATCGCGCTTACAAATGCTTTCGCATCCTCGTCTTTCAGTGCAGATACGCTCTGACCTTCTTCCAGTGAAATCTCGCATCCGAAGTCAGGCTCGAAGGATGAGATCTCCTCTGAAAATGTCTCTGCCAGCACGCACGCGAGCTTCTCTGCTTTCTCCGCCTCTGCCTTCTCTGCATAGATCAGGGACGCCTCACACTCTCTCGTGATCGCGTTGTCCTTTGTTCCGCCAGCAAATGCAACAAGCTTACCGTCTGTATTTTTCATCAGATGTTCTGCCATGCGGGCCATCAGGATATTTGCATTCTGGCGCTCTTTGTCGATATCTGTGCCGGAATGTCCGCCCAGCAGTCCTTCGATCTTGATCTGCACCAGAGTTCCCTCTGCCGCAATCCTCTCTACAGGTCTTGTAAGCTGTACTCTTAATCCTCCTGCACAGCTTATGGTAGCGACGCCCTCTTCCTCTGAATCCATATTGATCATCGTGCGGGCGGTGATCTGGGATTTGTCCAGTGCCTGTGCACCGTTCAGCCCGACTTCTTCTTCTGTCGTAAACACGCACTCTACCGGCGGATGCTTGATATCTTCATCATCCAGCACCATCATCATGAGTGCGATCGCCACGCCGTTATCTGCTCCAAGAGTTGTTCCGTTTGCTGAGAGCACGCCGTCTTTAAGCACAAGGTCAATCCCCTCTTTCTCAAAATCATGCTCTACTCCGGCGCGTTTGTCACACACCATATCGATGTGTCCCTGAAGCATAACCGGCTCTTTATCCTCCGCGCCTTTGCTTCCGGCCTTTTTGATGATCACATTATAGCTGTCATCCTGATATACCCACAGATTTCTGTCCTTTGCGAACTTTACAAGGAAGTCGCTGATGCCTTTCTCATTGCCTGATCCTCTCGGCACAGCACAGACCTCTTCAAAAAAATGAAATAACTTTTCCGGCTTATATCCGGTGATCTTGTACTCCATGATAAATTCCTCTTTTCTTTGCTCTTTTTTCAGCAGGATAAAACCCGCTTTTTTATTATAACAGATTCTGCTCTGCTTTTCACATGTTTCCACTACATTTTCACACGCAATAGCCTTCTTTTTTCAGTTTTCTTCCCGTCACCATATAGTGCAGGCTGTTATCATACAGCTTTCTGCGTTCTTCTTCCGTAAGCTGTCTTTTTACTTTTGCGGGATTCCCCACTGCAAGGCTGCCGTCCGGTATGACCGTATCCTCCAGTACCACGCTCCCTGCTCCGATCAGGCATTCCTTTCCGATCCGGGCACGGTTCAGTATAACCGCTCCCATTCCGATCAGGCTTCCCGTACCGACTGTACATCCATGTACAACCGCATTATGCCCCACTGTTACATAGTCGCCAAGGACTACCGGGCACCCTTTGTCTGTGTGGACGGTGCAGTTGTCCTGAATGTTGCTGCATTTTCCTACTTTGATCTCCGCACAGTCGCCGCGCAGGACCGCATGGAAGAGAATCGTAGAGTCCTCTCCGATGGATACGTCGCCGAGGATCACTGACTGTTTCACAATATTTGCTGAAGATGCGATTTTATTGGTCTTTATCATAATATCTGACCTGCCACCTTTCTTTACCATTTCTATTGATTTATCTAAGTTCCAATAACAGGTTGATAATATCTAATAAAGTATACGCTTTTCCAGTATAAATAACAAGAAAAACAAACGGCTGAGCAGAGCCTGATTCTATACCCGCAGCAAACCGTTTGTCTTTTAATTCTTTATATTTCGCATGTCAAATTTGTACACCAGCGTGTACGATGGAAGTGGCAGCCCCCGTACACCTTCAAGCCAAAGCTAAATTTGAGTGTTTCTGTTCTTCTGAGCAGTTTTAGTATAATCTCATTTTTCCCTTTGTGAAGGTGGATCAGTTCATAGTTATTATAAGGTGTCCATAGACGGATTTCATCTCGTTCCATGCAGATATCTCCGTTTATCCACAGTCGGAATCCGTCATTATTTCCTATCACCGCCCATACAGTCTGATCTTTATCTGCAATTATTGTCTGTTTCAAATAAATGCAGCCCTGTCCCTGAAATGAAAAGTGTTTATCCAGCGGCAGAAGATCTTCACTGCTGCTGATCTTCTGTGTTTCTTCTTTATTAAAAGACTTGATAAGTTCATCTTCATTCAGATAATCAGTTGACAGATATACCGCATTATTCACAAGACATTCCGGTGATGGAAGACTACAACCTTCCCCATGAGGAGATGGGTATCCATCCGGTTCCTTTTTGTCGAGAGGCTCAAAAAACGGGCCTGCTGCAATCCATTCCTGAGCGCCTGCTATGCCAAATTTCTTTTCATATTGTCCATATTGTACATTCAGGATATTCTTATTTCTGAGCAATTTTGTATCAGGAAGGAGCATGGCTTTGAATTCCACTTCTTGTTCTTTCCCAGGCTCCACTGTCAGAGGGATATTATCCGGCAGGACTCTCCAGCCTTCGGGAATTTCTACTATACGCATAATGCTGCTATACGTTTTATCAGAATAATTTCTGACCTTTATTCCAAAAACACATTGCCCCGCAGAACCTAGAACCGGCTTTTCCAAATATTCTATTTTCATAGTGACCGGCAGATTTACAATGTTTTGATTTTCCAATTTTTCTGCAAGAAGACAAGTGTCTTCCGACAACTGTTTTATAGAATTGTCCTTGCGCTTCACATTAATACCTACTACAAATTTATCATTGATCAAGGCTTTCAATGAGTCAGGTATCTTTGAAGAACCATATAGAATCCCCCATATAGCTCCCGCTGTCGCACACGTACAATCTGTATCGAATCCGCTGGAAAACGCAATTCGTATAACTTTATCAAGATCTTCTTTTCCATAAAGCAATGCCAAGACTACGATGCCAAGATTAATCACTGCATTTGTAAAATCATTATGTAGATATTTTCTTGTTAACTTTTTCCAAGACATAATCCAATTTTCAGGATATTCCTGTTCCCATTTTATTACATCTTCCAGGCATTCCCTGGCTTTTGAATTCTCGGGAAGATATTTCTTTTGTCCGAGCAGGAGTTTTCTCATATCTTCTGCTTTAAAAGCTTCTGCTTCCAAAGCTGCATAATACATTTCAATCCATATTGCATTTCCCGTATGATCCAGACTTCCGTCCATCTGTGCGAATCCTGCTGCTTTATCCGGTTTTCCCGGGAACAACATTCCCCATATTTCCGAACGTATCGGACACCCTTCACTCTCTGCAAAAAAATGGTTATTAAAGCTGCCACTGTACGGCGGCATAATACCCCGTTCGTAATTTTTAAGAAAATATCCATATTCGTTAAAAGGATACCAACATTTCCGATTCCACGCATCTGCCAAATCTTCTGCTGTTGTTGACAGTCCTTTTTCTTCCATAACTTCCAGCCACAGAAGTTGGAGATCAAGATCATCATTCGGCAGATCCGGCCGTATCACATCCCTGTAGTCTATATCCGTAATCAGTCTTTTGATACCTTCAACCGGAGCTCCTGCTGCCCCTCCAAGACATTTTCCGAGCCATCCCCCGTAAACTTTATCATAAAACTTTCTGTATTTTTCTTTTTCCATTTGTTTGCCGCTCCTTGTCTGATCACTTCAAAATAGATCCCGCTGAAAAAGTTTTTTCGACCTGATTACTGAAAAATATAAACAGCAGAATTGGCAGAATACTTGTTATGATCATCGCCGCGAACATTCCGCCATAATCTGTACCATATTTTCCTGATGAGTAATTCATCAGCGCAATAGGAAGAGTTTTATATTTGTCATCACTGATCAGTACGAGTGCATAGATAAATTCATTCCAACTATTAATAAACGTATTGATTACCATTGTTGCGATTGCAGGCTTGATAATGGGAACTATGACCCTGAATAAAATTGAAAATATGCCTGCACCATCCATTACTGCCGCTTCTTCCATCTCGTATGGAATACTTGACAAAAAGCTGCTGCACATAATTACAGCCATTGGAATATTAAATGACGAAATAGTAAGTACAAGCGACAAAGGATTATTGATCAGATTTAGTTCCCTTAACATCATAAATATAGGAACAATGACAATCTGTGACGGAAGCAGTATTCCCAAAGTGACCATCTTGCTGACTTTATGCGACAGTTTCCATTTCATTCGTACAAGCGCATAGGACAGCATGATTGCTGCCACGGTGGTAAGTATCAATGTCAGCCCGGTAATAAATACACTATTAAAAAAATATTTTAATATATCCCTGTTAAATATAGCATCTGTATAATTCTCTATTTTCCAAAAAGACGGAAGACCGAAAGATTCTCCTGTCATGATCTCGTTCGTATCTTTAAACGAGTTGAGCAGCAGCCAGAATAAAGGATAAACAGACGTAACGGCAATAATCCCGAATACTGTTGTCATAACTATACGAATCCATCTTTGTCTTATCCTCATATCCTACACCTCCTCACTATATTTGCCCCGCTTAAAGAGCCAGCCTATAATTCCCAATATGATGCACGTCTCTACAATCGCTACGACTCCCACTGCTGCTGCCTGTCCATATCTCATATTGGAAAAAGCCTGCTTGTACATATACATCATGATTGTAGTAGTCATATCCCCTGGGCCACCTCCTGTCATAATATAGACCTGAGGGAAAGTATACAGTCCGCCTACTGCTGAAACTGTAACACATGTTTTTGCTACATTTTTCAGAAGCGGCAGTGTAATATACCGCACAGTTGCCGGGAAGCTGGCTCCGTCAAGCTGCGCTGCCTCAAAGTAGCTCTCAGGGATTGCTCTGATTCCCGAATAGGACAGAAGAAGATCCAGCCCGAACGACCACCACATCCCTACAATTGCAATACATATCATAGCTGTATCAGAATTACTCAGCCAGTCATTTCTTAAAAATCCGAGTCCAATCTTATCCAGCAATGAATTGAGCAAGCCCCAATCAGCATGATATATAGCAAGCCACAGTTGTGATACAACCGAAATGGAGAGGACAAGCGGAATAATAAAAGCTGTCCGCAATATCTTCTGAGCTCTCGGACTTAATGTACTCAGCAAAATGGAGACCGCTATTGCAAGGATTGCATTAAATATAACTGCCAGCAGACACAGGCCGATCGACCAGATATTTGCCTTTAAAAACGAACTGTCCTGAAAGATCTTGGCAAAGTTTTCAAATCCGACAAATACAGCAGGTGTCAACCCGTTCGTCTCCTGCAGGGACATAATTACAATGTTAATAAGGGGATATAGAACAAACGCTACCATTAAAATAAGGGCCGGAGCAGAAAGGATCAAAATATATCGTTTATTTCCAAGAACTTTCTTCATGCTGTCTGTCTCCTTTCATGACAAAGGCAGTGCAGTTTTATCTGCACTGCCTCTGTACTGTCTTTATTACTTTTTCTACTCTTCCTGTACTGCTTTGTCCATGTCTGACAGATAGTCATTTATCGTATACCCGTCGTCATTTGTCATAAACTTGCTCGTCGCATCCTGGATGCCTGAAGTTGCTGCCGCAGTCGGCATTACATCCTGGATCAGGCCAAAACTGTATTCAAAACTCTGCATATCTGATGCTAGCTGAGCTACAGGCTCTGCGAAATCACCGTCGTATGTCCAGCCCATTGTATCCGCTTTATACACAGTAAACGGATTTCCGTTCGTCTCATATACGTACTGGCAACGCAGTTCTGCTATCGCCTCACAAAGGGCTGCCGCTTCGTCAGGATGCTCCGTTCCGGCGTATACCATCATTCCGCTGTTCTGCTTTACTCCGCCGGCAACATTTTTGCCATAAGAATCTGCATCTGAATCATTGATGACCGGGAAATAGAAATATCCAAAATCCCCTCCCATTTTTTCTGCACATGACGCTACTGCCCATGAACCATTTACCATCATTGCAGCTTTTCCGGATTCGAATAACGGCAGTGCTTCATCTATTCCTGTTAACGCTACATTTTCTGAAAACGCTCCCTTATCCATAAGGTTTTTTACAACTTCCGCAGCTTGTGTATATGCTTCATCTGTAAAAGAAGCCGCGCCATTCACAATTTTCTCGGTACACTCGGGATCTACCGAATAAGCGAATCCCTCCACCATCATCGCTGCCGGCCACCCATCCTTTGCCCCGACAGAAATGGGCACGATATCTGTAGCTGCAAGTGTTTCTACAACGGAATATAGTTCTGAAACAGTCTGTGGTGTCTTCAGACCATATTCTTCAAAAATAGCTTTGTTATACAGTACTATTTCATAAGAAATATCTTCAAATGGTACACCGTACATATGACCGTCATCTGCTTTTGCATTATCCGCTGACGGGATCACCTTATCCCAGTATCCACTTTCTTCGAGATAGTCATCTAAGGCAAGCGCACTTCCAGATTCAAGAATAGGAGTTGCCCAGCTTCCGCCTCTCTCCCACCATACGTCGATTCCATCTCCGCCCGCAGAGATCATTGTTCGAACTTTTGTCTCATACGTCTCTGCATCTCCAGACACCATTTCAAGCTTGACATCCACATTCGGAAGTACTTCTGAAATATGATCCATCACATACTCCATCTCCGCTTCTACATTCTCATCCGTATCGTTAAACAATACGTTGAGCGTAACTTTTTCCTCCGATGTGTCATCTTCTGCTTTATCAGAGTTCCCACCGTTTCCGCATGCCGACAGGGACATTATCATCGCTCCTGCCAAAAGCATTGAAATCCATTCCTTTTTCATGTTCATCCTCCTTTGCTTTTGCATTTTGTATTTCGTTGAATTAATCATAAAATTTTGTTCATAATAATCAAATGGAAAATTATGACCTTGCATGGAAAAAACAAAAATCCTTTTTTTACATACTACTCATTATACCTTCTCTGTTATATAATTAAACTCGCAAAATTAACAGGATTCAAAAAGGGAGTGGACACAAATATGAAGTTAAAAAGCATCTGGGAATCTCTGTCTTTAAAACGAAAAATACTCACTGTTTTCCTGCCTCTGATCCTGATACCGTTCCTTCTTGTCCTTATCGTATCCGGAACCATTATTGTAAGAAACGGGAAAGCCGAGGCAGTAAAAAATGCTGAAGACAAACTGATGCTCGTCTCTGATCAGATTGATCAGATTCTGTCAAACATCCAGTACAACATTAAAGCATTTTCTACCAGCTCGGCACTTCAGGATGCGATATCTGAAGATTATCCTGATTCCACCTATGGAAATTATTTATTTACAACATCCATGCATTCTGCTGTCTACAATATCATGGATATTCAAAGCTATATATCCAGCGGATATATACACACCTATGATGACAAAATATATGATATCAATACAGATTCTATCCGGACTCCGGATGCTGAAATGGATACCTACTATGACTATGTTGTAGCACAGAAAGGTCGTATCATACTCGGCTCTCCTTCGGTCAAAGATACAGACAGCGCCTTTAACATATCAAAATCTCTGATCGATATCAATACAGGAGAATGCCTGGGCATCCTCTCATTTGATATTAAGGAATCATTGTTTTATGATTCCTATCGTTCAGTTATCGACAAAAATGAAGAGCAGCTCTATCTGATCGATAATAACAGGTGCATCCTTTCATCCGAAGATCGGGAACTACTTCATCAGACAGTTTCAAATGACCTGTGGAAAACCGTCCAGGAAATATCGTACGCGAAAGACCGCCTCTTCCTGTCTTCGAACGATTCCCTTGTTCTTGCTACTACATCCGAAATCGGTGAATACCATATTGTATATGTGCTGGAGTACTATAGTATATATCGTGAAGTACTGGGGCTCACTCTGATACTCGTATGCATCGGCATATTTGCCCTGATCGTCACCATAATCCTTACTACGGTCCTCGCTCAGAGTGTCACAAAACCTCTTGCCCTTTTAACTACATATGCAGACAGGACAGGTCATGGAGATTTCTCTGCCGATATACAAATCAACTCTAAGGACGAGATCGGTTTTTTAGCAGAGCGGTTCAAAAAAATGAACCACAATATCAGGAATCTTACCATTCGCATCTATGATGAGCAGACACAAAAAAAAGAATATGCACTGAATCTGCTGCAGGCTCAGATCAATCCTCATTTTCTCTATAATTGCCTGGATAATATAAGCAGTCTTATTACAGATCATAAAAATGATCCGGCATTATCTATGCTTTATCACCTCGGCAGATATTATCGTGCTGTTTTAAGCAAGGGGAGAAATATTATAACAATTCGGGAGGAACTTGCACTTGTGCGCGATTATCTTGAGATTCAATTAATAAAAGCGCCGCAGCTTTTCACGTATACTATAACCATCGCAGAGGATATTCTGGATCTTAAAATTATGAAAATGCTGCTCCAGCCCATTGTTGAGAACGCGGTAATACATGGCTTTACCGGGTATAAGGAAGGCCGTCATCTTCACATTGAAGGACAGTTGGCCGGTTCCGCAGTGCTTATTTCAATCTCAGATGATGGCAGAGGGATTCCTGAGCAGGCTGTTCAATCAATCTTCAATGAAGGGACATCCATGATTCCCCGCCATTTCGGTCTGAGGAATATCAGAGAACGTATCCGATTGAAATACGGCTCTTCCTTTGGCGTAACAGTGAAATCTGTTCCGGGACAGGGCACAAAAGTTATTGTTTCTTTTCCTAAGATTCTGTAATTATCAGGAGGATTTTATATGTACAAAATTATGTTTATCGATGATGATCCGCTGATAGTGCGGCGGCTGCACCAGATAATGAACTGGACTTCCATGGGGTTTGAAATACCGGAAGATGCTTCTGACGGCAATGAAGCTTTAGACAAGATCAGCCAGAACCCGCCTGACATTATCATATGCGATATTAATATGCCAAATATGGACGGACTTACTCTTGCCGAAAAAATCAAATCATCTTTCCCGCATATTGAGTTCATTATACTGACGGTGAACGACAGCTTCGGGTGTGCGCAGCAGGCCCTTAACACAGGGGTAGACCACTATCTGCTCAAACCGATAGATCCTGAAGAGCTGGGCTTAATTATCAAAAAGATCCTAAAAGGACTGGAATCGTCCCAGCAGGAGAGGCAGTATCTTGACACTCTTAAGGATAAGGCACTCCTCAGCGAACATATGATCCGAGAAAAATTTCTGAATTGGCTCGTAAGCGGACGTCAGCCTCTCAGCGAAGAACAGATCAGAGAGCGTTTTGCTTTCTATCAGATTCCGGTCAGCGGTCAGGAATTTCAGGTTCTTTCAGTCCATATTAATTCTTTCACGGACGAAATGACAGGGGCAAGCAGCGTAGAAGATCTGATAGAGAAAGCTAAAAATACCATAGAAGACTCCCTCTATGATTATCAGAACTGGGTTGTTTTCTCTGATTCATTTTATAACCTGATCGTTATATTCGGATTTCAGGACGACAGGAGTTTTAATAATCCAAGCATTGAACTGATCGGGCAGATGATCCGCAATAATCTTCTATTTCACCTGAATCTGCCCGTTACTGTATTTTACAGCAGGAAGTATCAGGGTGCAAGAAATCTTTACTGTTGTTACTATGATACCAAATTTTTATACCAGTACACTCCATCTGTTATTAATAAAGGTGTTCTTTCCTTTGATGAATATATTCGTTCGTCACTGGATTCATCATTTAACTTTGACACTCTGCGCTCCGATGCATTGAAACATCTGAGAAGCGGCGGTTTCAACGGGTTGCTTGAGTTGATCTCATCCACGTTGATGCGTGCCCTCGCAATTGGTTCTATTGAAAGTTTCAATATGCTTCGGATTGATTTTGTTATGACAGGTGTCATGTTCCTTCAGGAAAACAGGATTGCGATGCAGGATGTTTTCCAAAAACATTTTTCTCCTCTTGCTGAAATACTGGAATATAATGACGCCGAAAGCTGTATTTCTTTCCTGAAAGACTATTTTCGCAGAATCCTTGAATATATTGATGCGAATAAGATTTCCCCGCAAAATAAAATCACGGAAAAATGCATGGAACTTATCACAGAAAATATCTCATATCAGCATATGTCTGTGAAATGGCTGGCTTCACAGCTCTATATAAATGAAAATTATCTCAGCAGACTCTTTAAATCAGAAACCGGTCTGTCTCTGAACAGATACATCACAAAACAACGGATGCAGTCTGCGAAAAATTATCTTGATCAGGGCTGTACAAACCTGCAGCAGGTATCCTCCGCTGTCGGCTTTTCTGATCCATTTTATTTCAGTAAATGTTTTAAAAAGGAATATGGCGTAGCCCCTTCAAAATATTTACAAAAAGCTGATAAATAGTTTTCTAAGCTGTTACATGTTTAACGCTCATGCAAAGGAACTTTCCCTTGACATCAATATTTCAGTGAACTACAATATACACGTACAAAAACAGAATACATCATTCGGTAGGTGAGGTTACCACAGGGATCAGGTTTATCCCGGAGATTGCTGCCGCGAGATCGTGGAGACACGATAAGATGGTCAGCAGGCTGTGTCGTGAAGGTGCAGCCTAATGCAATTGATATGCCCTGTGATACTAAAGCTTGAACGATGCATCCGGTCATGTTTATTTTCATGGATTGATGATCAGATTATGACTCCGTCATTGTTCAGGCAGTGACGGAGTTTTCTGTTTGTCAATTTTTTCAATTTCTGTTCACATCTGCCGCAGCCCGCATACGCGCATGCGCGCTCATCACGCCGGCGCGCTCCGGTTCTGCACGGTGTGGACTACAGCAAAGGAGGTGAGGTTATGGACTCTGGTGCCAGTTGCCATTTATACAGCTTGATAACAGAAAATTACATAAAGAGAGGTATTTATTATGAACAAAGATATTTTTGTAAAACTCCTCCAGCAGCGTCAGTACAAGGCTGTGAGGAGCATTCTGGATGTAATGAACGAAGTGGACATAGCCTCGCTGCTCTCGGTGCTTGATGACAAGGAGCTGGCTCTTGCGTTCCGGCTGATCCCGAAAGACAAGGCGGCGGAGGTATTCGCCAATATGGACGGTTCCATGCAGACTTATCTGGTGGAAATATTTTCGGAGAAAGAGCTCAAAGAGCTGCTGGACGACCTGTACATGGACGATACTGTGGATATGCTCGAGGAACTGCCTGCGAATCTGGTCAACCGGATCCTTGATGCGGTCAGCACGTCAGACCGTGCGCTCATCAACCAGCTTTTGAACTATCCGGAAGACAGTGCCGGCAGCATTATGACCACAGAATACGTAGATATCCGGGAAAATATGACTGTCGCGCAGTCTATGGCACATATCAAGGAAACCGGGATCCACAAAGAAACGATCTATACCTGCTATGTGACAAAACGGCGCAGGCTGATCGGGATCGTCAGCGCCAAAGACCTGATGACCACAGACGATGATGTGCTGATCCGGGATCTTATGGAGACAGAGATCATCTCTGTAAAGACACATACGGACAAGGAAGAAGTGGCAAAGCTTTTCACGAAATATGATTTCCTCGCCCTGCCGGTCCTGGATGCGGACGGGCTGATGGTCGGCATTGTCACGTTCGACGACGCAATGGACGTTATGGTAGAAGAAGCGACTGAGGATATCACGAAAATGGCTGCCATCAATCCCAGTGAAAAGACTTATTTTGACACTTCCGTGTTCGCCCATGCAAAGAACCGTATCCCGTGGCTGCTGATCTTGATGTTCACATCGATCATCACGGGAACGATCATCACAAAGTACGAAAATGCATTTGCGGCGATCCCGCTCCTCGTGTCGTTTATCCCGATGCTGATGGACACCGGCGGGAACTGCGGTTCCCAGAGTTCCACGCTGATCATCCGCGGGATCGCGCTGTCACAGATCCGTTTTAAAGATATTTTCCGCGTGATCTTCAAGGAGTTCCGCATCTCCCTGATCGTGGGTGCGGTACTCGCTGTGACCAACGGCGTCCGTATCATGATCCAGTACGACAACCCGGAACTTGCATTGGTGATCGCGCTGTCGCTGATTGGCACAGTCGTTGCGGCAAAGCTGGTCGGCTGTATGCTGCCCCTGTTTGCGAGCAAAGTCCATCTGGATCCGGCGATCATGGCATCACCGCTCATCACGACGCTGGTGGATATCTTCTCGATATTGATCTATTTTAATATTGCCACAATGCTTTTTAACCTGTAGACAGCCGGATCAGACAGAAACTGCCGCATTCCCATTTATCCGTCATGGGGATACGGCAGTTTCTTCTATCTTATTTATGCCAGATGCGGTCGGCATATTTTGCTTCAAGCGCATGATTAAATTCCGGGCCGCCGTCAATGTTGGCGCTCTTATATACCGGAGGCGCATATCCTTTTTCCGCCATATCCCGGATAGCCTCATACATCATCTGCTGGAGCAGCAGACATCCTGCGAAAGAGGAAGTCCCGCACACTTTGCAATCCAACCCCTCGATGTCCAGCGCCGCATCTCCGAACTGCGACTGATTATCCAACACCACGTCGGCGAATTCATAAAGAAGCTTTCCTGAAGAATGACGGGATGTGGACGCTTTCGACACGCCTAATGCAGTCACCACGATCAGCGGATTGCCCTTTTTCTTAATATATTCCGCCATCTCGATCGTCATCGGGTTGCGCCCGGAGTTGGAGATCAGGATAAAGATATCATTCGGACGTATGTCCACTTTTCTCATAAGGTAAAATGCATTGCCCTCTACAGCTTCAAACTCGCCGAACTGCGGCTCGCCGATCAGTTTGGACGGGATCAGTCCGCCCGCACGCCCGCACACCTCGATAGCTCCTGCATAAGAATGCCCGCTTCCATATGCCTGAAGGATCCCCCCGCTGCGGATAGATTCTGAGATCAAAAGCGCCGCTTTATGGATATTTTCGCGCTGTGTATCCTCCAGCTTCTGCATCACTTCTCTCGCCTTGTCAAAAAATTCAAGTCCCATATATACCTTCTTTCTGAAAATACCGGGCACCTTTTAAAGCACCCGGTATTTTTTTCGCAAATCTTCTGTAATTATTATGAGATGGGCAGCCCCCGACTATCCAACTAGAATCATCCGAGGATGCCGACTACGTGAAGAAGGATCGCAAGTACCATCACAAGGATGATCGCTTTTGTCGAGCTCATCTTCTTTCTTCCGAGCAGCCAGTAGATAAAACCGACAAATGCAGCCGGAATCAGGCACGGCATGATCTGGTTGAGGATGTCCTGTCCGTTTACGCTGATCTCGCCGCTTGTAAATGTAGCTGTCACATTTGCCTTTACCACTGTTGCGACCAGCGCGCCGACTACGGTAATACCAAGAAGCGTAGCTGCCGCTGTGAGTGCATCCAGTTTGTCTTTCGCTGATGTAATGATCTTAGATCCCTCGCGGTATCCGATCCCTGTCGTAAATGTACGCAGGATGAGGATCGCGATATTGACAAGCAGCCAGATGACCGCGCCTACCATGCTGCCTTCCTGTCCCATGTATGCAGCAATAGAACCGAAGATCGTCGGGAACAGTACGCCGAACAGTGTATCGCCGACACCTGCGAACGGTCCCATCAGACCTGTCTTTAAGCCTCTTACCGTCTCTTTTGCCTTAAAGCCCTCATGTTCCTCTGTCGCAGCGTCGATACCGCAGATAAAACCTCCCATATGGGGAGTTGTGTTAAAGAACTGGATGTGTGTCTTTAACATTTCTTTCTGCTGTTCCGGATCTTTGTAAAGCTTGCGGATGATCGGGAGCATTGCCCAGAGATATCCGACCGCCATCTGTTTCTCATAGTTCCATGTGATCTGGGAACCCATGATCCAGCGTCTGCTGACACTGTTTATATCTTTTTTTGTAAGCTTTGTTTCATTTGTGTTAGTCTTCATATTCTCCATCTAACAGTCCCTCCTGTGAACTACCTGTGTTTGCTGCAGCTACAACCTGATTTCCCGCAATATTCTTTTTGAATTCGATGACCGCCATAGCGACTCCGAAGATTGCAACGCCTACCATCGGCACTGACAGATATGCTGCCAGGAAGAATCCGAGAAGCAGGAATGAAATGTACTTTTTAACCGGCAGGTAACGGAGCAGGATCGCGATACCTACTGCCGGGAGCAGTCCGCCTGCCACGCTTAAGCCGCCTGTCAGCCACTCAGGCATATGATTTACGATCGCATTTACGATATCCTCGCCGAAGATCAGCATGATGAATACCGGAAGCGCTCTGGAAAGTCCCCACGGGATCATGCCGAACCAGATATTCCGTTTGATCGCCGGATAATCCAGTCTGTCGATCGCAGCTTCCACTCTCTTTGCGAAGAACACGTTGCAGAATCTGGCAAGTACATCCAGATTTACCATCAGAAGTCCTACCGGAACGGCAAGGCCGATCCCGAATTCAACGCCCTGTCCGGATGTCACTGCAAAAACGGTTCCCACGATAGCTCCTGTCAGGTAATCCGGCATAGACGATCCGCCGTATGTCCCGACGCCGAGCACCATCAGCTGAAGTGTCGCGCCGACTGCCAGACCTGTTGTAATGTCCCCCATGATGATACCTGCAAGGATACCTGCAAACATCGGCTTGCCGTCGAAGATCGCCGTTGATAAGCTGTCCCAGATCAGGATCATTGATAAAATCGTAAGTGCAATAATCTGCCATACCTGTATTTCCATACTTTAAAAACCCTCCTTCGTTTCATTCAGTTTCCATCAGTCCAGATAAGAACGGAATGTCTTTTTCTCGTCGTTCGGAACCATCTGGGCGTAGACCTGCACGCCTTTTTTCTCCACAGCTTCAATATCCGCGATCTCTTCCGGCGTACAGTAAACAGACTTCTTGATCTGCTTTCTTCCCTCTTTTTCTCCCATGTTTCCGATATTTACTTCTTTTACTTTCAGTCCGTTATCCAGCAGTCTGCAGATCGTCTTTGTCTTATTGACGATAAGGAATACTCTCTGTCCGCTGTATCTGCCTTCGTTCAGACGTTTTGCCGCATTGTCGACCGTCAGCACGCTCAGATGGACTCCTGACGGAACGGCAGCTTTCAGTGCGCTCATGCCGATCTCATCTTTTAACACATCGTCGTCTGCGATGATGATACGGTCCGCCTGGAGAGTACGTGTCCAGTAGGTCGCCACCTGTCCGTGGATCAGCCTCTCATCCAGACGCAGGTTTACGATGCCGTTCTTTTCTACCGGCTCTTTCGGGGCGTCCGCCTTAACAGCCTTGTCCCCGTCTTTTACGGAAATGCCGGCAAATATCTCGCCTGTCTGGGTGATCGCGTCGCCGAGGCTCTCGCCGGAATTTAAAAGCACGAGCAGCTGCTGGCACAGTCCCGGTACAAGCTGTATATTCTTATGTTCCGCAACGATCCTCATCGCAGCGTTATACGGAGTGCCGCCCGGAAGATCTACGATGATCGCCGCACAGTCGTCCGCGCCTTTCTCAGCGAGGATCTCTTCGTATTTCTTTTCCACGGTCTCTTTTGTCATATCCTCCGTAAATGCAAAATCTACGAAAGACGGCGCCGCGCCTGTGATCATCTCACAGCTTGCCTTGCATGCCTGCGCGTAAGTACCGTGTGAAGCAATGATATAGTACATAGATTAGTCCTCCTGTTCTTTCAAGATAAACTCGATGACCGGCACCGTCACGTCCGGTTTCTGGACCGGGAGCGTCAGAAGAAGCGCTTTGTCCTCGAACTTGTCCTTGATATGAATTTCAGTTACTTCCAGATTCAGGTCTTTATGCGATTTTCTCTTGCCCGACAGACCTTCATCCTGGATATATTTGATCTCGGAATGATCGTTTAAGAGCTGGGCGTACTCTACTTCTCCGCCAAGTCCGTTGATGAGGAGCGAACGGTACGGCCACGAGAACAGGTGAAGATACAGATGGTTCCCTCTCTGTGTAAATCTGGCGTCCGCCGGAGCTTCGTACTCGCTCGGTCCGCATCCATAGATGGATTCTTTGTTCAGCCGCATCCATTCTCTGACCTCATCCATGATCCTCATCGTGCGTTTATCGATCTCGCCGCGGCCGTTTGGTCCGATATTGAGCAGCATATTTCCGCCCTTGGAGACCGTATCGATCAGAAGCTTGATAACCATTTCCGGTGATTTCCAGTTCAGGTTATCCCTGTCGTATCCCCAACTGTTGTTCAGTGTCTGGCATGCCTCCCATACGATCGGTTTTCCGTCTTTATCCGCCTTGGAACTTCTCTGATATTGTTCCGGAGTCCCTACTCCCCTGCCCAGTCCGAGCCTGTCATTGATGATGATATCCGGCTGCAGGGAAAGGATCATCTTCTCCAGTTCCTCAGATCCCCAGTCGTCTTTTCCTTTGCCTACAGAGTCGCCCCAGTCACGCTGCGGATAGGAGAAATCAAACCAGAGATAATCAATCGTTCCATAGTTCGTCAGGAGCTCTCTTACCTGCCCGTGCATGAATTTTCTGTAGGATTCCATATCCCCCGGATGGCTTTCGATATATTCTTTGTTATTTCTCTCCGGATGATATCCGTCCACAAGGAAATCCGGATGATACCAGTCAAGAAGGGAGAAATAAATTCCCACTTTCAGCCCTTCCGCCCGGAATGCATCAATATATTCTTTTACCAGGTCACGGCCAAACTTTGTGTTCGTGATCTTGTAATCAGAGAGCTGCGTATCCCACAGGGCAAACCCCTCATGATGTTTTGCCGTCAGGACCGCATATTTAAATCCCGCTTCTTTTGCCATTTTTGCCCATTTTCCGGCGTCAAACAGATCCGGGTTGAAATTGTCAAAGTATTTTCTGTAGCTTTCTTTTCCGATCTGCTCAAGTGTCATTACCCATTCATGTCTTGCCGCTGCAGAAAACAGACCAAAATGGATAAACAGACCGAAACGGTCATGGACAAACCAGTCAGGATCTCCGTAATTCTCCGGCCACTCATAAATGTCTTTACATTTCATCCTCTTTTCTCCTTTCGATTTTGTTTGCTATGCATAACAACTATCTTAGATTATAGTTTTTTTATTTTTTGATTCTTAAAATTTTACATTTTGGAAACTTTTTTATGGAATATTCATATTCTTTGCCTGTATTTTTTGTGGATTTTTCATAATTTTCTATATTTTACATAACTTCCCCGCGATCTTGTGATATACTTTTCAGTCAGACAGAAGCATCGCGTCAGGATCTGTCTGCCGGACGCAGTGCAGAAGAAAGCGAGGTATCATAAAATGGGAAATTATATTCTTGAAACTTGTATAGACTGTGTAGAATCGGCGCTAGCCGCCCAAAAAGGAGGCGCCAGCCGTGTAGAACTCTGTAGTGATCTGGTGATCGGCGGCGTCTCTCCGTCCCTTCCTTTATTCCGTCAGATCAGGAAATATACTGACTTGAAAGTCAGGGTGCTCCTCCGTCCCCGCTACGGCGACTACTGCTTTGACAGATATGAATGCGACGAATTAAACGAAGAGATCCAGATGTTCCGCGAAGAGGGCGCCGACGGCGTCGTGGTCGGCATCTTAAATCCGGACGGGACACTGAATGTGGAGCAGCTCGCCCGCTTTAAAGAGACAGCCGGATCAATGGAGATCGCGCTTCACCGGGCATTTGATGTGTGCCTCGATCCGATGCAGGCAATGGAACAGGTCATCAGCCTCGGATACGATACGATCCTCACCAGCGGTCAGGAGCCGACTGCATGGGAAGGACGCGACATGCTGAAAAAGCTGCATGAAGAAAGCCGGGGCAGGATCGAGATCCTTGCCGCCGGCGGTATCGGACGTGACGTGATTGAGAAACTGATCCCGTATACCGGGATATCCTCATATCATATGTCAGGAAAGACCGAAGCAGACAGTGCCATGACATTCCGCATGCCGGGCGCCAGCTTCGGGCTTCCGGAACGGGACGAATATAAGCTGCTCCGGACAGACAGCAGAAACGTCAGAGAAGCCGTTGAATACCTTGGCAGGACTTTTCAGTAGTCCTGCCCGTGTATTGTTTTGCTCATGATCACACCAGTTTCTTATATTCCGCAATGATCATTTCCATAGCCAGGCGTTCCATCAGCATGTGGCTGTGTACATTTGTAGAAAATGAATAGAGGATCGGGTATTTCACGATCGGGTCCATCGCCGCTTCCTCGTTCGAGGTGATAAGTGCGATCTCACCTTTCGTCCGCTTCAGGTACGTCTTGAAATATCCGATCTTTCTCATTCCGTCTCCATAGAGATACTGTCCGGAGTTAGAGAAGATGATCACAAGAGTGTCTTCATCCATATTTTTCATATATTCTTCCTGCTCAAGATCATAGGTGTATGTACGGATATTTTTCCCCTCTTCCGCCATACGGTACATAAAATCAACCGCCGCTGTCTGGGAGTATACGCTTCCGAATGCCGCGACTTCCTCATGCTCCCGCAGGGCTTCCGCAAGTTTCCGGACCATCGTCTGATCTATCCTGTCCATGAAGCAGTCCAGGTCGTTATGGAGGATCTTCAGATAAGAATCCATCCCTTCTTTCGCGATATATCGCCCCATGGGAAGCTTGTCCTCATATCCGTAATACCCTGATCTGTACTTCTCGTTCTTCACCAGATCGCGGAACTCCTTATAATCATCAAAGCCGATCTGCTTGACAAACTTTGAAAGTTTTGACTTGGAAATATCACACAGCTCCGCCACGCTGTCAATGGACAGCTTATCGATCTCATTGATATTTGCAAGAAGGGTCTCGGCAATATGGGAATCTGTTGAATCGCTGCGCGAATTATTCCTGAGATTGATCAGCCGGTATGCCACAATAAACATAGTATCCACCTTTTCTTTTTAGAAGCTATTAACAACAAGTTGTGCTTTATATTAATATCTGGACGGCGGATTGTCAAACAGTTTTCCTGGAAAACAAAGAGAAGCCCCTGTCGGAGCTTCTCTGCTTGATGATCCTGATCTCTCTTTTTCTGTATGTACGATACGATATAAGGAGCATTACTCGATGACTTTGATCCATCCTTCCGGAGCCTCGATGTGTCCCATCTGGATGCCGGTCAGTGTATCGTACAGTTTCTGTGTGACCGGTCCCATCTTCTCCATTCCGCTCGGGAAACAGATCTCTTTACCATGGTCAACGACCTTTCCTACCGGGGAGATCACCGCTGCCGTGCCGCACAGGCCGCACTCTGCGAAATCTTTTACTTCGTCAAAGTATACGTCTCTCTCCTCTACTTCCAGTCCGAGGTAATGCTCTGCCACGTACATGATCGATCTTCTCGTGATGGACGGAAGGATCGTGCTTGAGTGAGGTGTAACGACTTTATTATCCTTTGTGACAAAGATAAAGTTCGCTCCGCCTGTCTCCTCTACTTTTGTCCTTGTAGCGGAGTCCAGATACATGTTCTCATCGAATCCGTTTGCATGGGCTGTCACGATCGCATGAAGGCTCATCGCATAGTTAAGTCCTGCCTTGATATGTCCTGTTCCGTGCGGCGCCGCGCGGTCAAAGTCTGATACGCAGATCGTGATCGGCTTTGCGCCGCCCTTGAAGTACGGGCCTACCGGAGTCGTAAAAATCCTGAACTGGTACTCGTCAGCCGGCTTCACGCCGATCACCGGGTTAATGCCGAACATATACGGTCTGATATAAAGCGTAGCTCCTGAGCCGTACGGCGGAACATATGCTGCATTTGCCTTGACGACCTGCGCTACGGCATCTACGAAACGCTCCTCCGGAAACGGCGGCATCTCAAGACGCTTCGCAGAATCCACCATACGGGAAGCGTTCAGATCCGGGCGGAATGTAACGATATGTCCGTCTTCCGTCGTATACGCTTTCAGTCCCTCAAAAACAGACTGTGAATACTGAAGTACTCCCGCACATTCGTTCATCACGATATTCGCATCATCGATCAGAGCGCCGTCATCCCATTTGCCGTCTTTATAGTTTGCCACATACCGTTTGTCAGTCTGCATGTAGCTGAATCCCATATTTTCCCAGTCAAGATTTTTCTTCTCCATTGTATTTCCTCCTCTGCTTGGAAAAGTCTTTCATTACTCTACGGTGACCATTATAATACCGCGATTAATAAAAATCAAGAGTGCGCTCGGTTTTTTAGTTTATCAGTTCAGGCATCTGATGTCAGTCGACGGATTTATGCTCGCATAAGGATCCGTCGACTGGCAGTCAGATGAACTGAGCGCCTGCCAATGAGTAAAACAGCGGCGATAGCCGCAGTAAGCACGAAGTGCGGTTTTACGAATGGCGCGGGCTGAGCTGTTACGGACGTCCCCAATACCGGCAGTTACCGGACTTAACGTTCCATCATGCTGATGGACTCGATGCCCACGCTTCCGCCCCTGACTACTTCTATGGTCTTAAACTCTTCTTTCATCAGTTTGACCACCGCGTCGTTCTTCGTCGCGGTCTGGACGAACTCCACAAGTACGCTGTCTCTTCCGTAATCGATCACTTTCGCCTTAAATGTCTCCGCGATCTGGAATACTTCCACTTTATCCGCCACGGAACACTTCATAACTTTTACGTAGAGGATCTCCTTCATCCTGACAAAGATATCGGTAAAGTCAATTACCTTGATCACTTCTATCATACGGTTGAGCTGTTTTTTGATCTGCTCAAATGTCTCGTCGTCGCTGACCGTCGCGATCGTCATCCTTGACACAGTAGGGTCTTCCGTTGTTCCCACGGTGAGACTGTCCAGATTGTAGGATTTTCCGGAAAAAAGTCCGGAAATCTTGGAGAGCACGCCCACCTGATTCTCAACATAAAGGGAAATCCATCTTTTTTTCATTGTATTATCCATTTTCTCGCGCTCCTTCCTCTAGCAGTCCATGATCATCTCTTCCAGTGTTCCGCCCGGCTGGATCATCGGGTAGACCATTTCTTCCGGATCAATGATGAATTCGATCAGTGTCGGTGTCTTTGTATTTTTCTTTGCTTCTTCAAATGCAGCCGCAATCTCTTCTTTCTTCATAACGCGGATCCCTTTCGCGCCGTAGCTCTCCGCCAGTTTTACAAAGTCCGGCGTGTACTCCGGCATCTCCTCCCCGTTCGTCCTGCGGTACAGGGCTCCGGAACGCAGATTCGTCATACCGTAGCGCTTGCCGTAGAAGAGCTTCTGCCACTGGCGCACCATGCCCAGATACTCATTATTGAACACGCAGAGGATCAGCGGAAGTTCTTCAAGCACAGCCGTTGCAAACTCCTGGATATTCATCTGCATGCCGCCGTCCCCGGAAATAGCGATGACCGTCTTGCCGGGATTTCCGATCTTCGCGCCGATCGCCGCCGGGAAGCCGTATCCCATGGTCCCCAGTCCGCCGGATGTGACAAGCTGCTTCTTCTCAGTGATCTCTGCATACTGGGTGACGAACATCTGATGCTGTCCCACGTCTGTCGTGATGATCGCATCGTCAAACTGCCTGTTCATCTCCTGGATAATATCCATCGGGCTCATACGTCCCCGGTCTTTCATCGTCAGCGGATGTTCTTCTTTCCACGCTTTGATCTGTTCCAGCCACTCTTTTGTCTCACATTTTTCCACATATTCGTTCATCTTTGTCACAGCCTCAAGTGCGTCCGCAACGATCGGCACGTGGACATGGATATTTCTGGAAATAGACGCCGTATCGATATCGATATGGACGATCTGTGCATTCGGGGCAAAGGCATGGAGCTTCCCTGTGATCCTGTCATTAAATCTCGTTCCGATGGAGAAAAGAAGGTCGCACTCGCCGACCGCCATGTTCGCCGCATACTGACCGTGCATTCCGAGGTTGCCGATATACAGCGGATGATTGGTCGGAACTGCCCCGCGCCCCATGATCGTCGTTACCACCGGCACGTTTGTCTTATTTACAACTTCCGTAAATATCTTGTTCGCCCGGGCGATGTTCACGCCTCCTCCGGCAAGGAAAAGAGGCTTCTCCGCCTTTTTGAGCATCTTGAGGGCGCGCTTGAGCTGTCCCATATGCACGCTTGTATTGGGTTTGTAACCGCGGATATTCACGGAATCCGGATAATCCGCGCTGCCGAGTTCGCACATCACATCCTTCGGAAGGTCGATGAGCACCGGTCCCGGTCGCCCGGTGCGGGCGATATAGAACGCCTCTTTGATAATACGGCCGAGATCTTCACGTTTTCTCACGGTCACGCCGTACTTTGTAATGCTGCGTGTGATCCCTACGATATCCACTTCCTGAAACGCGTCATTTCCGATCAGGTGTCTCGCCACCTGCCCTGTAAAGCAGACGAGCGGAACGCTGTCGTAGTTTGCCGTTGCAAGTCCGGTTACGAGATTGGTCGCGCCCGGTCCGCTTGTCACCAGACACACTCCCACCTTCCCTGTCGTTCTTGCATAGGCATCCGCCTCGTGGACGAGCGCCTGCTCATGGCGCGGAAGGATCACTTTTATGTCATCCTGTTTGTACAGCTCGTCGCTGATATCAATGGTACACGCTCCCGGATATCCGAAGATCGTGTCCACTCCCTCTTCTTTTAATGCTCTTACCAGTAGCTTGTTGCCTGTGATCTGTCTCAATTTCATACCTCCTCTTTGCGAAACGGATGCTCCGGATCCTGGCTGTAAAGTGAGTTCCGCAGCAAATAGAAAACCCTGAGCATCATATGCTCAGGGCGAATCCTTCATCCGTGTTACCACCTGAATTCAGAGAAAATCTCTGCACTCTGCCGGTACGGGAATCAACCTGACCAGCTCTCTCCTGATCATTCGTTTCATCCGATACCGCTTCCCTGTAACGTGGGAAAACGTTGAAGCCTACTTGTACTGTCCGACGTCGGCTGTGCCTGTACCGGCACTGATGGATCAATGCCCTGCTGCCGCGTGTATAAGTACGTTCAGTCCACTGCTCGAAGGCTACTTCCATAATCCCTTCACGAAGATTTGCACCGTCCATCTTCTCTCTGTGCATCCGAAGATTATGTACTCCTCCCTGTCACTGCATTTCTGATAGTTAAAAATTTAAATACATTATAGTGTGTATTTTTAACTATGTCAATCACGTTTTCTTGATCTTTTTTAATCATGGACAATAATATTTCAGAACTGCTTCTTCTCCCATCTGACTTCTGCCTTTTTACCAAAATGAGCCAGCCCGATATAATAAACCGTTCCTGTCATTCCGGCATCATATTTCTTCTCTTTGATCTGACTGACTGCTTCTGATGCAAGTTCTCCCAGATCCTGCGACTCGTCTTTTGTATATTTGAACTCCAGGATCATATGAGGACGGCCTGCCTTTTTCGCATGAAGCAATATATCTCCCCTTCCTGTTCCGCTCTCCCGATTACTCCTCACTTCATAATGTCTCTGCATAAACGCGCACATTCCGAGCATCATCATATGATAGCTGTTCTCACTCTTAAGATCGTGATATGACGGCAGTTTCATGAGAATTCCCTGATAATCCTCAGCGAACCTGTCCATCTTCCCGGCCTCAAGATCATACAGCATTGTGCCGATGTGTCCTTCTTCTACTCTCAGATAAAATGCCGTCAGCTCCCGGAATGCCTTCCATACTTCCTGATTCGGGACACGGACAAGGAAATGATCTTCATCTGTCTGTTCCTGTATCGTCACCATACCTGCATTGATCAAAAGCCCCCACAGGGACGCGTCATCTGCTTTCTCATAGTACGCTGTCGCCAGTTCCGCCTGTACTTCCACCTTTCCCTGCTCGATCAGAGTATTATAGTCCCGGACGAATGAGTCGTCCCTCTGTTCCATTGCATTTTTGATGATACTGTTCTCGCCCGTATTCACCCAGTAGGACTCCAGTTTCCGTCTCGCGGCATAGCAGGATATGGACCAGGGATTGTACAGCTCCGTCATACCGATCTGATAGCCATCGTACATTTCCTTCACTTCCCCGGTAAACGGTACGCCGCAGTATTCCAGCAGATCACGGACTTCTTCTTCCGTAAACCCGAAGCAGTCTTCATAGTCCGGATCCTTCACTGTACATACGACCAGATTATTCAGTCCGGAGAAAATGTTTTCCTTTGCCACACGCTGGATCCCCGTGAGCAGCGCTTTCTCTATGGACGGATTCCCTTTCAGCGCGGACCGCATCATGCCGGCCAGCATCTCCCTGACCTCGTCGTAATATCCGCCGGAATTGGCAGAAATGAAAGGAGTGTCATATTCGTCCAACAGAAGGTACACTTTCTTTCCATAATACATTTCCAAAATCTGACACAGCACAGCAATGGAATCAACAATACTCTTTCGGCTCTCCACATCATCATCCGGCGACCGTAAAGAATTATAAATATGATTAAAAGAATCTTTCTGCGATTCAGGAAGATCACTGTTATTAATGACTTCTGAGTAACGTTCATACTCGCCCCATAACGCTCCGCCCAGCTGCGCTGTCATCATCGATGCGCTGTCCGCCTTTACATTCAGAAATGAGAGAAATACGACCGGATGCTGATTCATCTCCGGCATCCATTCACTCCTGCTGATCTTTGTTCCGGCAAAAATCTCGGCAGAATCTTTTGTGCAGTCAAGAAACTCCGCCAGCATGGACATGTTCATCGTCTTGCCGAAACGCCTCGGTCTCGTGAGCAGTGTAACCTGATACCATGAATCCAGAAATTCAGCCGCCATCTGAGTCTTATCCACATAATAAGCTTTCCGTTCCCGCAAAAAGCGAAAATCCTGTACGCCGATCGCAAGCTTTCTCTTTCTTCTGCGAAGCACTTCCTCTTCTTTTCGCTCCACATTCACATGATACGGATGTTTCTCTTCGCAGACTGTTCCTGCAGATGCAGCAGACATTCTGTTGCTGCAGTACACGCTGTCATGGGCGCTGCCGGATCTTCCGAACAATTCATCCAGAGAACAGTCAAGGACATCTCCGATCCGCTCCAGCATCTCAAGATCCGGAGAACGGTTGCCGCTCTCATAGTTCGCATAGGTGGATCGGGAAATCTTCAATTTTTCTGCGATCTGAGCCTGTGTATATCCTCTTTGACTGCGAAACATTGCGAGATACTCCGGAAACTTTGTTTTCATAACCGCACCGTCCTTCCTGTGATTTTTCTGTATTATAGCGCATTTTGTTTCTATATGCAACACGCGCGTGTTTTCATATTGAAACACACCTTATCACCGTCAGTTGCCCGGCAAATATCCGCTCATGCAGGCACGGAGACTGATTGCCAGGTGCACTCGCGCAAAAAGCAGCTCTGCGGACTTTCCACATCACGCCCGCAGAGCTGCTTCATTTCATATATGTCACGATTTCCCTTTTTTCTTCATCACATTCTGCTCGTAATCTTTAAGCGACGCCAGTGCTTTCGGCGCCAGCGGGATGAGCGCGATCATATTGAACACGGTCATGAGCCCTACTCCGAAATCTCCCAGATCCCACACAAACTGGTACGCTGCCAGGCCGCCGACGAAGAGCATGACGAGAGCCAGCACTTTGTATAACGTCTGGGAGATCCAGTTGTCACCGAAGAGATACGCCACATTTGATCTGGCATAGAACAGGATGCCGAGAAATGTGGAAAAACTGAACAGCCACAGGATCACCGCGATAAAGATAACGCCGAACTCCCCGAGATGATACTGCATTGCTGCCTGGAGCAGATCCATCCCCTCAAGCCCTTTCGTCATGGACTCCGGTGTCAGAAGCATGATCATAGCGGAGCAGGTACAGATCACAAGGGTGTCAATAAAGACCCCCAGCGCCTGCAAAAGCCCTTCTTTTGCAGGATGGCTGATATCTGCCGCAGCAGCTGCACAGGGTGCAGAGCCCGATCCGGCTTCATTAGAGAAAAGGCCTCTCTTGGCTCCGTTCATGATCACGGCGCCGATCCCGCCGCCCACAACCTGGCGGATGCCGAATGCTTCCGAAAAGATCCTTCCGAATACTGCCGGAAGCTGACCCGCATTTGTCACGATGATGAAGATCGTGATGAAGAAATAGCACGCCGCCATGATCGGGACCATGATATCCAGCACTTTCACCGTCGCGTTCTTCCTCAGGACGATGACCGCCGCAATCACCACTAGGATGACCGTGGAATAGATCGGCGGAACATGGAATGCATTTTCAAAAGATGAGGAAATGGAGTTGCTGATCACCTGGCTGATGCCGCACCAGCAGATCAGGCCGGATAAGGCGAACAACACGGCCAGCACAGACTTTTTCCGTCTGCTTCCTTTCTTTATGAACAGCGCATGGATATAATAAGCCGGGCCTCCCCGGTATCCTCCGTAGAGCGGATCTTTCTCCTTATAGAGCTGCGCCAGTGTAGCCTCGATGAAGGCTGTCGATGAACCTACAAGAGCGATCACCCACATCCAGAAAACAGCCCCCGCTCCGCCGGCAGAGATCGCAGCCACCACGCCGACCAGATTGCCCATGCCCACGCGGCAGGCAGTAGAGACGATCAGCGCCTGTACGCCGGATATTCCTTCCCGTTCTTCCTCTCCGATCTTCTTATTATTTTCCAGAGTCACTTTCAGCATCTCCGGAAAGAGCCGGAACGGAAGGAATCTTGTCCGTATCGTAAAGTAGATCCCCGCCGGGACAAGGATCAGCACAAGGAGCGAAAGCCCCAGTGAGCTGCCTCCCGGAAGAGGGATCGTGATCAGGTCTCCCCATAGTATATTATAAATCGCATGAAACAATGCCATATCTTTATCCTCTCATTTCTATCATTCGCATCAGCCATTCACAGCCACAGCCGCATTGCAAAGAGATACACCGCGGCATAATACAGGATCAGTACCAGCGCGCCGCACACCGTGCTCCTCCGTTTCCCCAGCCGGTTCCTGCCAAGGAGCACATCCGAGACGGCAAAGCACAGCCCGCCTGCCGCCGCGGCCAGGCCTCTCGCTGCAAAAAACGCTCCGCCGGCTGCTGGGACCGGATCGCCGGCCGCACTCATGCCCCCGAAATCCCCATAGCAATCCAGATAAAATATGCGGACGCCCGCCGTCACGGCAAGGGCGGCCATCATACTCAACACCAGAACGTACACAAGCAGGGGATACAAAAGTTTCTTTTTCCTCAAAGAGTGAAAATATCTGTGAAGCGCAGCGCAGGCCGCCGCCGCAAAAAGCGCGCAGAGAGCCAGCGCCAGCCCGAGCAGGCCGCCCTCGACCACATAGCCGCCGTTTTCTCCCGGATGCAGTACAGACTCCCCGCTCAAGAGAAAACCTGCCGCCATGCATATATGCCCAATGCCAAAGCACACCGCGCCCCAGATGAATCTGCACTCCAACAGCACGTCCGCCGCCATATAAAATACGATCGCCGCAAGAGTGCCCGCAAATGCCGCCTGCAGATCCACGCCTACCGCCCATCCGGACACGGCGCCGCCGCCCGTCCAGCCGGATATGCCGCCGCTTTCAGATCCCCCGGTAAGTATTCCGCCCAGACTGAGCACGAGTAAAACCCCGGGGACAGCCGTAGCCAGCGCTTTACAGAGAAGCGCCCGCTTTCTGTTCCTTTTTTTATTTTGAAAGTAATATGTTCCGAACGCCGCCATCACAACAGCGCCGATCATTCCCACCGTCATCTTCATTTTCCTTTATTCCGGATCAGTCCGGCAAGAGAGTAGGCCAGCAGAGCCGCGATATTTACCATGACCACACTGGCGCCTGCCGGCGTCCCCCATACGTAAGAAATGGTGATCCCAAGCACAAGACATACCACCGAGATCACTGCCGAGTTGACAATTACACTTTTAAATGTCCTGCAGACACGCATGGACGTAAGCGCCGGGAAAATGATCAGGCTGGAAATGAGAAGCGCTCCCATCATACGCATGCCGAGTACGATCGTCACCGCCGTCAGTACAGCGATCAGCGTATTGTACAGATCCGCCTTTACTCCCGTCGCCTGTGCAAACGTCTCGTCAAATGTAATGGCAAAGATCTTGTGGTAGAAAAATACAAACAATACAAGCACGATCACCGCCATGACCACGCTCAGCCGCACATCCCCGTCGCTCATGGCGAGAATGCTGCCGAACATATAGTTATACACATCCGTGTTCATCCCTGTCGTCATGGAGATCACCATCACGCCCACCGCGAGCGAGCTGGTGGAGATCAGGGCGATCGCCGCATCTCCTTTGATCCGGCTGTTTCCCCGGATCCGCAGAAGCAGTACGGCCGCCACGATAACCACCGGAACCGCAACAGCCAGCGGCGCCAAGTTCAGGGACGCCGCGATCGCAAGGGCGCCGAATCCCACATGGGAAAGGCCGTCGCCGATCATGGAATACCGCTTCAGCACAAGGCTGACGCCGAGAAGCGCGGAGCACAGCGCCACCAGCGCGCCCACGGCAAAGGCGCGCACCATGAAAGGATACGAGAACATCTCAATGATCATTTCCATCCTGCACACCTCCCAGAAATGCTTTGCCGATCCGGCTCTTCCTGTAATCTTCCGTCGTTCCGAAGAAAAGCGCGGTCTCCTGAAGATGGAGGATATGCGTCGCATCTTCCACCGCGCTCTCGATATCATGGGAGACCATTACCACCGCGATCCCCGACTCCCGGTTGATGCTGCGGATCAGCCCGTAGAACTCACCGGTCACGATGGGATCCAGCCCGGTCACCGGCTCGTCAAGCAGAAGCAGGCTCCTGGTCGCGCACAGCGCCCGTGCAAGCAGCACTCTCTGCTTCTGTCCGCCTGAGAGATCCCGGAAGCACTGGCGCTCCAGATCCCGTATCCCTAGAAGCTCCATCTTCTCCAGCGCCTGTTTCCGGTCCATCGCAGTATAAAAAGGATGGAAACCACGGCTGTTCAGCCGCCCGGAGAGGACTACCTCGTAGACGCTGGCTGGAAAATCCTTCTGCGCATCTGTCTGCTGGGGCAGATAACCGATCTCGTTCTGCTTCAGCCCGTCCCCGTAAGTGATCTGTCCTTTTTCCACATTTTTAAGTCCGAGAAGGCTTTTGACAAGCGTACTCTTGCCGGAGCCGTTTTCTCCTACTATACACAGATAGTCGCCTTTTTCTATTGTAAAGTTCAAATCTTTCACCACCGTCTGGCCTTCGTAGCCAATGGAGACATTTTCACATTTTATCAGGGGCATCAGTTCAGTACCTCCTTCAGAGTCTCTACATTTTTCTGCATCATGGAAAGGTAGGTCTCCCCGTTTTCAAAATCATCCGCGGACAGATTGTGGCAGCTGTAGAACACTTTCACCTCGGTTCCCGTCGCCTCCGCGATCGCATTGGCGATGTCGGCGCTGCTCAGTTCCATCTTCAGGACTGCGGGCACTTTCTCTTCTTTTACCTTCTCGATCAGAAATGCCATGGTCGCCGCGCTGGGTTCCGTATCACCCGCACATCCCGGGAACGCCGCGTAGTATTCCAGTCCGTACTCGTCGGCAAAATACCGAAACGGGAAACGGTCGCCGAAGATCATGATATTCCTCTTTGCATGATCCACGACCTCCCGGAACTGCCCGTCCAGTTCAGCGAGCTGTTCCTGATAGGCAAGCGTATTTTCTTCATACATCCCGCGGTTGTCCGGATCCGCTTTCGAGAGAACGTTTTTGATCTGTTCCGCGATCAGAGATGCATTGACCGGCGAGGTCCAGACATGCTCGTCCGCCTCGTGCGGGGACTCTTCCTCATCTTCCCCGTCTGCTTCATCCGCCTCATCCGTATGGCCGCCGTGCACATCGTCATAATCCTCCTCGTCATGATCGTGTCCGGCGCTTCCTTTCATTCCTTCGACCTGCTCTTCTTCCACTGTCTCCACACAGTCTACAAGGCGCAGCGTCACCAGATCCGAGTCCGGCATGGAGCTTAGGATATCTTCCACCCACACATCATTTTCTCCGCCGGTATAGATAAAGACGTCGCTGTTCTGTATGGCGATGATATCCTGCGGCGTCGGCTCGTAGGAATGGGTCTCCTCACCGGGTTTAAGGAGCATCTTAATGTCCGCCTCGTCTCCGGCGATTTCCCGGACAAAATCATAAGGCGGAAAGATCGTCGTCACAACGCTGATCTTCCCGTCATCTGCATTATCCGCCGGATCAGCCCGGCCGCCCGCTGTTCCTGCAGAATTCTCAGCCGGATCGCCGGAACCGCCGTCAGGCGCTGTCCTGCCGCCGCGTGCTCCCGCACATCCTGCCGCCATCAGTGTCAGCGCTGCGCAGAAGGCAAGCAGTGCAGCGGTGACTGATCTACGACTCAGACCCGCAGATACATTTCTTCTGCTGTTTGTGTTTCGAGTTTTATCTGCGCTCATATTTTGTAAAATAAAATTCCAGATCAAAACAGGTCTGCTCCTCGCTTTCTTCTGTCATCTCCCACTCATCCATCTCGTCCAGATCCGGGAAAAATGTATCCGCCTGAAATGCGCGGTCGATCTTCGTCACATAGACTGTATCGCAGTAGGGAAGCATCATGCGGTACACGCTTTCCCCTCCGATCACGTAGATATCGTCTGTGTCATATTTCTTCAGCTCGTCCAGCAGCTCGTCTTCCGAGTGGACGACGACGGCGTCTTTTACCTGATAATTCTGATTCCCTGTCAGGACGATATTGATACGGTTCTTAAGCGGCATCCCGTTCGGAAAACTCTCCAGTGTCTTTCGTCCCATAACTACAACTTTCCCGGTCGTTGTCTGACGGAAAAACTTCATATCCGACGGGATGCTCACAAGCAGATGGTTATTATACCCGATCCCCCAGTTTTTGTCTGCTGCCAATATTGCTTTCATATCTCTCTGCCTTTCTTCCTGATATTTCTCTCTGCATCCGTCCGGCTCTCAAAGAGAAGATCCCGGGCCGGTCATACCGCGATCGGGATATTTTTGATCTGCGGATGGGTCTGATAGTTATCCAGTCTCACATCATCCGGTGTAAAGTCATAAAAGTCCTTAACTTCCGGATTCAGCCAGAATGTGGGCGCCGGATACGGCTCTCTCGAGATCAGTTCCTCGATCATCGGGATATGCCTGTCATAGATATGGGCGTCCGCGATCACATGGACCAGTTCGCCCGCCTTCATGCCGCACACCTGGGCCAGCATATAGATCAGTACCGCATACTGGCACACATTCCAGTTATTTGCCGCCAGCACATCCTGGGAGCGCTGGTTGAGGATCCCGTTCAGCGTCAGGACGTCACTGTCTTTTTCTTTCGTCACATTAAAAGTCATACTGTATGCGCACGGGTACAGGTTCATCTCGTGAAGGTCCTGATGCACATAGATGTTCGTCATGATGCGGCGGCTGTACGGATTGTTCTTCAGGTCATAGATCACACGGTCCGTCTGATCCATCATCCCTTCCTTGTACTGATGCTTTACCCCCATCTGATAGCCGTACGCCTTGCCGATGGATCCGCTCTCATCCGCCCAGCTGTCCCAGATATGGCTTTTCAGATCATGCACATTGTTGGACTTCTTCTGCCAGATCCACAGCATCTCGTCCGTACAGCTCTTGATCGCCGTGCGCCGGAGCGTGAGCGCCGGAAATTCTTTCGAGAGATCATAGCGGTTGACAACTCCGAACTTCTTGACCGTGTAGGCGGAAGTGCCGTCCTCCCACACCGGGCGCACCTTCTCTCCCTCTGTGCTCGTGCCGTTGTCAATAATATCCCGGCACATATCGATAAACACTTTATCTGCGTAGCTCATAGTCTCCTCCTTATAAAACTTGATCACGGATCCGCTATATTGTACAGCAGCTTTTCCAGATTCTTCCTCAGCGCGTCAGTCTCGCGCCTGGTCATCCCGCGCGTAAGCTCTCTGTCAAGCTTTCTCCGGTCAATATCCATCCTTCTCTGGATGTCGTACGCTTTCTCCGTGAGATAGATATTCTTCTTCCTCTTATCATGCGCATTCGGCACACAGAGGATGTAGCCTTTTTCGTCCAACCGTTTCAGGATCCCTGTTACAGTCGGATTCTTAAGATTTAAGTTCTTCTCCACATCCCGCTGGCTCACCTCTTCCTTGCTCGTGCGGAAAAGATAATCCAGCACCGCGCACTGCGATGATGTGATGCCGAGCTTCTTCAACCGCTCGTTCAGATCTTTCTCATATACATTGTTGATCTGTTTGATCAGAAATCCGATCGGCCGGCTTCTGTTCTCCATCTGTGTACCTCACCTTATATCTCCCGGATCACACTGCTGATCTCGTAGATGCTCTCCATCTGTTTCAGTTCCCCTATGGCATCTTTCATATGCCGTTCTTTTACTTTCTCCGTCACGATGACCAGCTCCGCACGGTCTGAATGTGCGTTTTTCTGGACAACTCTTGCGATGCTCACCTTATGTCCGCCGAATACCTGCGCGATCTGCGCCAGCACGCCCGGACGGTTCTTCACCTGCATACGGAGGAAGAATTTGTTCTGCACTTCCCCGAAATCTTTCACCGGGATCTGCCGGTAACAGGTGCAGCTGATCCTTCCCGTACAGTCATATGCCAGATCCCTCGCCACATCGATCACATCTCCTGCCACCGCGCTGGCAGTGGGCATCTCGCCCGCGCCTCTGCCGTAGAACATCGCGTCGTCCACTGCGTCTCCGTGGATGAACACTGCATTGAACGAGTCTCTTACAGAGGCAAGCGGATGGTCTTTCGGCAGCATCACCGGATATACTCCCACTTCAATCCCGTCTCCGGCATTGCGCGCAACGCCGAGCAGTTTGATCACACTGTCAAATTCTTTCGCGTAGGCGATATCCGCCGCCGTGATCTTCGTGATGCCTTCTGTATAGACATCGGAGAACACGACTCTTGAATGAAACGCAATGGACGCCATGATCGCCACCTTGCGTCCTGCGTCAAGTCCTTCCACATCTGCAGTCGGATCAGCCTCGGCGTATCCTAACTCCTGCGCCTGTTTCAGCGCGTCGTCGAATTCCATCCCGTCCTCAAACATCTTGGTCAGGATATAGTTGGTCGTGCCGTTTACGATACCCAGCACGTCCGAAATCTCATTTGCCGCCAGGCACTGCTTCAATGGACGTATGATCGGGATCCCGCCCGCCACGGCGGCCTCAAAAAGGAAATCTTTCTCATGCTCCCGGGCAGCGTCAAAAAGTTCTCTACCTTCCTCTGCGATCAGGTCCTTGTTGGCTGAAACCACATTTTTCCCGGCCCTCAGAGCCTCCATGATCATCGTTTTCGCCGGTTCCATACCGCCGATCACTTCAATAATGATCTGGATCTCTTCGTCCTCAAGGATCTCTCTCCAGTTATCAGTCAGAAGATTCTCATCCACGCCTTCTCTTTTTTTATTTCTATTATGGACGAGTATCTTCTTTATCTCAAGCTGCGCGCCGGCAGTCTGCTCCATCATATCCGAGCGCTTCCGGATCAGTTTATATACGCCGGTTCCGACTGTTCCAAGGCCAAGCAGGCCGATCTTGATCTTCTTCATTCAATCTCCTCTCTATGCAGTCCGCGCGCCGTAATATCCCGCATGATACACACGGCCGCGTTTTATAACACCCTGTTTCCGTTCAGTATTCACAGTATAGCACAGCGCCGCGGCATCAGCAAGCGCGGCCGTGCGCCCTGATCAGTCCCCTTATAAGTCCGATCACGAATCCCGCAAGAGCAGGGCACACCCAGCCGAATCCCTGCTCCGAAAACGGCAGTAGTGCGGCAGCGGTATCTGTGATCCTGCCGATCACAGGAGATACGCTGATCATTTCCGGCAGCGCGCGCAGGAAATCAAATACAGCGCCAAATGCCGTAAATGCGATCGTATACTGATACACGATCCTGTTCCCGCCGAAAATACGGTGGGCGAACGTAAGTGCAATAAGAACGATCGCCAGCGGATACAGAAACATCAATACAGGCATAGAATATGCAATGATCGCATTGAGCCCCAGATTCGCGATCAGAAAAGAAAGCACGCTGAATACGACTGCCCAGATCCGGTAGGAAGGACCGCCGGGGAACAGTTTCACAAACGTTCTCCCGCAGCTTGTGATCAGTCCTACCGCCGTCTTCAGGCACGCCACTGTGACAGTCACGGCAAGGATCAGAGCTCCGGCTGTGCCGAAATAATGCTCTGCGATCCGCGCAAGGGCCTCGCCGCCGTTCTCAGAGGCCGGGAACACTCCTCTGCTCTGGGCGCCCGTCACAGTGACCAGCACATAGATCAACGCCATCAGAAGTGAACTGAAAACGCCTGCCTTTACCGTACTCTTCGCAACCTCTCCCGTCTCTTCCACCCCCAGGCCGCGTATAGCCTCTACGACCACGATCCCGAACGCAAGTCCTGCCAGGGCATCCATCGTGTTATACCCTTCAAGCACTCCCGTAAAGAAAGCTTCCTGCACATATCCGCCCTGGGGCGCAACGTCGCGGATCGCCCCTGCCGGGGACAGGAGAGCCCTCACAAGAAGGATCCCCAGAAAAAGGAGGAACAGAGGATTGAGCACCTTCCCGATCCAGGTCATGATCTCGCCCGGCCGCAGAGAGAAGAACAGGACGAGGGCGAAAAAGAGCAGCGAGAAGACTGCAAGCCCGCCTGTATGGGAGACGCCCGATGTGATTCCTTCCACTCCTACCGTATATGATACGGTAGCGCATCTCGGTATGGCAAAAAACGGGCCTATCGTCAGATACAGGGCGCAGGTAAAAAAGAGTCCGTATCTTCTCCCCACCCGGCTGCTCAGCTCAAGCAGGCCGTCCTGCCGGCTGATCCCCAGCGCCGCAACGCCAAGCAGCGGCAGACCGACTCCCGTGATCAGGAACCCTGCCGCCGCCTGCCACATATTGCTTCCGGAAAGCTGTCCCATGGAAGCCGGGAAGATCAGATTGCCCGCTCCGAAGAACATCCCGAACAGCATGCTGGCAACTATGATAATCTCTTTTAAAGTCAGTTTTTTCATAATCCTCTTCTCCCGTGCTGTAGATATATGACGCAACCATTGCCGGATAAAAGAAAAAGCACCTGAACCCCATTCCGGAATCTCAAGTGCTTAATTCAGAGCGACAGACGGGGTTCGAACCCGCGACCCCGACCTTGGCAAGGTCGTACTCTACCAACTGAGCCACTGTCGCATTTTTTGGTGTTCCGTTCGTTGTCCTGACCGGAACAATAAATACTATACTACAGCCTCTTAGAAATGTCAACAACTTTTTTAACTTTTTTCTGCAACTTTTTTCTGCGAAAAACACATCGGGAAAAACACATAATAAAATGAAATCTTGAATCCGTTTATCGGATATGTTATATTTATAGATGAAAAAGAAGCAACCGCCCACAAGGGGTTGACCATAAAAGTGAATATTTTTAGAGAAATCCACCCTTTCAACGGCCAAGTATCTAGGGTGGTTTTCTCATGCCCGAGGCACTAGCTGCTATACGTAAACACGAATGTCAGCAATGCCAGGATGAACATTCCAAAAGCCATTAAGTCTTTAAAATCAAATGGTTTTTTGTCCATCAGCACCACCCCCATTCTATGTAGGAATAGAGGTCAGCCACCCTGCAATACAGTTGCTCCGTTCAACAGTATAACATAGGTTATCCAGCAGGGCAAAAGAAATCTTATTGTCATTTCCCCGGATTTATACTATACTTACAGCGAATTATTATAAAAAAGGAGCTATCAATCATGAAATTTATATACCCTGCGGTTTTCCGCAAAAACGAAACCGGCGGTTACCACGCTTTCTTTCCGGATCTGGAATGCTGCGAAGCGGACGGAGAGACACTCAATGAGGCCATCGAGAAAGCAAACGAGGCATGCCGGACATGGATCGAAGTAGAACTAGAAGAGGACGAACCTGAGATGCCTTATGTATCTGACATTGAAGATATCGAAGTGAAAGATGGAGATGTCATAAGAAACATTTCGGTGAACATCCGCTTCTACGAAGGATGGGATGAATAGATTCGTGTTTGTCGAAAGGCTACGCCGCAATAAAAGAAAGTATATTAATCGAATAAGGGACGCAGAAAAAGAGGATCCTGCAACACTGTTGTCGCCCGCTCTACCTCATCCCCTCGAATCCATGTAACGCGAGATCAAAATGCTCGTCCATTGGAACTCGCATTTTAACATCGCTAACATGGAGAACGAGGTGTATTCGGAACGCTCCATGTCGATGCACAGCTTATGCAGGATCCTCTTTTTCCGCTGTCTCATCCGATTGGTAGGCTTTTCTTCCGCCGCAGCGTCATCCTTCAACAAACACTCATATACGCGGGAAGAGCTCAGAACTTAACAAACTAAGATTTCAGGTATTCCCCCTCTCGACTCGCTTTATCTAATTCGTGATTGTCGAAAAGATACTTCCGATTGGATGAACGAAGAAAAACAGCCGGATACAGCCCTGTTGAGGGGCCTTTCGGATCAGGCGGGAGTGTAATGTGGACGGTGACTGTGAAAGGGGATTAGAGATAGTTCAAGCCCGTGGTGCGGCGTTAATCCGGGAAAGGATGTTGTCTGAACGAAGTGAGTTCTTCCTTTCCCGGATTGCTTTTAGCCGTATCACGGGCTT
>DWVY01000052.1 GCA_019119995.1 Candidatus Mediterraneibacter faecavium | reverse complement strand
CTGACCGGAGAGATGCTCGAGCTCATCCACAGCGGCGCCGGAAACATCGTGTGTACACAGCCCTTCGCCTGCCTGCCGAACCATGTCGTAGGTAAGGGAGTGATCAAAGAGCTCAGAAGAAGACACCCCGAGTCAAATATCGTAGCCATCGACTTCGACCCGGGCGCAAGCGAAGTAAACCAGCTCAACAGGATCAAACTGATGCTGTCGACAGCATTCAAAAATCTCGAGAAGGAAAACTAAAGATTTTTCACAGAGAATCCCCTGCCGGGCAAACTGGCAGGGGATATTTATATGCCGTACATCCCGGGAAATACGTCTCTGCTGCATCGCAGTGCCCGCTTCACTCTACCTCATCCCCCGGAATCCATGTAACGAAAAAGGAAATACTCGTTCATTGGAACTCGCATTTCCTTTTTTCTAACATGGAGAACCGGGTGTATTCGGAACGTTCCGCTTGAATGCACTGCTCACGCAGCAGAGACGTATTTCCCGTAGCTTCATCCAATATAAAATTTTCTGTCAGCTCCGGCAGGCGGCTCTGTTCAACTAAATATATCGCTGCCGGGAAAGTATATACACTTCTTCAGCCATTCTTTTCAATACAAGGAATACTGTACCCTTTTCTTCCTAACTGTCTGAGAGGGATAAAACCAGTTTCGCCGGGAGATGCCTCAGATCAAAACATTAAGTGAGAGCGTTCCGAAAAGCATTTGTTCTGGATGTTAGGCGGTGTCAAATGGAGTTCCATTGGACGAACATTTGATTCCGGCGTTACATCCATTCAAATCTTTGAGGTAGAGCGGAACGGTTTTGTTCTGAGGCATCTCCCGGCGAAACGGAAGCTTATCCCTTGAAGAAGTCTTTATTTCAGACTCCAATCCTATAGAGGAAGAGGCATCCTCCGAACAGTCCCAGTATCAGTCCGGCATATCCTCCGGCGCAGATCAGGTCGGCAAGTGCGGATATGATGCCCGTACCGGTGAAAGCGCAGACAATGAGACCGACAAGAACGCCTACAATAGTCCATCCTGCAATTATGATCGGCAGGAAAACCGATACTGCATAACTGTTATCCATGTGTCTGGTAATCAGGTTCCATAATCCTCTGTACATTTTTCATCCCCCGTTTGCTGTCATATACATCTTATATATATGTTCGTTTCAAAGTTATTTCTTCTTGCGTTACAGCTTTATTATAGACAGAGGATGTAAAAAGTATTCTTCGGTCAATTTAAAGATTTTGTAAAACTTATCTGTAAAACTGATATTTGATTTTTATTGTAAAATGAGTTTTGAAATATCATCCGGCGTAACAGCAATCATATCTGCTCCTGCTTTTTCCAGTTCATCCCGGCTGCCGTATCCATAGAGCGCCCCGATGCTGCGGATTCCGGCTTTAGAAGCTCCGATCATATCATGCCGCCGGTCTCCGATCATAACTGTATTTTCTCTGCAGACTTTGCAGCTGTCGATCACATACTCTATCACGTCATGCTTGTCTGTCCGTCTGCCGTCCATGCAGGCTCCGCCGATAAAATCGAAATACTTGGCAAACCCAAAATGTTCCGCGATCTGTTTTGCATATTTTTCCGGTTTTGACGTAGCCATCAGTATCCTGACGCCTGCCTCTTGCAGCTTTTGAAAGACTTCCGGCACACCATCATAAACCCGATTCTCAAAAATGCCCTTCTCACCATAATATTCCCGGTATGTGGCGACCATGATCGTTCCCTCTTCATCTGACAGCCCGAAGACTGACCGGAATTGTTCTTTCAGCGGCGGTCCGATAAACGAGCGCAGCACTTCCTCTGGCACATCCGGCAGTCCGCGCTTCTTTACCGCATAACGGATCGCGTTCATGATCCCCGGACCGGAATCCGTGATCGTTCCGTCCAGATCAAAAATCGCTGTTTTGTAGTTCATCTTTTTATCCTCCTTGCACCATAGCTGAAAAAAGATGCATTTCAAGATGCATCTTTTTCAATGATGTGCTTTAAAATGCATCTTTTTTACTTAATAGCTCCTGATCTGATCCCCGTCTTCGCTCTCTGTCTTGATCACTTTGCGGATCACGACATAATACCCGTAATCGTCATTTACTTTGACATAGACCCTGTCGCCTTCTTTATGTCCCAGGAGAGCTTTCCCGATCGGAGACTCGATGCTGACCAGACCGTTCAGGGAACTGCCGCGCACAGACGTCACGATCCGGTAAGTTTCTACCTCGTCGTCATCCTCGCAGTAAATCTCTACTGTATTGTTCAGTCCCACCTCGTCAGCTTTGGAATGATCCTCTACGATAATAGCTGTTTTCAGCATCCGCTCCAGATAGCGGATGCGGCTCTCATTTCTGTTTTTTTCCTTTTTAGCCGCATGGTATTCAAAATTTTCACTGAGATCCCCGTGGGAACGGGCTTCTTTCACTGCTTCGATCAGTTCTTTCCGTTCTACAAGCTTACGGTGATCGATCTCCGCCTGTATCTTCTCCACATCGCTTTTTGTCAGTTTTTCACACATACGTTCGTTTCCTTCTTTCCTGCTGTTATTGCGGTCCATCCGCTTACCGCGATACCTCACTCATCTCCCGGCATTCCCCCGTCCGATGTTCTCCATTTAGCGCCGTTTTCCCGCCGGATGCCCGCCCGTGTAGGCATGACGGCCGCATTCCGGGCGTACCGAACCCACTCCCGACATACAGACAGAGGCCCGGCATTACGCCGTGCCCCTGCAATTTTTGTATTTATACTTCTTAAGTGCTGTAAATACCGATGATATCCTTATTTTACGATCAGAGATTTTCCTGTCATCTCTTTCGGCTGCTCCATACCCATCATCTCGATCAGCGTCGGAGCGATATCTGCAAGGCAGCCGCCCTCTCTGAGCTTATAGGACGGATCTGCATTTACAAGGATGAACGGAACCTGATTCGTCGTGTGCGCTGTAAACGGCTCTCCGGTCTCCTCGTCGATCAGCTGCTCTGCATTTCCGTGGTCAGCACAGATAAACATCTGTCCGTCAACTTCCTTGATAGCGTCAACTGCTTTTCCAACGCACTCGTCAACCGCCTCGATCGCCTTGATCGCTGCGTTCTCAACTCCGGTGTGTCCTACCATATCCGGGTTCGCGAAGTTGATGATGATTACGTCGTATTTATCGGAACGGATCGCCTCGCACAGCTTGTCGCACACTTCATATGCGCTCATCTCCGGTTTCAGGTCATATGTCGCAACCTTCGGAGATTTTACGAGGATACGGTCCTCGCCCGGATTCGGCTCTTCCACGCCGCCGTTGAAGAAGAATGTTACATGAGCATACTTCTCTGTCTCAGCGATGCGAGCCTGCTTCAGGCCATGCGCTGCGAGGAACTCGCCGAATGTATTTGTGATCTCTTCTTTTACGAATGCAACCAGTTTGTTCGGGATCGTCACATCGTACTCTGTGAAGCACACATATGTTGTCTTCACTCTCTCTCCCCTGTCAAATCCTGTGAAGTCATCGTCGCAGAATGTTCTCGTGATCTCTCTTGCACGGTCCGGACGGAAGTTAAAGAAGATAATGGAATCGCCGTCTTTTACCATCGCCGTCGGAGCGCCGTCTTTCATAATTACCATCGGCACAACGAACTCGTCCGTTACCTCTTTATCATAGGAAGCCTGGATCCCCTCTGTAGCGGAAACAGCCTGGTCTCCTTCGCCGTTTACAAGAGCTCTGTACGCTTTCTCCACACGGTCCCAACGGTTGTCACGGTCCATCGCATAGTAGCGTCCTGCAACTGTAGCGACCTCGCCCACGCCGATCTCTTTCATCTTTGCTTCCAGTTCTTCTACATACTCTTTACCGGATGCCGGCGGTGTGTCACGTCCGTCAAGGAAGCAGTGTACATATACTTTCTCGATGCCCTGTCTCTTTGCCAGTTCGAGAAGTCCGTAAATATGTGTATTGTGGCTGTGTACGCCCCCGTCTGATACAAGCCCCATCAGGTGAAGCGCGGAATCATTTTTCTTTACATTCTCACACGCTGCCACAAGCGCTTTATTCTCAAAGAAATCTCCATCCTGGATCGCCTTTGTGATCTTGGTGAGATCCTGGTATACGATACGGCCTGCGCCCATGTTCAGATGTCCTACCTCGGAGTTTCCCATCTGTCCGTCCGGAAGGCCCACTGCCATGCCGCTGGCATTTCCTCTCACGAACGGGCACTCAGCCATCAGTTTGTCCATAACCGGTGTAGCTGCCTCTGCAACAGCATTGCCGTGCTTGTCGTCTCTTAAGCCGTAGCCGTCTAATATCATCAATACGGTTGGTTTCTTGCTCATATCCATATCTCCTTTATCTGTACATTTACGGGGTTTTCTCCCGTTACTTATTGTAACCGCTTTTCCTGCATTTTTCAAGATGCACTATCATCTTAAGGCATGAACCGTTCCCGCTCTGCAAGGACTCCCGGATCCGGGCCCCGCTCAAGCCGTTCTCTTTGGAAAGTACTGCACGGCGATCCGATTCTCCGGCTTCACATCCGTCATATAGATTACGATCAGGAAAAACCATTCCAGCGGTTTCATCAGGATGTAGATCCCGTCGGCAATATAAGGCGAGCGGATCATCTTCGCCACCGGGAAACCGTATTTATCATAGATATTCCTGATCCGTTTGTGCAGGCGCGGGACGCGCTCTTCCATGATCTGTTCGAATGCATTTGCCACGCAGAGCTGGCGGTTCACGATCACCGGATGCCCGTGCCGGACTCCCATGCGGATCGGTTTTACTACTTTTCTGTGGCCGCCCGCGGCAACGGTGCAGAGATAGTGTTCATCATAATAAATGTTCTGTGGGGCGATCTTCTGGGAGAGATTCCAGTCGCTCGTCTCGGTCCATGCGCGGACGGCACTGTCCGGACGCTGGCCGAACAGCAGCAGGACACAGATTATGATCCCAAGGAGCGGCCACATAAGAAGAAACGCTGCCACAGGCCAGACGGATGAGCGTTCCAGATGCCGGTTCATCCAGTCCAGATACCGGTTTCGGAAACGATTGACTGATCCGTCCTTTTTGACCTCTTCGCACTGTGTCTTTCCCCACTCTATCATTTTCTGCCGGATCACCTTGATCCCGATCAAAATACAGTTCAATGGGAACAGGCACAGATACAGATAGACTGCTTCCAGGCGGATAATCTGGATCACCCACAGAATACACTGCAGCATTCCCAGATACATCGCCGCGATTTCCAGTACAGTAATAAGGGGCGGCACCTTTGAGATCCGGCTGCATGAGAGGAACAGATATCCCAGGATCCCGACCGCTGCAAAGATCAGAACGGTAAGCGCTCCCTCTGTCCAGATGGGCGTATGCTTCTGGGCGTTGTGGAGCGTGACAGTCCAGTCAGAAAACGTAAAATCCGTAAAGGCCAGGAGCAAAAGGGAATACAACACCCCCAGCACAAGGGTGATCCACTCGAAATGACGCCCCTTCCGGATCAGCCGGGGATCTGTACAGCCGCAAAATATAGCCGCGAAATTAATAAGAGTCAGTATGAACGGATAGATTGCAAAAATCCCGATCATCAGGCATACAATGACCCCCTCCATGAAGCTGTCCCCTTCGCCCAGGAATAAAAATGCAGCCGCAGCTCCAAGAATAACAGAAACCGCTGCGGATAAAAGGATACTATGTTTTAGAAGCTTTTCATTCATGATGGCTGACATTCCCTCTCTTCCGTCGATACATAAATCGCGCAAAAAGGGCACGGAATTGTTCCGTGCCCGATACAGAAAATTCTTATTTGTAGTTTACGATCTTACCGAAATCAGCTTTCAGTGAAGCACCGCCTACAAGACCGCCGTCGATGTCTGCCTGCGCGAACAGCTCTGCCGCATTTCCTGCGTTTACAGATCCGCCGTACTGGATGCGGATCGCTTCTGCTGTAGCCTCATCATATACTTCAGCAACGCACTCGCGGATGCCTTTGCATACTTCCTCAGCCTGCTCTGTTGTAGCTGTCTTGCCTGTACCGATCGCCCAGATCGGCTCGTAAGCGATGACCATTGTCTTAGCCTGGTCAGCTGTTACGTTCTGAAGGCCGACCTTAACCTGCTGACGGATAAAGTCCATTGTCACGCCCTGCTCTCTCTGCTCCAGAGTCTCGCCGCAGCACATGATCGGTGTGATACCGTGCTCGAAAGCTTTGAGGACTTTCTTATTTACATCCTCGTTTGTCTCTCCGAAGTAATCTCTTCTCTCAGAGTGTCCGAGAACTACGTATTTCACGCCTGCATCTACGAGCATAGCCGGTGAGATCTCGCCTGTGTAAGCTCCGCTCTCCTCGAAATACATATTCTCAGCTCCGACCTGGATGTTTGTTCCCTTTGTTGCCTCAACAACCGGAACAATGTCGATAGCCGGAACGCAGAATACTACGTCAACTTCCTCATTTGCTACTAACGGTTTCAGTTCTTCTACAAGAGCAACTGCCTCGCTCGGAGTTTTGTTCATTTTCCAGTTGCCTGCAATGATTTTCTTTCTTGCCATTTTCGTATATCTCCTTGAAAAAATAATATTTCTTCCATCTGCCACGTTCACGATGCCGGAAAGCGGACAGAGGTGATTCAAATACAAGGCAGATGCGGCGCCGGCGTACATAGAAAGGATACGTCAAGCCGCATCTAACGCAGTAGTCGGATCAGATATGCCGCTTATCGGTCGTTCGCTGCTGCTACACCCGGAAGCTCCTTACCCTCAAGGAACTCAAGGGAAGCGCCGCCGCCTGTTGAGATATGTGTCATCTTGTCGCCGTAGCCGAGCTGGTTTACTGCCGCTGCGGAATCGCCGCCGCCGATGATCGTTACTGCGTCTGTGTTTGCAAGAGCTTCTGCAACAGTCTTTGTTCCGTTTGCGAACTTCGGCATCTCGAAGCATCCCATCGGTCCGTTCCATACGACTGTCTTAGCTGATTTTACAGCCTCTGCATACATTTTTGCAGTCTCAGGTCCGATGTCCAGTCCCATCCATCCGTCCGGGATCTCATTCTGTGCAACTACTTTTGTATTTGCATCGTTGGAGAAAGCATCAGCTGCAACCGCATCAACAGGAAGAAGAAGTTTCACGCCTTTCTCCTCTGCTTTCTTGATCATATCAAGTGAATACTGAAGGTAATCTTCCTCAAGAAGGGAATTTCCTACATTACCGCCCTGGGCTTTTGTAAATGTATAGCACATTCCGCCGCCGATGATCAGTGTATCTACTTTCTCAAGCAGATTGTTGATAACAGAGATCTTGCTGGATACTTTAGATCCGCCAAGGATAGCGACAAACGGTCTCTCCGGATCCTCTACTGCGTTTCCGAGGAATTTGATCTCTTTCTCCATCAGATATCCCACAACTGCCGTATCAACATACTGTGTAACGCCTACGTTTGAGCAGTGAGCTCTGTGAGCTGTTCCGAATGCATCGTTTACAAATACATCGCAGAGAGATGCGAGCTCTTTGGAGAATGCTTCGCCGTTCTTTGTCTCTTCTGCTCTGTAGCGTGTGTTCTCAAGAAGCACAACGTCTCCGTCTTTCATAGCCTCTACGGCTGCTTTTGCGTTCGGTCCTACAACTTCCGGATCCGCTGCAAATTTCACTTCCTGTCCGAGCAGCTCGGAAAGTCTTGCTGCAACCGGTGCAAGTGACAGTTCCGGCTTCGGCTCTCCCTTCGGTTTTCCGAGGTGTGAGCAGAGGATCACTTTGCCGCCGTCAGCGATCAGCTTCTTGATCGTCGGAAGCGCTGCCACGATACGTGTCTCGTCTGTGATCTGTCCGTCTTTCAGCGGTACGTTAAAGTCGCATCTTACAAGGACTCTCTGGCCCTTTACGTTGATGTCGTCTACTGTTTTTTTGTTAAGTCCTGCCATTTTAATAGCCTCCTGATACTTTTTCTCATTATAAATGAGGTCCGGTCCTACAATAAGACCGGACCCCATTGTGAGTCAATTTTTAGTCAGAAATTAATTACTCAGAGATTAATTTTCCGAAGTATTTGATTGTTCTAACCATCTGGCTTGTGTAGGAGTTCTCGTTGTCATACCATGATACAACCTGAACCTCTGTGTTGCCGTCGCCTGTCGGCAGAGCCATTGTCTGAGTAGCGTCGAACAGTGAGCCGTATGTCATACCAACGATATCGCTGGATACGATCTCATCTGTGTTGTAGCCGTAGGACTCGTTAGAAGCTGCTTTCATAGCTGCGTTGATCTGATCAACTGTTACTTCGCCCTCTACAACTGCTGTCAGGATAGTTGTTGATCCTGTCGGAGTCGGAACACGCTGAGCAGATCCGATCAGTTTGCCGTTCAGTTCCGGGATAACAAGGCCGATAGCCTTAGCTGCGCCTGTGCTGTTCGGAACGATATTTACAGCTGCTGCACGTGATCTTCTCAGATCGCCTTTTCTCTGCGGTCCGTCAAGTGTCATCTGGTCGCCTGTGTAAGCGTGGATCGTGCACATGATACCGGATTTGATCGGTGCAAGATCGTTCAGGGCTTTCGCCATCGGAGCGAGGCAGTTTGTTGTACAGGAAGCAGCAGAAATGATGTTGTCTTCCTTTGTAAGTGTCTCGTGGTTTACGTTGTAAACGATCGTCGGAAGGTCATTTCCAGCCGGAGCGGAGATGATAACTTTCTTAGCGCCTGCATTGATGTGTGCCTGAGCTTTGTCCTTCTTTGTGTAGAATCCTGTACACTCAAGAACTACGTCAACGCCGATCTCACCCCACGGAAGGTTGTTAGCATCAGCCTCAGCATAGATTTTGATCTCTTTGCCGTCAACAGTGATGGAATCCTCTCCTGCCTCAACTTTGTCAGCCAGTGCATATCTGCCCTGTGTTGAGTCATATTTCAGTAAGTGAGCCAGCATTTTCGGGGATGTAAGGTCGTTGATTGCCACGATCTCAAATCCTTCTGCTCCAAACATCTGTCTGAAAGCGAGACGTCCGATACGTCCAAATCCATTAATCGCTACTTTTACTGCCATGATTAATTCCTCCTA
>DWVY01000005.1 GCA_019119995.1 Candidatus Mediterraneibacter faecavium | reverse complement strand
CATTATGATAACACAAACGGCATAGCATAAAGCAATCTGATGGAAAATCTATCAGAATAATTTATGCTATGCCTCTTTTTAATTCAGCTGAATATAACATGATTTAAAGGTAGATAAAATGCGGGATAACACTTAAGGATACTGGAGGGCGAAGAACTGGATGAAATACAGCGCCTGACAGTGTAAAATAGACATATAACAGAATCAGAGAGAGGATGTTCACAATGAAACGATCAAAGATCAACGCAGTAATCAAAGACATGGAAAAACTGATCAAAGAGCACGGATTCGAGATTCCGCCGTTTTGCAACTGGACGCCGGAGGACTGGAAGACAAAGAGCCATGAGTACGATGAGATCCGTGACAATATGCTGGGCTGGGATATCACGGATTACGGCCTGGGAAAATTCGACGAGGTCGGCTTCGCCCTCATCACGATCCGCAACGGAAATGTAAAGGACGACAGATATACAAAGCCCTATGCGGAGAAACTCCTGATGGTAAATGAAGGACAGATGGCGCCTATGCATTTCCACTGGAACAAGATGGAGGACATCATCAACCGGGGCGGCGGCAATGTACTGATCACAGTGTACAATTCGACGGAGGACGGACAGTTTGCCGATACGGATGTGACGGTGCACAGCGACGGGCGCACCTACACCGTGCCGGCGGGAACCCGTGTCAGACTGACGCCGGGGGAGAGCATCACGATCCAGCCGTATCTCTACCATGATTTCCATGTGGAGGAAGGGACGGGGGCTGTCCTTCTCGGAGAAGTATCCATGTGCAACGACGACGAGAACGACAACCGGTTCTATGAGCCGATCGGAAGATTCCCGACCATCGAGGAAGACGAGCCGGCATACCGCCTGCTCTGCAATGAGTATCCGGCGGTGGAAGAGTAATACAGAAAATCAGGAAAAGGGCTGACGGTTCCGGCTGTTCAGCCCTTTCCGCACACAGAAAGGGAGAGACATGATAAGGAAAGAGCTACACAGCGGTTGGAGAATGCGCTGTATGTCCGGCGGAGAGTGGCAGAGCGCCGTGGTTCCGGGAACTGTATATACAGATCTTCTCCGAAATGGAAATATGGAAGATCCTTACTGGAAGGACAACGAGGATGCGGCGTGCGCCCTTATGGAGGACGACTACGAGTATGAGTGCAGGTTTGTGCCGGATGAGGCGCTGATGAGGAGCAGGACGCGGCTGCTTACATTTGACGGGCTGGACACCTGCGCATCCGTATACCTGAACGGGAAGCTCCTGGGAGAGCCCTGCAATATGCACCGCATCTGGGAATATGACGTCACAGACAGTCTGAGGGAGGGAGAAAACACACTGAACGTGCAGTTTCACTCCCCGCTCAGATATATCGCTGAGGCATATAAGAAATACGGCAATATCGGGAACGACGATACTTACGAGGGATTCATGCATCTCAGGAAAGCCCACTATATGTTCGGATGGGACTGGGGCGCGCATCTTCCGGACGACGGGATCTTCCGCAGTGTCTCTCTTCTGGGGATCGACGAAGGACGGATCGGCAGCGTCTATATCCGGCAGAGGCATGAGGAGGGGAAGGTAACGCTTCTCTTTGAAGCCGAAGCGTCCTTTGACGGTAGAACTGTCGGAGGATCGGACGGGAGGATTTGCTGGCAGGCAGCAGTTACATCCCCTGACGGCAAAAGATACCGGGCCGTTCTGGAGGACGGCGAAGGAGCTCTGGTCATCGAAGACCCGCAGCTCTGGTGGCCGAACGGCCTGGGAGACCAGCCGCTCTATGACGTAGAAGTATCCATGCGGATCGGAGAAAAAGAATGCGATGTCTGGAAGAAAAGGATCGGCCTGCGTACCCTTACCGTAAAGCGGGAAAAGGATGAGTGGGGCGAGAGCTTTGCCCATGAGGTAAACGGAGTCTGCTTCTTTGCCATGGGAGCGGATTACATACCGGAGGACCACCTCCTCGGACGGCGGAGCAGAGAACGGACAGAGCGGCTCCTTGAAGACTGCCGCCTCGCAAACTTTAATTCGATCCGCGTATGGGGCGGCGGCTTTTACCCGGATGACTGGTTCTATGACCTGTGCGACGAGCTGGGACTGGTTGTCTGGCAGGATTTCATGTTTGCCTGCTCTGTCTATGAGCTGACGGAAGAGTTCGAGGCGAATATCCGGCAGGAGTTTATTGACAATATCAAACGCATCCGTCACCATGCGAGCCTCGGTCTGTGGTGCGGCAACAATGAGATGGAAATGTTTGTGGACGAGCGGTGCTGGGTGACGAAACCGAGTGAGGTCAGAGACTATCTGTTCATGTATGAGAGGATCATCCCTGAAGTCCTCAGAACATACGATCCGGAGACATTCTACTGGCCGGCCAGCCCTTCCTCCGGCGGCTCTTTTGACAACCCCAACGATCCGGACCGGGGCGACGTCCATTACTGGAAGGTGTGGCACGGGAACCGGCCGTTCTCGGAGTACCGGAAACATTTCTTCCGCTATATCTCCGAGTTCGGATTCCAGGCGTTCCCGGCGAAGAAGACCATCGAGTCCTTTACCGACGATCCGGCGGACTGGAATATCTTCTCTTATATCATGGAGAAGCATCAGCGCAATTACGGCGCCAACGGCAAGATCATGAGCTATATGCAGCAGGCATACCGGTACCCGACGGATTTCGGCGTCCTGATCTATGCCTCCCAGCTGCTCCAGGCGGACGGCATCCGCTACGGCGTGGAGCATTTCCGCAGGAACAGAGGAAGATGCATGGGCGCGGTGTACTGGCAGTTAAATGACTGCTGGCCGGTCATCTCATGGTCATCCATCGACTATCACGGGAGATGGAAAGCGCTGCACTACTATGCAAAGCGCTTCTTCGCCCCGGTGCTCGTATCCTGCGAGGAGGAGAGTTGGATGACGCAGGAGGCGAATATGAACCGGCAGCATTTTGCGTTCGAGAAGTCCGTGCGGTTCAATGTATCCAACGAGACACGGGAAGAGCGGCAGATCCTGCTGAAATGGCAGGTGAGGAACTCTTCTGCAGAAGTGCTCAGAAGCGAAGAGGTACATTTTACTGTACCGGCTCTTAGCGCCCGGTGGGCGGAAAGAGTGCTCCTGCCTGAGATCGACGTGTTCACGGAGTATGTAAGCTATCAGGCGTATGACCTGACAGGAGAGGTCGAGAACGGTGCGGTCAGTGTATCTGACGCCGCTCCGGGTGAAGCACTGATCGCGGACGGTACGGTCATCTTCTCCTACCCGAAATACTTCCGCTATCAGGATCCCCGTCTGCATGTGGAGACAGACGGAGAGTGGGTCACCGTCCGGGCGGACGCCTATGCCAAGAGCGTGGAGATCCTCAATGAAAATGAGGATCTGGTACTGAGCGATAATTATTTCGATATGAACGCAGGGGAAAAGAAAGTCCGGATCCTGCGGGGCACGCCGGATGGACTGAGAGTCAGAAGCGTGTATGATATCCGCTGATATCGCTGCGGAGAAAGAAACGGAGAGCCGGGAAAACGGGCTCTCCGTTTCGGTGTTTGAAAAATTCTGGATCTGATATTAAATTTTATTTCATTCTGGTATAATGATCGTGCTGCATTTTTTGCACGTGTGATATAATGGCTCTGTTAAAGAGGAGGATACAGCTGTGAACAGAATACTGATCATTGAGGACGATACGGATATCAACAATATGATGGCGGAGGCGCTTCAGAAAGCGGGATATGCGTGTACGCAGGCATTTTCCGGAACGGAAGGGCTTCTGCATATTGAACGCGGCGCCTTTGCACTTGCTGTTCTGGATCTGATGCTCCCGGGAATGAACGGGGAAACATTGCTTCCACAGATTAAGGAAAAACAGGATATCCCGGTCATCGTGGTGTCGGCGAAAGACGGCATTGACAGCAAGGTGGGGCTCCTGACCGCAGGGGCGGAGGATTATCTGACGAAACCATTTGACATCCAGGAATTTATCGCCAGAGTCGGAGTGCAGATCAGGAGATTTTCCGGACGGAACGGGGAGAACCCTGCGGGAGAAGAAGTGCTGGCTTACCGGGATCTGAAACTTTATACTGATTCGTACACGGCGGAGGTGGTCGGGAAACCGGTGGAGCTGACCCGGCAGGAGTTTAAGATACTGGAGCTTCTTCTTAAGTATCCGAACAAGGTTTTCTCAAAGCAGGATATCTATGATTATGCATGGGATGATATTTATATCGGAGAGGATAAGACGATCAACGTGCATATCAGCAATATCCGGAAGAAGCTGAAATCGGTGACGGATGAAGAGTACATCGAGACTGTGTGGGGGATCGGCTTCCGCCTGAAAAAGCAGCTTTAACATTTCTTAAACTTTGCTTTGCGATTCATTAGTATCCGGGGGATAAGATAGGGAACGTAGAGCAAAGGAGGCATAAAAAGATGGAATACTTACTGAGCACAAACAGCCTGACCAAACAGTACGGCAGGCATAAAGCGGTGGATTCCGTGAATATCCATATCCGGCAGGGAGATATTTACGGGCTGATCGGCAGAAACGGCGCCGGAAAGACAACGATCCTGAAAATGATCAGCGGACTTGCGTCGCCCACGGAGGGGGATTTCACTCTGTTTGGAAAGCGGGGGAGGAGTGCGTACCGGTATCTCTCCCGTGTGGGAACGCTGATCGAGAATCCGGGAATCTATCCCAATATGTCCGCGGCGGACAATCTGAAACTGAAGTGTCTGGCGATGGGGGTCCGCAGGAAAGGGGAGATCGGGGAGCTTCTGGATGTTGTGGGACTCTCTGAGACAGGGAAGAAAAAGGTGAAGAACTTTTCCCTTGGCATGAAGCAGAGGCTTGGGATTGCTCTTGCGCTGGTGGGAGATCCGGACCTGGTGATCCTCGACGAACCGATCAACGGGCTTGATCCGCAGGGGATCGCCGAGGTGAGAGATACACTCTCCAGGCTGAACCGGGAGCGGAATCTTACGATGATCATCTCCAGCCACATTCTGGAAGAACTCTCCAAGATCGCTACCCGTTACGGGATCATCCATGACGGCGTCCTGCTCCAGGAGCTGACAAGGGAGGAACTGCTGGAGAGATGCAGCGAGCGGATCGAGCTTAAGACGGACGATACGCGGAGAGCCTGCACCGTGCTGGATGAGATGGGGATCACCAGATATAAAGTAGTTGACGCTGACACGATCCACATATTCGAGCGTCTGAATGACAGCGGCGAGATCACGATGGAGCTTGCCGCGCATCAGATCAGGACAATGGGAATCACGGTAAAGAACGAGGCACTGGAAGATTATTACTTAAATCTTACGGGAGGTGGCGTCAATGCTTAATCTGATCAAAATGGACCTTTACCGGATGTTCCATTCACTTTCTACATGGATCATCATTCTTTTTACCGCAGGAACCGCTCTTTTCTGTACTGTTATGGTTCAGGGAGACCTGGAGGCGATGGCGGAAGACTCTGCGTATGCTCAGCAAATGGAGCAGGAGATCAATGCTTCGAACGATGGCAATGAAGACAGGAGTATCGGGTTCTATTCCGAATCTGATCCGGAATGGGTCGAGGGAGAGATCGATGCAGGAGAATTTATCAGTTCCCAGATCCAGAGCGGTCTGCTGACACTTCTGGTCGTTATCTTCGCGGCAGTCTTTGGCAACGCGGAGCAGAAGAACGGCTATATTAAAAATATAGCGGGACAGCTTTCCAACAGAGAGATTCTGGCGCTTTCCAAGCTGGCAGCCTCTGCAGTGCAGATATTCATTATGTTCATGGTCTTCATCGCTGCGACAGGTGTAAGAGGGAAGATCCTGTGGGGAGAAAGATTTTTTCTCGATTCCCCGGCAGATATGCTTTCGTTCTTCGGAACACAGTATCTGCTAAACCTGGGAATCGCTGCTCTGATTCTTTTCTTCTGCATTCTGACAAGGAGTTCTGCATTTAGCATGACAGCGGGGATCGTGATGGTGACAGGACTTTTTATTCCGCTGTACTCTGTTATCAACAGAGCGGTATATAAGATACGCCCTTCATGGGATTTTGATATCAGCCTGTATCTTCCCGACGGAAATATCGCTTTGGCAGGGATCCACGCATCTTCTGAGGTCCTGATCCGGGCGTCCGTTGTAGGGGCGGCGTTTGCAGTCGTGTGCGCGGCAGCGGCGGCGCTGATCATGCAGAAGCGGGATGTCCGGTAAACGGGAAAATATCCGGAAGATATGATTGTGTGTTAGGAGAATGAACTATGATTATCTGGACGTCGGCGGCGACAGCCGCGGCAGTGATATTGCTTATTATTTTGATACTTTACAGGCGGCAGGTCAGAAAGACCGGCCGCCAGCTTGCGTTCCTGAAAGAACAGAGGACGAATCTGCGGCTGACCTCGGACCTGCCCCTCAAGGAGATCAATGAACTGATCGACGGGATCAATGAGGTGCTCGATCAGTCAAGGAAGATCCGGGAGAGCGCGCAGCAGAATGAGACGCAGCTTAAAGAGACGATCACCAACCTGTCTCATGACATCCGCACGCCACTCACGTCTCTGGACGGGTATTTCCAGCTTCTCCAGCAGAGTGATTCGGAGGAAGAACGGAGAAAATATGCAGGGATCATCCGGTCGCGGATCGCCAGCCTGAAGGAAATGCTGGAGGAACTGTTTACTTATACAAGGCTTCAGGATGCGGACTATGAGCTGGAGACGGAGCACATTGATTTCGGGAAATGCGTCTGTGATACGGTGTTCTCCTTTTATGATGAATTTCAGGGCAGGGGGATCGAACCGGAAGTGGATTTCAGCAGTGAACGTCTCTTTGTCCGGGGAAATGTGGAGGCGGTGCACCGGGCAGTACAGAATTTGATCCGGAACGCTCTTGTGCACGGACATACCGGGATCTCTCTGGAACTGTATAGGGACAGAGGAAAAGCAGTCTTCCGGTGCTCCAATGATGTGGAGCATCCGGAGGAGATTGATATTAAGCAGGTGTTCAGCCGGTTTTATAAAGCGGACTCCGCCCGGACACATACGTCCACAGGGCTGGGGCTTTCGATAGCGAAAGGGCTTGTAGAGCGGATGGGAGGGGAGATCCGCGCAAGGCTGGAGGGGGAGCGCTTTACGGTGGAGATCATATTCGATGAGGATATTCGATGAGACGAAAAAACCCTTTTCAAATGACGAAAATATGCTATAGGTTTATTAAAACAAATTTTATTAAAATTGATTTTAATAAACCTGTATTAGCTGCAAAGAAAGCTGCTGTAATGAAAGAAGCAGAGACCGGTACTTGGTGGAAAACTGAGATTGTTGAAGACGATTCCGGGCAGAAAAGGATACCGAGTGCAGATGTGAAAAAATTGACTTGAAATAATAAAATTTCTATAAGAATTTTCCGGTTGCACTTTCAGGAGAATTCCTGATTTCCTCCGGTGTTCCTGCCGCAACGATCCTTCCCCCGGCTTCTCCGCCGCCCGGCCCCATGTCGATGATATAGTCTGCATTGCGAATCACGTCCAGATCGTGCTCAATAACAACGACGGTCGCCCCGTTTTCGATGAGTGTCTGGAAGACATCAAGCAGCGTGCGGACATCAAGGGGATGGAGCCCGATGGTAGGCTCGTCAAATACAAAAACGGAATCTGACTGGGCTTTTCCCATCTCACTTGCCAGCTTCAGACGCTGTGCTTCCCCGCCGGAGAGGCTGGGGGTTTCTTCTCCCAGTGTAAGATATCCGAGTCCCAGATCATTCAGTACCTGGAGCTTCTGCCGGACGGATTTCAGATGAGCACAGGCTTTCAGCGCTGTGTCCACATTCATCTCCATAAGTTCGGGGAGAGAAAACGGATGTTCATTTTTATCTTTCTTATTCGTGTATTTTATTTTCTCTGCGCTTTTTGAATATCTGGATCCCCGGCACTTTGGACAGGTGATCTTTACATCGGGGAGAAACTGTACGTCCAGGCTGATCACGCCGGTGCCGTCGCAGACCGGACAGCGCAGTTTCCCTGTATTGTAGGAAAAGTCTCCCGCCTTATAGCCCAGTTCTTTTGCGTCTGCGGTGCGGGCAAATGTCTTGCGCAGTTCATCGTGGACGTTGGCGTAGGTGGCTACGGTGGAGCGGATATTGATGCCGATGGGCGTGGCGTCGATCAGTTTCACATGCGTGATCCCGTCTGCGCTGACGGCGCGTACATGATCCGGCAGCGTTTTCCCGTTGATCCATGCCTCAAGAGCGGGGACCAGACTTTCGAGGATGAGCGTTGTTTTGCCGGAGCCTGACACGCCGGTGACTACAGTCAGCCGGCCTTTCGGAATGCTTACTTCCAACGGCCTGACGGTATGGATAGCTGAAGTGGAGAGACAGATCTTCCCGCCGGCAAACATTTCAGGAGCCTCCGCCTGTTTCCTTACCGGAGCCTGCGGTCTGCCGGTGAGGAAAGGCCCGATCAGGGATGCGGGATTCCCGGCAAGTTCCGCTGGGGTTCCCTGAGTGACCACTTCACCGCCGTTACTGCCGGCTCCCGGGCCCATTTCGATAATCCAGTCTGCATCGGAAAGGATCTGGGAGTCGTGGTCAACCAGAAGAACGGAGTTGCCGTCTGCGATCAGGTCGTGCATCACGCCCGTCAGCCCGATGATATTGGAAGGATGAAGTCCGATGGACGGCTCGTCCAGAACATAGAGGACGCCGGTCGTCCGGTTGCGCACCGCACGGGCAAGCTGCATCCTCTGGCGTTCCCCGGTGGACAGTGTGGAAGACGCCCGGTCCAGCGTCAGATAGCCCAGACCAAGGTCCAGCAGCCGCTTTGCCACAGTCTGGAAAGACTCGCAGATGCTCTCTGCCATAGGGCGCATTTCTTCCGGCAGGGAGCCGGGAACTTCCGATACCCATTCCGTGAGATCCGACAGCGTCATGCGGCAGGCTTCATCCAGAGAAATCCCCTGCAGCCTCGGAGCGCGCGCGGCTTCACACAGACGGGTGCCGCCGCAGTCCGGGCAGACCTCTTCTTTGAGAAACTTCTCCACCCGCTTCATCCCTTTTTCATCTTTGACCTTTGAGAGCGCGTTTTCCACGGTATAGACCGCGTTATAGTAAGTGAAATCGAGTTCACCTGCCTGATTGGAGTTCCTGGCTTTATAGAAAATATGCTTTTTTTCGGCAGGCCCGTTGTAGACAATCTCTTTTTCCCTGTCTGTCAGGTCGCGGAACGGGATATCGGTCCGCACACCCATTTCCCGGCAGACGTCCGTCATAAGCGACCACATCAGGGAATTCCACGGCGCAACCGCCCCTTCATCGATGGTGAGAGACTCATCAGGAACCAGAGTGGAGCGGTCTACGGTGCGCACGGTTCCGGTCCCGTCACAGGTCCGGCATGCCCCCTGGCTGTTAAACGCCAGTTCCTCGGCAGTGGGAGCATAGAAGCGGGCGCCGCATTCCGGGCAGGTCAGCTGCTGACCCGCGGCGACAGCGAGGGTGGGGGCAAGATAGTGGCCGTTGGGACACCGGTGGCATGCCAGCCTTGAGTACATCAGACGCAGGCTGTTCAGAAGTTCTGTCCCTGTACCGAATGTACTGCGGATGCCGGGGACTCCGGGGCGCTGATGGAGTGCGAGGGCGGCAGGGACATAAAGCACCTCGTCTACATCTGCCCTGGCCGCCTGCGTCATGCGCCGCCTTGTGTAGGTGGACAGGGCGTCCAGATAGCGCCTTGATCCTTCGGCATAGAGGACGCCCAGAGCGAGGGAAGATTTGCCCGATCCTGATACGCCGGCGATGCCTACGATCTTCCCCAGCGGCACATCGACGTCAATATTTTTCAGATTGTGGACCCGCGCCCCGCGGATCTGTATTTTATCTCTCATGTGCGATCATCCTTTCCAAATAAGGTATGGTAATTATACTCTTTTTTGCCGGCTGTGATAAGAGCTGTTTTACGGATCTTATGCCGCTGTTCGCAGTGACGATGGCATAAAGTTTCCCTGCAGTTGATTTATTCAACCAAAGTCGAGAGACAATCTATTGTAATTCGACCTGCGGCTTCGTACAATGTAACTACAGGCTGATAAACTGTTATAGCGCGTAACGGGAAAGGAAAATGATATGAAAGAAATGAAAGAGATACATCTCGGCAGGGTTCTTGCGGAAAACCGGCGGAGACGGGGGGTCACGCAGGATGAACTGGCGGAGTTTATGGGGGTATCCAAAGCGGCGGTATCAAAGTGGGAGACAGAGATCTCTTACCCGGATATCCTGCTTCTGCCCCGGCTTGCCGCATATTTTGATCTCAGTATTGACGAGCTGATGGGGTATGAGCCGCAGATGGACAAAGAGGGGATCCGGAAAATGCATCGTTCCATCGCGGAAGAATTTGCTTCGGGCTCTTTTGATATGGCTGTGGAACACTGCAGGGAGTATGCGAAAAAATATTATTCCTGCTATCCGCTCCTTTTTCAGATCGCATCGCTTCTGGTCAATCACTCTGTAATGGCTTCAGACCAGCAGGAAAGGGATCGTCTGCTGGAAGAAGCGGCGGGATACTGCCGCCGGGTGAAGCAGGAGACGGACGACCTGGATCTGGGGCAGAACGCACATCACATGGAGGCGTACTGCATGCTGGCGCTGGGGCGTCCGGAGGAGGCGCTGGCTCTTCTGGAACCGGAGCCGCCTGAGCGGATCGCAGCGGAACCGCTTCTGGCGCTGGCATGGACGATGAAAGGAAATACAAGGGCAGCAAAGAAGATCCTGCAGGCTGCGATCTATAAAAATGTGACGATGCTTGTCAGCCTTTTTACATCCTACATGGACATTTGTAAAACCGACAGGGAGAAGTTTGAAGAGAGCTGTCTCAGACTGCGCGGCATGGCAGAGATATTCCGGCTGGAAGAGCTCCATCCCGGAAATATGTTTGCCTGTTACCTTACGATGGCGCAGGGGTGGACGGCTCTGGGAGAAAAGGAAAAGGCGCTGGAAGTTCTGGAACGGTACGCGGATCTTGCAGAGGCAGATATCTATCCCCTGCATCTGAGAGGGGATGACTATTTTGATCTTCTGGACGAATGGCTGGACGAAAATTTAAGTCTGGGGGAAGACCTGCCCCGGGATGAATCCGTGATCCGCCGCAGCATGATGCAGGCGGTATCGGAAAATCCGGCATTTGCGGAACTGAAAGAGGAGCCCCGTTTCCGGAGGATTATGGGAAAGCTTGCCAGACAGGAGGAAATATAAGATGCAGACAGTTGTATTGGATAATCTATCAAAAACGTATTCCGGCGGGAAAGAGGCGGTAAAAGGAGTCAGCCTTTTCCTGGAAAAGGGCGAGGTGTTCGGATTCTTAGGGCCTAACGGGGCGGGAAAGACCACGGCCGTGAAGCTGTTGAACGGAATGATCGCTCCCACCGGCGGCAGATGCAGTGTGATGGGGTACGACCCGGCGCGGGAGCCGGAAAAAGTGCATGCCGTTTCCGGAGTCCTTACGGAACATGCACGGATGTATGATCATATGACAGGGCTTGAAAATCTTGTCTTCTACGGAGAGATATTCGGTATCTCACGGGAAGAGGGGAGAAAGCGGGCGGTGTCCCTTATAGAGAAACTGGAGCTTGAGGAAGCGGCAGACAGAAAACTGTCGGCATATTCCACCGGAATGAGGCAGAGACTGTCTCTTGCAAGGGCGATGCTGCACAACCCGGAAGTGCTTTTCCTCGATGAACCTACGTCCGGGCTTGATCCGGAGAGCGCCCAGAATGTGAACCGTATCATCCGGGAACTTGCCGAAGGACAGGGCGTAACCGTATTTTTGTGCACCCACCAGCTCAGGTATGCGCAGGAAATCTGTACGAGATATGGACTGATCGAGGCGGGCAGGCTGCTGGCCGGGGGAACCTTGCAAAAGCTGCGGGAAGATGTGAGCCCCGGGGCAAAGCTGCTGGTACGGGCAGATCATCTGCCGGAACGGCTCCTGTCCGAAATATCCGGAAATGTGGACCCGGATGTACTCTTCCTGCGGAAGGCACGGGCAGGGGGAGGGGAACACGGAGTCGTCCTGGCTGTAAACATACAATCTGAAGAAGAGGTGCCTGGCATCATCCGGAAGATTGCCGGTGCGGGCGGAGATATTTATGAAGTCAGCATCAGCCGGCCCTCTCTGGAAGATATTTATTTCGCTCTTACGGCAAAAGGAAAGGGGGAGCAGGCATGAACCGCGCAATGTACGCTGTACTTAGAAAAGATTTCCGGGGGATCGTATCGAACAGGAGACTCTTTTTAGAGATGCTGCTCGTACCTCTGGTCCTTACCATTATACTTCCGTCCATTTTTGTGGCGGCGGTTCATTTCGCACCGGATGATCCGGACATGGCGAAGCTTTTGGGCCTCCTGCCGCAGGATGGCCGGACGGACAGTCCGGAAATGGCCCTTGCCGGCCTGGTCTTTAACTATATCCTTCCGGTATTTTTCCTGATGATCCCGATCATGACCGCTTCTGTCATGGCGGCAAGTTCATTTGTGGGAGAAAAAGAAAAGCATACGCTGGAGACGCTTCTCTATTGTCCGTTGAGCGTAAAACAGATCTTTCAGGCAAAAGTGCTGGCTTCTTTCCTGTTCAGCATGCTGGTATCGCTGATTTCATTTATCGCTATGATGGCTGTGCTGGAGACAGAAATGTTTTTCGTTATGGGAAGTCCCGTCATACCTGCCGCAGGATGGCTTGTGATCCTGCTCCTTCTTGCACCGTCCGTCTCACTGATCGCGGTGACGCTGATCGTAAGAGGCTCGGCAAAAGCACAGAGCGTGGAAGAATCCCAGCAGGGCGCGGCCTTTCTCATTATCCCGGTGATCCTCCTTGTGGCGGGACAGTTTGCGGGAATAATGCTTTTAAACGTATGGATACTTCTGGGGCTGAGCGCGGTGTGCATGCTGCTTGCATGGGTGCTGCTGCAGAAAGCTGTGGGGAGGTTCAATTACGAGACGCTGCTGAAATAAAATAAATATGCAGTCTATAAAAATTAAACATGGAAGAAATGCGGCGTCAGCAGGAAGTATCGGCGCCGGTACGCGGAGAATGAAAACACAGGTGATGATGACACATACTGTAAATACAGGAAGTTCTCTGCGTGCCGGCGCTGGTCTGTGTCTGCGATCTGTGGTATGATATCCAAAATGGGGGTATTCAGAAGAATTGATCATATGACACAGGAGGAAGATTATGTTAAATGCAGTTGTTACATTGAGAAAAGGAGCGGGACGCGCACTGAAGCAGGGCGGACCGTGGATCTATGATAATGAGATAGAGAGTATCATGGGAAACTTTGAGGACGGGGATATCGTGCTTGTACACGATTTCGACGGATATCCTCTGGGCAGGGGATTTATCAACCGGAACTCAAAACTGACGGTACGCATGATGACGAGGAACCATGACACAGATATTGACGAAGATTTTATCCGTATGCGCGTGCAGAATGCATGGGAGTACCGGAAAAAGGTGATGGATGATATCTCAAGCTGCCGCGTGATCTTCGGGGAGGCGGATTTCCTGCCGGGCATCGTGGTGGACAAGTTCGCGGACGTGCTCGTAGTCGAGTCGCTCGCTCTGGGGATCGACCGTTTTAAAGTGATGATCGTCGATATTTTGAAAGAACTGATGGCAAGAGACGGCATCCATATCAGGGGCGTGTACGAGCGCAGCGATGCAAAAGTCCGGGAGCAGGAGGGCATGGAGAGGTACAAGGGATTTATCGGAGAACCCTTTGATACGAAAGTGGAGATCGTGGAGAACGGCGTCCACTATTATGTGGATGTAAAAGACGGACAGAAGACCGGATTCTTCCTCGACCAGAAATACAACCGGCGGGCAGTGGCAAAGCTCTGCAAAGGGGCGCGCGTGCTGGACTGTTTTACCCATACGGGATCCTTTGCCTTAAATGCAGGGCTCGCAGGGGCAGAGCACGTGACCGGAGTGGATGCGTCCGAACTTGGAGTGGCGCAGGCGAGAGAGAACGCTGCCCTCAACGGACTTGAGGAACGCGTGGAGTTTATCTGCGAGGACGTCTTTGACCTGCTCCCGCGGCTGGAAAAGCAGGGTGAGAAGTACGATGTGGTCATCCTCGACCCGCCGGCGTTTACGAAGTCGAGAAACTCCGTCAAAAAGGCGGTGAAAGGATACCGGGAGATCAATCTGCGGGGCATGAAGCTGGTGAAAGACGGCGGGTATCTTGCCACCTGTTCGTGTTCCCATTTTATGGATCAGGAACTCTTTACAAAGACGATCGGGCAGGCTGCGCAGAATGTGCATAAGAGACTGCGGCAGGTGGAATTCAGGACACAGGCGCCGGATCATCCGATCTTGTGGGGAGCGGGGGATTCGTATTATCTGAAGTTTTATGTGTTCCAGGTGGTGGATGAGAAATAGGAAGTTAGTTTTCTGAGAAGAAAAGCTTACTGCTTATGTGTTGTAGTAATGTGAATTCGGTATATAAAAGATACTGATCTAAAAAGTGATGAATATTTACTAACGAAATTAATGTGGTATAATAATTGGCAATTGAGTCGATTGTGGTTGACTATTAAGATATATATTAGTGTCAGCACAAAATGGCCATTTCTGAAAGGAGTTACAGATGATGAAATTTTGTCCAGAGTGTGGGTATAAACTTGAAGCAAATGTGAAGTTTTGTCCGGAATGCGGATACAGATTATCGGATTTGCAGAAACAAGATAATTCTTCATTAAAGAAAGAAATAAAGTTTGAAAGTTCTGAAGATCTGATAAAACATTTTCTTAAAAATGCACATGAAAATGCAGATATTTCAATTGCGCCGGAAATTACTGAAAAGAAATTAGTGAGTGCTGCTGAAACGATTGGTAACGGAGCGGATACTATGAAAGTAACCGGTTTGATTGATACTACAGTATTCCATTCAGGTAAAGAGGGAATTCTATTTCTAGGGGATAAAGTTTATCTTCGGCCAGCTTTTGGGAATTCAGTATGCATTGAATATGATTCTATTAAGAACGTGAAATATGAAGAAAAAGAATCTCGAGATGCTAATAATAAAGTATCGATAGAAAAAATACTTGATGTGCATAAAACGGATGGAGATCTTCTAAGATTTTCTTCTAAGGATTATGGGTTTAATTTTCCCTTAAAACTTTTATCAGAGATTTTAAGTGGGATTTTGTCGGATGTAAATGTAATAGAGACTACAGATCAATTCTTGCTGCTTAAGGATATGGGAACAGAATGTATCCTATTATATTTAAAAATTGTTACGAACTATTTGTACGAGGATGATGGCCAGTTAGATAATGAAGAATATAAAGAGCTTATTGGTCTTATGGGAAGACTAAATGTTTCGAAAGAATTGGCGGATGCACTCCGTACTTACAGGGTTGAAAAAATAAAAGTTCCTACGGAAGATTTAATAACAGATATCCGAAATTATATTCCAAGGGGAAGTGTTCCGACTATTTTCCAGTCCCTGTTAAATGATATTTTGTCAATTAGTAAAAATAATCCTGACGAATGGAAAAATGATGAGATATTTGTGAGATATCAAAGATTATTTGGAGTTTCAGATGCCCAGGTCGATTTCTTTGTACGAAGACTTTTACAAGACCGGCGAATCATTGAGGAAAAAATTGACGATAATACAATTAAAAGGGCTATGTCTGAGCTTGCGGCAATTGGCACGGCAGCGGGGGTTTCTCTAGCGGCTCTTGCTGTTACAGGTGGCGTATCAACGGGAATATGGGGTGGCTTGTTCACTATTTCCATGGCGTCAACGGGAGGAATGGCGTTGGGGCTGGCAGCAATTGGAGGACTAGGTTACGGGGCATATCGTGGCGTTAAATATTTTTCAGGAACAGCAGAGTCAGAAAAGTATGCAATACGTTCAACTATGCTACAGCAAAAAATTAAAGAACTCCAGAAATCAGAAAATTATCTGATTGAAGATATTAATTGGACTACAACAAAGATTGCAGAGCTAATAGAAAAGAAAAATCAGATTCTCGCCAATCATGAGCAGCTACTTGAATATATACAAATGGCAAAATCTCTTGATGCAGGATCAAGGCTGATTTTTGATGAAGAGAAAAAGAGTCAGATCAATATATTATTGAGCCATTTGCCTGAAAAACTGGATTTTAATAAATTTGAGGAACTTGTGAAAAAGACACAGTATCAGATCCCATTCAGGGAATACGTATATGCATGTTACCAAAGCAATGGAAATGGCGAATATATTTTACAGAATATAGATGATGAAGAAAAGTTGGAAAAGTTGGATCAGATTCTGGAAACTGTTGGTTATTATGATCTTTCAAAATCTACAGTTGCTAAAACGAACGTTCTTATGAAAAAAGGCATAAGCGGTTTGAAAGGATTAATAAACGGTCAAAATGAGTAGGAAGCTAGATGAAAAACTTTTGAAAGAAATCTCGGAAATATTGACAGTTCAGTCTGCTGCACGGACGGAAAGTCGGAAAAAGCTAGATGAAAATATCTTTGTATCAAAAGAAATAGAAAAGGATTTTGATGAAATTCTTGCGCAACAGAATAAATTGCTTGCTGATTTACGGCACGATAAAAATCATATACCATTTTCTTCTGAAGAGATAGATTCTTTCATAGAAAATACAGCGGGGATTCGTGAGAAGCATACGTCCTTAGAATTTGACGCCACATTGTTGGAAACCGTAGAAATAAGGGATGATTGGGATGAAAACCTACAGATAGTCCGTAAATATGCAGCAGACCATAACATTGATCTTTCCAATCCGTTCTTTAATATGTTTTCTAAAACTGAAGTAATACAAATGAATCACCAACTTGTCGAACATTTTGATCTCTGTCGTCTTGATAAGATAGACTATTGTATTGCAACGGCAAGTGGAATCATTGCGGGGATTATCGATATAGTCTTGGTTGGAACTGTGGGCAGCAATACAAAGAGTTCTGTACTTCAAGATAAAGTTGATAAAGTATATGATAGCATTGTAAAGCGTTTTGCGGTGTTTGAGCGAATTGGTGAACTAGAAAATAGAAAAAACAGTATATTACTTCATGCGCCTGATAAAAAAGATAAAATAGCTGATATTAATGCAAAAATAAAGGAAGTAAAGAATTGGGATAAAAAGCAGTCAATAAGTTACCTTGAGAAGATACATAAGGTCTCATATGATATTTCAATAAATAAAAATGGAAAGACTCCCTGGCTGAATCCGTCTAATCACCATTTGTTTTCTCTGGCTCATGAACCGAGTATATTTGGACTGATTATTGGGATTATCGATCAAATCAGTGGAATGACAACATTAATCTCTCCGGAGACAGGGGGCTTGGTCAGAGTAGTTACTAAAAAGACTGCGAATTCTGATAATATTATAAAAAAAATTATTGAATCAACACAAAACTGGTTTGGTCATCTGATATCTGACGTTGCGGGAAGTAAGACGTCAAAAGGGAGAGGTTTAGGACTACCTGTGCCGGGATGGGCAGCATTGCAAAAACTACAGTTTGGTTCATTTGAAATTAATGGAAAGTCCTTAAATATAGCGGAAGTGTCAGAATGGATGTTTCAGAATGGCTATGATGTTCGTGCATTTACTGCGCAGTTGATCCCTGTAATTATAAATGAAACTCTTATTAGAACATACTGGATTTTGAAACAGCATTTTTACTATGGGCAATCTATAAATGAAAGCATGCCCTCAGCTTCCCGTAGGGAAGTGGATCGGTTACTGCTGGTCTCCAGTGCGGTATTTTCTACGTTAGATATAGGAGATGCCTTTATTAAGAGCCAGACATCCAGTAAACCTGGAGGCGCCACAGGCACATTTCTTATGACAATGAATATTCCTGAATTAGCGGCATTTGGATTACACGCTGTGCAGAATGTAAGAAATGAAGTTAAACATCGGCGATATATAGAAAACCTTATTGATACTGATATTGAAGAAGAGTGGCTTCGTATTATGGAAAATTAATTTGCAATAATTTTAGGAGGACTCATGTGTACCTGTATCACCTACACCAACAATGACTTCTACTTCGGCCGCAATCTCGATCTTGACTGTTCTTTCGGCGAAACTGTCACGATCACCCCGCGCAATTTTCCCCTCATTTTCCGGAAAGCCGGGCGGCAGGATCACCACTACGCCATGATCGGCATGGCGTCGGCCTGCGGCAGTTTCCCGCTGTATGCCGAGGCTGTCAATGAGAAAGGGCTTGCGATGGCGGGCCTGAATTTCCCGGGGAACGCATACTATCAGAAACCGGACGGCGAAGGTCTGGAGATCGCCTCGTTTGAGGTGATCGCGTGGATCCTGGGAAAATGTGCTTCTGTAGCGGAAGCGGAAGAGTATTTGGATAAAATGAAGATCGTTGATCTGGCATTTTCGGATCAGATGCCGCCGGCTCCGCTCCACTGGATGCTTGCAGACCGTGAAAATTGCCTTGTTCTTGAAGCGGTCAGGGAAGGGCTGAAAGTATATGATGACCCGTTCGGCGTGCTGACGAACAATCCGCCTTTTGAGTATCACAGAATGAATATGAACAATTTTATGAACCTGACGGCGGAGAGCCCGCGAAACCGTTTTTCGGACAGGCTGGGGCTTAAGCCTTATGCACAGGGGATGGGAGCTATCGGACTTCCGGGCGACGCTTCATCGGCGTCCCGCTTTGTGCGCGCTGCGTTTTTGAAGTGGAATTCCGTGGCTTTGGAAGAGGAAAACGCCAATGTCTCCCAGTTTTTCCATATCCTGGACAGCGTGGCTATGGTGCGCGGGGCTGTGGTGACAGATCAGGGAACTTATGATATTACCACTTATTCCTGCTGCGCCAATACGAGGACGGGGGTCTACTATTATAAGACGTACGATGACTGCCGGGTACGGGCGGTGGACATGCATGAGGAGGATCTGGACTCAAAGACACTTATTCAAAAATAACAGTTCAGCCCGCGCCATTTGGAAAACAGTACTGGCGTGCTTGCTTTAAAACCGTTGACATTTTAAGTTTAAAGTGATAAAGTGTTACCAGACCGATGAGGAAGAGCAAGTAACTTCAATGGACGCTTTACAGAGAGCCGCGGGCGGTGGGATCGCGGTATGCCGGACTTGGAGTGAATGGGCTTCTGAGGGCGAGTTGAAATTTAGAGTAGGCGAGCCGGAGAACTGACTCCGTTATCAAAGAGAGCATATGTCAGTATGCATGAGTGGATGTAGTATATTACGTCAAGCCGGGTGGCACCGCAGGAGTATTTGTATGGATTACAGCTCTTGTCCCTGCAATTTAATTGTATGGGATAAGGGCTTTTTATTTTGCGCGATACGCCCGGAGGGCGGCCGCCGTGCTTGCACGACACGACCGGGCATCCGACGGGAAACGGCGCTGAACGCCCGGTGGACGTTCGCTTGACGCCGGCCGAAAAAGGACTGAGTGGAAAATAACTGATATCCCATATGTATGCGATACATGGCAGCACAGAGGAAAGGAGAGATTACCATGAAACTTGAAAATTATGAAGTACACCTTCCGAATTATTCTATCGGAGATAAAATTTATGACAAGATCGGGCCGGTATGTGAATCATACGGGAAGAAAGTTCTTGTGATCGGAGGAAGAAAAGCGCTTAATGCAGCATATGACAAGATCAGGTCTTATGTGGAGCAGACCAATCTTGAGATTATCGGAAAAGAAATTTACGGTGAGAACTGTACGTATGCCACAGTGGAAAAGCTGCGTGCCATGCCGCTGTATCAGGAGGCTGACATGGTATTCGGCGTAGGCGGCGGCAAGGCGCTGGACACAGTGAAGTGTCTGTGTATCACGGACGATAAGCCGGTATTTGCATTTCCGACGATCGCGTCAAACTGCTCCGCCTGCACATCGGTTTCCATTATGTACAATGAGGACGGCACATTTCTGAAACCGCACTTTTTCATCAGACCGGTCATGCATTCATTTATTGATACGGAAATTATTGCCAAGGCGCCCAGCCAGTATATGTGGGCAGGAATCGGTGATACTTATGCGAAATATTATGAGGCCACGATCTCATCGAGGGACGAGCAGCTGGAACATTTTACTGCTCTTGGCGTGGCAGTCAGCCGGATGTGTTGTGATCCGCTGATCCAGTACGGACCGAAAGCACTGGAAGACCACGAGAAAGGGCTCTGTACTTATGACGTGGAGCAGGTCGTGCTGGCAATCGTCGTGACTACTGGTATCGCGTCTATCTTTCTGACAAAGGATTACACGCCGGATTACAACAGCGGTCTCGCGCACGCGATATTCTATGCTATGACTTCCTATCCGGTCATCGAGGAGAGACATCTGCACGGCGAGGTGGTCGGATTCGGCATCCTGCTGGCGCTGCTCGTCGATCAGCAGTATGACGAGTTTGAGAAGATCTACAGGCTGAACCGGGCGGTTGACCTTCCGGTTTCACTGGAAGACATCGAGATCACAGATGAACAGTGGGAAGAGTGCATGGAGCGCATCCCGGATATGTCGGATGTAGCCCATTATCCGTATAAAGTGACAAAGGAAATGCTGACAGAGGCAATGAGCAGACTGAAGGAAAGAGTGAGAAGAGACAATGAAGAAGAATAAAACAGGGGCAGTCATTCTGGGAGTGGCATTTGTATGGTTTACGACACATTTTGGAGGCGGATTTGCATCGGGAGCGCAGATATACAGCTATTTCGTCAGGTACGGCATCTGGTGCCTGATCATGCCGGTGCTGGCAATGCTCTACAACACGGTGTTCTTTGCATACAGCCTGCGCTTTGCTAGAAAGCATCAGGTTTATGACTACAGATCCTACAATAATGCGTTTTACGGAAAGTTTGCGCCCATATTTTCGAACCTGTTCGAGATCCTTTATATCTGTGTGATGTGCGTGGCTCCGGCGGTTGCATTTGCCACGGGCGGCGCAACGCTGAGTACGCTGACAGGGCTTCCGTATCTGCTCTGCACTTTCCTGATCGGTGTGTTTATCTTTGTGGTTGCCATATTCGGAACGGATCTGGTGCGGAAAGTAGCTTCTGTATTATCCATCTGTATTATCGCGGGACTGCTGATCGTATATATTCCCAACATCATTTCCGGCTTGTCGGGGATATCGGCAGCGGCAGAGAGTATGACAAAAGCCAAGCTGCCGCTTGGAGATGCGCTTTACTCAGCGTTTTTATACGGAACATTCCAGCTCTCCAACATTGCGGTGTTTGTGCAGCATGCGAAATCATTTGATCAGCCGGGCGACGCAGTGAAGAGTATGGGAGTGGGATTTGTGGTAAATGCGCTGATGATGGTCATGGTCGTGCTGGGACTTATGACAATCTACACGGATCCGGACGCTTCCGGCCAGAGTGTGCCCACGCTCTTTATGGTACAGAACGGTGTAGGAGCTTCTTTTATGACTCCGCTTATTTCCATTCTGATCATCCTCGGAGCCGTGTCTACGGCGGTCAATATGGTGGCGGCGATGGTAAAGAGGATCTGCGGCGAGACGGGAGAGGAAGCTTGCGGCGCAGAAGTACAGCTGTCAGGTGAAACCGAAGGAGCACAGGCACCGGATGAAGCCGAAAGAGCAGAGAAGCCGGCGGGGAAGAAGAAATTTCAGATCACGCGAAAAGAGATCATTGCGGCGCTCATCTGCTGCATCGTGGATTTCGGGATCGCTCAGTTCGGGCTGCTCACCCTGATCCAGAAAGCGTACAGTTTTCTTGCCTACCTTGCGATACCGGTAATCCTTGTCCCGTATATCATCCATATGACAGCGACAAGATTTGACACAAAAAATTGACTTATAGAGCCTTGCAATATATAATATCTTTTGAGAAATATTATCAATAAATGACATGCAAAGGATGAGGCTGATATGAGATTAAAAGAAGGTAAGAATAATCATACCTATGTGGTCGAGAAAATACAGATCGAGCTGAATCTTGAACGGAGGCTCGAGGCGCTCGGCCTGACGGAAGGATCTAAGATCACGATATTAAACAATGATAAAAAGGGCGCAATGACTGTGAAATTCCGCGGGACACGATTCGCACTTGGAAGGCGCATTGCTGACAATATCTTCGTAAAGGAGGAAGCGGCATGAGCGGGAAAGTGATAAATGTGGGATTCATCGGCAATCCGAACTGCGGTAAGACGACATTGTTCAACGCCTACACAGGAGCTAATCTGAAAGTGGCAAACTGGCCCGGCGTTACGGTGGAGAAGAAAGAAGGGCGCACTACATACAAGGGGCAGGAGTTCAAACTGATCGACCTGCCCGGCATTTACAGCCTGACTTCTTATACAATGGAAGAAAAGGTATCCCGCGAGTGCATTATGAGCGACGAGGTGGACGTGATCGTGGACGTAGTGGATGCGTCCTGTCTGGAACGAAACCTTTACCTGACACTGCAGCTCATTGAGCTCGGAAAGCCGGTCGTGCTGGCGCTTAATATGATGGATATCGTGGAAGAGCGGGGGATGGAGATCGACCTTCACCGTCTGCCCGAGATGCTCGGTATCCCGGCGATCCCTGTATCTGCAAGAAAGCGCACAGGTCTTGAGATCCTGCTCCATGCGGTGGCTCACCACAAAGAATACGCGAAACAGGGGCCGTTCATCCACCACCATTCCGACAAGACAGGGCACAGGCATAACCATCACAGCGAGTACGCAATGGTATATGATGACGGGATCGAGGATAAGATCGACGCGATCAGCGAGCAGTTCCGGGTGAAATATCCGGATATGGAAAATATGCGCTGGCATGCCATCAAGACGCTTGAGCAGGATGATTCGGTAACGAAGAAATATCCTGTTGATATGACCGGGATTGCGGACCGGAGCTATGAGAAAGATATTATCAATGAAAAATATGACTTTATAGAAGAAGTGATCGATGAAACACTTGTCAACAAAAGCGCTAAGGCGGAACAGACAGACCGTATCGACCGCTTTATGACGAGCAGATGGCTGGGGCTTCCGATCTTCCTCGTGATCATGGCACTTGTATTCTTCCTGACATTTACAGTAGGCGACTGGCTGAAAGGGTATTTTGAGACAGGACTTGATCTCCTGACAGGCGCGGTGAGCGCAGGACTTGAGGCGGCGGGCACATCCCCGATGCTCAATTCACTTCTGGTGGACGGTATCATCTCCGGCGTGGGCGGCATCCTTACGTTCCTGCCGAATATCTTTATCCTGTTCCTCGCGCTTGCGTTCCTTGAGGACAGCGGATATATGTCGAGGGTGGCGTTCGTCATGGATGATATCATGAGTCATCTGGGACTCTCGGGAAGAGCATTCCTGCCCATGCTGCTGGGATTCGGCTGTTCCGTGCCGGCGGTCATGGCATCGCGTGCGCTGGAGCACCGGAAAGACAGATTGAAGACGATTCTTGTGACGCCGTTTATGTCGTGCAGCGCCAGACTTCCGATCTATGTACTGTTTTCTTCGATGTTTTTCGGGAAAAATGCAATGCTGGCATGTTACTCCATGTATCTGCTTGGAATTATCATCGCGATCCTGACGGCGTTTATCATCTCGAAGATCGACGGCAGCAAGGCGGAACACGCGCTCCTGATCGAGCTTCCTGAATATAAAGCGCCGAACGCGCGCACGATCGCGGTATATGTGTGGGAGAAAGTAAAAGATTATCTGACGAAAGCAGGAACTGTCATTTTCCTTGCATCGATCATTATGTGGGTGATTCTGAATTTCGGTCCGGCTGGTTACGTGACAGATATTGCGGACAGCTTCGGCTCGATCATCGGGAAAGCGATCGTACCGTTCTTCCGTCCGCTCGGTCTGGGCTACTGGCAGATCGTGGTTGCGCTTATCTCCGGGATCGCGGCGAAGGAAGTCGTGGTATCGAGCTGCAGCGTACTTTTCGGGATACAGAATATCACCACATCCCACGGCATGGACGCCTTTGTGGCTGCGCTTGGCGCAATGGGATTCGGCGCGGCAAATGCTTATGCGCTGATGGTATTCTGTCTGTTATATGTGCCCTGTACGGCAACGATCGCTACGATCCACAGAGAAGTGGGGAGCAAGAAACTGACCTGCGGGATCATCCTGTTCCAGCTGGCGGTCGCATGGGTGGCAAGCTTTATCGCGTTCCATATCGCAGGATTGATCCTGTAATGAAAGCAGGCTTAATATTGTACAGATTTGAGCAGGAGGCCCTTTGCTTCGCAGGGGGCGCCTGCTTTTTCTGTTCCCACGAAAATATGCGATATGCTTTCAGGCGTCCGTTTCCCCTGGCCGATCTCAAGGAGCGTCCCGATGATCAGAGAAGGCATCCGGTAGAGAAGATCATTGGCGGTAAGAGTGATGATAAGCGTATCTGTATCATTGTCCGCATCTTTAGATCCGCGAAATGAGAGCTCCATCAGTTCCTTATCTGTTCCCTTTTTCTTCTTTACACCTGAAAAGAAACGGAAATCATGCCGCCCTGTCAAATATCCTGCCGCAGTTTCCATACTGCTGATATCAGGCGCAGGACAGATATGAGCCGTATATGCTGATGTAAAAATATTATAGACAGGCGAGGTGCAGATGCGGTATTCATATGTGCGAGACCGGGCGTTCAGATCGGCGCGGAAACGTTCCGGCGCGGTTTCGCATCGAAGGACGCGGATATCCATGGGAAGATAATGATCAAGCTCCCGATGCAGCAGTTCCATATCGGAAAAAGCGTCAGAGACAAAGCTGACAGTCTGTTCCAGCGCATGGACTCCGGCTTCAGTCCTGGCGCCTGCATAGAGCGTGACCGGGCTGCCGGACAGCTTTTCCAGAACAGAGGACAAACGATATGAAATTGTTTTGTGATAACCGTCCTTTTCCGGGCGTGTCCAGCCAAGATAACGGGTTCCGTCGTATTGAAGTGTAAGTTTTATATTTCCCATGATCCGTCTTCCTTTCATTTGTCTGGAAATATTGTAATAGAAGAAAGGCGGCCTGACAAGTGCGGGCTTGTTTTCAAGACGGACAGTTGTTACAATAGAATGAGATTATGAGAGAAGATAAAGGAATAAAAGATAAAGAAGCGGAGACAGAAGTATGACAGAAGAAAGAAAAGTATCAGATTCACAGGTGGAAATCGTACGGCTTGTCCGGCCGAACCATCTGAACTCGGCGGGAAGACTGTTCGGCGGCATGCTCATGCAGTGGCTGGATGAAGCCGCGGGAATGGTGGCGATGCGCCATACAAGATCCAATGTGATCACGGCATCCGTGGACAATCTGAGATTTATCCACGGAGCATATAACGGGGAAATGGTCGTTATAGTGGGAAAAGTAACCTATGTGGGGCGTACATCCCTTGAAGTGCGGCTCGACACCTATGTAGAACATCTGGAGACCGGGATGCGCCATCCGATCAACCGGGCATACTTTACAATGGTCGCCCTGGATGAGAACGATAAACCGCAGCCCGTCCCCAGGCTGATCCTCGAGACAGAGGCAGAGAAAGCCGAGTGGGAAGCAGCACAGAAGAGAAGAGAAATGCGGATGCGCAGGAAAGAGGAGGGATTTTAAATTCGTGTTTGTTTAAGAGATGCCGCTACAACAGCAAAGATATAATGACTGAATAAGGGACGCGGAAAAGGATGATGCTGCAACGCTGTGACGACCCGCTTTACCTCATCCCCTCGAATCCATGTAACGCGG
>DWVY01000051.1 GCA_019119995.1 Candidatus Mediterraneibacter faecavium | reverse complement strand
GTTACAACAGCCAAGACTGACGAGGAAGCACGTGAATTATTGAGACAGTTCAATATGCCGTTTGCAAAGTAAGGAGGGAAATTCATGGCTAAGACATCAATGAAGATCAAACAGCAGCGCAGACCGAAATTCTCCACAAGAGAGTACAGCCGCTGCAGAATCTGCGGACGTCCGCACGCGTATCTGAGAAAATATGGAATCTGCCGTATCTGCTTCCGTGAACTGGCATATAAAGGACAGATCCCTGGTGTTAAGAAAGCAAGTTGGTAAGGAGGATATAACACATGACTATGAGCGATCCGATTGCAGATATGCTTACAAGAATCCGTAATGCAAACACTGCAAAACATGATACAGTTGATGTACCGGCATCCAAGATGAAAATTGCTATCGCAAACATCCTGCTCGATGAAGGTTATATCGCAAAATATGATCTTGTAGAAGACGGACATTTCCAGACAATCCACATTACACTGAAATACGGTGTAGACAAGAATGAGAAGGTTATCTCAGGACTTAAGAGAATCTCCAAACCGGGACTTCGTGTTTACGCAAGCACAGAGAATATCCCGAAGGTTCTCGGAGGACTCGGAACAGCGATCCTTTCTACAAACAAAGGTGTAGTAACAGACAAAGAAGCAAGAAAACTCGGCGTAGGCGGAGAGGTTCTTTGCTTCGTTTGGTAGACCGAAAGCAACTTAGTGAATCCGGGCCGTAGGCGAAGGATGAACTTAGTGCGAGGTCGTTCTTTGAGCTTGGCGAGGTATTTTCGAGCTTAGCGAAAAGAACTTCCTTGTAAAAAACCTCGCGCCGACAGGCGCAAGCAACTGAAAACAGAGCAGCCTAAAGCCGCTGCTCCGAAAATCTAAGTTAAGGAGGAAACAGGTATGTCACGTATAGGAAGACTGCCCGTAGCAATTCCTGCAGGTGTGACTGTAGAAGTTGCAGAGAACAATGTAGTGACTGTAAAAGGTCCGAAGGGAACTCTTACAAAAGAGCTTCCGACAGAAATGGAAATCAAAGTTGAAGGCGAAGAAGTAACTGTAACAAGACCGAACGATCTCAAGAAAATGAAATCTCTCCACGGTCTGACAAGAACACTGATCAACAACATGGTAATCGGTGTTACTCAGGGATACGAGAAAGTTCTTGAAGTAAACGGTGTAGGTTACAGAGCAGCCAAATCAGGAAATAAACTGACACTGAACCTTGGATACTCTCACCCAGTTGAAATGATCGATCCGGAAGGCGTTGAGACAGTTCTGGAAGGTCAGAACAAGATCACTGTAAAAGGTATCGACAAAGAAAAAGTCGGACAGTATGCAGCAGAGATCAGAGACAAGAGAAGACCGGAGCCATATAAGGGCAAAGGTATCAAGTACGCTGACGAAGTGATCAGACGTAAAGTCGGTAAGACTGGTAAGAAATAAATAAGGAGAGTGTGAAAATGGTTAGTAAGAAATCAAGAAGCGAAATTCGTAGAAAAAAACACATGAAATTACGCAACCGTTTCAGCGGTACTGCTGAGAGACCGCGTTTAGCTGTGTTCAGAAGCAATAATCATATGTATGCTCAGATCATTGACGACACCGTTGGAAATACTCTGGTAGCAGCATCCACTCTTCAGAAAGATGTGAAAGCAGAGCTTGAGAAGACAAACAATGTTGATGCAGCAGCATACCTTGGAAAAGTAATCGCTGAGAAAGCGAAAGAAAAAGGCATCACAGAGGTCGTATTTGACAGAGGCGGCTTCATTTACCAGGGTAAGATCAAAGCACTGGCAGACGCGGCTAGAGAAGCCGGGCTGAATTTCTAGGGAAGGGAGAACACAGATGAGACAGGAACGTATTGATGCTAGTCAGATGGAATTATTAGAAAAAGTAGTATCGATCAAACGTGTTACCAAAGTTGTTAAAGGTGGTCGTAACTTCCGTTTTACAGCTTTAGTTGTTGTCGGTGACGGCAACGGCCATGTTGGTGCAGGTTTGGGAAAAGCTACTGAGATCCCGGAAGCGATCCGCAAGGGTAAAGAGGATGCTATGAAGAAGATGATCACAGTGGCACTTGACGAGAACGCAAGTGTGATCCACGACGTGATCGGAAAATTCGGAAGCGCATCCGTACTTCTTAAGAACGCTCCGGATGGTACCGGTGTGATCGCCGGAGGTCCGGCACGTGCCGTGATCGAGATGGCGGGGATCAAAAACATCCGTACAAAATCTCTCGGATCAAACAACAAACAGAATGTTGTACTTGCTACGATCGAAGGACTTAAGAATACAAAGGCTCCGGAAGACGTTGCAAGACTTCGCGGAAAATCTATTGAAGAGATCATGGGCTAAGCAGACAGAATCTGTTATGATATAGTCAGATCTGTCATACAAGGAGGTTAGATTGAAATGGCAAACTTAAAAGTTACATTAGTAAAGTCTACAATCGGCGCCGTACCAAAGCATAAGAAGACAGTTGAGGCTCTTGGTCTCAAGAAGACAGGCAGAACAGTCGTACTGCCGGACAATGCAGCTACCAGAGGTATGGTACAGCAGGTTAGACATTTAGTGAAGGTTGAAGAAGAGGCATAAAAAGATAAGGAGGTAACGTCATGGACTTATCAAACTTAAGACCGGCAGACGGTTCTAAACAGAGTGATAATTTCAGAAGAGGCCGCGGACATGGTTCAGGAAACGGCAAGACAGCCGGCAAAGGCCACAAAGGACAGAAAGCCCGTTCAGGTGCTACAAGACCTGGATTTGAAGGTGGTCAGATGCCTTTATACAGAAGAATACCGAAGAGAGGGTTCACAAACAGGAACTCCAAAATGATCGTTGCGATCAACCTGGGTGCGCTCGAGAGATTCGAGGATGGCGCTACAGTATCTGTTGAGACACTGATCGAGAGCGGTATCGTGAAAAACCCGAGAGACGGGGTCAAAATTCTTGGAAATGGAGAGTTAACTAAGAAGCTTACAGTTCAGGCTAATGCATTCAGTGCGGCAGCTGCTGAGAAGATTGAAGCACTTGGTGGAAAAGCAGAGGTGATCTAATGCTTAAGACAGTACGTAAGGCATTTCAGATCGAGGATATCAGGAAAAGGATATTCTATACGTTTGCAATGCTTATCGTTGTGAGGCTTGGATCACAGCTCCCGACACCAGGGGTGGATCCAACTTTCATTCAGGAATTTTTTGAACAGCAGACCGGTGACGCATTCAATTTTTTTGAAGCGTTCACCGGCGGTTCCTTTACAAATTTTTCTGTATTTGCGCTGAGTATAACACCGTACATTACTTCTTCCATCATCATGCAGCTCCTCACGATCGCGATCCCGAAACTTGAGGAAATGCAGAAAGAGGGAGAAGAAGGAAGAAAGAAGATCGCAGCTATCACAAGATATGTGACAGTAGGACTTGCACTGATCGAATCCACAGCTTTGGCTGTAGGACTCGGACGCCAGGGACTTCTTGAGAATTATAGTTTTGTAGACTGCGCGATCGTCGTATGTACACTGACAGCAGGAAGTGCATTCCTTATGTGGATCGGTGAGCGTATTACGGAGAATGGAGTCGGAAACGGTATCTCGATCGTACTTCTGATCAATATCCTTTCCCGTCTGCCCCAGGATTTCACAACGCTGTACACACAGTTTGTGGCTGGCAAAAAGCTGGCTCAGGCAGGACTGGCGGCGCTGATCATCCTTGCAGTGATACTTGCAGTCGTGATCTTTGTTGTTATCCTCCAGAGCGGCGAGAGAAGGATCGCAGTCCAGTATTCCAAGAAAGTACAGGGCAGGAAGATGTACGGCGGACAGTCCACACATATTCCGCTCCGCGTAAATACAGCAGGAGTTATCCCGGTCATCTTTGCATCGTCATTGATGCAGACCCCGATCGTGATCGCAGGATTCCTTGGAAAGGGCAATGGAACAGGAATTGGAAGTCAGATCCTTGCAGGTATGAACTCCAACAACTGGTGTGATCCGGAACACCCGGTCTACTCGATCGGTCTCGTGATCTACATCCTGCTCACGATATTCTTCGCATATTTCTATACGTCGATCACATTCAATCCGTTGGAGATCGCGAACAATATGAAGAAGAGCGGCGGCTTTATACCGGGTATCCGTCCGGGAAAACCGACAGTTGAATATCTGCAGAAAATACTGAATTACATTATTTTCATAGGCGCATGCGGACTGATCATCGTACAGGTGATCCCGTACTTCTTTAACGGTGTGTTCGGCGCGAATGTTTCTTTCGGAGGAACATCCCTGATCATTATCGTCGGCGTTGTGCTCGACACGATAAAGAAGATCGAGTCGCAGATGCTTGTGAGAAATTATACCGGATTTTTAAATAACAAGGGAAGCAACATGACAAACAGCTTCCTGGGATATTAAGCCATTTTAAGCTCGCTGTGTTTTGCTCGGAAACAAAGAGTAAAATATTGCGGGCTCATGGTGTTTTGAAGCAACAGTCTGCCCAGGCGGAGCATATGCGGCTTTGCGGAGCGCGCCGGGCTGGCTGATGTAATAATTACACAATTCAATTAATAAAAGGATCGGAGGTAAGATTATGAAGATTATCATGCTTGGAGCACCGGGTGCAGGAAAAGGAACTCAGGCGAAGAAGATCGCGGAGAAATATTCGATCCCGCATATTTCTACAGGGGACATTTTCCGTGCTAATATCAAGAATGGTACGGAGCTTGGCAAGAAGGCTAAGACCTACATGGACCAGGGCCTGCTTGTCCCGGATGAATTAGTTGTCGACCTGGTTGTGGACAGAGTACAGCAGGACGACTGTGCGAACGGATACGTGCTTGACGGCTTCCCGCGTACGATCCCGCAGGCGGAGGCTCTTGACAAAGCGCTGGCTGAGATGGGCCAGAAGATGGACTATGCGATCAATGTAGAAGTTCCGGACGAGAATATCGTGAACCGCATGGGCGGAAGAAGAGCCTGTGTAGACTGCGGAGCTACTTACCATGTCGTATATGCTCCTACAAAAGTGGAAGATGTCTGCGACAAATGCGGCGGCAGCCTTATCCTCAGAGATGATGACAAGCCGGAAACAGTACTTAAGAGACTCGGTGTATACCACGAGCAGACACAGCCTCTGATCGATTACTACACACAGGCAGGCATTCTCAGAGAAGTAGACGGTACAGTCGATATCAACGATGTGTTTGCCGCGATCGTGGAAATCTTAGGAGAGTAGACCGGAATGCAGCTTGAACCGGGAATGCTCGTAAGATCGAAGGCAGGGCATGACAAAGACCGGATCTATGTCGTGATCCGTGCGGAAGATGAATATGTGTATGTGGCGGACGGGGATCTAAGACCCCTCCGCCATGTGAAACGGAAGAATGTCAGACATCTTCAGCCTGTCCTGAAGATGCGGCTTGAAGGAGAGCCGGACGATGCGGCTGTCCGAAGTCTGATAAGGAAATACATCCGGCAGGGGGAAACAGGTTTAGGAACGGGAGCCGGACGGCTCTGATTTGCAGGAGGATTTAATATGTCAAAAGCTGACGTGATCGAAATCGAGGGAGTTGTAGTAGAAAAACTTCCGAACGCAATGTTTAAAGTAGAACTGGAGAATGGTCATATCGTACTTGCCCATATCAGCGGAAAGCTGAGAATGAACTTCATCAAGATCCTTCCGGGCGACAAAGTTACGTTGGAAATGTCTCCGTACGATCTCAGCAAAGGAAGGATCATCTGGAGAGATAAGTAAGCCGGAACTTCCTTACAAAACATCTGTAGAAAAAGAAAATTAGTTATTGACTTTGAAAAGTATTTGATGCTATACTATGAAATGGTCACTTTTGGGGTGGTGTGCCCAAAAACGGCCGGAAAATGTAGGCAAAGCACAGAAGGGAAGGAGGATTTGACATGAAAGTTAGATCATCAGTAAAACCAATTTGTGAAAAATGCAAGATCATTAAAAGAAAAGGAAGCATCAGAGTAATCTGTGAGAATCCGAAACACAAACAGCGTCAGGGCTGACACTGAACACTTAGTGAAAGCAAGCCGTCAGGCGAAGCTTGAACTTAGTGAGAAGGTCCGTCCCAAGCGTTAGTGAGCCCGAGCCGACGGCGAAGGGGGAACTTAGGCGCACGGACGTGTAGCGGATTGATGCACGTTTTTTAATGGATAAATGGGAAGCGTGCGACATGATTTAGGCGGCTGACAGCGCGACACACTCGGCAGTGTGTAGAGCTGTTTAATATACAGTAAGGATACACCGCATCTGTACACAGGTACCGCAGGGCGGGTGGTCTGGCATTTCTGTATATTGCTTCTAATACCCGGCGTTTGCATTGGCGGAGCTTGAAGAGAAGATCCGTGCCGGGAAAGGGCGTGGGTAACTGACGCGCCTGGGCTGGGATATCGGGAAAATGATACCCCGGTAGGATGCATGACACCAAGTGGCAGAATTATTTTCTGCAGCGCATCCGCAGCCTCAGTTAAAGTAGATATCAACAAAGAAAATGGAGGAAAGACACATGGCTCGTATTGCAGGTGTAGACTTACCAAGAGACAAACGTGTAGAAATCGGTCTGACTTATATCTACGGAATCGGTAGAACAAGCTCAAACCGTATCTTAGCAGAGGCAGGAGTAGATCCTAATACTCGCGTAAGAGATCTTACTAGTGAAGAAGTAAAGAAGATCAGTGCAGTGATCGATGAGACTCAGGTTGTAGAAGGTGACCTCAGAAGAGAGATCCAGCTTAACATCAAGAGACTCAAAGAGATCGGATGCTACCGTGGGATCCGTCACAGAAAAGGACTTCCGGTACGCGGTCAGAAGACAAAGACAAATGCAAGAACATGCAAAGGTCCGAAGAGAACTGTAGCTAATAAGAAAAAGTAAAGCTTTTGAAGAGATTAAAGAAAGTAGGTTAGTTTAAATGGCAAAGAAAGTTGCGAAAAAAGTAACAAAAAAACGTGTCAAGAAAAACGTTGAACGAGGACAGGCACACATCCAGTCATCTTTTAATAATACGATCGTTACATTAACAGATACACAGGGAAATGCTCTTTCATGGGCAAGTGCAGGCGGCCTGGGATTCAGAGGTTCAAGGAAATCTACTCCGTACGCAGCGCAGATGGCAGCTGAGACAGCGGCTAAGGCAGCATTAGTACACGGTCTTAAATCAGTAGATGTCTTTGTAAAAGGCCCGGGATCAGGAAGAGAGGCAGCGATCCGTGCGCTTCAGGCATGTGGTATCGATGTAGTCAGCATCAAAGATGTGACTCCGGTTCCGCACAACGGATGCCGTCCGCCGAAACGCAGAAGAGTCTAATCTCAGTGAGAATGTAATCTGATATAAATACAAAAGTAACTAAAGCAGCGGACATCCGCTGATGTGTATAAAATTAGGAGGATAGACATGGCAGTAAACAGAGTTCCTGTTCTTAAAAGATGCCGTTCATTAGGCATGGATCCGATTTACCTCGGAATCAGTAAGAAATCTAACAGACAGCTGAAGAGATCAAACAGAAAAATGAGTGAGTACGGCCTTCAGCTCCGTGAGAAACAGAAAGCAAAATTCATCTACGGCGTTCTTGAAAAACCGTTCAGAAACTATTTCGAGAAAGCAAAACAGATGGAAGGCATGACAGGTGAGAACCTGATGAGACTTCTCGAGTCCAGACTGGACAATGTAATGTTCCGTATGGGATTCGCAAGAACACGTAAAGAGGCAAGACAGATCGTAGACCACAAGCACGTACTTGTAAACGGCAAGCAGGTCAACATCCCGTCCTACCTTGTTAAAGCAGGAGACGTGATCTCCATCAAAGAGAATAAGAAAGGCTCACAGAGATACAAAGAGATCCTCGAAGTGACAGGCGGAAATATGATCCCGGACTGGCTTGAAGTTGACTCAGAGAATCTGACAGGTACAGTAAAAGAGCTCCCGAACAGAGAAGCGATCGATGTTCCTGTAGACGAGATGCTGATCGTCGAGCTGTATTCTAAGTAATATCGGCTGCAACAGCGTACCCCTTCAACATTTTAAAACCCATAAGGAGGGTCTGTGTAGTGTTTGATTTTAATAAACCAAATATTGAAATTACGGATGTTTCAGATGATAAAAAGTACGGAAGATTTGTCGTTGAACCACTCGAGAGAGGTTACGGAACGACACTTGGAAACTCCCTGAGAAGGATCATGCTTTCTTCTCTTCCGGGGGCTGCCATCAGTTCCGTAAAGATCGACGGCGTGCTTCATGAGTTCAGCTCCATCCCGGGAGTTAAGGAAGATGTGACAGAGATCATCATGAATCTGAAATCTCTGGCGATCAAGAATACTTCCGAGTCTGACGAAGCCAAGACAGCTTATATCGAGTTCGAGGGAGAAGGCGTTGTAACAGGCGCTGACATCCAGGCGGATTCTGATATCGAGATCGTCAACCCGGAACAGGTCATCGCTACATTGAGCGGCGGAAAAGACTGCAAACTGTACATGGAACTTACCATTACAAAAGGCAGAGGATATGTGAGTGCAGATAAGAATAAGACAGAGGATATGCCGATCGGCGTGATCCCGATCGATTCCATCTACACCCCGGTTGACCGCGTGAACCTCACTGTAGAGAATACCCGTGTCGGACAGATCACAGATTATGACAAGCTGACACTTGATGTCTGGACAAAGGGAACAATGCTTCCGGACGAGGCGGTAAGCCTTGCAGCGAAAGTCTTAAGCGAGCACCTGAAACTCTTTGTTGATCTTTCCGAGGTTGCCCAGGCAGCAGAAGTAATGATCGAGAAAGAGGATGACGAGAAAGAGAAAGTCCTTGAGATGAGTATCGATGAGCTCGAGCTTTCCGTACGTTCCTACAATTGTCTGAAAAGAGCCGGAATCAATACGGTAGAAGAGCTTACGAACAAGACCCCTGAGGACATGATGAAAGTCCGCAATCTCGGACGTAAATCCCTTGAGGAAGTTCTTGCGAAGCTCAAAGAGCTCAACCTTGAGCTTAACCAGGGCGACGAGTAATCCTGAAACCCTGAAAGAAACATTGAAATATATCTCTGCCGGTAAGACCGAAGAGCACGGCAGGGGCATTTGATTAATAAGACCGAAGAGCATAACCAAGTGCTTAATAGTGGAGGAAATTAGAAATGGCAAAGTATAGAAAACTCGGCAGAACATCCAGTCAGAGAAAAGCGTTGATCAGAAACCAGGTAACTGCTCTGCTCAACAATGGAAAGATCGTTACAACAGAAGCTAAAGCGAAAGAGATCCGCAAAGTTGCTGAGAAACTTATCGCAATGGCAGTAAAAGAGAAAGACAACTTTGATGAAGTAACTGTAACAGCTAAGGTTGCCCGCAAGGACAAAGACGGCAAGAGAGTGAAAGAAGTTGTTGACGGAAAGAAAGTAACAGTTTACGACGAAGTAGAGAAGAAGATTAAAAAAGATCAGCCGAGCCGTCTCCACGCAAGACGTGAGATGATGAAAGTTCTCTGCCCGGTTACAGAAGTTCCGGCAAAGGCTGCAGGCAAGAAAGCAGGCACAAAGAAAGTTGACGTAGTAGAGAAACTCTTCACAGAGATCGCACCGAAATACGCAGACCGCAACGGTGGTTACACAAGAATCATCAAGATTGGCCAGCGTAAAGGTGACGCTGCTATGGAAGTTCTCATCGAGCTTGTATAATTAAATAAAATGTAAGATCAATCATTTACCGCCGGGTAAATGTAAAGCGTTGAATCTGTATCGATAGGCCATAGGAGATACAGATTCGGCGCTTTTCTTTTTGCACAGAAGGATGAAAGAGAGGTTACATATTATGGAATGGGCATTTTTAGTGATCGCAGGCGGTCTGGAAGTTTTTTGGTCCACCCGTATGAAGTATTCAAACGGGTTTACGGAAATAAAGTACACAATACTGACGATAGTCGGGATGATATTCAGTTTCCTTTTTCTGTCGCAGGCGACCAGGACTCTGCCTCTGGGAACGGCTTACGCAGTCTGGACTGGAATAGGAGCTCTGGGAGCAGTCATAGTTGGGATCGTGCTGTTTAAAGAGCCGGTGACGGCCGCAAGGATTTTTTTTGTGTCACTGTTATTGGTCGGAATTGTGGGGCTGAAAGCGACATCGGGACATTGACAGTAAATGAAATTACAGAAGAGTAAAAGTTGAAAAACAGAACAGGGCTGCCCTGAAGATAAATGAAAGCGTGAGGGCAGCCCTTTGATGTGGACTATCGTATATTGGAGGCTCGATATTCCAACGGTGTCTGGCCGGTATAACTTTTAAAGATCCGGCTGAAATAATGCTGGCTTGAGAAGCCGAGCATTTCACTGATCTCCCGGACTGACAGAGCCTGATTTAACAGCATTTTTTTAGCATCTTTGATTCGAAGGGAGTTTATCAGTTGAAGGGGTGATTCTCCCTTTTGTTTCTTAAATACTTTTGTCAGATAAGAATGATTAAAATGATATCTTTCTGCGAGCTCAGAAATATTTAAGTCTTCGGTATAATGAGTATGGATAAAGGTATCCAACTCTTCGATCACGTTCTCGATCTCAGAAGGTACACTGTGATTGCGGTTGATCCAGCTGAGAAGCTCAAGAACAATTTCCCCTGAAGAAGAAGACAGAGATGCTTCTGTTTCAAGTATATAGAAAATATTCCTATATATGGAAGAGTAATCTTCCTCTGAGGAAAAAAGACTGCGCTGGAGTAATGTCAGGATCTGCAGGAGTATCTTATCAATACAATCCTGAGGATATTTTTCGGTTTCCCAGGTCTGGAACAGATCCAGAAGGAATTTACGAAGGCCTTCCTGATTGTTAGATGTCAGCATAGTTTGGAAAAGTTTTGCCTCTTCTTTAGGAAGAACTGTCGGAAAAGACCGGGTTTCATCTATATCAAAGACAGTAGAATATCCGATGATCAAGGAAGACTTTAATCTTTTCCATATTTCGTGATAGTAAAAGGATGATTGTGTTATGTCATCAACATCGCAGTAACAAATGGTGATGGCGGAGGGAGCCATCTGATCGATCAGCTTGCGATGGAGAAGGAAAGCCTGCTTGCGTACAGGCATATCTGTGCGGCGTGTGATGATCAGAAAAGAATTACTTTCCTCCTGCGGAAAATACCATGAGTCAAAGTGGAGCTCCTCTGCGAGGATATCCCACTGTTTCTTGACAAACTTTTTCTGCTCGGGCTGAAGAAAATAATCTGGTGTGCGAAGATACAGATTTCCCAGACAGACCGCAAACATATAGATTCCCCGCGCCGATAAATCTTCTATGTAAGGTGAATATGAGGGCGAGACGGACTGTCCTAGTATAAGAGACTGAAACAGCTGCCCGTAATGCATCAGCCTGTTCTTATATACAATATTCTTGAGACGCTGTAAAAGAGCTTCGAGTTCATCCTGTGCAAGTGGCTTCAGCAGGTAATCCTGCACATGATAAGCAAGAAGTGTCCGCGCGTATTCAAAATCATCGTAACCGCTGACGATCACAGTGAGTATATTCGGATATTCTGTATAAAGTATCCGGGCAAGTTCGATTCCGTCCATTACGGGCATACGAATATCGGTAAATACAATATCCGGATGGGTATTTTCGATGATTTCTAAGGCCTCTTTTCCGTTAAATGCTTCACCGACTACAATAAAATCTGAAGACACCTGAGTTATCTTTTTACATATGTTTTTTAAAAGAAGAATTTCATCCTCAACGATGAGTACTCGGATTTTTTTCATGTCCATTGCTGTTCTCTCCTTCGCATTCCTGTAAAGGTCCGCCGATCATAACCTGTGCACCGCCTTCATCCAGATTCCTCAGATCAAAAATTAAGTCAGTTTTATATTTGAGGTATAACCGGATATAAAGATTTAAAAGTCCCATGCCATTAATGGACAGGTCTGGGAGGGGATTTTCCGGATTCATTTTTTTGATCTTTTCATAGAATGAACTCAGATACTCGTGCGAGAATCCGGCTCCGTTATCACGTACACGAAGAGTCCATTTGCCACTATTGAGGAATCCGTCAATAGTTATGATCCAGGGTGGATCACATGTAAGGGCATACTTTACACAGTTTTCCACAAGTGGCTGCAGAATCAGTTTGGGCACCTGCAGTGACATGAGATCGTCGTGAATCTGGATGTGAAACTGGATTCTTTCCTCATATTTTATTTTGATCAAGTGAATGTAGGCAATCAGATTGTCTACTTCCTGTCGTATATCTACAGTCATGGATTTATTTGAAGAACAATAGCGCAGCAGAGAGGAAAGGTCTGTACATGTGTTGATTACCTTCTCGTTTTCACCGTCTTCTGCAAGTATACTGATAGATGCCAGCGTATTATACAGAAAGTGAGGATTCATCTGTGACTGAAGCGCGATCATTTTGGCGTCATTTGCCATTGCATGAGCATTTATGTTTTCCTGCAGTGAATTTTTTAGATTCGTCTGCATCTGTTCAAATGAGTAGAAAAGAGAGTCCATCTCCTTAAAGCCGCTCTTGTATTCCGGCAGAGGATCTGTTAGATTATCAATCGTTATAGAGCGCGCGGTCTCCTCCAGTTTCTGCAGAGGTGCAGCAATATGCGATGCAATCTGATAGGTGATAAAAAGCAGCAAGAGAAGGACAATAAAGGCTATCATTATAAGCAGAGAGCGATATTCATAAAAAGAGGAAAATAACGCTTTCTCTGACGCTGTTACAAAAATGGTCCAGTCAGCCGAATCAGAAGTCTGCCAGGCAATCAGCATAGGAGCACCTGATTCAGGAGAATAAGAACGAGGATAATCTGAGCTCCCGGATTCTGAAAGTGCATTCTGCATAAAATCTTCCAAATTCTCTGATGCAGTAATCTCATAAGGATAAATGCGTTCACCATCCGAATTGTAAATATAGACCTGTTTTTCACCCGTTTGATCATGGATCGCATCTTCGATCTTCTGGGTCAGATACGAATATTGAACCTGCATTTCAAGTACAGCGGTTTCCTTTGCGGTTGATTCCGGTGAAAAGGCGCGGCAAAGGGAGATGACAGCTCCGTCCTGAGGGTTGAGTTCTGGGACACGAGGAGGAAGTATAACCTTTTTCCCATACAGCTCCAGTGTATCCTGAAACCATGGGAGCTCATAAATTTCAGAGGAATCTCTTCGCTGAAATGAACTTATGCTGCCAACATAGACATGGCGCCCGTCTGTGTCGACTATGTTAAGGCTGAGATTGCTGAATGACAGCTTTATAATATCAAATAATGCAGAAGAAAAATCGTGTCTGTTTGTATAGGAATCCGAATTATACGAATACAGATCCTCGAGAAACAGAGAACGCACCTGTGATGAACTGACAACATTCTGGGACAGGGTATCTATTTTTTCTAATTCTGTTCCAAGTAAGGTGGATATATTGTCGCAATCTGCCTGAAGTTCGCTTGAAGCATTTTCGCGCAGCGTGTTGCCGAGGATTATGTAAAGCACTATCATAAATACTGCTATAAGAGGAAAAATCAAAGCAGCATAGCGAAAAAACAATTTGTGATGAAGCGAATTCATAGTCATCCCCCGCCCTGAATAATAAGAAAAAAGTAATCATAACATTTTAAAATTATAGTTCAAAATGTATGAAAAAGCAATGTGTAAAAAATATGTGAACAAAATGTGCACAAAAACAGAAAAAAATTATCTAAAGAATTGGCCAAAATGATGGAGTATAATTGAGCTATCAGAAAACGAAACAAGGAGGAAGAAACATGAAAAAGAAAAAAGTGTTAAGACTTACAGCACTTGCAACAATGATGGCAATGTTGACTGTGGGCGTAGCGGGATGCGGGAGCAGCGGAAGCGGCGATGAAGGAAATGGAGGAGAATCCGGAGGTGACTCGGGCGGACAGACGATCACAGTTGCGGCTTCAACCAGCTGGGTAAAGGATGTTGATAAAGAGCTTGCCCAGAAGTTTGAGGAAGAAACAGGAAATAAGATCGAGTGGCAGCTCAGCCCGGATGATCAGTATGAAAATGTTCTGAATTCAAAACTGGCAGTTGGAGAAGCGGCAGATATTTTCTATGTACGTTCCGGTATCACACTTACAAGATATCAGCCGGATAAGTATATGATGGACCTGTCTGACCAGGAATGGGTAAGCCGGTATAATGACTGGGCTAAAGAAGGTACAACATACAACGGCAAGACAGTTCAGTTCCAGACATGGAGCGTAGACGGATGGGGGCTCCTGTACAACAAGGCGATGTTCGAAGAAGCAGGAATTACAGAAGTGCCTACAGATTATGCAAGCTTTAAAGATGCATGCGACAAGATCCTTGCAATCGGTAAAACACCGATCTACCAGCCGGGTGCAGCTCAGTGGCACTGGTCCACATGGCTTGGAGAGATGACGACAAAGGTAGAGACAGATACAGGAAATTACTATGACGGCCTGAATGATAACAGCCAGACTTTTGCAGGTCAGGAAGATCTTAAGACAGCACTGGATCAGCTTGTGGAGATGAATGAAGCAGGATACTTCGGAGACGATGTTATGTCAAATACATGGGAAGATATGGTTTCCAAGATGGCTTCCGGCGACTATGCGATGGGACTTGTATACACAACATTCCCGGCAGAAGTTGAGGCGGCAAATCCGGAGATGACAGCAGATTCATGGGGAATGTTCCCGATCCCGCTGGCGGACAACACTACATTCGGTGTATCTGCAGGAGGAATCGGACGCTGTGTTAACAAGGATACAAAAGTAGAAGATGCAGTAAAAGAGTATCTTGATTTCCTGTCCCAGCCGGAAAATCTTCAGACATATTACGACGCACGTCTTGACTTAGGTCCGTGCTCCTTCACAGACATTCCGGGAAATGTTCCGGCAGTATATGAGGAAGTAATGAACAATGCTTCTGCTTCCGGACTGACCGCAGAAGATGGTATCTCATACTGGGATGCAACACAAGTAGGAAATCTGATTCAGGCTATGTTCGTAGGTGGAACCAGTGCAGATGATGTATTATCAGGAATTGATGATATAAGACAGCCGAACTTTTAAATAGTATAGAATATGTCTTATCGGCCTGTAGGAGAACGCCAATTTCGGGCGTTCTCCTATTTTAAAATATAGGCACAAGGAGAGCTATTATGAAATACAAGAAAAAACTATATGGTAAGCGATTTATTATTCCGGCATTTGTTTTGTACACAATATTATTCGTGATCCCTTCGGTAGCCGGAATGGTCATTTCACTGACTGACTGGAATGTGGCAAAGCCGGATATCCATTTTATAGGCTTACAGAACTTTGTTGATATTTTCACTTCAAAAGGCGGTCAGTATCTGGGAAGTATTATCCATACATTGGAATTTACATTTGTTACGGTGATATTTAAGACGGTTTTGGGACTGGGACTTGCCCTGCTGCTCTTTAAGGGATTGAGGAGCCAGAATGTTTTTAGAACGATCTTCTTTACACCATATGCTCTGGCGCCGGTCATTATCGGTATTTCATTTATTTCCGTACTGAAACCGGAAGGACCGTTCAATGCGGTTTTAGAAGCTGTCGGTCTGGGGGCGCTGACTCATTCATGGCTTTCAGATCCAAATACTGCACTCGGTTCCACGATGGCGGTGGAGATATGGAGAATGGCGGGGTGGAATATGATGATCCTGCTTGCAGGTATGCAGATGATACCGGAAGAATATTACGAAGCTTCATCGATTGATGGAGCAACTAAATGGAAACAGTTTTGGAAAATTACGCTTCCGTTCTTACGACCTTCATTGATGACAGTAATTGTCTTAAATACAATTCACGGACTGCGTACATTTGATATTGTCTTCGCTTTGACCGGAGGCGGACCGGGAGGGCTGACCGAGCTGATCAATACACAGGTGTTTAAAGAATTCGGTATGGGCCGGTATGGAATGGCAAATGCACTGAATGTTGTGATTTTTGTTGTTACAGTAGTGATCGCTGTCATTATGCAGAGATTACTGACTGGAAAGGAGAACAATGAGTAGAGCAAGAGTAATAAAACGGGTAAAAAAGATATTGAAGTTTTTGGTTGTTGCATTATGCAGCCTTATCATACTGCTTCCGATTTATTTCATTGTAGTGAATTCATTGAAAACAGTAGAAGAGTCTCAGATGTTAAGCTTTGCACTGCCGACTACGATTCAGTGGAGCAATTATATCGACGTGATCCAATCTGCGAATCTGGTGCGTGCTTTTTTTAATAGTATGCTAATGGCAACAGTTTCTTCTGCTATTGCAGTCCTTGTATCTTCTATGGCGGCATATGCATTGAGCAGGAGACCTACAAAATCTCACCGTGTGATTTATCTGTATTTCTTTATGGGGCTGATTGCACCGGTCAATTATGTTACAACGTTATTTACCTTGAAGTTCTTACACCTTGAGAATACATATATCGGAATGATCTTAGATTTTGCAGCATGCGGAATCGCTTTCCTTGTATTCCTTTACTATGGATTTTTTGATAATATCCCGAGAGAACTTGATGAGGCGGCGCTGATCGACGGATGCGGACCATTTCAGCTGTTTTTCAAGGTGGTATTCCCGCTTTTGAAGCCGGCAACTATCACCGGAGTTGTGCTGAACTTTATGGGAGCGTGGAACGATTTCGTTACACCGCTGTATCTCTTGAGCGACAGTGAAAAACTGGGAATGACAAACAGTATTTATAACTTCTTCGGTGAGCACTTCAATGACTGGAATATGGTATTCGCAGATATCGTACTGACTGTTGCGCCTATCATGATCATTTATATAGTAGCACAGAAATATATCGTAAGCGGAACCGCAGGAGCAGTAAAAGGCTGATTTTGAAGAACGGTATGTGGAGGAAAGTGCATGAAAAAGATTGATCATACACTCGGGAAGTTCGTTCTGAGGTATCTTCTGGACGAAAGTACCGGCCATATTTGTATGGTGCTGCTTCCGGGCGGCATGCAGGATCATTACGAAGAACGCCGGAAAATGATGTATGCGGGAAAGAACAGCTGTAATGCATGGGATATTGGAAGCCTGTGCCATCTTTCCCTGCGCCATCACCCGCAGGGAAACGGAGCGGGAAATACTCTGAAATACGGGAAATCTACGGAAAAACTTCATTATGTCAAACAGGATGTTGTAAAGACGGAGACTGGTGTCCGCATTGTTACATTAATGGAAGCGGATGAAGGGTATCAGATTGAGCATGCGGTTGATTACGCGCATGGCGGATCCGGGGTTGAGATAGAAACAACCTTTATTAACCATACAGGGCGCTCTGTTGAGCTGGATATGCTTACTTCGTTTTCCCTTGATAATCTGAGCCCGTTTCAAAAGGATAGCGCCCCTTATAAGCTGAAGCTGCATAGATTTAGAGGCGGCTGGAGCATGGAAGGAAAGCATACCGAAGATACAATAGAAGATCTGAATCTGGAAGAAACCTGGGTGCGTGCTTTCCCGGAAAGTGAGAGGTATGGAGTGCTGGGAAGTCATCCGGTGAAGAGATGGTTCCCGTTTGGATGCGTGGAAGATACAGAATATCATGTATACTGGGCGGCTCAGCTGGGGAGCAATTCTTCCTGGCAGATGGAGCTTTCTAAAGACGGGGATTGTTATTCTCTGTCAGGAGGAATCGCGGACTGTGAGTTCGGAAATTGGTGGAAACAGATCAAAGACGGTGAAAGCTTTACGGCCCCGAAAGCATATGTCAGTGTGAGCAAAGAGGGATTCTGGGATGTATGTCAGAACATTACGGACATGTTTCAGAAATATGTGGATGAACAGCCGGTGTGCGAAAGGGAACTCCCGATCATATTCAATGAGTGGTGCTATACCTGGGGAGAACCGACGCACGATAAGATGGTCGATCTGACATATAAATTGAAAGATATGCCGGTTCGTTATCTGGTGATCGATGCGGGATGGAGCAAGAAAGAAGTTGAGGATCATGACCCTCAGGGAAGCAACGGAGACTGGGAATATGATCCGCAGAAGTTCCCGCACGGGCTGCTTGCACTGTCAAGGCAGGTGAGAGAAGCAGGATTCCATCTGGGAATCTGGATGGAATTTGAAGTGACAACAGAAGGCGCAAAAGTCCATAGCGGTATCTATGATGCAATGCATTTATACCGAAACGGTGAAATTATACAAACAGGGAAAAACCGCAGATTCTGGGATTTTAGAAAAAGTGAAGTGATCACTTATCTGAAGGAAAAGGTGATAGATTTCCTTCGTAAAAATGAACTCTTTTATCTGAAAGTAGACTATAACGGTTCCATCGGATGCGGATGTGACGGAGCAGAAAGTCCGGGTGAAGGTTTGAGAGCACAGATGGAAGGTGTGTATCAGTTCTTTGAATTGATGAGAAAGGAACTTCCGGAACTGGTCATTGAAAACTGTGCTTCTGGCGGACACAGACTGGAGCCCAGAATGATGGGGATAACGGCCATGAGCTCTTTCTCCGACGCGCATGAATGCCGGGAGATCCCCTATATTGCAGTTGATCTGCATCAATTGATATTACCGAGACAAAGCCAGATATGGGCAGTGATCTCACCGGAGCTGTCCGTTCAGGAAGTCCAGTATCGGCTGGCATCGGCAATGCTGGGACGCTTTTGTCTCTCCGGCGAAATCGGAAAATTAAACGAAGAACAGTGGCTGGAGGTCCGGAAAGCCGCAGTGTTTTATGAAAGTGTGAAAAACATAATAAAATGCGGAAGAAGCAGGCTGTTCAGAGAAAGCACAAATAATCATCATTACCTGAAAGGGTGTCAGGTATTGGTGCGATACGGATCCAATGGAGAGGTGCTGATCGTTTATCATAGTTTTGAAAATCCGAAGGGGCCGCTCATCGGAGAGCTCCCTGAGGGAAACTGGAAGATGGCAGGACGCATCGGGGCTGATGTAAAGATATCTGCAGATAATAGAAAGATTGAAATCATACCGGAAAAATCATGGGAGGCAGCAGCCGTTCATTTGGTGGAACATTCTTCCGGAGGCGAAGAGGAGTAAAGAGGTAAATTATGCTTAAATTAAAATCGGATCGATATTTTTCTGTCGCAGAAGAGCATGAGAATGAGATTACTATTATAGCGAATGAAGATGTGAAAGATACGTATCTGGAACTTGCGAAAGATGTCACGCTTACGGTCAGTCAATATATGTCTACAGAAAACAGACCGATTTATTCATGGGATGTGCCGAAAGATGCAAGTCTGCTGAATGATGATTCTCTCAGGGCAGAACCGGAAAAGCTGCCGCAGGGATTCATCTGTGAGCGGGTGAACATATCAGACTGGGAAAGCGAAAGATGCATCGGCGGTGTATTTAATGGAAGCTGCTGGGCTGAAACAAGTAATCTTTTGGTTTTGGCAGAGGTGGTTCCTGCCATGAAAAAGAAACAGTATTTTTGAAGGGAGAAAAAGAGATGATTACAGAACAAGAGAAACAATACTTGCGCGAGCTGGCAAAACAACAGAGGGAATTGTCTGAAGATCCCGTTATGAAAGAAAGAGAGCGGCTGTGGTATCTCCATAATTCTCTGCAAGGCGAGAGACCTATGGTAGTAATGGAGGAAGAGACATTTCTGGACGAGATCATGCCGCCTCTAAAGTGTACAAGTGAAGACGGGAAATGGATAGAGAAGCAGATATTGAAGACATTACTTCCAGAAAGGCTGTTCCAGGATGATAAAGTAGTCACAGCGGATTTTAAAGTCGATGTTCAGGTAGAGTTGCGTCTCTTTGATGTGCCGGTTAAAAAAGTATTTGCGTCTGAGGGCGCAGGATTTCATATTGAACCAGTACTGGAATTTTTGGAAGACGATATGGGAATTCTTAAGGACTCAGTATTTATCTATGATAAAGAAGAAACTATGAGGAAAAAGGCAGTGGCGGAGGAAACGCTTGGGGATATCCTTCAGGTGAGACTGTACAATTCCGTAAATCATTGGGCTTTTGCTTTGACAGAAAAAATTGTTAATCTGATGGGAATGGAGAATATGTTCTGTTCGATGAAAACAGAAGAAGATGAATTCCATGAATTGATGGACAGACTTGTAAAAGAAATGGTGCGTTTTCTACGATGGCAGGAGGAGCAGGGCGTTCTGTTTCTGAACAACGGAAATGATTATATGGGAAGCGGAAGTTATTGCTTTACGAAAGAACTGCCGGGAAAGGACTTTGCAGGAAAAGTGCTGTCCAGACATCTCTGGGGACATCTGAATAGTCAGGAGAGTGTAGGTATCTCCCCGGAAATGTATCATGAATTCATTGCACCGTATTTCAGCCGTATGGCGGAAGAATTCGGTCTTGTCTACTATGGGTGCTGTGAACCGGTAGAAATGTATTGGGATCAGGATATATCTAAGTATCCGCATCTTCGGAAAGTATCTATTTCTCCATGGTGTAATGAGGAGTTTATGTCTGAGAGACTGTCAGGCGGCAAGGTGATCTATTCGAGGAAACCGTCACCGAATTTCATCGGTGTTCAGAAAGAGTTTGATGAAGATGCATTCAGAAAATATATCAGGCATACCGCAGAGCTGACAAAAGACTGCAAAACGGAATTTATATTCAGAGATATTTATACTCTGCACGGAAATCTGGATAAAGTAAAAAGAGCAGTTGAGATTGTGAGAGAAGAAACTGATAAATAGTTTATGAGCCCTCTTTTTTCGACCTCTTATCTGAGGTATAATAACTACATCAGAAAACAGTTCGATAAGGAGGGCTTTAGTTATGAAGCTTGAAGAAAAAAACATCATTGTAAAGCGTCGGTACAAAACAGTATATAAGTGTGATGACAGTGTTGTAAAAGTGTTTGCACAGACTCATCCGAAAGCAGATATTTTTAATGAAGCGCTTCTGACAGCCCGGATAGAAGAGACAGGGCTTGACATCCCGAAAGTAAAGGGAGTGAACCTGCTTGAAGGGAAATGGGCGATCGAGATCGAGTACAGAGAAGGGAAGACTCTGGAAGAGATGATGCAGTCTGACAGAAGCAATCTGGATAAATATATGAGTGATTTCGTCGACCTGCAGCTTCAGGTGCACAGCATGACATCGCCGCTTCTTACGGGGATGAAGGACAAGCTGACGCGCCAGATCAACAGTCTGAAGATCCTTGATGCAACGACCAGATATGAGCTGTTGTCACGACTGGAGAGTATGCCGAAACATAAAAAGGTGTGCCACGGAGATTTTAACCCCAGTAATGTGATCGTAAGTGAGAACGGAAAAATGTCGGTAATTGACTGGTCGCATGCAACACAGGGCAACGCAAGTGCAGACGCAGCTATGACATATCTTTTGTTTGCACTGAAAGATCAGGAAATGGCAGATCTGTATCTCAACATGTTCTGCAGGAAGAGCGATACTGCAAGACAGTATGTACAGCAGTGGCTTCCGATCGTGGCTGCGGCACAGCTTACAAAAGACAATGAACTGGAGAAAGAATTTCTCATGAGATGGATCGATGTGATCGATTACCAGTAAGGAGAAAATTTCGTGTTTTCCGTACTAATAAAGTATCCGCCGGGAGACACTTCTAATCAGATGAACGCAGAAAATCACCCGGATATGTGAGTCAATCCACTGTATCCGGGTGATTTTCGGATATTTTACTGAAAAATGTCTCTCAGATAAATACGAATTCCTCTACCACGACTGGAAGAATACGTTATCTCCTATTACAACGCCGTCTCTGTCGGTATACGGTGCGTACAGGAAGTAATAACAATCAGAAACCGCAGCAAGCCGTGCGCCGTTGATCGCATCTTGGGCGACCTGCATGGAAAGACTTGTAGGCCCGCTGTTCAGCACGTTTTCAAGACGGCCTGTCCACACCGGTTCAAACTGTCCGCTTGCATAGATCACTCCGCTGATCGAATTCGGGAAGCGGGGACTTTCTACACGGTTCATGATGACAGTTGCTACTGCGAGCAAAGCGTCGTAAGTCTGATAAGCTTCACATTGGATGATCGCTGCGAGCAGTGTGACCTCATCTGTGGATGCGCTGATCCCGCCGCCGTTTATAACAGAGTCATCATATCCGCCGCCGGAGTTCCCGCCGCCGGAACTTCCGCTGCCGGAATTATTATTGGCTGATGCGGCTGCTTCTCTGGCCGCTTCTTCTTCAGCCTTTTTACGCGCGGCCTCCTCAGCTGCAATACGCGCTGCTTCTTCCTCTTTCGCCTGCTGCAGCCTGGCCTGCACATCGGCAAGATCCGTGGAAGTAGCATCGGCTTTCGCCTGCAGTTCTGTCTGCTGGGACTGGAGCTGTTCCTGAAGATCGGTGAGTGAAGCCTGCTGGGTCTGCAGAGTCTTCTGTTCATCTTCGATCTGCTGGTGAATATCCTTCAGGTCCTCCAGAGCGTTACGGTCATATTCGCTGAGGTTCTCGATAAAATCTGCTTTATTCAGAAAGTCTGACATATTTTCGGCGGAAAAGAGCAGCTCCAACAGTGTTGCATTTCCGTGCTCGTACATATATTTGATACGAGTCTTCATGTCTTCGTACTGCTTTTCCTCATTTGCCTTTGCCGCATCAAGCTCGTCGGAAGTACGGGCGATCTCGCCGTTGAGCATCTCTACCTGCATTTCGGTAGTGGAAATTTCGTCGCTCAGGGCAAGGATATCTTCGTTGATGCCCTGAAGTTCACTTTCGAGAGAAGAAGACTGGCTTTCCAGACTTTGAATCTCTTCGTTATCCGCTAAAACAGGAAAAACCGAAAGTACAATTGCGAGAGAACAGATCAGGGAAATACCGGTCTGTATCCATCGTTTTTTGTAGAATTTCATATGGTAAGATCCTTTCTTAATTTCTGCGATATTCAGTTGCGAGTAATTATTATACTACAAATTGCGTTATTTGGCAAACTCTGATAGAATAAAATAAATGTAAAATAGTAACAGTTCAGCCCGCGCCATTCGGAAAACCGCACTTCGTGCTTATTGCGGCTGAACTGTTGCGTAAAATATAAGCAGGATCGGAGTGCACTATGGAACATAAGATAAAGATGATCGGGCTGGATCTGGATGGTACTGTTCTTACAGAGAAGAAAGAACTTACAGAGCGTACAAAAGATGCGATCAGCAAAGCGCTTGCCCGGGGAGTTGTCGTCCTTGTCGCGACAGGGCGTCCATGGATGGGGATCCCTGAAGAACTTAGAAAGTTCCCGGGGATGCGTTACGCCCTTACGTCAAATGGAGCGAGGATCATAGATACAGTGGAGGACCGCGTGATCGAGGAACATCTGCTTTCTCCGCAGTTGGCGCAAAAGGTATTGGAAATCTGCGGGAAATATGATACTCTACAGGAGGTCTATTTTGACGGGCAGGGGTATGCGCCTGCAGATCAGATGGCTTTTGTGGAGCGGTATCACAGAAATCCCAGCATGTGTGAATACATGAGAAAGACCAGGATACCCGTTGAGGATATTGGCGCACTGGTGAAAAAGGAGAATAGAGGACTTGATAAAGTGCAGGCCCTTTTCGCGGATATGGATGAGCGAGAGCTTGCCTGGAAGGAATTGGAGGCAGTAGGGGGACTGGAGCTTGTCGGTTCCTTAAGATACAATATCGAGGTCAATGCCGGGGGAGTCAATAAAGGCAAAGGGCTTGTGAACCTGGGGCGTATGCTCGGGATCAGTCGTGAGGAGATCATGGCCTGCGGCGACGGGGACAACGATATTGTCATGCTGAGAGAAGCCGGTTTCGGAGTCGCTATGGCGAATGGCGAAGAAAAGGTGAAAGAAGCGGCAGACTATATCACACTGTCTAATGAAGAAGACGGTGTGGCGGATGTGATAGAGAAATACGTTCTGATATAAAAACATATTGTATATTGATAAGGAGGAAGAAGAAATGTTGGATATATTAAAAGCGATCATATTCGGTATCGTAGAAGGAATCACAGAATGGCTTCCGATCAGCAGTACCGGTCATCTTATTATAATGGAGGAGCTGCTGAAACTGGATCAGGGAGATGCGTTCTTTGAAATGTTCCAGGTGGTGATCCAGCTCGGTGCGATCCTGGCGGTAGTAGTGATTTATTTCCACAAGCTGAATCCGTTCTCGCCGAAGAAGACACAGAAGCAGAAGATGATGACATGGCAGATCTGGATCAAGGTGGTCATAGGATGCGTGCCGGCGGGAGTGGTCGGACTGCTGTTTAACGACTGGATCGACAAGAAGCTATATCACTGGTATGTAGTGGCGCTGACGCTGATCATATACGGTGTTTTGTTTATCGTGGTGGAGAATTATCAGAAAGACAAGACGCCGCAGGTTACAAAGTTCTCCCAGCTGACGGTTCCGATGATCCTTATTATCGGAGTATTCCAGATGCTGGCGCTGATCCCGGGAACTTCCAGGTCCGGCGCGACGATCGTGGGCGCCCTTATGATCGGAGTATCCAGAAGTGTGGCTGCGGAATACACGTTCTTTCTGGCGATCCCGGTCATGTTCGGGGCAAGCCTGCTCAAGCTGGTCAAGTTCGGATTTAATTTTACAGCTATGCAGGCGGCTGTGCTGCTTGTCGGAATGGTCGTCTCGTTTGCAGTATCTATTGTAGCGATCAAGTTCCTGATGAGCTATATCAGGAAGAATGACTTCAAGGTATTCGGTTATTACAGGATCGTGCTGGGCGTGATCGTATTCCTCTTTTTCGGGATCCAGGCACTGCTCGCCTGAAGCTATGTCCGTACAGGCGTGCTGTTTTTGCGGGCTGCGCAGACTGGACGGTTACCTGTCCTGCATAAATTGGTTGCATAAACTTTCAATGTGAGACTTGAAATTTATGCAGAACATGCTAAAATTAGTAGGATAATCTGTATGATTATGCAAATTAAAGACCAAATGGAGGAATGTAAACATGAAAAAGTTATTGGCAGCAGTCTTAACAGCAGCCCTGACTGTCGGAATGCTCGCAGGATGCGGCGGAAGCGACAGCGGCAGTGACAACGGCGGAAGCGGTTCGGATTCTGATGCGGGCAGCGCGAAGACAGCAAAAGTAATTGATGTGGATCTTACAAATGAAGAGTATGCCTTCGGTGTTGACAAGTCTCAGCCGGAACTTCTGGAGCAGGTAAATGCATTTATCGCCAAGATCCAGGAAGACGGAACGCTGGATGAGATCTTTGATAAATACTTCGGCGGCGGAGAGCCGACACCGGTAGAGTCCGCAGAGCTGGATACATCAAAGGATCAGCTCGTAGTTGCGACCAATGCGGCGTTTGAGCCTTTTGAGTATATGGAAGGTGAGAACTATGTGGGGATCGACATGGAGATCGCGGCTCTGCTCGCAGAGGAGCTGGGACAGGAGCTTGTGATCCAGAATATGGATTTTGACGCGGTATGTCTGTCAGTCGGACAGCAGAAATGTGATATCGCAATGGCAGGGCTCACAGTCAGCGAAGACAGAAAAGAGTACGTGACATTCTCCGACACATATTATCAGGCGTCACAGAGACTGATCGTGCCGAGCGATGATACGACATTTGACGACATGACGGACGCTGATACGATCGCGGCGGCTCTTGGCGAGCTCGATTCTTCCGTACAGATCGGATGCCAGCAGGGTACGACAGGAAACAGCTATATAGAAGGCAGCGATGACCTCGGATTCCCGGGACTTAACGTAACCTGCAAGACATATAAGAACGGTTCTCTGGCAGTACAGGATATGCTGAACGGAAATATCGATTACGTGATCATCGACGCGGCTCCGGCAGCGGCTATCACAGAGTCCATCAATGAGATGCAGTAGGCGCGGCGTCTGACGGTACAGGACAGGCAGTAAAATAGAGAAAAGGACTTAAGCAGGAAGGAAAATACAGGCATCATTGACGGCTGACCGGGATGCAGGCATTTTCCTTCTTTTGAGAAGGGAAAGCAATGAGTAATTTTAGTCAGAGAATAGACAAATTTGTAGAAGTGTTTATTGCCCAGAACGGTTATACGAGAGTGGTGGAAGGTCTTCAGAATACGCTCCTGATCGCGGTTACCGGACTGATCGTCGGTATCGTGATCGGAACATTGATCGCGACCGTGAGGGTGATCCCGAAGTACAGACGGCTTCCGAGAGTGCTCAATGGCATCTGCAGCTTTTATGTGGCGCTGTTCAGGGGAACGCCTATGGTGGTGCAGTTGCTTGTCGGCTACTATGTTATCCTGCCGCTGATCGGGGTAAACCTGGACGGCGTACAGATATCAATGATCGTATTCGGACTCAACAGCGGCGCTTACATATCGGAGATCATGCGGAGCGGTATCCAGTCGGTGGACATCGGACAGATGGAAGCGGGGCGCGCGGTGGGCTTAAGCTTCAGCACAAGCATGACAAAGATCGTGATCCCGCAGGCGGTCAAGAATATCCTTCCGACTCTGGGAAACGAGTTTATTACACTGGTGAAAGAGACGTCGGTCGTCAGCTTTGTCGCTGCTGCGGATCTCTATGTGGCGTTTAACTATATCGGATCAAACAGCTATGACTTTATGGTGCCGTATCTGGTAATGGCGGCGATCTATATCGTACTTGTGCTGGTGATCTCACTGTTGGTCAAATTACTGGAAAGGAGCCTGAGGAAGAGTGATAGACGTAATTAATCTTAGGAAAAGCTTCGGAGGGCTTGAGGTCCTCAAAGGAATCAACATCACCATCAACAAAGGCGATATCGTCGCGGTGCTCGGCCCGTCAGGTTCCGGCAAGAGTACATTTCTCCGGTGTCTGAACTGTATGGAGGATCCGACGTCGGGCAGCATTATATTTAAAGGCGTTGACATTGCCGACATGAAGGTCGACATCAATGTACACCGCCGCCATATGGGGATGGTGTTCCAGCATTTCAATCTGTTTAACAATAAGACGGTGCTCCAGAACGTGATGCTGGCCCCGGCTTATCTGCGGTGCCAGGACCTGAAGAAAGCGAAGCGGAAGAACCGCATGATCCGTCTGAAAAATGTATTCCGCAGCCGGAAGGAAGACCTGATCCCGATCACGACGACGAAGGAGCAGATCAAAAGCGAGGCGAAGAAGCAGGCGATGGATCTCTTAAAGAGGATCGGGCTGGACGACAAGGCGGATGTCTATCCGTCCACGCTCTCAGGCGGTCAGAAGCAGAGAGTCGCGATCATCCGGTCTCTTGCAATGAACCCGGACGTGATCCTTTTCGACGAACCTACATCGGCGCTGGATCCGGAGATGGTCGGCGAGGTGCTCGACCTGATGAAGGAACTGGCGAAAGACGGAATGACGATGGTTGTCGTCACACATGAGATGGGCTTTGCTAGGGAGGTGGCTTCGCGGGTGATCTTTATGGACGACGGACAGATCCTTGAGGAGGCTCCGCCGGAGGAGTTCTTCGAACATCCGAAGGATGAGAGGCTGAAAGAGTTCCTGTCCAAGATCCTGTGAGTGCGCGGCACGGAACTGTCCGCGGACACCACGCATCATATCGGGGGCTTCTGCCCCGGCATTATTTTACATTGACAGCAGACAACGCCGGAATTATGATGGCATTACGGCGGTATACGGGAAAAAGCGTATGCCGCGTGTGATCCGGAATGATTCCGGCGTTCGTTTATGATGTCAGGATGCCCTGACATCATTTTATCGGCAGGGAGAGTGAATATACATGAATTATGAACGGATGCAAAAGGCAGTCTTTATAGAGCGGCCGAACCGTTTTATCGCATATGCGCAGCTAAACGGACAGAAAGAGACGGTACATGTGAAGAATACAGGGCGGTGCGCGGAGCTGCTTGTTCCCGGCGCGCCGGTCTATATACAGGAGAGCGGCAATCCTGCAAGGAAGACAAAGTGGGATCTGATCGCGGTGGAGAAAGGAGAGCGTCTGATCAACATGGATTCCCAGATCCCGAATAAAGTGGTTCAGGAGTGGATCGAAGACGGGAATCTCTTTCGTGATGTGCGGCTGGTCCGTCCGGAGACGACGTATGGGAATTCCAGATTCGACCTGTATGTGGAAGCCGGGGATCGCAGGATATTCATTGAAGTAAAGGGCGTCACACTGGAGGAAGACGGTGTGTGCCGGTTCCCGGATGCGCCCAGCGACCGGGCGGTAAAGCATCTGGAAGAGCTGATCCGGGCGAAGAAAGAAGGGTATGAGACCTATGTATTCTTTGTGATCCAGATGGAGAATGTCAGGTATTTCACGCCGAATACGGATACCCATCCGGCGTTTGCGGAAGCATTGAAAAAGGCTGCGGCAGCAGGGGTGAAGATCCTTGCCTATGACTGCAAAGTGACGCCGGACAGTATCATGATCCGAAGGCCGGTGGACGTGGTGTTGGAAAGCCCGAGGCTGAAAGAAGCGGCGAAACCGCTTGTGGGATGGTTCCGGGAGAATAAGCGGGATCTGCCGTGGAGAGAGCGGATGGACGCTTACCGGGTGTGGATATCCGAGATCATGCTCCAACAGACAAGAGTGGAGGCGGTAAAGCCGTATTATGAACGTTTCCTGAGAGAACTGCCGGATGTAAAGGCGCTGGCGGAAGTCCCGGAAGACCGCCTTCTGAAATTATGGGAAGGACTGGGATATTATAACCGGGCGAGGAACCTGAAATATGCAGCCTGCCAGATCATGGATGAATATGACGGAAAGTTCCCTGAGACATATGACGAGATCCGTTCGCTGAAAGGGATCGGCAGTTATACGGCAGGCGCGATCAGCTCCTTTGTCTACAATATCCCGAAACCTGCCGTGGATGGAAATGTGCTGCGTGTTGTAAGCCGGATCACGGCGGATGATTCGGATATCGCGAAAGCCGGGACCAAGGCGAAGATCGAAAAAGAGATCGAGGAAGTGATCCCGGGAGATGCGGCAGACGATTTCAACCAGAGCCTGATCGAGCTGGGGGCTGTTGTCTGTCTGCCGAACGGCGGGCCCCGGTGTGATGTGTGTCCTGTAAATGATCTCTGTCTGGCGCATGAGCAGGGGCGGGAGATGGAATTCCCGGTGAAGACGAAAGCGAAGGATCGCCGGATCGAGAACCGGACCGTGCTGCTTTTCCGGGATGCGGAGAAGGCGGCGATCAGGAAACGCCCGGCAAAAGGTCTGCTGGCAGGGATGTACGAGTTCCCGAACAGGGAAGGGCATATGGAGCATGACGAGGTGGTCGAGTACGGAAAATCGCTGGGGCTGACGCCGATCCGCATCAGAAGACTGGGAAATGCAAAGCATATATTCAGTCATGTAGAGTGGCATATGACCGGATATGAGATCCTGGTGGATGAGCTTGAGAAAAATATGACGGCTGAGGAGCGGAAGAAAAACGGCATCATTTTCGCAGGGATACGGCAGCTTCAGGAAGAATATCCGATGCCTGCTGCATTTGAGGCGTATATGCCAAAATAGCGTCAGCCCGGACAGGATGTAACAGTTACCGAGTCCGCTCTGTTTTCTTGAAACGGGTAGGCGCATGTGGTACAATGGACTCGTACAAAAAACAGGAGAGTATCACAAAATGAGTGAAAAAGCATCTATTTCCAGACAGCAGCAGAAATCGCGGGAGACGAAAGAGAAGATATTCCAGGCGGCAAAGCGGATCCTGCAGAAAAAAGGGTACGAGGAGCTGTCTATTAAGAATATCTGCGAGGAGGCGGGAGTCTCCAACGGCAGTTTCTATCATCATTTCAAGACAAAAGACGATCTGCTGTCTTACTATATCGAGGATCAGCCGAAGATCGACCCGGATCTTCTGGAACTGCCGGACAGTGTGGACGGAGTGAAAGAAGGGATCATCCAGGTGTATATGAACTATGTGAAATACTGCCGGGAGCTGGGCGTGGAATTCATGTCGGAATACTACGATACGAAGAATCAGGCGCTCAATGCGGCGATCCGTATGGAGCGGCCCTATCCCATCGTGACAGTGCAGAACTATGTGGAAAAGGCCGAACAGGCAGGGATCGTGAGCCTGAATGAGAGCATTGAGGAATTTACGACAGATATCAGGATGATCGTGATCGGAAATGTCTTTGAGTGGTGTGTAAAGCACGGCGAGGCTGATTTTGAAGGGAACATGGCAAGGTCACTCGGCAAATATCTGGATGCAGCACTTTGCAGGGGGTAAGGTCGGCGGAGATGGAATATCATTTTATTGTAAACCCGAAAGCCCGCACGGGGATGGGCGAGATGATATGGAGGATGATCGAACCGGAACTTAAGAAAAAGCGTGTGGATTATTGCTGCTACATGACAAAGAGCAGGAATCATGCGCGGAAGATCGCCGGACGGATCACAGCGGACGGGCAGGAGCACAGGATCGTGGTCCTGGGAGGAGACGGCACCGTGAATGAAGTGGTCAACGGGATCAGAGAACCGGGGAAAGTGACTCTCGGATACATTCCGATCGGGTCGAGCAATGATTTCGCACGGGGCTTGAAGATCCCGAAAGATCCTGAGAAAGCGCTGGATATCATACTTGCCCCTCAGAAGATCATATATATGGATGTAGGAGTACTGTGTGCAGCAGGCCGGCAAAGGCGCTTCGCCGTGAGCGCCGGGATCGGGTTTGACGCTGCGGTCTGTCATGAAGTGTGTGTCTCAAAATGGAAAGTACTGCTGAACCGCATTGGATTGGGAAAACTGAGTTATGCGGTGGTGGCTCTGGACCGGCTGAAAAAAGACCGGCCGGCGGAAATGACAGTGACACTTGCAGACGGCACGGTCCGGACATTTGAGAGAGCGTATTTTGCAGCATTTATGAACCTGCCTTATGAGGGCGGCGGATTTAAGTTCTGTCCGGAGGCGTCTCCGGCGGACGGTGAGATGGATGTGATTATCGTACACGGTCTCCCCGTGGTGAAGATCCTGTGTCTGCTGCCGCTGGCGTTCTGGGGTAAACATACGGGATTTAAAGGTGTTACGCTCATAAGGTGTAAAGAAATACAGGTCAGAACAGAGAAACCGCTTCCGCTGCACACGGACGGAGAACCGGGATTTCTAAGGAAAGAAGTCAGGGCGTCGTTTATGAGAGAAAGTCTTCGGGTGATCACGGGATAAAGCATGATCTGTTACGGCTGTGCCCTGTCCTGAAATCGAAAGATTTAATAAATGTTTTGTGAAGACAGTTGTTGACGGTTTTAAATCGTGCTATAATCGATGCGATTGAGAGGATATGATAAACTGACCGGGGAAGTAAAAACAGGCAAAACTGTATTCAAAGGGGCATCGCTATGAAGCTGAAAAATAGATTTGCAGGACTGGTTAAGAAATACAGGCATGCATGGGTGTTTCTATATATCTTTATTTATATGCCGTGGTTTCTGTTTCTTGAGAAACATGTGACCACACATTACCATGTGATCCAGATCAGACTGGATGAGCATATTCCGTTCATCGAATATTTTATCATCCCGTATCTGCTGTGGTTTGTGTTTATCGTCGCGGCGTTTCTGTATTTTTTCTTTACAGATGTGCCGGGATTTTACAGACTGGCCAAATTCATGTTTACGGGGATGACTGTATTTCTCATCATATGTACCATATTCCCGAACGGACAGGATCTGCGTCCGGTTGTCTTTGAACGGGATAATATTTTCGTGGATATGGTGAGAACGCTTTACCGGGCGGATACATGTACGAATGTGTTCCCGAGCCTTCATGTGTTCAATTCTCTGAGCGTGTGCATCGCTGTAGGAGAGAGCGGGGCGCTCAGAAAGCATAAGGGGATATGCGCCGGCGCCTATGTGCTGGCAGGGCTGATTATACTCGCGACGATGTTCCTGAAGCAGCATTCGGTCCTGGATGTGCTCGGGGCGGGCGTGATGGCATGCGTTCTGTATCAGTTTGTATATGCGCCGCAGAGACGCCGTGTCCCGAAGTTCGCGGGACAGAAGAGCCAGAAGAGGCCGGTGCTGTGACAGAGGAAAGAAAAAGAGAGATGCCGGCGTTCCTGCCGGCAATAAGTAATAGGATCAGGAGGAAAAAGGATGAAGAAGATTATGCTTACCGGAGACCGTCCTACGGGGAAACTCCACGTCGGACATTACGTGGGTTCCCTGAGACGTCGGGTAGAGCTTCAGAATACAGGAGATTTTGACGATATATTTATCATGATAGCGGATGCGCAGGCGCTGACCGACAATGCGGACAATCCGGAGAAGGTGCGCCAGAACATCATCGAGGTGGCTCTGGACTACCTTGCCTGCGGACTTGACCCGGAGAAATCGACGCTGCTGATCCAGTCCCAGATCCCGGAGCTGTGCGAGCTGTCGTTCTACTATATGAACCTGGTGACTGTGTCAAGGCTGCAGCGCAATCCTACGGTAAAGACCGAGATCAAGATGCGCAATTTCGAGGCGAGCATCCCGGTGGGATTCTTTACCTATCCGATCAGCCAGGCGGCTGACATCACGGCGTTTAAGGCGACGGTCGTGCCTGTGGGCGAGGATCAGATGCCGATGCTGGAGCAGACGAAAGAGATCGTGCACAAGTTCAATTCGGTCTACGGAGAGACTCTTGTGGAGCCGCAGATCCTTCTTCCGGACAACGAGGCGTGCATGCGCCTTCCGGGGATCGACGGAAAGGCGAAGATGAGCAAGTCCCTCGGGAACTGCATCTATCTGTCGGAGGAGCCGGAGGAGATCAAGAAGAAAGTCTTCAGCATGTTTACAGATCCGACCCATATCCGTATCGAGGATCCGGGCAAACTGGAAGGAAACACAGTGTTTACGTATCTGGATGCATTCTGCAGGCCGGAGTATTTCCCGGAGTTCCTTCCGGAGTACAATGATCTTGACGAGCTCAAAGACCACTATAAGAGGGGCGGCCTCGGCGATATGAAAGTGAAGCGGTTCCTGAACAATGTGCTCCAGGCGGAACTGGAGCCGATCCGCAGCCGCAGGAAAGAATGGCAGAAGGATATCCCGGCTGTGTATGAGATCCTCAGAAAAGGAAGCGAGAAGGCGGAGAAAGTAGCCGCTGAGACGCTTAGGGATGTGAAGGCTGCGATGAAGATCAATTACTTTGACGACGAGGAACTGATTAAGATGCAGTCGGCGAAATATACGGAAGAATAAAGAACCGGCAGAGAGATTGGCGGAAAAATATATCAGGCAGGGCTTTTCGCCCTGCCTGTTTTGCTGGGGATACCAGGAAAAAGATCGCCAATCCTGCCGGAGCGGACATTTACATGAAAAACAAAAAGAGCATTCCACAAGGAATACTCTTTTCTACGTGCGATAGAAGATTCGAACTCCCGACCTTCTGGTCCGTAGCCAGACGCTCTATCCAGCTGAGCTAATCGCACATCTGTTATATGCTGTCTCGTTCACAGCAGAACTTATTATAGTATAGTTTTGGATTAATGTCAATGATTTTATTGAAAAAAACTTAACTAAATGACATTGCTGTGTTAATATAGAATAAAATTGTTATTGCTTATCGGCATCGTAAAAATCGAAGAAAGGACGGCTGGCTTATGGGTATCTATCTGAATCCGGGGAACAATAAATTCAGAAGAGCAGTGAATTCGGATATTTATGTGGATAAAACAGGCTTAATAAAATATACAAACAGTGTTGTCAATACGCTGCAGTCCTGCGTATGCGTCAGCAGACCGAGGCGCTTTGGGAAGTCCATGGCAGCCGATATGCTCACGGCTTATTACAGCAAAGGCTGCGATTCCAGGGAACTGTTTTCCGGGTTGGAGATTGCCTGTGATAAAAGTTTTGAGGAGCATTTGAATAAATATGATACCATCTTTCTGAACATGCAGGAATTCCTGAGCAGAAGTTCGGATGTGCAGGAATTGCTGGAGAGAGTGGAAAGCAAAGTGATCCGTGAACTGAAGAAGCAGTATCCGGATGCGGAATTATATGATGAAAATGATCTGGCGGAAACGATGCAGGATATTTTTGCAGAAGGCGGATGCCCCTTTGTGGTTATCATTGATGAATGGGACTGCATTTTCCGGGAGTTTAAGCACGATAAGGCTGCGCAGGAGACTTATCTTGATTTTCTGCGTGATCTGCTCAAGGACAAAGAATATATTTATCTTGCCTATATGACGGGAATCCTTCCCATAAAGAAATATGGAACCCACAGTGCGCTGAACATGTTTGATGAGTTCTCTATGATCGATCCCGGTCCATTGGCTGAATATGTGGGATTTACGGAGAAAGAAGTAGAAGCGCTCTGCCGGAAATATCAGATGGATATTAATGAGATCAAGAACTGGTATGACGGCTATTCTTTTGAAGAAATAAAGTCCATATACAGTCCGAAATCGGTCGTGAGCTGCATGAGGCTCGGCAAACTTGGGAATTACTGGAGCCAGACGGAGACTTTTGAGGCATTACAGCTCTATATTGACATGAACTTCGAAGGGCTTCGGGACGATATCCTGAGCATGATCGCCGGGGAAACGGTGCCGGTAAATACAAGAAGTTTTACAAATGATATGACAACTTTCCGGACGGAAGATGATGTGCTTACACTTCTGATCCATCTGGGATATCTGGGATATTATTATGCGGATAAGACAGTTTTTATTCCAAATGAGGAGATCCGTTCCGAATATGTAAGCGCCGTTGCTGTATCTGACTGGGGTGAAGTTTCCAAAGCGCTGAAAAACTCGGCGGATACATTGCAGGCTGTCTGGCAGGGAAGAGAAAAGCAGGTCGCAGAGGGAATACGGCGGGCTCATTTTGAAACGTCCCATCTACAGTATAATGACGAGAATGCACTTAGCTATACGATTTCTCTCGCGCTTTATGCGGCGCGGAATTTTTACACAGTACATCGGGAATTTCCCGGCGGAAAAGGATTTGCAGATCTTGTCTATGTTCCGAGAAAACGCTTTATGGATAAACCTGCGCTGGTGGTTGAATTAAAGTGGGATAAAAGTGCAGAAGGCGCGATCAAACAGATCAAGGAGAAAGAGTATTGCCGCAGTCTGGAAGAATATAAAGGAAACCTGCTGCTGGTCGGAATTAATTATGATAAAAAGACGCAAGTGCATACCTGCAAGATAGAAAGCTGCAGGAAATAGAAAGTGAAATTTAATATTTTCTGATCTTGAAGAGCGGTTATGACATTTTTGTTCATAGCCGCTTTTATAAGTTTACTTTGAAATATATGTTGACAAAACTAAAATACTAGTGTACTATCTAACTATATCACTGGCACATGAGGCGTATGGATGAAACCATATCTGTGGAGCCGGATGAACAGAGGAGGTATGTCATGGAATACAATACAGGCGCTCCGATCTATCTTCAGGTCATCAATGAACTGAAGAAGAAGATGGTGAAGGGAGAACTGAAGCCCGGGGAGAAGATGCCGTCCAGCCGTGATCTGGCTGTGGAATATAAGGTCAACCAGAATACGGCGGCGCGTATCTACCGGGAGATGGAAATGCAGGGCTGGTGTTTTACAAGACGCGGGATCGGGACTTTCGTGTCGGAGGAGGAGAATATGTTTCAGGATTTAAAAAAGGAAATGGCGTCAGAGCTGCTTAAAAACTTTATGCATGAGATGAGCGGGCTCGGCTACAAGAAAGACGACATTATCAATCAGATCGCAGATTATAAGGAGGATGGAGAAAATGATGCTTGAGTGCAGGGAACTGACAAAATGGTTTGGATCAAAAGAGGCGGTTGCCGATCTGACGCTGAATCTGGATAAGGGGAAGATCTACGGACTGCTCGGCGAGAACGGAAGCGGCAAGACGACATGGATGAAGATGGTGGCAGGTCTTACAAAGCCGGGCCGCGGCGAGATACTCTATGAAGGACATCCCATCGGGTGGCGGGATAAGGCGAAGATCGCATATATGGCTACGGAGCCGTTCTTCTATGATTTCATGAAAGTATCTGATGTGGGCGAATACTATGAGGCGTTTTTCGAAGATTTTGACCGCAGGAAATATACAGAGACGGTCAGCGCGATGGGACTGGAACCGGGGATGAAGGTGAGAAATCTTTCCAGCGGCATGAGCGCGAAGCTGAAGCTTGCGGCTACTTTGTCAAGAAACGCGGAACTGTATCTTCTCGACGAGCCCCTGAACGGGATCGACTATAAGGCGAGGGAAGAGATCATCGGACTCATACTTGAAGAGGCGAACGGAGAGAATACATTTGTGATCTCGACGCATCTGTTGGAAGAAGTGGAAAGCTTTATCGAGTACGCGATTTTTATCAAGGACGGACATCTGGCGGATAAGGTGAATCTGGAGTCTGAACGGATGAAGAGCGGCAGGTCTCTGACAGAGCTGTATACGGATATTCTGTAATGTGTATAGAGAATCGGATGAACAGGGAGGAATAGAAATCATGGGTAAACTGATCAAATATGAACTGAGAAAACAGAGAACATCCAGAATGGTGATCTTTATTGCGCTGGCAGTCGCGCTTGTCTGCTTCTGGGCGGGAATCGCATTCAACAGCGGAGGGCTTGCGGGGATAAGTATTGCCGCGATGATGTTAGGCGCTGTGTTTGTTTTGTTCTACACAGGAATTGAGGGGATCCTTGTGTTCAACAGGGATCTGAGGACGAAGCAGAGCTATATGCTCTGGATGCTCCCCAGATCGATATGGGAGATCCTCGGGGCAAAGTTTATTTCGGCGATCCTGCAGATGCTGATCGTGTTCGGCGTATCCTGCGCGGCTGTAGCGGTAAGTACGGCGGGAGCGGTGCTGACGATCGGAGGTCTTTCAGAGTTTCTTGAGATGATACGGACAATGTCCAAGTCGTTCGTGCAGGGCGGCCTGGACTGGGGAGATCTGATATCGATGGCATTTCTGATGTTCCTTGTGTGGACGCTTGTGATCATGACCGGCTTCCTTGCGGTGATCCTTGCGAGGACCGTGCTTATCAAGTCGAGATTTGTGGGACTGCTGGCAGTGCTCCTGTTTTTTGTCATCGATTTCGCGGTTGCGAGAGTGTACGATCTGATGTGCATGATCCCGTTTGTCGAGGCGGCGAACAGAGTGGAAGCGCTGGGGTGGTCTGTATGGGATGTTATTTATTATGTTATTGTGTGTCTGGCGCTGTTCGGCGTTTCCGGAGTGCTGGCGGAGAAGAAGCTGAGTGTGTAAATAAGTTCTGCAGGCGGCGCCGTCAATCAATGCGGCGCCGCTGCCTGGTCGGGATTTACATCTATCCTTAGACGGCGCTAACCGGTTAGGATTCTGCGCATATCCTCAGGCAGCGGCGCTGTGAATTCCATCTTCTCTTCTGTGATGGGATGGGCGAATGCCAGACGGTATGAATGCAGCGCCTGCCGGGTGATATATTCCATATCGGGATTGTACAGATAATCACCGACAAGCGGACGACCGATATATTTCATATGGACACGGATCTGATGGGTGCGGCCTGTCTCCAGTATAAGGGAGACGAGGCTGTGCCCGTTTTGCTCTTTTATAGCGCGGTAATGAGTGACTGCACGTTCGCCGTTTTCAAAGTCGATCTTCCGCTCGATCATGGAACTGCCTGTCCTTCCGATGGGGGCGTCGATCGTTCCCTCGGACGGCTTGAGTACTCCGCGGACAACAGCGAGATATTCCCGTGTGATCTCGTGGCGTACACCCATGCCGGAGAGTATGCTGGAGCTTACCATATGCTTGGCGACTACGGTCAGCCCGGAAGTGTCCCGGTCCAACCGGTTCGTGCACCGGAAGATGAAGGGCTTTCCCTGTTCCTGATAGTAGTACATGAGCCCGTTGGCAAGCGAGTTCTCATAGTTGTTAAGAGACGGGTGAATGGGCATTCCCGCAGGTTTGTTTACTACGACGATGTCCTCGTCCTCATAGACGATGTCAAGAGGGAGGCTGACCGGCGGTATATGCGGCGAAGATTCCGGCTCCTGGATATGGACCGTCAGGATGTCACCGTCTTGTACAGATGCGCGCATATAGCTCCAGACTCCGTTCAGGAGAATACTCTCGTGCATTTTCTTAAGCTGCGTCAGATTCTGATAGGAATAGCCGCGGCGGCGCAGGTACTGTTCGATGCGAAGCCCCGCGGCGGCGCTGTCTATGTGATAGGTGATCGTCCGTTCCATAAGTTTCTCCTGTCTGTTAAAATATGGTGCAAAGTCCGATATCAGTAAATGATATGATGCTACGGATATTTTGACGAAAACAGGCAGAAATGTCAACACAGTGGTCTTTTTTATGATAGAATGAGATGAAAAACGACAGAGAGGACAATTGATACATGGACATTAATCAGAAACTTACTGAAGAACTTGGTGTAAAGCGCTGGCAGGTCGATGCCGCGGTGAAACTGATCGACGAGGGCAACACGATCCCTTTTATCTCGAGATACAGAAAGGAAGTCACAGGATCATTAAACGATGAGCAGCTGAGAAAGCTGCATGAGCGTCTGGTATATCTGCGGAACCTCGAGGAGAAGAAGGCGCAGGTCATTTCCAGTATTGAAGAGCAGGGGAAACTGACGGAGGAACTCAGACAGCAGATCCTGGCGGCGGAGACTCAGGTGACGGTGGAAGACCTGTACCGCCCGTACCGTCCGAAGAGAAGGACCCGGGCGACGATCGCGAAGGAGAAAGGGCTGGAGCCTCTGGCTGCTTTTATCATGCTGCAGAATGCGAAGGAGCCGTTGGAACATACAGCGCAGCAGTACGTTTCGGAAGAAAAGGATGTCAAGAGTGCGGCGGATGCGATCGCAGGGGCGAAAGATATCATTGCCGAATCCATTTCGGACAATGCAGATTACAGGAGCTGGATACGTAAGACGACGATGAAAAAAGGAAAGGTTACTTCCGCTGCGAAAGACCCTGAGGCAGAATCTGTGTATGAGATGTACTATGAATTTGAAGAGCCTGTGTCAAAGCTTGCGGGACACAGGATACTCGCGCTGAACAGAGGAGAGAAAGAAAAGTTCCTGACAGTGAAAGTGGAAGCGCCGGAAGAGGATATCTTGCGCTATCTGGAGAAGAAGACCATACATAAGGACAATCCTTATACAGTTCCGGTCCTGAAAGAGACAGTGGAGGACAGCTATCACCGTCTGATCGCCCCGGCGATCGAACGCGAGATCCGGAATGAGCTGACAGAGAAGGCGGAGGACGGAGCGATCGAAGTGTTCGGCAAGAACCTGCATCAGCTCCTGATGCAGCCGCCGATCGCCGGAAAAGTGGTGCTCGGCTGGGATCCTGCGTTCCGTACCGGATGCAAGCTGGCGGTAGTGGATCCGACAGGAAAAGTGATCGGGACGACAGTCATTTATCCGACTGCGCCGACGACGCCGCAGAAGATCAAAGCCAGCAAGGACCTGCTCAAGAAGATCATACCGAAATATCATATTTCTCTTATCTCCCTGGGGAACGGCACCGCGTCGCGGGAGTCGGAGCAGTTTATCGTGGAGCTGCTCAAAGAGATCCCGGAGGAGAAAGTCCAGTATGTGATCGTAAATGAGGCCGGCGCGTCGGTGTATTCCGCGAGCAAGCTGGCGAGCGAGGAGTTTCCGAACTTCGACGTGGGACAGAGAAGCGCGGCGTCGATCGCGCGGAGGCTCCAGGATCCGCTGGCAGAACTGGTGAAGATCGACCCGAAATCTATCGGCGTGGGCCAGTACCAGCACGACATGAACCAGAAGAAGTTGGGAGAGTCCTTAAGCGGCGTGGTAGAAGACTGCGTAAACAAAGTCGGAGTGGATCTGAACACTGCGTCCGCACCTCTGCTTTCCTATATCTCCGGGATCAGCAGCACGATCGCGAAGAATATCGTGACGTACCGGGAGGAGAACGGGCGCTTTACAGACCGCAGGGAACTTCTGAAAGTGCCGAAACTGGGGCCGAAAGCATACGAGCAGTGCGCCGGATTTATGAGGATACAGGGCGGGAAGAACCCGCTCGACATGACAGGCGTGCATCCGGAATCCTATGATGCGGCGGAGAAGCTGCTTAAGAAACAGAGCTTTACCCCGGAAGATGTCGCCGGACATCGTCTGAACGGACTGTCGCTTACGATCAAGGACTATAAGAAGCTTGCCGAAGAACTGGGGATCGGTGAGATCACTCTGCGCGATATTGTCAAAGAGCTGGAGAAACCGGCAAGAGATCCCCGCGATGAGATGCCCAAACCGATCCTGCGCACAGATGTCCTTGAGATGAAAGATTTAAAAGAAGGCATGATCCTCAAAGGAACAGTGAGAAATGTGATCGACTTCGGCGTGTTTGTGGATATCGGAGTCCATCAGGACGGCCTTGTGCATATCTCCCAGATCACGGACCGGTATATCAAACATCCGTTGGAAGTGGTAAGTGTGGGAGATATCGTCGACGTGAAAGTGATGAGTGTGGATCTGAAGAAAAAACGGATCCAGCTCACGATGCGGGGAATTTAGAGGAACGGTTCAGCCGTCTGATGCTAGGCAACGGATTTATGCTCGTATAAGAATCCGGCTGCCCTTGACATTTCGCAAAATAGCTGTTATATTACAAATAGAACAATGAAAATGTCAATGATATCCGCATGGAGTTTTCTCTATGCGGATGCTCTTAGTATAGAGAATAGAAGCTATGATGCGGGAGGGTGGTCACAATGTCAGAGAAGAGAGATTACTATGAAGTGCTCGGGGTCGGCAGAAATGCAGATGAAGCACAGATTAAAAAAGCTTATCGAAAACTTGCAAAGAAATATCACCCGGATACCAATGCGGGCGATGCAGATGCAGAACAGAAGTTTAAAGAAGTTACAGAGGCTTACACAGTCCTGAGTGATAAAGAAAAGAGAAAAATGTACGATCAGTTCGGCCATGCGGCGTTCGACCAGACGGCGGGCGCGGGAGCCGGGAACGGCGGCCCGGGCGGAGGCTTCTGGAGAACATACGGCGGCCCGCAGGGCGGCTATCAGGAGTATCATTTCGAGGGCGGCAATATGGACGATATCTTCGGGGACATCTTCGGCGATATCTTTCACCACGGGACGGACCGGACAGAGCGGTCGTCTTACGGCGGATTCGGCGGTTTTAACAGCAGCGGGTTTGGCGGCGGCAGATCCGGCGGCGCTTTCCGGCAGAAGGGCAGCGATGTCAGGGCTGAGGTGACGGTCGGATTCGACGAAGCGGCATTTGGCTGTGACAAGATCATCCGTCTGCAGGATCCGTCAGATCAAAACGGCGGCGTCCAGTCGCTTCAGGTGCATATCCCTGCGGGGATCGATACCGGTAAGTCGATCCGCCTGAAGGGCAAAGGCATGCCGGGGATAAACGGCGGCGAGGCAGGCGATCTGCTGCTGAAAGTAACCGTAGCCGGAAAACCGGGATACGAGAGAAAGGGCATGGACGTATATACGACTGTGAGAGTCCCGTTTACGACAGCGGCGCTGGGCGGCGAGGCAGTTGTCCGGACATTGTACGGCAATGTCATCTGCAAGATCAGAGAAGGCACCCAGTCAGGGTCAAAGATCCGTCTGAGAGGCAAAGGGATCGTCTCGATGAAAGATCCGTCCGTACACGGCGACCAGTATGTGACTGTGGAAGTGGACGTCCCGCAGCATCTGAGTCCGGCAGCAAAACAGAAGCTGAGGGAATTCGAAGCGGTGTGTGCCGGTAAAGTAAGGAGCGCATAAAATAATCCTGAGGAAAAGACATATGCAGAAGAGTGAAAATCTTCGAAGCATATGTCTTTTTTATTCAGTGCTCTTTTCTTGCGCTTGCAGTTCGAATTTGTTATGATTAACAGGTAAAATATACAGAAAGCTGCAGGAAACGTATAAAAACTGTTGAAGAGAGGAAGGCATATTATGAAGATAGGCATAGGAAACGATCATTCCGCTTTGGAACTGAAGGCAGAGATCGTAGATTTTCTGAAAGAAAAGGGACACGAAGTTGTCGATTACGGGACAAATTCCCCGGAGAGCTGCGATTACCCGGTATACGGGGAGAAAGTGGCGCGGGCAGTGGCGGCAGGCGAGGTAGAGCAGGGGATCCTGATCTGCGGCACAGGACTTGGCATTTCCCTTGCGGCGAATAAAGTAAAAGGGATCCGCGCGGCAGTATGCAGCGAGCCGTTTACGGCAAAGATGGCGCGCGCCCATAATGACTGTAATATCCTTGCATTTGGCGCAAGAGTTGTGGGGGCCGAGCTGGCGAAGATGATGGTGGAAACCTGGCTGGATACAGAATTTGAGGGCGGACGCCATCAGCGCAGAGTGGGTATGATCACTGCGATCGAAGAAAAAGAAGAGGCATAACAGCAGATATACTGACAGGAAAGGATAAGCGATGCATACGTATCATCTGACCCAATGGCTTCTGTTCTTCTTTATCTACAGCTTTATCGGATGGATATGGGAGAGCTGCTATGTATCAGCGAGGAAGCGTCAATGGGTAAACCGCGGTTTCCTGCACGGACCGATGCTTCCGATCTACGGTTCGGGAGCTCTTGTGATCCTCATCAGCACGATCGGAGTAAGAGAGAATCCGTGGCTGATCTTTCTCTTCGGAATGCTCGCTGCGACTGTGCTGGAATATATCACGGGCGCGGCAATGGAAAAGCTCTTCCATGTAAGATACTGGGATTACAGCCGGCAGAAACTGAATCTGAACGGATATATCTGTGCGAGTTCATCCCTCTGCTGGGGAGCTTTTTCGGTGCTCCTCGTACGCGTGATACATGTTCCTGTCGAGCGGGCAGTTCTGGATATCCCCCTGGTTATTACAGACGGGGCTGCGCTTGTGCTCACTGTGATCATGTCGGTGGACCTGACACAGTCGTTCAACGAGGCTATGGATCTGAAGCGTGTCCTCATACAGCTTGAAGAGAGCAAAGAGCAGATAAAGAAGATGCAGGAGAAGCTCAAAACGGCATCCGACGGGCTTATTGCAGATTACAAGATCCGTTCTGAAAAGCTCGTGGAGGACTACAGAGCGCGCGTAGAAGAAGCAGCAGAGAAGAGCCGTTCCCGAAAGGCTGCATACCTGGAGCGGATCGGGATGAAGCGGGCGCAGAGACAGCTTCAGCTTGAGGAACTGACAGAGCGTGTGGAATATCTGATGAAAATGGAGATTCCCGCAAAAGCGGATTCCCTGATCGGAGAGAAAAGGCGCGAAGAACTTTCGGAGCTCAAGAAGGTTATCGTGGCGGAACTTCACAGGATGAGTTCACGTACAGACAGGATTTATCTGCATATTGCCAGCCAGCTTAAGAGAAATCCTACCGCGGCATCGGAAAAATTTGCCGATGTACTTGAGGAGCTCAAAAGAACACTGGATAATTTGAAATGATCTGTAAAGATGCAGACGGAGAGAAAGGAACGAGACAAATGACAAAGAAACAGCGCGCATTAGAAGTGATCGAACGGCTGAAACAGGAATATCCGGACGCGGGCTGTACACTGGATTACGATCAGGCGTGGAAACTCCTGGTGAGCGTCCGGCTCGCCGCACAGTGTACGGACGCCCGCGTAAATGTAGTGGTGGAGGGACTGTATGAAAAATACCCCGATGTAAATGCACTGGCGGACGCGGATGTAAATGACATTGAGGAGATCGTGCGTCCCTGCGGGCTCGGCAGGAGCAAGGCGAGAGATATCAGCGCGTGCATGAAGATGATCCGGGACGAATACGGAGGAAAAGTGCCGGATGATTTTGACGATCTGATGAAACTTCCCGGCGTGGGGAGAAAGAGCGCGAATCTCATCATGGGCGATGTGTTCGGGAAACCGGCGATCGTGACAGATACCCACTGTATCCGCCTTGTCAACCGGATCGGGCTGGTGGACGGCATCAAAGACCCGAAAAAGGTTGAGATGGCGCTCTGGAAGATCATCCCGCCGGAAGAGGGCAGCGACTTCTGCCACCGGCTTGTTTATCACGGAAGAGACGTGTGCACGGCCCGGACAAAACCGAACTGTGATAGGTGCTGCCTGGAGGATATCTGTAAGAAAGCCGGCGTTTAGCCAAACATACAGACATCAGAAAGATGCGGGGCAAAGTGGATAAAAGTATATAAATATTCTAAAAATATAAGAAGGATAAGGAGGCAGACATGAAAAGTATAAAACTGAGAGACAATTTCTATTGGACAGGCATTATCGATGACAAGCTGAGAGTATTCGACATCATCATGTACACAGAGTTTGGAACGACCTATAACTCTTATGTGATGAAAGCGGGAGACAAGACCGTCCTTTTCGAGACGGCAAAGGCGAAGTTCTGTGACGAATATCTGGAGAAACTTCAGGAAGTGACCGATGTACACAAGATCGACTATCTTGTCGTCAGCCATACCGAGCCAGATCACGCGGGAAGCGTGGAGAGGCTGCTTGATTACAGCCCGCAGATGAAGATCATAGCCACAGGCTGTGCGCTGGGCTTCCTGAAAGAGATCGTGAACCGTGATTTCGTCGGGATCGCCGCGCGGGATGAGGAAAAGATGACGATCGGAAACCGGACGCTTAGGTTTATGTTTGTGCCGAATCTGCACTGGCCGGATACAATGTACACATTCATTGAGGAAGAACAGATCCTTGTGACATGCGATTCGTTCGGTTCCCACTACTGTCTTCCGGAAGTTGTTTCTACAGAGATTAAAAACGAAGAGGATTATCAGAAAGCACTGAAATACTACTATGACTGTATTATAGGACCGTTCAAGCCGTTTATGCTCAAGGCTCTTGACCGGGTGGAAAACATGGATATATCCATGATCTGTACAGGGCACGGGCCGGTGCTTGTGGGCGACCGCATCAAGTCTGTGATGAAGCAGTACAGAGAGTGGTCGACTGTTGTGAACCCGAATCCGAAGAAGACAGTCATTATACCTTATGTAAGCGCCTACGGTTATACAGGGATGCTTGCGGAAAAGATCGCCGAGGGTGTAAAGGACAGCGGCGATATCGACGTGCGCTCTTACGATATGGTGGAGGCAGATGCGGCGAAGGTAAATGAAGAACTTCTCTTCGCAGACGGGATCCTTCTCGGCACGCCTACGATCGTGGGGGAGGCGTTAAAGCCGATCTGGGATCTGACTTTGGGCATGTTCCCGGCGACACACGGGGGAAAATACGCAGGCGCGTTCGGAAGCTACGGCTGGAGCGGCGAGGGCGTCCCGAATATCACGCAGAGATTAAAGCAGTTAAAGATGAAAGTATCCGAAGGATTCCGCGTGCGGTTCAAACCGTCGGAGGCGGATCTGGTGAGCGCGTATGAGTACGGATATCAGTTCGGATGCGTCGTTCAGAATAAAGAGCCGGTGAAGCCGAAGAAGAAAGGCGCAAGAAGCCTTGTCAAATGCCTTGTCTGCGGCGAGATATTTGACGCTTCCCTGGAAATCTGCCCGGTGTGCGGCGTCGGAAAAGAGAACTTTGTGCCGGTGGAAGTAGAAGACACCGGTTATACAAACGATACACAGGAATACTATGTGATCCTCGGAAACGGAGCGGCGGGATTCAATGCGGCGAAAGCGATCCGCGAGAGGGATAAGACAGGCTCCATTGTGATGATCTCCAATGAGCCGTATCCGTCCTATAACCGTCCGATGCTGACGAAATCCATCGTTGCAGGATTGAGTGCAGAGCAGATCGCCATCGAAAGACCGGAATGGTATGAGGAGAACCGTGTATACCAGATGCTCGGCAAACAGGTGGCTTCCGTTGATATGGATGCAAAAGAAGTCCTTCTGGACAGCGGAGAAAAGATTCAGTTTACGCGTCTGATCTATGCGTTGGGAAGCGAATGCTTCATCCCGCCGATGGAGGGACACGGCCTTCCGGAAGTGGTTGCCATCCGCCGTCTGAGTGATGTGGAGAAAGTAGAGAGCCTCATGCAGACTGCCGAAAATGCAGTGGTGATCGGAGGCGGCGTGCTCGGTCTGGAGGCCGCGTGGGAACTGAAGAAGGCAGGGCTTAACGTAACGGTTCTGGAGGTGGCTCCGGTGCTCATGGGACGCCAGCTCGACAGCGGATCGGCGGAGATCCTTAAGGAGATCGCGGCGAAGCATGACGTGGCGATCCGGACAGGCGTTACGGTGGCGGCTATTGAAGGAGAGGGCCACGTAAGCGGCGTGCGCATCGGAGGCGGCGAGACGATACCGGCGGACATGGTCATTGTATCTGCGGGCGTCAGGGCGAAGACGGATCTGGCGCAGTCCATCGGTCTGGATATCGGACGGGCTGTGAAAGTGGACGCCCATATGGCGACCAGCATACCGGGAGTCTATGCGTGCGGAGACTGCGCGGAATATGAAGGCGCTGATTATGCGATCTGGCCGGAGGCAGTAGAACAGGGAAGGATCGCCGGAGCAAATGCGGCGGGCGAGACGCTGGAGTACGAGCCGGTCGAGGCGGCGCTTACCTTCCATGGCATGAACACAGCTCTCTTTGCGGCGGGAGATAACGGCAAGAATCCGAACCTGCTGTATAAGACTGTGGAATTCAGAGACATGGGCAAAGGACAGTACAGGAAATACTATTTCCTGAATAACCGGCTGTCCGGCGTGATCCTGATCGGAGATCTCAGCGAAATGGCCCGTATGACAGAAGCGCTGAAAAAACACGCTCCGTATAAAGAAGTAATACAGTAAAGAAGCAATACAGTAAATAAAGTCCAGACAGTTCAGCCCGCCGGTGTTCTTAACAGCACTGCGGGCTGAACTGTCATAAGATCCGCAAAAATCCGGGGAGTTTAGAGCTTTTTTAGATCTTTGCCACATAAATCGGCGCATAAAATTAAAAAAAGTTCTTGCATTTTATGAGATTGTATGATAAGATACCGATTGTGTCAGAGATGACGCGGGTGTAGTTCAATGGTAGAACACCAGCCTTCCAAGCTGGATACGTGAGTTCGATTCTCATCACCCGCTTTCTTTTTTTTATGATCAGCAAATGCCGGGCGGTCGGAAAAGACGCCCGGCATTTCTTTCTGTCAAAGGCGGTGACGATCATAGGTTTCTTCCGGTTTTAGGACCATTCCGGCTTTCAGCATGCGGAACATCCGCCTTGCCGCTCCGAGGTACAGCTCGTCCGCACGTTCCAGCGCTTCTTCAAGCGGCATGATCCCGTTTACAGTCGTAAGGATCGAATCGATCCCATATCCGAAAATATCTTCTGCGCCTTTGCCCATGCTTCCTACGATGGCGACGGCAGGGATATCGTGCGTTTTGCAGCGCATGCCCACGCCCTGCATGACTTTCCCGAATACAGACTGCCAGTCCGTCGAACCTTCTCCGGTTACTACAAGAGAAACTCCGTCAAGCTTCCGGTCAAAATCTACGAGGTCAAGTACGGTCTCAATACCGGATTTCAGTTTCCCGTTGAGAAATACCATAAGCGCAGCGCCAAGGCCGCCGGCTGCTCCGGCGCCCGCGATTTCATCCATGTTGATCCCGAACTGGTTCCGGATGATATCCCGGTAATTCTGCATCCCTTCTTCGAGTTCATCCAGTATTTCCGGCGTCCCGCCTTTTTGCTTTCCAAAAGTATATGTAGCGCCGTCTTTTCCGCACAGCGGATTCGTGACGTCGCACATCACGGTAAAGGAAGCGCCTTTTACGAGCGGGTGGATGCCGACCGTATCGATCGTCTTTACATTTATGAGATCCTGGCCGCATCCTGCCAGTTCATTCCCGTCTTTATCGAGAAATCTGACGCCCAGGGCACGCATGCAGCCCATCCCGCCGTCATTCGTGGCAGAGCCGCCGATCGCGATGGAGATGTCGCGGCAGCCTTTTTCCAGGGCATCGGCGATCATTTCGCCGGTGCCGTAGGACGAAGTCCGGCGGGGATCGCGGAGGGAGCCGGGGACGAGAGGAAGTCCCGAGGCGGATGCCATTTCCATAATGGCTTTCCTGTCATCCAGTATCCCGTAGTAACTTTCAGTTATTTCTCCCAAAGGCCCGTGCACGGGCAGAGTGACCCTTTCTCCGCTGACAGCAGACAGGACCGCGTCGGTCGTCCCCTCGCCGCCGTCAGCGACTTCTACGGACCTGCACTCGCAGGCTGGGAAAACCTCTCTGGCAGCCTGTGTAAGAAGCTCGGCAGTCCGCCTGGAAGAAAGGGTTCCTTTGAAAGAATCTGATGCAAATAAGAATTTCATATAGATCTCACCTCTTATAAATATGGTCAGGAGCAGAAGCTCCGGTTATGATGCCTACGTATATTTTAGCAGAGGGAAATTTTTAATTCATGCCCCGCATGTACAAAAAACAGGTTAAATCTTGTGTCCCGGGAACAAATCCGCAGATACCGGCGCGAAAGTACAGGGTCACTTATGCTGCTCCCTGGACTCTGGGGCTGCGGCACGCTTTAGATAGTAATAAAGGAATGTCATAAACCATTTATCCAGAGAAGACGACCGCGGATCGATCCCGAGCTGTCCGCACAGTTTGTTATATTGATAGGTGAACGTATTCTTATGCATGTAAGTCTTCCTGGCAGCGGCAGCTATATTGAAATCGCTGTCGATCAGGCTGCCCGCGATCTCCAGACAGCGGGCGCGGAGTTCTTCCGGCATGGCATCTCCGTATACACTGTAGATCTGCTGCAGTTCCCGGAAAGGGATGCATTGAGCGGTGTATTCACCGATATGGTCATAGAACGAGACGATGCGCCCCGGACCGTCCGTGTGCTTTTCCAGCCATTTGCAGTGCATATAGGCGGCGTGATACTGAAGAGGGGTGTTCTGGAGAGTGCCCGCATAAAAGGAACAGACCATATCCCTGGGAGAAAGATGATCGCTGATCCACTGCAGGTATTCTCCGGCCAGGAGCTGATGCTCTTTCAAAATAGCTGTATGCTGCCCGGGGGACGGGGCGGATATGCCGGATTTGAAGAGCAGGATATATTCTTCCCCGGGGAGCAGCAGGATGTCGTCTTTCCGGTACAGGGGACTGCTTTTCATAAGAGAGAGCACAGCCTGTCTGCCGGACTTGACGGTCCGGCAGAGGACAGCTGTCCGCGGAACATCTGTGCGATAGCCGAGCTCTTTCATAAGTCCGCGCAGTCTGCCGGGATCCGGAGCTTCATCTGTGAGGATCATCTCCAACAGACATTCTTCTTTTGTCCGGCGGCGCAGCATGCGCATTTTCTGATCCTCGTATCGGATCATCGTCTCAATAGACATTTTGATGATGAGTGCTATGGGACGGATCTCGTCAGGGTCACCGGTAACTCCGACGACTCCCGCACGCCTGCCGTCTATTTCGATCGCCATATTGATCCCGCGGCTGACGCCCGGATAGTCGCTGTCAGAATCTACAGTGATGATGTCCTCTTTCCCGTGCAGGATCCGCCAGGCGGGTTCGTGATAGGCGCTGATGCGGTCCGGATCCCGGCTGGCAATGATGATCCCGTCTCCGTTCATGATATTTACATTGTAATCCGTATATCTGGTGATCTGTTCGATCAGTTTTTCGGCGAGAGATACTTCGAGCATGTCGTCCTCCGTTCATATATTTATATCCTGATTATAGGTCAGTAAGGCAGAGATAGCAAGGGACAGGGATATCAGAGACGATCCGGATCGTCGAAGTGCTGCATCTTCAGATTGTATCATTTTTTTTGCTGTGCTATACTGTAAGAAATCAATCAGGAAAGACAGGAGATAGTTATGAGATTTAATATTACGGACAATGTGATCGTGAGAGCGCTGAATAAGATATGCGATATGGTCTGCCTCAATGTCCTGTGGCTGATCTGCTGCATCCCGATCATAACGATCGGCGCATCTACGACAGCGCTGTACACGATCATGCTGAAAATGGTAAGAAACGAAGAGGGATACATTTTCAGAGGATTTTTCAAGGCGTTCAAGTCCAATTTTAAGCAGAGTACGGTCATATGGCTCATCTTGCTCCTGCTGGGGATCGTCTGCTGGATCGATTACAGAGTGGCAGGGGCGCTGCCCGGAACGGCGGGATTTGTGATGAGGGCTATATTCCTTCTGGTGGGATTTATCCTTTTGTCGGTCATGATCTATGTGTTCCCGCTGACAGCGCGCTACGAGAATACGACGCGCGCTACGCTCCGCAATGCGCTGATCCTTACGGTCGGAAGGCTCCCGTATACGATCCTGATGGTCGCGGTGGCAGTGGCCGCGGTGATCGCATCGCTGTGGAATACGGCGACGCTGATGTTTGCGATCCCGCTCTGGTTCCTGATCGGAGGATCGCTGATCGCATGGATCAATTCCTACATATTGCGGAGGGTATTCCTTATATTTGAAGACAGTGGGAACAGTACAGATAATAACAGTACAGAGGAGAAGGAGTAAGAGATGAATTTTCTGGAGGAACGAATCGTAAAAGACGGTGTAGTAAAAGAAGGAAACGTACTGAAGGTGGACAGCTTCCTGAACCATCAGATGGATATCAAACTGCTGGATCAGATGGGGGCTGAGTTCAAGCGCAGATTTGCGGACAAGCCGATCAACAAGATCCTGACGATCGAGGCTTCGGGGATCGGGATCGCATGTATTGCCGCCCGGCATTTTGATGTGCCTGTCGTATTTGCGAAGAAATCACAGAGTATCAACCTGGACGGCGATATGTACGTCGCAGAGGTTGAATCTTTTACGCATAAATGCATCAATCATGTGATCGTGGCGCAGAAATTCCTGTCGCCTGAAGACCACGTGCTGATCATCGATGACTTTCTGGCAAACGGGTGCGCTCTTCAGGGGCTGATCCAGATCGTCCAGTCTTCCGGGGCAACAGTGGAAGGGATCGGGATCGCGATCGAAAAAGGATTCCAGTCCGGCGGCCGTATCATCCGCAACCTTGGTTATCAGCTCGAGTCGCTGGCGATCGTGGACGGAATGAACGCAGAAACCGGGGAGATCCAGTTCCGGGAGCAGCCAAAATAGGGAAAGAACACTTTTCAAAGCAGGTGTTTTCTGCTAATATAGTGATGCAGATCATAAGAGCGGGCTCCTGAGTCCCGTCCTGCCGCAATGGGGCGGCATGCCGGAACCATCCCGCTTTTTTCTGATGTAAAGATGGAAAGGAAGATCAAGATGCCAAAATTAAATGAAAATTATCTGAACGTACAGGACAGCTATCTTTTCGCGGAGATCGCGCGCAGAGTAAAGGTATACGAGGAAAATCATCCCGACAAAGCGGAAAATATCATCCGCCTTGGGATCGGAGACGTGACCCGTCCGCTCACTAAGAGCGCAATCGATGCACTTCACAAAGCGGTGGACGAGCAGGCTGTGTCTGAGACATTTAAAGGATACGGACCGGAGCAGGGATATGAATTCGTGCGCAGGGCCGTTGCAGACTATTATGCAAGAAATGGCGTGGAAGTTGACGCGGATGATGTGTTTATCTCTGATGGCGCGAAGAGCGATACAGGAAATATTACAGAGCTTTTTGCAAAGGACAATGTGATCCTTGTGCCGGATCCGGTCTATCCGGTCTATGTGGATACAAACACAATGGACGGAAAGCAGATCGTCTATATGAACGGAACGGAGGAGAATAATTTCCTTCCGATGCCGGATGACAGTGTAAAAGCGGATATCATTTACCTGTGTTCTCCGAACAATCCGACCGGAGCATGTTATAACAAAGAGCAGTTAAAAGCGTGGGTGGACTATGCGCTTGCAAATAAAGCTGTGATCCTTTTTGACTCTGCTTATGAAGCATTCGTATCCGAGCCGGAACTGCCGCGCAGCATTTATGCGGTGGAAGGGGCGAAAAAGTGTGCGATCGAGTTCTGCTCACTGTCTAAGACAGCCGGATTTACGGGAACACGTTTCTCCTATACGGTTGTGCCGAAAGAACTGGTATTTGGCACTTCGGACGGAAAAGAACTGAGCCTGCATGATATGTGGAACAGAAGACAGTCCACGAAATTCAACGGCACACCGTATATCATCCAGTATGCGGCTGCGCAGGTATTTACAGAGCAGGGCATGAACGAGTGTATGGAAAATATTTCTTACTATATGGAAAATGCCCGCGTGATCGCGGAGACGCTCCGCAAGAAGAATATTCCGTTCACCGGCGGAGTAAACTCGCCTTATATCTGGTTCAAGTGCCCGAACGGAATGGAGTCATGGGAACTCTTTGATCATCTGCTTGAAAATATCCAGGTAGTCGGAACGCCGGGGGCAGGGTTCGGCGTGAACGGAAAGAATCATTTCCGTCTGACGTCATTCGGAACCCATGAGAAGACAAGAGAAGCAATGGAGCGGTTTGATAAGCTGTTCTAGTCATAAGTTAAAATCTGGAAAACTGTTTTGTATAAGAATACGGCGGATAGCTGCGGGCATATGGATGGAACATATGCCCGCAGCTATCCGCCGTATTCTTTAGGGAATCTTTAGAAATCATTCTATATAACTTAAGCAATATTATATTGACAACTAATATTATACAAAATATAATATAGAAAACGACATAGTATTATGGGGTCAAGAAAAGAACAGAGGCGTGATGGAAAGATCAGCCCGGTTCCAGGAAGGGTGGTTGCATGGTATTTAATACAGGTGCGGCGCTTCTGGACGCGATCGTACTTGCCGTTGTCTCCCGGGAGGACGAGGGGACATACGGCTATAAGATCACTCAGGATGTGCGCAGAGTCATAGACGTGTCGGAATCGACATTGTATCCGGTTCTGCGGCGCCTGCAGAAAGATGAGTGTCTGGAAGTGTATGACAGGCAGTTTGACGGCAGAAACAGGAGATATTACAAGGTGACATCCAGAGGGATGGCGCAGCTTCGGCTGTATAAGTCAGAGTGGAAGACTTATATCCAGAAGATCAACGAGATATTTGAGGGAGGTGTGACTGCATGAACCGTATGGGATTTATGGCTGAACTTGAACGGCTGCTCGCCGATATGCCGGAAGAAGAGCGGCAGGCGGCGGTTCAGTATTATGCAGATTATTTCGCGGATGCCGGCGAGGCGAACGAGGCGGATGTGATCCGGGAGCTGGGAAGCCCGGAGAAAGTGGCCGAGTCGATCAAGGCGGACTATTACGGGACACAATTTAACGAAGCGGATTATGAACGCAAGGACTATATGGAGAAATACGGACAGCGCTCTGCTGACGGAAACATCGGCGGTCAGGCAGGTCCCGGAGCAGGATCCGGACGGGACAGATCGGGGAACGGCGCAGGAAGTGCGGACGGCGGTGCAGGCAAAAGCAGACCGTGGACCAGCAATACGCTGGAGATCATCCTGATCATCGCGATCGCGGTCGTCCTGTGGCCGGTGACGCTGGGGATCGCCCTTGCAGTTTTCGGTATCGCAGCGGCTGTGGTATGTTTCTTTGCAGCTCTTGTGATCACGGCGGTATCGATCATGATCGCGGGAGGCTGTACGGTCATTGTCGGGCTCGTTGCTGTGGCTGCAGTCCCGTCGGCGGCGCTTGTGGCAGCAGGGATCGGGATCCTTCTGTTTGTGCTCGGAATGGCCGCTACAGTCGGGACAGTGAAGCTCTGTATCATAGTGTATCCGGCAATGCTCAGGGGATTTGTAAACCTGTGCAGAAGACCGTTTTACGGAAAGGCGGTGTAAGGGATGAAATCAGGATGGAAAGTGTTCTGGATCGTATGCGCGGTCATGGCGGCAGTGGGTATTGTGATGACGGTGGCAGGTGTCGCGCTGGGCGGGCTTAGAATGCTGAGTAATACGGATGAATCGGGACCGGTGCATGAGTGGCTGCAGCGGTTCGGCAGGATCGTGGAGACAGAAGAAAGCGCTCAGAATGTTCGGGATGGATTGGAAGAGATCCCGGATATTATAGCGGACAGCGGAGATCCTGACGACGGATATGTTCCGGGGGAACCGGACGGAAATATGATCACGGCCTATGACGGGATTACTGAAATATCACTGGATCTGTCCTATCTGAGTGTGATCGTATCACCTTCCGATAGTGACGCGGTCATTGTGGATACATCACAGCTCAGCCCTGAGATCCGGGGAGACATCGCAGTTTCTCAGGATGGAGGAGAGCTGGAACTGGAGACGGACGGACATCGCGGCCTGAAGTGGAATACTGCCGCTGCAGAAATGCTGTATATCAGTATCCCGCGTGGGACACATTATAAATGCTTTTCTGCTGACGTAGGAGCGGGAATGCTTGAGATGGAAGGCATTTCGGCGGAAGAGATCTCTCTTGACGTGGGAGCTGGCCAGATCATTGCGGAAGGTTTCTATGCAGATGTGCTTGAGGCGGACTGCGGAGCCGGACAGGTCACACTACAGGGTGAAGTAGTGCAAAACGCAGATCTTAACTGCGATGTCGGGGAAGTTCTCTTTACCCTGCCGGGAGAGATGGAAACTTATAATTATGAACTGTCCTGCTCAGCGGGAGAACTTATCGTGGGTGATGAAGCTTACAGCGGCCTTCGTAATCAGATGAAGATAGATAACGGCAGCAGCTGCATGATAGATGCGGAGTGCAGGATAGGCAGGATGGAGATCATATTTGAATAAAGCCGATCGTGAAAAATAGAAGATGCGATTAAATCAGAGAAAGTGAGGATTCAGACCATGCAGGGAAAAAGATTGTATCGTTCAAGAGAAAGCAGGATGTTGTGTGGAGTGTGCGGAGGAATTGCGGAGTATTTTAATATCGATCCTACGCTGATCCGGCTGTTGTTTGTACTGTTTGGATTGTCGGGCAGCGGGATACTGGGGTATATCATAGCTGCGATCATCATACCGGACAGTCCGATGATGTAGGAAAAACAGAGTGAACTATCATAAAGTACCGGGCGTTCTTCAGAGCGTCCGGTACTTTTGTGTGACAAATCCGGCGGGTGGACGCTATGCTTGCATGAGCGGACATTTGCCGTGAATATTCTGGCAGAAATTCGGCAATACTCCTGAAAAAGCGGAAAGAAGGGGTACTGTGTCAAAGAAGAAAGAGAAAAAGATCGATCTTAACAACCTGGAGCCTGAGGAGAAAATGAAGTATGAAGTGGCAGAAGAACTGGGACTTCTGGACAGAGTGTTATCGGAAGGCTGGAAGTCTCTTACATCAAAAGAAACCGGGCGCATCGGGGGCATGGTGACAAAGAAGAAGAGGGAGAAACAATAAAAAAACAATAAAACAAAATCGGTAAAACTTTACAAAAAAGTGTAGATTTGATAAAATTGTACAACTGGGGAGACGATAGGTGATACAGCTATGGAAGATAAGATAGAAGTCCTGGGGATCCGGATGGACTGTCTGACAGCGAAAGAGACGATGCTTCAGGCTATGCGGTTCATGGAAGATGACCCGGTTGATACAATAGAAATAATGACCATGGATTCTCTGATGAACAATCAGGAGGACGAAACGTGGACAGCCCGGGCAAAAGAGTTTAAACTGGTACTTCCCGGGGAGGCCGAGATACTTGAGGCGGCGGAGATCCATGACAGAGTAAAACTGAAAGAAACTGAAAACAGAATATTTCTGAAAATGTTTATGAAATACCTTCAGAAGAATCAGAAGAGGATCTATCTTCTGGCGGACACGGAAGAGGAGCTTTCCCGGGCGGAAAATGCGATCCGGCACTATAACAGAGGGATCCGCATAAGCGGCCATGCCTGTCTGGATCCAGCAGACAGCAGGGAGGAAGAAGTTGTAAACGATATCAACGGTACGGAGACAGACTGTGTCCTGTCGGTCCTCTCCTCGCCATATCAGGAAAGCTTTATCAGCAGAAACAAGACTCTGCTCAATACAAGGCTCTGGTTCGGATGCGGCCCGATGCTTTCGAGAAGCTATGATGACAGAAAGGTTTTGCAGCAGATCAGACATTTCTTCCGGAAAACAATGTTCCGCAGACAGGTGGAAAAGCAGCAGAAAGAAAGATAATATGAATTTTTTGTAAAACATTTGAGGAAATGCATAAAAAAGATGGATTTCCTCTTTATTTTTTTGGTGTTTTGCATTAATATAGTACGTGAATATGTGAATTTGAATATTTTTTTTGCTCAAATTTTGTGAAAAGTGTACATGTTTTCTGGAGGAGTGGAGGAAGAGCTATGATTTCAAATCAGATACTACAAAATACGATCGATGGCCTGAAAGGGATTGCGAGAGTGGATTTCTGTGTCCTTGACACGGAGGGGAAAGAGCTTGCGGCTACATTTGACAGTCCGCAGGACCGCAGCGACGCGGTGCTTTCATTCGTGGAATCCCCCGCAGACAGTCAGGTGATCCAGGGGTGTCAGTTTTTCAAGATCTTTGATGAACAGAGGCTTGAGTATGTGCTCCTCGCGGACGGGGACACCGAGGACGTGTACATGCTCGGCAAGATCGCGGCGTTTCAGATCCAGAGCCTGCTGGTAGCATATAAAGAGCGGTTTGACAAGGATAACTTCATCAAAAACCTGCTCCTCGACAACCTGCTTTTAGTAGACATTTATAACCGTGCGAAAAAATTACATATTGACACAGAAGTAAAACGTGTTATCTTTATTATTGAGACATCGCACGAGAGGGATAATGCTGCGCTCGAAAATGTAAGGGGCCTGCTGGGCGGAAAGTCCAAAGACTTTATCACTGCGGTTGACGAGAAGAATATCATCGTGGTAAAGGAGCTCAGTGAGAAAGACGGCAATAAAGAACTCGAGAAAATGGCACAGGAGATGCTGGATACGCTCCGCAACGAGGGAGGAGAGGAGCAGATCCGCATCGCGTACGGAACGATCGTAGGCGACATCAAGGAAGTGTCCAAGTCTTACAAAGAAGCCAAGCTCGCGCTCGACGTCGGAAAGATATTCTTCGACGAAAAGGATATCGTGGCATTTACCACCCTGGGCATCGGACGTCTGATCTATCAGCTGCCGATCCCGCTGTGCAAGATGTTCATCAAAGAGATTTTCGAGGGGAAATCTCCGGACGATTTTGATGAGGAGACATTGACGACGATCAATAAATTCTTTGAAAACAGTCTTAATGTATCAGAAACGTCCAGGCAGCTTTATATTCACAGAAATACTCTTGTATACAGACTGGATAAGCTCCAGAAGAGCACCGGTCTGGATCTTCGCGTTTTCGAGGATGCTATCACATTCAAGATCGCGCTGATGGTCGTAAAATATATGAATTATATGGAGTCTTTGGAGTTCTGAGACTGTATATGATGCAAGGGCAGGGGTATGAATAATTAGGAGGAACATATGATTGAATTAAGAAAGGTGACAAAGGAGTATTCCAAAGGTAATGCAGCCCTGAACGGAATTTCCGTGAAGATCGAGCGGGGCGAGTTTGTCTTTATCGTAGGCGACAGCGGATCCGGAAAGTCTACTCTGATCAAACTGATCATGAAGGAGCTGAATCCGACCGAGGGAACGATCATCGTGAACGGGCAGAACCTGAACAGGATGAAGCACCGCAATATAGCGAAGTACAGAAGAGGACTCGGAGTTGTCTTCCAGGATTTCCGTCTGCTGAAAGACAGAAATATCTACGAAAATATCGCTTTTGCTCTGCGTGTGACAGAGACGCCGACCCGGATCATCAAGAAGAAAGTGCCGGCTGCTCTTTCTCTGGTCGGACTTGCGCAGAAATATAAATCTTTCCCGAAAGAGCTTTCGGGCGGCGAGCAGCAGCGTGTCGCCATTGCGAGAGCCCTTGTAAATGAACCAGCCATACTGTTGGCGGATGAGCCTACCGGAAACCTGGACCCGACGAACTCATGGGAGATCATGAGTATTCTGAAGGAGGCGAATGAACGCGGAACGACGGTGCTTGTCGTTACGCATAACCAGGAGATCGTAAACGAGATGAACGAACGAGTGATCACGATGAAACAGGGCGTGATCGTCAGTGATGAACAAAAAGGTGGGTATATAAATGAGGATTAGTACAATTGGATACGTAGGAAAACAGGGTATCAAGAATATCTGGAGGAACAAGATGTTTTCACTCGCATCCATTGCGACGATGTCAGCTTGTATCTTCCTGTTTGGATTATTTTTCTCGATTCTTGTAAACTTTCAGTATATCATAAGGACTGCAGAGGAAGGCGTCGCCATCACGGTATTCTTTGATGAGGACGCAACAGATGAGCAGAAAGAAGAGATCGGAGAACAGCTCGAAAACCATGAAGGCGTGGCAGAGGTAAAGTATGTCTCGGCAGACGAGGCGTGGGAAGAGTTCCAGAAAGAATACTTCGGCGACAATCCGGAGCTGGCGGAGGGATTCAAGGACGACAATCCGCTTGCAAGTTCTGATAACTATGAAGTATATATGGAGACTATGGATAATGACGACCAGAGTCTGGTGGCGCGAAGCCGTTCTCTTTCTGAAACACAGAATGAACTGGTAGATTTTGCGGAGAATCTGGACGGAGTACGTGATGTTAATAAGTCAGATGTAGTCGCAAATACACTTTCCAGTGTGAATACGCTGGTAGCGATCGTGTCAATTGCGATCATTATCATACTGCTCGGCGTGTCGATCTTCCTGATCAGCAATACGGTTACAATGGGTATCACGGTCCGCAAGGAGGAGATCGCGATCATGAAATACATCGGCGCCAAGGACTTTGTGGTCCGGTCGCCGTTCGTGATTGAGGGTCTGATCATCGGTGTGTTCGGCGCTGCGATCCCGCTGACACTGCTGTACTTCCTGTATGACAGAGCGGTAGAGTATATTATGACGAAATTCCAGATCCTGCAGAATATCATAGATTTCCTGCCGGTTGGAACAGTTTATCAGATCCTGCTTCCGATCGGGCTTGCCATGGGTATCGGGATCGGTTTCCTGGGAAGTTTCTTCACAGTGCGCAAGCATCTGAAAGTATAAGATCATGGACATATCAAATGTCCATGCCGGAAGTATACGGATATGATATACAGGTAAGAGTAAGGGAGGACAAAGTGGAAAAAGAGTTCCGCTTTGTCCTTTTTCTGGTAAAAGTCCGGAGAAACGGATAAAACAGACAGAGAACAGAATTTTATACAGCAAGTAAATATCGGAGGCGTGGAGAAAAGATGGATCGGAACAAGGAGAACGGGAACGAAAGAGGGAGATTCGGTGCGGGCGTCCTGACAGGCGCGCTGGTCACTGCTCTCATTATCTGCGGCGCGGCAGGAACGTGGAAAGTGCTTTCCGCCATACGTAATGGGGATTATACGGCAGCGAGTACGGTGTCCGAAGCAGATGTAAATGAAAAGCTGGATCGGATCAACAGCCTGATCGAGGGATGTTATCTGTATGAGGATGACATTGATGAAGATGCGTTGATCGACGGCATATATTCCGGATATGCAGAGGCATTGGGCGACCCATATACGGAGTATTACGATGAAGAAGAGACAAAAGCCCTCTATGAGTCTACAAACGGCGAATTCTCGGGGATCGGCGCTACAATGTCCCAAAGTCTGGACAGCGGTGAGATCACGGTGAGCAATGTGTATGAGGATTCACCGGCGGATAAGGCGGGAATGAAGCAGGGAGATGTCATATATGAGGTTGACGGCCGCTCTGTATCCGGACAGGATCTTGAAACGGTGGTATCCTGGATCAAAGGAGAACAGGGGACAGACGTGACCCTCTGTGTGCTGCGGGACGGAGAAGAAGTAGAACTGACGGCTACACGTGACATCATTGAAGTGCAGACAGTCAGCAGTGAGATGAAAGACGGTCAGATCGGCTATATAGCGGTAAGCGAGTTTGACAGCGTGACATATGACCAGTTTGAGGCGGCGCTTGAGGAGTTGGAGTCACAGGGCATGCAGGGGCTCGTTATCGATCTGAGAGGAAATCCGGGCGGCAATCTGACAACCGTAACGGATATGCTGAAACTCCTTCTGCCGGAGGGGACGATCGTATCCACAAAAGATAAGTACGGCAATACCGAGGAGATCAGCTGCGATGGAAAGCATGAATTTACAAAGCCTCTGGCTGTTCTCGTCAATCAGTACAGTGCAAGCGCCTCGGAAATATTCAGCGGAGCGATACAGGATTACGGCACGGGAACGATCGTCGGCATGACGACATACGGGAAAGGCGTAGTGCAGCAGCTCATGGATCTGGGGGACGGCACCTGCTTGAAAGTGACTATTGCCGAGTATTATACACCGAGTGGCAGGAGCATCAACGGAACAGGTGTAGAGCCGGATGTGGAAGTAGAGTATGAGTATGACGAAAATAATCCGGAGGCCGATAACCAGCTGGATAAAGCGTTGGAAGTCGTGAGAGAAGAATTGGAGGAGTAACAGTTTGGCCCGCGCCATTCGCAAAACTGCACTGCGTGCTTATCGCGGCTGACGCCGCAGTTTTGCTCATTGAACTGCTATTTGAACTGTGATTGAACTGTGATTTTACAAAAAAGTGCTTGCAATTTGAAAATCGGTGTGCTATTATTGAAAACATATTTTAACAGACTAAAGTGTTAAAATAGACAAAGGCAATGAACAAGACTCTGGTATCCAGAAACTGACAGGAAGTTGGCGTCACCGACTGAGAGCGCCGGACAGCGGAGGAGACTAAGGGAACACTTGGGAGCTGACCGTCTGAACAGATGCAGGGCAGGAAACCTGGCACAAAGTAGGGCGGTACGTAAGGCATACGTTACATGCATAGAGGGGAACCAAAAGTACTTAACGAGAACGAGCCGGAGGCGAAGGTCGAGTTTTAGTGCGGGGGTTCAATGCGGGTGGTACCGCGGATTTTATCTTGATAATTTCCGTCCCGGGATACTTAAGTATCCCGGGGCTTTTTTATTTCTCCGGGATACGGCATCTGAAAGGAGAAAGAAAAATGGAACTGGTAAAAGGTGTAAAGAAATCAGAAACTCTGGAACTTGCAGACCTGCTTATGGAAGAGATGAAAGGTCAGACGGTTAAGGTAAACGGAGCTGTCCACACGATCCGTGACATGGGTACGGTGGCTTTCGTGATCCTCAGAAAACGCGGCGGCCTTGTGCAGTGTGTGTATGAGAAAGGCGTGTCGGGCTTTGATCTCAAGGATGTCAAAGAGGCTGCCACGGTAGAAGTTACAGGTATCGTGGCGGGATCGGAGAAAGCGCCCCACGGCATCGAGATCCGTCTGAGAGGGATCCGCATCTTAAGCGAACCGGCGGCGCCCATGCCTCTGCCGATCGCAAAGTGGAAGCTGAACACTTCGCTTGAGGCAAAGCTCAACTACCGTCCGATCTCTCTGAGAAACTTAAGGGAGAGGGCAAGATTCCGGATCCAGGAAGGACTTGTAAGAGGATTCCGCGATTTCCTTTACGGCGAAGGCTTTACAGAGATCCACACGCCGAAGATCGGAGCTAAGAGTGCGGAGGGCGGTGCGAACCTGTTCCGTCTGGATTATTTCCACCGGCCGGCAATCCTGCAGCAGAGCCCCCAGTTCTACAAACAGATGATGGTCGGGGTATTTGACAGAGTATTCGAGACAGCCCCGGTATTCCGTGCGGAGAAACATAATACAAAGCGTCATCTGAACGAATATACGAGCCTTGATTTTGAGATGGGATATATCGACGGGTTCGAGGATGTGATGGCGATGGAGACCGGATATCTCCAGTATACGATGAAACTCCTTGAAAAAGACTATGCGGACGAGATCCGGATACTCGGGATCGAGATCCCGAAGACAGAAGATATCCCGGCAGTGCGTTTCGATGAGATAAAGAAACTTGTATCAGAGGAATACGGACGCAAGATCAGAAGCCCGTATGATCTGGAGCCGGAAGAGGAAGTGCTGATCAGCAGATACGCGAAAGAAAAATGGGATGCGGATTTCGTGTTCGTCACACACTATCCGTCGAGGAAGCGCCCGTTCTATGCGATGGACGATCCGGCGGATCCGACTTATACGCTGAGCTTTGACCTTCTGTTCCGCGGAATGGAGATCACGACGGGAGGACAGCGTATCCACGATTACGAGAGTCTGCTTGCCAAGATGGAACAGCGCGGCATGACGGAAGAAGGAATGGAGCAGTATCTGAGTACGTTCAAATACGGCATGCCGCCTCACGGCGGACTGGGGATCGGGCTGGAACGTCTGACAATGAAACTGACAGGCGACGATAATGTCCGCGAGACGACACTGTTCCCGAGAGATATGAGCAGACTGGAACCATAAGGCGGTATGCGTACAGAGGGATGAATATACAGCCGATCAGTGCAAACAGATCTTGAGGCGGCGGATCAGAGCTGCCGGCGGATCGGAGAAAGGAGAGACAGTCATGGCAAACAAGATATCAGACGAAACCATCGAGTATGTCGGGATCCTGGCAAAGCTCGAGTTATCAGATACAGAAAAAGAGGCTGCGAAAGCTGACATGGAGAAGATGCTGGATTACATTGATACACTGAATGAACTGGACACATCGGGGATCGAGCCGATGTCCCATGTATTTCCGGTAAATAATGTATTCCGCGAGGATGTGGTGACAAACGGCGACGGCAGGGAAGAGACTCTGGCGAACGCACCGCAGAGAAAAGAGGACACCTTTGAAGTGCCGAGAACGATCGGCTGAGAACACATCATGACAGAAAGGCGGCATAGATCATGGAAATATTAGAACTTACAGCCCTTGAGCTGGGAAAAAAGATAAAAGCCGGCGAGATCACGGTGAGGGAAGCTGTCCAGGCGGCGCTCGACCGTGCAAAGGAAGCAGAGCCGGTGGTCAACAGTTACGTGACGCTGGACGAGGCCGGAGCACTTGCACAGGCGGAAGAGGTCCAGAAGAAGATCGACGCAGGCGAGCTGACCGGACCGCTGGCAGGCGTGCCGGTTGCGGTCAAGGACAACATGTGTATCAAAGGACAGCTTACGACATGCAGCTCTAAGATACTCTCGAATTTTAAACCCACATATACTGCAGAGGCGGTAGAGAATTTAAAGAAAGCCGGGGCAGTGATCATCGGGAAGACAAACATGGATGAATTCGCCATGGGGAGCACCACCGAGACTTCGTACTACGGACCGACGAGAAATCCGCACAACACAGCGCATGTGCCGGGCGGCTCTTCCGGCGGTTCCTGCGCGGCGGTGGCGGCGGGCGAATGCTTCGGCGCGCTCGGGTCGGATACGGGCGGTTCTATCCGGCAACCCAGTTCCTTCTGCGGCGTGGTCGGTCTGAAGCCGACCTATGGAACAGTTTCCAGATACGGACTGATCGCTTACGGATCTTCACTGGATCAGATCGGACCGGTTGCGAAAGACGTGTCTGACTGCGCGGCATTTCTCGAGGCGATCGCATCCCACGACCCGAAAGACAGTACATCCATAGACAGAGACGATTATGATTTTACGAGCGCTCTGGAGAATAATGCAAAAGGTCTGAAGATCGGCATACCGAAAGACTATATGGGAGACGGCCTTGATCCGGAAGTGAGAAAGGCGGTCCTGCGGGCGGCGAAAGTACTGGAAGAAAACGGGGCGGTCGTCGAGACGTTTGATCTGCGACTTGTGAAATATGCGATTCCGGCATATTATACGATCGCTTCCGCGGAGGCAAGCTCGAACCTGGAACGCTTCGACGGCGTGAAATACGGCTATCGGACGAAAGAATACGAGGGGCTTCACAACATGTACAAGAAGACCCGTTCCGAGGGGTTCGGCCCGGAAGTAAAACGCCGCATCATGCTCGGCTCATTCGTGCTCAGCTCCGGGTATTATGACGCGTACTACTTGAAAGCCCTCCGGACAAAAGCGCTGATCAAAAAGGAATTCGACAAGGCGTTTGAGTATTACGATATCATCCTGGGACCGGCGGCGCCGACGACAGCTCCCCGGCTTGGCGAGAGCCTGAGCGATCCGCTTAAGATGTATCTGGGAGATATTTATACGATCTCAGTAAATCTTGCCGGACTTCCGGGAATGACAGTTCCGGTCGGGAAAGATAAGAACGGCCTTCCGATCGGAATGCAGCTGATCGGAAATGCATTTGAGGAGAAAACACTGATCCGGGCGGCATATACTTATGAATGTGCTACCGGAAAACAGTATGAGACAATGGCAAAGGAGGTGCGCTAGTCATGGCAAAACAGTATGAGACAGTCATCGGACTTGAGGTGCATATCGAGCTGGCGACAAAGACGAAGATCTTCTGCGGATGCAGCACAGAGTTCGGAAGCGCGCCGAATACCCATACATGCCCGGTGTGTACAGGGATGCCCGGATCACTTCCGGTGCTCAACAAACAGGTGGTGGAGTATGCTATGGCGCTCGGGCTTGCCACGAACTGTAAGATCACACAGGTGTGCAAGTTCGACCGGAAGAATTATTTCTATCCGGACAACCCGCAGAACTATCAGATATCCCAGCTCTATCTCCCGATCGCTAGAGACGGATATGTGGAGATCGATACACAGACAGGAAAGAGGAAAGTACGGATCCATGAGATGCATATGGAAGAGGATGCGGGGAAACTGGTCCACGACGAGTGGGACGACACTTCCCTTGTAGATTACAACCGGAGCGGAGTGCCCCTTGTGGAGATCGTCTCCGAACCGGATATGCGCTCTGCTGACGAAGTGATCGCATATCTGGAAAAACTGCGCATGACCGCGCAGTATCTGGGAGTGTCAGACTGTAAGCTCCAGGAAGGTTCCATGAGGGCGGATGTGAACCTGTCTGTCCGTGAGGCTGGATCGGATACTTTCGGTACGAGAACAGAGATGAAGAACCTGAACTCGTTCAAGGCTATCGCCCATGCCATTGAAGGGGAGCGCCAGAGACAGATTGAACTCCTTGAAGAAGGGAAAGAAGTTATCCAGGAGACAAGAAGATGGGATGATAATAAGGAACATTCTTATGCGATGCGTTCCAAGGAGGACGCGCAGGATTACCGTTATTTCCCAGAGCCGGATCTCGTGCCGATCGTGATAAGCGACGAGTGGATCGAGAAGATCAAAGCGCGCCAGCCGGAACTTCGTCCCGAGAAGCTGGAGAGATACAAGGCGGAATTCGATATTCCGGAATACGATGCGGAGCTTATCACAGAGTCCAAGAAAGTGGCGGATCTCTTCGAGGCAACGGTCGAGCTGTGCGGAAAACCGAAGAAAGCGGCAAACTGGATCATGGGAGATGTGTTCCGCCTGATGAAAGAGAAAGGAATGGAACCGGAAGGCCTGAAGTTCTCCCCGGAGCATCTGGCGAAGCTCATTGATATGACAGATGCAGGAACCATCAGCGCCGCTGTCGCAAGAAAGGTATTCGAACAGATCTTTACCGATGATGTAGATCCGGAGAAATATGTGGAAGAGAACGGACTTAAGACCGTGAACGATGAGGGAGCCATCAAAGAAGCGGTAGAGAAAGTCCTTGCGGACAATCCGCAGGCGGTCGCAGATTATAAGGGCGGCAAGCAGAAAGCTTTCGGAGCGCTCATGGGACAGAGCATGAGGGCGCTGAAAGGAAAAGCCGACCCGGCGGCTGTGACAAAGATGATAAAAGAAATACTGGAGCAGTGACAGTTTCAGTGGAATAGATAGAGGGTCTGCCATACCGGTTAATGGTGCGGCAGACCCTGGATTTTATTCAAGGATCTCGCTTATAGCTGCTGTTTATAGTAACTGAAGAAATCCGCGATCTTCCCCATTGCCTCTTTCAACACCTCGATCCGGGGCAGATAGACTACTCGGAAATGATCCGGCTGTTCCCAGTTGAAGCCGCCGCCGTGGATCAGGAGGATCTTCTTATCCCGGAGCAGATCAAGGGCAAACTGTTCGTCGTTTGTGATATTGAACCTCTTTATATCGATCTTCGGGAAGATGTAGAACGCTGCTTTAGGCTTTACGGCGCTGATGCCGGGGATATCGGTCAGTGCCTTGTAAATATAATCCCTCTGTTCGCGGATACGTCCGCCTGGTTCGATATAGCCGCGCACGCTCTGATGGCCGCCCAGTGCTGTCTGGACGATAGACTGCGCAGGGACATTCGAACAGAGGCGCATATTGGAGAGCATCTTAAGCCCCTCAATGTAATCTTTCGCGACTTTCTTGTTCCCGCTTAGGATCATCCAGCCGATGCGGAATCCTGCGATCATGTGGGACTTGGACAGGCCGCTGAATGTAATGCAGAAGAGATCCGGCGCAAGGGAAGCGATGGAAATGTGTTCTTCCTCATCCATTACCAGCCGGTCGTAGATCTCATCGGAAAAGATGATGAGCTGATGCTCTCTTGCGACATCGACAATCTTCTGAAGCACTTCTTTCGGATACAGCGCTCCGGTCGGATTGTTCGGGTTGATGATAACAATTGCCTTCGTCCGGTCGGTGATCTTTCTGCGGATGTCGTCAATATCCGGATACCATTCCGACTGCTCGTCGCAGATATAATGCACAGCCTTTCCGCCGGCAAGTGTCGCGCAGGCGGTCCACAGCGGATAATCAGGAGACGGGATCAGGATCTCATCCCCGTCGTCCAATAGTGCGGACATACAGATATTGATCAGTTCGCTAACGCCGTTTCCGGTGTAGATATCCTCGATTGCGATGTTCGGAATGCCTTTGATCTGCGCGTACTGCATGATCGCTTTTCTTGCGGAAAAAAGACCCTGTGCATTGGAATAGCCCTCGCACTCCGTCAATTGCTGCCGCATATCGTAGATCACTTCATCCGGCGTGCGGAATCCGAACGGTGCGGGATTGCCGATGTTCAATTTCAGGATCTGCGTGCCGGATTCCTCCATCCGTGCGGCTTCATCTACGACCGGCCCTCTTACATCGTATAAGACATTGTCAAGTTTTGAAGATTTCTTAAAAGTTCTCATTTTTCTGTCCCCCGTAACAGTATTATTTCTATAATTTATATGGATACTCTGTGCCGGATCCGAACCGCTGGCAGCAGTCTGCGCCCGGACTGATCCGCCGGCAGCGGCCTGTTGTGCGGCGGTATTGTCAGTATTGTCGGCAATGCGCGCATCTGTATCTTCTGGTTCATCACCCCTCAGCCAGCCGGCATCGACCTGAAGCGTGTCTGCCAGGAAATGCAGGATATCAGGTCTTGGAAGCGTCTTGCCGCTGACGTATTGGCTGATATGGCTCTTGCCGAGCTTAACGCCGTAGGCGGAAGCTGCGCGGATCAGATCCACCTGCTTTTTCCCCTGCTGCGCCATGGAAATTCTAAGGCGCTCTGCGAATATTTCTTTAGACATTATCGTTATCTCCTTGAATTTAAAAATAAGAAGTTCAATTTGCACTGAAGGTACTATAACATGAAGAATGTAAAAGTTCAATACAATTAACAAAAGTTCAAAATATTTTGTTGGAATCCTGAAGTTCAATTTCTATGGTTTGAATGTCAGGGAAAAACATTTATAAAGAAAAAATAAATTAGCACTCGAGTCTTGACAGTGCTAACAACTATTGCTATATTACTACTAGAACACGAAAACAAGTAGTGTCTGCCTGAAGGAGGGAAGTACTATGAATATCAATAAATTTACACAGAATTCACTGCAGGCTGTGCAGAACTGCGAGAAGATCGCCGCGGACAACGGCAATCAGGAGTTGGCGCAGGAGCATCTGCTCTATGCGCTGCTGACGCAGGACGACAGTCTGATCTTAAAATTGCTTGAAAAAATGAGTATCCAGGGACAGCTCTTCATCAACAGTGTGGAGCAGATGATCGGTAAGCGGCCGAAAGTCCAGGGCGGCCAGGCTTACGTGGGCCAGGATCTCAACAACGTCCTCATCCATGCAGAGGATGAGGCGAAACAGATGGGGGACGAGTATGTGTCCGTCGAGCATCTGTTTCTTGCCCTGTTAAAATATGCAAGTAGAGATATGAAACAGCTTTTCCGGGAGTACGGCATCAGCCGCGAGGGATTCCTGCACGCGCTCTCGACCGTGCGGGGCAACCAGCGGGTGACCAGCGACAATCCGGAAGCTACCTATGATACATTGAATAAGTACGGGCAGGATCTTGTGGAGCGCGCCCGCGACCAGAAGCTTGATCCGGTCATCGGCCGTGACGAGGAGATCCGCAACGTGATCCGCATCCTTTCCCGTAAGACAAAGAACAACCCTGTGCTCATCGGAGAGCCCGGCGTCGGCAAAACGGCGGTCGTGGAAGGACTGGCCCAGCGTATCGTCAGCGGAGACGTGCCGGAGGGGCTGAAAGAGAAGACGATCTTTTCCCTTGATATGGGAGCGCTTGTAGCCGGAGCAAAATACCGGGGCGAGTTTGAGGAACGTCTGAAAGCGGTCCTCGAGGAAGTGAAGAACAGCGACGGCAAGATCATCCTGTTTATCGATGAGCTGCACACGATCGTCGGCGCAGGCAAGACGGACGGCGCCATGGACGCCGGCAATATGTTAAAGCCTATGCTGGCGAGAGGCGAGCTGCACTGTATCGGCGCAACGACTTTGGATGAATACCGTGAATATATTGAGAAAGACGCGGCTCTGGAACGCCGGTTCCAACCGGTCATGGTAGACGAGCCGACAGTGGAGGATGCAATCTCCATCCTGCGTGGTCTGAAAGAGCGGTACGAAGTATTCCACGGAGTAAAGATCACGGACAGCGCGCTTGTCGCGGCTGCGACACTTTCGAACCGTTATATCTCCGACCGTTTCCTGCCGGATAAGGCAATCGACCTTGTGGACGAGGCGTGCGCTCTTATAAAGACGGAGCTTGACTCCATGCCGACGGAACTGGATGAGCTGAGGCGTAAGGTCATGCAGCTTGAGATCGAGGAGTCGGCGCTTAAGAAAGAGGAAGACCGTCTGAGCAAGGAGCGTCTGGAACATCTGCAGGAAGAACTGGCGGATCTGAAAGAACAGTACGCCGGCAAGAAAGTCCAGTGGGAGAATGAGAAGAAATCCGTGGAGCGGGTCCAGAAGATCCGCGAGGAGATCGAGCAGGTCAACAAGGACATTCAGAAAGCACAGAGAGAGTATGACCTGAACAAAGCCGCCGAACTGCAGTATGGACAGCTGCCTCAGCTTCAGAAACAACTGGAGGAAGAGGAAGAAAAGGTAAAAGCAAAGGATCTTTCCCTTGTCCATGAGGCTGTTACGGACGACGAGATCGCACGTATTGTTTCACGCTGGACGGGAATACCGGTGGCGAAACTGAACGAGAGCGAGAGGAACAAGACGCTCCATCTTGCAGATGAGCTGCACAAACGTGTGGTCGGGCAGGATGAAGGCGTTGAACTTGTGACAGAAGCGATCATCCGTTCCAAAGCAGGGATCAAGGATCCGAGCAAACCGATCGGTTCGTTCCTGTTCTTAGGACCTACCGGAGTCGGTAAGACAGAGCTTGCCAAAGCATTGGCGCAGAGCCTGTTCGATGATGAGAACAATATGGTGCGTATCGATATGAGCGAATACATGGAGAAATATTCCGTGTCCCGTCTGATCGGAGCGCCTCCGGGATATGTCGGATACGATGAAGGCGGGCAGCTCACGGAGGCAGTCAGGAGAAAACCGTACTCCGTCGTACTGTTCGACGAGGTCGAGAAAGCCCATCCGGATGTATTTAACGTACTGCTCCAGGTGCTTGACGACGGACGGATCACAGACTCTCAGGGAAGGACTGTGGACTTCAAGAATACGATCCTGATCATGACGTCCAATATCGGTGCAGGTTATCTGCTGGAAGGCATCCATGACGACGGCTCCATAGACACGCAGAGCCAGGAGATGGTCATGAACGACCTGAAAGCCCATTTCAGACCGGAGTTCCTGAACCGTCTGGATGAAATAATTATGTTCAAACCATTGACGAAACAGAATATCCGTGCCATTATTGACTTACTGATAGCAGATGTCAACAAACGTCTGGCGGAGAAAGAGCTGACGATCGAACTGACAGATGCGGCGAAAGACTTCGTAGTAGAAGGCGGTTACGACCCGATGTACGGAGCAAGGCCGCTGAAGAGATATCTGCAGAAGAATGTAGAAACGCTGGCGGCAAGACTGATCCTTGCCGGAAATGTAGGCAGGGAAGACACGATCCTGATCGATGCAAAAGACGGGAAACTGACGGCTGAGGTGAAAGGCCAGATCGTCGCCGCAGAGTAATCCGGAAAATGCCCGCGAGGATGATGTCAGGAGACTTGCTGCTGTGAAAGCGGGGATGTCTGACGATGCAGCCATGAAAACGGGGGACGGCATCCGGCGCTGCAGCCGGCGTGAAAGGAAGATGGCTGTATGGCGCCTATCATTTTTCATATCGATGTAAACTCAGCATATCTTAGCTGGACTGCAGTAGAACAACTGAAAAACGGAGCCGCAGTGGATCTGCGCGAGATACCGGCGATCATCGGCGGGGATCAGAAATCCCGTCATGGCGTGGTGCTTGCGAAATCCCCTGCGGCGAAACGATATGGCATCCGCACGGGGGAACCTGTTGCGAATGCCTTTCGTAAGTGCCCGAATCTTGCAATGTATCCCCCGGATCATAAGATGTACAGGGAGAAGAGCAGGAGACTGATGGAGCATCTTCGGACATTTACGAAAGAGATCGAACAGGTCAGTGTAGATGAATGCTATATGGATTTCACGGGGATCGCAGACCGGTGGAATTCTCCGGTGGACGGGGCTGTGGAGATAAAAGACGGGATAAAGGAGCGCTTCGGATTTACCGTGAATATCGGGATTTCTACGAATAAACTTCTGGCGAAGATGGCGTCGGACTTTGAAAAGCCGGACCGGATCCACACGCTTTATCCGGAGGAGATAAAGGAAAAAATGTGGCCCCTGCCCATAGGAGAGCTCTACATGGCGGGTAAATCCAGTGTGGAAGTGCTGAAAAAGCTGGAAATCAATACGATAGGAGACCTTGCGCGCTCAGATCCGAAACTGATCATGCTTCATCTCAAGAGCCACGGGAAGATGCTGTGGGAATTTGCCAACGGCATCGGAACTTCGGTCGTCCAGTCGGAGCCGGACGAGGCGAAAGGGATCGGAAATTCCACAACGCTCAGTGAAGACGCGGCGACGATGGAGGAAATCCGGCCGGTATTTGAGCGGCTTGCGCAGAGCGTGGGCGGCAGGCTCAAGAAAGCAGGGAAGAAAGCCGGGATGGTCAGCATGGAGATCAAATATTATGATTTCAGTACGACGTCCCACCAGATACAGCTTGATAAGCCGAGCAATGATCCGGAGATACTAAAAGAGACTGCGTGCAGCCTGTTCCTTGAAATATGGAGCGGGGAGCCGGTGCGCCTGCTCGGGATCCGAACTTCCAAGCTTACTGATGAAGCCGCGCCGGAGCAGCTGTCGATCTTTGATATTGAGATGCCAAAAGAGCCCGATGAGAAGCACAAACGGCTGAAGAAAGCCATGGACGAACTGAACCGGAAGTTCGGGGAAGGTTCTGTCATGAAAGCAAGCCTGATGCCGAAAAGGGCACAGAACAAAATGCAGGACAAAATATAGGACAGGGACAGCAGGAAATAATATATGAGCAGATACATATCGAAGTACATGAGAGGGGTACAGACACTATGAAAGAAAAGAATTATAATCTTGAACTGGTCCGGATGATCTCGTTCATCCTCGTGATCGCGATCCATGTGAGCAACTATTTCTGCCGGGCTTACGGCAGGATCCCGCAGGGGGAATATCTCTTTTCTCTTGTGATCGATACAGTGGCAAGGCTGAGCGTGCCCTGCTTCTTCATGATATCCGGAGCCCTGCTTCTGGGGCGGGACGAGCCGGTCGAGAAACATATACACAGGATCGTGCGTTTCGTCACCGCGCTTGTTGTATGGAGCGCAGTTTACTATTTCTGGAATATCTATTACATGGGATCTTCATTTGACTTAAAAGAGATACTCTATGTCCCGGCTGAGGCGCATCTGTGGTATCTGTACGCCATGATCCCCATTTACCTCGTGCTGCCGTTCTTTCAGGTGATGTGCAGAAATATGAGCCTGAAGCTGGAAAAGGTATTCCTTATCGTGACGACGGGCGCGGTACTGTTTAACTATGTGCTGTGGCTCATGGGCGGAGAGGCATATTATGACCTGCCGCTGATCGGCGACAGGATCTATGTATGGTACGTGTTTGTGGGATATTATCTCTACAAATACAGACGTCATATCCGGATCAGCCAGAGAGCGCTGGCTGTAATCTGCGTGCTCAGCATGGCTGCAACGTTCGGGATCACATGGGGAGTTACGGCGGTGACCGGCGACCATTATGAGGATGCGCTGACGTATATCAGCCCATTTGTAGCTGTCGCGGCAGTCTGCTTTTTCCTGTTTATGCTCCGGCTTGGAAACACTCATGTCAGACCGGGCGAACGCGCAAGAAAAGTGATCGACCTGTTCTGCGGGTGCTCGTTCGGGATATATCTGATCCATATCCTGTTCCTCGATAATTATAAGAAATATATGGAACCGTGGGATCTGACAGCATGGATCGCAGTGCCCGGGCTGATCGTTGTGATCGCACTGGCGTCGTTTGCGTGCGTGTGGGTAATACGGAAGATACCGGGAGGACGGAAGATCACGTAAAATTAATTTATTACACGTGCAAACTAGGAACAGATGGAGGTGGAGCAAAATGTTGTGCGATGCATTAAATGAATTATTTGCTGATGAGCTGAAAGAAGCGGATTTCAAAGGACATACCCGAGGACGAGAAGAAATGATACTTGCCTTTTTAAATGCAGGAGGAGACCTTGATGTCATAAAGGCTGCCAGCGGACTTAATGATGAACAGATAGAAGAGATACGCAGGAAGAATGGTAAAAACGGGCTGCAATGATGGACTTTGTCGACTAAGTTCCAATCTCTTCATGTTTGTTTAGCAGATGCCACTACAACAGTAAGAGTAACTATCAGGATTGAATACGGGACGCAGAAAAAGAGAATACTACAACACTGTGCCGACCCGCTCTACCTCATCCCCTCGAATCCATGTAACGCGATATCAAAATGCTCGTCCATTGGAACTCGCATTTTAACATCACTAACATGGAGAACGAGGTGTATTCGGA
>DWVY01000050.1 GCA_019119995.1 Candidatus Mediterraneibacter faecavium | reverse complement strand
TCTCTTATTCCCTGTAACCGGAGCCGGAAACATTACAATCCCGCCTGATCCGGTTACGCATATCGATCCGCTGTATCCGGGTGATTTTCGAATCTTATCTCCAACGGCGTTCAATTCGACAAACACGAATTCACTTTTTCTTCCTGCACATAGGATACCACAGGGCACCTGCCACAAAGCTGCTGACTGCCAGTCCTCCTGCAATGACATAACTGAGATATCCTGCTATTCCGGAGGCAGTGCTGACCATAGCTACAAAACAGATCACTGCAATGACGGGATGACAGATGAGCCACAGGGCATTGACGCATGCAATGACGTATTTCATGAGCCTGAGATTCAAACAGTAAAGGATCAACGGAACCAGATAGCTTCCTCCGCACATCATAAGATTAAAGTACATCCCGGAGCTTCCGAATCTTGTACCGTTTCCTATTTTCGCAAGCGGCGTAAGTGTCACTGCAATGAGCTCGCAGCAGAACAGCGCAGCCGCTACCGCTGTCCACAGGATCACTCTTTCTTTTTCTTTCATAGTTATTGTCTCCTTTCCGTTCCGCTTTCTATCGGGAGTTCTTGCTCTTATTGTATCGTAACAGAAAAAGCAGACAAGATTGCGAGCCTGTCATTTTCGGTATATCTGAATGTCATTTTTGAGCCGGTCAGATGCTTGCCTGCTGCTTTCATAAGAATTATACTGTTATTGAGTACAAAGATCTGGAGGAATATATTATGTTATCTGTCGCCATTTGTGAAGACAATGTCCCGGTACAGTCTCAGCTTGAAAACTATATACATGAATTGTACAGCAGCTGCCCGGTGGAGGTGTTCTCTTCCGGCGAAGAACTTCTCTCCTGCCTTGAGGATAAAGACAGCGGCTTTTCCATTTATCTGATGGACATCTCTCTTCCCGGCATTTCCGGGATTAAGACTGCGGCGTCTATACGAGCGCGGGACCCGTATGCCCTGATCCTTTATATCACTGATTACCGGGAGTATGTGTACCAGGTCTTTGAGACGCTACCCTACCGCTTTATCCTCAAACCAGTCGACAGGAACGTATTTCAGAAAGCGCTGTCTGACGCCATGAACTACTGTACGGACCGGAAGAAAATGTTTCTCTTCCACATTGACAGGACACAATACCAGATTCCACTGCAGGAGATCGTATATTTTGAATCGCATCTGCGCCGTATCACCCTCCATACACCGAAAGAGTCCTATACGTTCTACGGACGGCTTCAGGATCTGACAGACAGCCTCAATCCCATGCTTTTTGTACGGACGCATACTTCTTACATTGTTAATATGGAGTACATACGCGCCGTCTGCGAGGCGGAAATAGAGCTCCAGACAGGCGGATATATTCCCATCAGCCGGAAATACCGCACTTCCGTCCGCGAGGGGCATCTGGAATATATGAAATGGAGAACAATACAATGATATACTTGACAGATTATGATATTTATCTTAATACCTTTCTCTGTTTGATCGATATGATCGTTATCATGGAACTGCGGGAGCGCATCTACGGACGTATCGTGCGCCTGCGCGGCGTGTGTGCCGCTCTGTCCGTTGCGCTTGTAGCATTGATGATGTTTTTACCGGGATCATACAAAAATACTTACTTTACTCTTCCTGTCAGTATGATCCTTCTGCCCTTTTATCCGAAAAATCCCAAGAAGAAACTGTTGTTTGAAGTATGTCTGTTCTCAAGTATCTTCGCATATATGATGGTGCTTAACGATATCACCAATATGACTCCCCGTTTCAGCGATCTGGTGATAACATATGTAGCTCTCTACCATGCCGGTCTCTGGATACTTCTGTTTATCATCCTGAAGCTGTGCAGAAATATCGATACGGACCTTCCTCTGTCATTATGGTTTATCTTTCTGCTGATCCCGGTCTGCATCTTCGCAAGCTCCGCCGCCCTTATCCCGATTTTAGGCAGCAGCGATCTGTCAAGACCGGAATCTGACCTGTTACACCTTATTGTTCAGGCAACATTTTTGCTCATCAATCTTGCACTTTTGGAATTTTTGAGGAAATTTACAGGATATTTTCAGAAAGAGAAAGAACAGAGTCTTCTCAGACAGCAGCTTCAATATCAGGAGATCCATTATCAGCACCTGATCCGTTCGTCCGAACAGCTACAGAAGATCCGCCATGATATGAAAAATCATCTGCAGACGCTCTTACTCCTGTATGACGCAGGCAAAACCGATGAACTAAAGGAATATCTTCGTCAGACTTGCGAGGTTCTCGAAAGATCCGGGCAGGTCGTATCAACAGGGAACCCGTCGTTTGACGCAGTCCTTAACATCAAACTGGCAGAAATGGGAAAATCCGGTATTTCCTGCTCTCCGGCTCTCTCGATCCCATGCGGGTTGGATCTTCCGTTCTCCGATACAGTAACTGTACTGGGAAATCTGCTCGACAACGCCATAAATTCATGCACGGATGCCTCCACCATAGTACTCTCTGTCACATGGCAGCAGGGAACTCTTTTTCTCCATATGGAGAATCCATGCACAGCCGCCGACAAAGCTCCCTATGGGATCGGGATGAAAAATGTGGAAGAAACCGTAAAGAAATACTCCGGCACTATGAACACTGAGGTAAAAGACGGGAAATATATAACCGACATCATACTCTACAGAGTTGGGACACAATACACAGAAAAAAAGCAGCCGTGAGGTATGTATTGTGTATGCACCGTCCAAGCAGCGACGGCACTTAGAGCGCGTCTTTTGCGCTCTTATGTACCGCTGCGCTGCGGCCGAGTGAAAACGAGTGCGCTGACAATACACACCTCACGGCAGATATTTTATAAATCTATCTCTTATTTCCCATACAGAACACCGCTACGACCCCAGGCCCTGTATGGCTGCCGATCACGGTTCCGATATTATTGATCAGGATATTGTCGATCCCCATCTTTTCCCGGACGAGCTTCGCCACATATTCTGCATCTTCGATACAGTCGCCGTGAGTGATCATGATGATATCATTATCCCATCCTTTGGACTGCTCTACCGCCATATCAACGATCTTGTTAAGCGATTTTTTACGTCCTCTCTCTTTCCCGATCACCTGAAGCGTTCCGTTGTCATCCATATGTATGATCGGCTTGATCTGAACAAGAGTTCCGAGTACGGCTGTCGTCTTGGAAATACGGCCGCCTCTCTGAAGATGGTGCAGGTCGTCTACTGTGACATTGTGGCAGACGTGCAGCTTGTTATCCTCCACCCACTGTGCCAGCTCATCTATATCCATGCCTTTTTCTTTCTGCTGAAGCGCTTTGTAAAGCAGCAGCGCTTCGCCGAGACATGCGCAGAGTGTATCGATCACGATGATCTTGGCCTCCGGATACTTTTCCTGAAGCATTTCTCCCGCGATCTTCATACTGTTCAGCGTGCCGCTCAATCCCGAAGAAAATCCGAGGTGAAGGATATCTTTTCCTTCTTTGAGGTAAGGCTCGAGCTCTTCCGCAGCCTCTTCCGGATTCACCTGCGAAGTCGTGGACATCTTTCCTTCCCGGAGTTTGTCAAAGAACTCTTTTGCTGACAGACCTTCCATATCTGTATATGTCTCGCCGTCGATCGTATATTTCAATGGTATTACGGGGACATGTCTCTCTTCAAGCCATTCTTTTGGAGCATCCACCGTACTGTTTACTGTGATCACATAATCTCTCATTCTGGTATTCCTCCTAAATAAACTGATCTTTCATTCCGCGCTGATCCGCGCAGGATGAATCTTTCACTTTATCTATCATACCATCTTTTATTTCGTTTATCAAAATATTTTAACATTTTTTGAAAACTGTAAAATAAAGTCCTGTAAAATAAAGTTCAGCCACAGAATTATTCTATGAGCTGAACTAATATCGCGATATTACAAATGCTTCCCGCTAATTTAATTTTACATTCATATAGTTTCTTCCGGACAATGTCTTATTAAAAATCAGGAAGCAGAGGACGAGGATGCATCCGGCAACAAATCCATACAGGTCAAACAAAGCGGTCAGTACGAGGAGCATAAGCCTCATGAATTTCAGTGCGTAGCCCAGTTCAAAATTAGGCTGCGTATAGTTGGCAACTGCTACAAATGCCATATAGAGCATGACTTCCGAATTAAACCAGCCAGACTGTACGGAAAACTCTCCCATTACGATACCGGCGATCACGCTGAGCGGCGTGCTGAGCATCGTCGGCGTATTCATAGCGGCAAGCCTCAGTCCGTCGATGGATATTTCCAACAGGAGGAACTGAAAGATCAGGGGAATGTTTACCGTATCGCGGACAGCGACAAACTCAAACACGTCCGGCAGCCATTCCAGATTCTGCATAAACAGAAGATACAGCGGCGTAAAGAACACAGTGGCTATCGTGATGATCGTTCTGGTCACTTTCAGGTAGACAGCCGTTACTGTCGGAAAATAGTAGTCGTTTGCCTCCTCGATCATATCAAAGATAGAAGTAGGCAGGATCATAGCTGACGGAGAATTGTCCACCAGAAGGACTACTTTTCCCTCGAGGAGACATGCCGCGGCAGTATCCGGGCGTTCCGTATACTTAAATTTGGGGAATGGATTGAACCATTTCCGCTTAAAGAGAGCCTCCGCAAGACTCTGCTGGTTCATCCGCAGATCGTCAAGCTGCAGGCTTTCGATCCTTTTCTTCAGATTGTTGAGCAGTTCTCTATCCACCCGGTCGCTCATATAACAGATCGCGATATCGGTACGGGAAGCCTGTCCCGCTTCTGTCATTTCCATCACAAGATGAGGATCCCGGATCCGCCTCCTCATCAGCGCTGTATTAAATACGATCGTCTCTACAAAACCATCCCTGGATCCCCGCAGGGATTTGTCCTTGTCCGGTTCATCTACGCTTCGCGCCGGATAGGTACGGCAGTCAAGGATAATACACTCTTTATATCCGTCAATGAAAAGACATGCCGGACCGGAAAGTACATTCCGTATGACCTCGTCAAACTCATCTGTCACGTCAACCTCCACATACGGCACCTGCTCCTGAATGAAACCTTCTGCATCTTCCGGCATGTCCTCCGCTGTCACGGAAAGGAAAGAGTCCATGATCTTCAACATGACTTCATCTTTGATGAATCCGTCGATATAGTAGAACACGGACGCTTTCTCTCCTATGATAATGTCCCGCCGGATGATGTCAAAGCTCTCTGTCACCGGCAGGATCTCATTCATATATCTGATGTTATCCTCAAACGAAACACTGAGTTTTCTGCTGTTCTTTTCCACCATAGATGTCGTCCCCTTTCAGCCCGCCGCGCTTTTTAGCCCGGCAGCAGCGAAATCTATGGTTATCTTGCCCTGATAAGTCCAAAATATGCGGAAATGTTCCTATTCTTCATCAAGATATCCGGCTTTTTTCATTTTCTCTATCACCTGAGCCTGGCGCTCTCTTGCCAGTTCCGGGTTTGCGACCGGATTGTAATTCGTCGGGGCATTCGGTATCCCTGCCAGAAGGGTACACTCGTCAAAATCCATTTCCGAAGGCGGTTTTCCGAAATATCCCCAGGATGCATCTGCGACACAGTAATATCCGTTTCCGAAGAAAATAGAATTTACATACAATTCAAAAATCGTATCTTTATCAAGTACGGACTCGATCTTAAATGCCATGAACAGTTCTGCAACCTTGCGTATGATCTTTTTATCCTGCGTGAAATATTGGTTCTTTGCAAGCTGCTGGGTAATGGTACTGCCTCCCTCCACATACGAACCTGCCCTGATATCATTGACCAGAGCCCTGCATGTGGCGATGGGGTCAAATCCCGGATGGGAATAGAAACGTTTGTCCTCCACAGCCAGGACGGCATCGATATAAGTCTGCGGCAGTTCGTCGATCGTCGTATAATTGTCGATCGACTCGATTTCCGCCGCCATCTCTTCCACGCTTTTTTCATTCAGTGCTTCCCTGTAATCCATGTATCCTTTCACACAGAGCACACCGATCAGTATGACAATGGTCAGAAAAAGGAAAGAACACAGACGTTTTATCCATTTCATAGTGTATGAATACTCCTTTCATACTCTGAGTATATCGGACAGTTCTGTGTTCTTCCATTATATCTTCTTACGATTTTCTTAAAATTATGACATTTTTGTAAGCCGCGTTATTTTGTCGTGCTTCCAAAGCCGCCGTTCCTGATCTCCGTGGCGTCGTCGTCGAGCGTGATCCCGTATTCCACAAAGATCCCCTGCATAAAGCCCTCTCCGGCTTTTAGTTCAACTGTTTTTTCCTCATTACTGTCGTTGGTGATCTTAGCGAAAATATGTCCCTCATTATCAGAATAATAATAATCACTGTCGATGATCCCTACTGTGTTGTTAAGCTGCAGCCTGTATTTGAAGCCGAGCCCGCTGCGGGGATAACATTTGAGCACCCACTCCGGCTCCATCCAGACACGGACGCCTGTAGGGATCTTGATCGTCTCCCCCGGCGCCAGCGTGATATCCGCCGGAGCGAAGAAGTCATATCCTGCGCTCCCTGCGGTGGCACGCCTGGGCAGCCGGATCCCGTCATAGATTTCCTGTATTTTGCTCCTGTCCGCGATCCCCAGAGTGTCTCCCCAGCCTTCCAGAAACTGCTCAAAACTCACCTTTTCAAATCTTGCTACTCTCTTCATGAAACTTCTCCTCGTATAATAAGACTTTTATACACTTGCACCTATATGCCTGCCCATATTGGACCGCGGACTGTCCGCCTGCAACGTTTATCTGCGCGGATCCCAGATCATATCGCTGCTGATCTCACCAAGCGAAAACGCGCCGCACATCCGCATGGTATCTTTCAGCTCTGCGCCGATCTTATTGACATACGCCGCAATGCCTTCCTCCTGCCCGCCGTAGACCGCTGTTACAAATGGACGTGCGATCAGTACGGCATCTGCTCCGAGGGCGAGAGCCTTGAACACATCCACACCCGTACGGATTCCGCCGTCTGCAAATATCTTCATCTGGCTTCCGGATCCTCTTATCGCTTTTACAATTGACAAAAGGACCTCCGCTGTAGACGGGCACTGATCCAGCACTCTGCCGCCATGGTTTGAGACAACGATCCCCTGTACTCCTGCCTCAGCTGCTTTCAACGCTCCTTTCGGCGTCATGACGCCTTTCAGGATAAACGGGATCTCTGCCATCTTAACGATCTCTTTCAGCTCTTCTACCGACTTGCTGCCGGCAGGAGGATTCAGATTCTGCAGGAACGGAAGCCCTGCGGCGTCGATATCCATTGCAACGGCAAATGCGCCGGACTTCCTGACCAGCTCCATCTTCTCCCGTATCGTCTCCAGATCCCACGGTTTCACGGTCGGAATCCCCTGTCCGTTCAGTTTTCCGATCGCATCTGTCGCCTCGATCATCACGTTATAGTCTGTTCCATCCCCGGTAAATGCCGCGATCTTATTCTCCGCACAGCCTTTTAACAGGATCTCATTGTATTCCTGATCCGTGTATTTATCTCCATAATGCAGTTTCACCGCGCCGACCGGACCTGCGAAGAACGGATAGGCAAATTTCTTTCCGAACAGTTCTGTCTCTGTATCCAGCGGTTTCTGCTCGCAGATCGTATCCATATTGATGCGGATCTCCTGCCATTTCTGGTAGTTTCGCATAGCCAGATCTCCGATCCCCTTGGCGCCCGGTCCCGGCATTGTATTTCTGCACGCCGCCCCGTTGCAGACCGGACAGGCTTTACAGTACGGTCCGATGCAGCTTCTTGCATTCTTTATGACTTCCTGATATTCCATCATTTGTTCCTCTTTCCTCTTTTTCCAATAAGATATCACTTTTTTGAAATGAGCGGCTCTCTGTAACCGGATCGTCTTTCCTGCCGCCCCTGCCGCTCCTCACTGCTTTCAGGAACGGAAGATCCCCGACTCATCCAGCACATGCAGGATCTCCTCGATCATGTCCTCATCCACGACCAGAGCCATTCTGACATATCCCTCTCCGCCGGAGCCGAACGCGCTTCCCGGCGTTACGATCACACCGGTCTTCTCCATCAGCTTCATGCAGAAATCTGCGGAGGAATCATACCCTTCCGGGATCTTTGCCCACACGAACATGGTTCCCTGACTGTCCGGAACATTCCAGCCGATCCGCCGTAAGCCGCCGCAGAGCGCACGGTTTCGTCTGCCGTATTCCTGACGCTGCTCTTCGATAAAATCATCCGGCCCCGTGAGTGCCGCGATTGCCGCATACTGTACCGGATAGAAGATGCCGTAATCGATCTGTGACCGCAGCAGACGGAACTTGCTGATAATATCTTTGTTTCCGACTACGAAAGATATTCTGGCTCCGGTCAGGTTATAAGACTTGGAAAGAGAATAGAATTCTACTCCCACATCTTTCGCGCCTTCATACGCAAGAAATGACTTGCCGGGCTTCTCTGTATATGTAATATCCGAATAAGCATTGTCATGCAGGATGACAATATCATTTTTCTTTGCAAACGCGATCAGTTTTTCATAAAAATCATCCGGAGCGCACACGCAGACCGGATTCAGTGGATATGAAACGATCATATACTTTGTCTTTTTCAGCGTTTCCTCCGGAATGCTGTTAAGATCCGGCAGATATCCGTTCTTCTCCTCGATCGTGTAATACTGTACATCCGCTTTTGCCATGATCCCGCTCATCTCGAACATCGGATACCCCGGATCCGGCACAAGGATCACGTCGCCCGGGTCACAGAAGATCATCCCGATGTGCGCCATCGCTTCCTGAGAGCCATAGACCGACATTACCTCATCTGTACTGATCTCCACTCCGAAACGCTTTTTATAGCGGTACTGTACCGCCTCTAAAAGCTCCGGCAGATCTGCAAGCGAATATTTATAATCCTCCGGCTTTGCGCACGCCTCCTGCATCGCTTTCATCACATGGGGCGCAGGCTTAAAGTCCGGTGTGCCTACGGACAGGTTATAGACTTTGCGTCCTTCTTTCAAGAGTTCTTCTTTTTTCTCATTGAGAGCGCCGAAGATGCCCTGTTGAAAATTATTGATCAAAGTTGAAAAATGACTGTTGTCCACTTAAGTTTCCTCCCTTAGTTCTGTGACGGCGTCCCGTACAGATCATACGGCGTCGCCTGATATACGTAGTAGTTCACCCAGTTCGTATACAGGTTGTTTGCGTGCGATCTCCAGGTGAGGACCGGCTTGTTGTCCGGATCATCGTCGGGGTAATAATTCTCCGGGATCTGCGGGTTTAATCCTCTTCCCATATCTCTCTTATACTCTGAATCCAGAGTCATCCGGTCATATTCCGGATGTCCCATCACGAAGATCTGCCTGCCCTCCTGCGCCATGCACAGGAACACGCCTGCCTGTCTGGAGTCCGCCAGGATCGTGATCCGCTCGTCTGCTTCCAGCTTATCCTGAGGCACTTCCGTATGTCTGGAATGGGGCGCCATAAAGATATCATCGAATCCTCTCACCAGCGGGATCTTGCGGTTTCTTACGCGGTGGCGGTATACGCCGGACAGTTTCTTCGGCAGATCCGCCTTATCGATCCCATAGTGATAATAGATGCCTGCCTGGGCTCCCCAGCACAGGTGAAGGGTCGATGTCACGTTCGTTTTCGTCCACTCCATGATCGTTTTCAATTCTTCCCAGTAGTCCACTTCCTCAAACGGCATCTGCTCCACCGGAGCCCCTGTGATGATGAATCCATCGAACTTTTTATCACAGATACTCTCAAAAGGCTCATAAAATTTATAGATATGGCTTGTGGAGGTATTCTTGGACACATGGCTTGTCATGCGTACAAAGGTAACGTCCACCTGGATCGGCGTATTGGACAGGGAGCGCAGGATCTGAAGCTCCGTATCCTCCTTAAGCGGCATCAGGTTCAGAAGCCCGATGCTCAAGGGGCGGATGTCCTGATGAGCCGCCCTGTACTCATCCATTACGAATATATTTTCCTGTTCCAGTATCTCTTTTACCGGAAGGTCATTTTGTACCCGAATCGGCATAATAACTCTCCTCTTCTGTCATTATGTATTTCCGGCGTATCGTCCGCCGGAGTGCGATAGTAAAATTATAACGCCTACTTCCTGTGGCAGTCAACCGCAAAAAAGTACCGGGCCTCCCTTCCGCCCGGTACTTTATCTGACTCCGTATAGGATTTTAAGATCAGCCGCAGTGGCACTGGAATGTAGCGCATTCCGTACCGTCTGCTGTTCTTGCACTTCCGCCCTCCACGCTGATCTTGCCTGCATGACATTTGCACTGCTCGTTATACATACAGTTTGTCGCCTTGCAGTCGATAGCGGAGCGGTCAGACGCTTCTTTCATGGAATTCATAGAATTAGAATAACTTCCTTCTTTTCTCTCCTGAAAGCTGTCGCAGCATGTCTCCTGCGGATTCTTTGCATTCTCTCCGCCTACCTGGATCTTGTCAAGGTCACAGAGATACTGCTGATTGTGTACGCATGTCTGTACGGTACATTTTAATTCCGGCATGATGATACCTCCTCTTTCTTCAGATTCAGGATCATTATGCCCGTTTTCTCAAAAACTATACCACAGGTATCTCTATATTTTCTTTTCTCATTTCGTCATCATCTTCAGCCATGCATGTACAACTGCAAAAAATTCCCGCATCAGATAATTGATCTGAAATACAGGATTGGAACTGGCAGGTATCTTGTAAGTATTACGGTATCCTTCTTGTCCTGCGATCAGAAGCGCCCGGTACATATGAAATCCGTTTGTCACGATCCCGATCTTCTCTTTTTCAGGGTCTGCATATTTTTTACTGTATCTGAGATTTTCCCTGGTTGATGTGGACTGGTCTTCCCGGTCTATCCTTTCCCCGCTTATCCCGGAAGCGCTCAGATACTCTGCCATTGCATCCGCTTCGGATATCTCCTCTCCCGGTCCCTGTCCGCCGGAGACGATGACCCGTGTATCCGGATACTTCTTCAGATATTTGACTGCCCTGTCCAGCCGGCGTTTCAGTGAGTCCGTGATCTTCTTTCCTTTTACCTGGGCTCCCAGGACTATGATACAGTCTAGTTTCCTTTCATGCCGGGAAAACATAGCGGCAAAGATCCTGATCTCTACCAGAATCAGGAAGATCCATCCTGCCCCGCAGATAGCTGCTAAGAATGTATACATGTATGCAGGAAGCGGCGCACACCCGATGATAAGATGCGCGCCGCCCGTAAACAGCCAGAAGACTGCAAAAGTCGATCTCAGTTTCCTTGAGTGCCATACAAGTATCAGATAGTACAACAGGCACAGAACACCTGTGATCAGAAAATAATATTCCATTTATGCATTTCTTCCGCAGCATTTTTTATATTTCTTGCCGCTGCCGCACGGACAGGGATCGTTCCTTCCGATCTTCTTCGGCTTGCGGATAGTGCCGGATGCTTTCTGCTCTTTATAGAGACGTTTTCTCGTCTCTTCGTCAAAGATCGCCTCCCACTGGGGCAGCCCGTACAGCCAGTCAGCCTTTGCATCTACCATATTCTTATACAGTCTCTCTTTATCAAATGCCAGGCTTACCTCTGTATCCTCTGTCATCGTCTCGATCGGGTTCGGAGTAACAAGGCTGTCATTGATCCCGTCGAGGAAACCGACCATGGTCATGACGCTCTGTCCGTATTTTTCTGCCAGTTCTTTTACTGTTCCTTTTACAACTGTATCAGGATCAGCAAGCAGCTTTTCATAAATCTCTTTCTCGATCAGAAAGTAGTTCGCCCAGAATTTCTCAAGCTGGTCTTTTGACAGCGTCTGGTCATATGCCATACCACGCCACTGATCTAATAAACTTTTCTCACTCATTGTATACTACTCCTTTATCTGTGATCTGAAAATCCATCGCCAACTATTATATACCAATTTCTGTTTGCCGTAAACCGTTATTTTGGTTATACTATATTCAGCGGTTTTCCGAATGGCGCGGGCTGAACTGTTACTATTCAGCAGAAACAGCATAAACTGTTCAATTAGTAAATACAGGAGTACGACTATGAAAAGAATAAAACAGATCCTTGCATTGGCCGGAGCAGTCCTTCTCGTCTGCATGTATGCGGCCACCCTTATTTTTGCCCTCATTGATTCTCCTGCCGCACCGGGGCTGTTCAAAGCTTCTGTCGCGGCAACGATACTGGTTCCGGTCCTCTTATATGCATTTATAATGATCGCACGCCTTTTAAGAGATCACAATGATGATCCGAAAGATGACCGTTCAGACATATAAAAGTTCCGCCAGTTTCAGGGCGGTTTCCGGTTCGTCTGCCCCTTTCGTCTGCCTTCTTGCGGCAGGCGGGGCCACCGCTTGTCTTCTTTTCAGGTATTCTTCCATCGATATCATATTCCCTGGCGTTTCATCGCTGTTCTGACGCATAAAAATACCTCCTCTTTTTAATCTCAGCCTTATATTATATGAACCGGTTCCTGTATATATGACAAAAAACTGCCGCAGCACTCCGGTCTTGATACACCATTGTACTACGGCAGTTTTTATCTTTCTCTTACTCGGATCATAAACCCGTATTTTATTATTTATTGCGGTAGATAATATCTTCTCTTCCCGGACCATTGCTGATCATCGTGATCGGATAGCCGATCTCTTTCTCAACAAATTCGATGTAATTGCGGCAGTTCTCCGGAAGATCTTCATACTTCCTGATCCCGCGGATATCCGTCTTCCAGCCCGGAAGTTTCTTAAATACCGGTTTTGCTTTTTCAAGAAGATGTGTAACAGGGAATTCCGTTGTAACCTCTCCGTTGATCTCGTAGCCTACGCAGACCGGGATCTCATCCAGGTAGCCGAGCACGTCAAGCACTGTAAATGCCACGTCTGTCGTACCCTGCATCCTGCATCCGTATTTGGAAGCTACACAGTCAAACCATCCCACACGTCTCGGGCGTCCCGTCGTAGCTCCGAACTCTCCGCCGTCTCCGCCACGGTTTCTCAGCTCATCCGCCTCGTCGCCGAAGATCTCGCTTACAAATGCTCCCGCTCCGACAGCGCTGGAGTATGCCTTGCACACTGTGATGATCTGTTTGATCTCATAAGGCGGTATGCCTGCGCCGATCGCGCCGTATGCAGCCAGCGTGGAAGACGATGTGACCATCGGATAGATCCCGTGATCCGGGTCTTTCAATGATCCAAGCTGTCCTTCCAGCAGGATGTTCTTGCCTTCTTTGATCGCATTGTAGAGATACAGAGAGACATTGCATACATAAGGCTCTACCATCTCTTTATAACTGATCAGTTCTTTATATAATTCGTCAGGATCGATCAGAGGTTTATGGTAAAGGTGCTCGAGCAGTACGTTTTTCTGCTCCGCAACGCGCACGACTTTCTCTTTGAGCAGATCATCATCGAACAGTTCGCTCACTTGGAAGCCGATCTTGGAATACTTGTCTGAATAGAACGGCGCGATCCCTGATTTTGTAGAACCAAAGGACTTGCCTCCCAGACGTTCCTCCTCATAAGCATCAAAATTCTTGTGATAGGACATCACCATCTGTGCTCTGTCTGAGACAAGGATCTTCGGCATCGGGACTCCCTGGTCAACGATGGACTGGATCTCGTTGAATAACTTGGAAACATCAAGCGCAACCCCGTTTCCGATAATACTCGTCGTATGTCCGTAAAATACTCCGGACGGCAGTGTATGCAGCGCAAATTTGCCATAATCGTTTACGATCGTGTGGCCTGCGTTCGCACCACCCTGAAAACGTACGATGATATCGGACTCTTTTCCGAGCATATCTGTTATCTTGCCCTTTCCTTCATCGCCCCAGTTTGCACCAACTACTGCTTTTACCATTTTTATTCCTCCTGCGTATCGTGTTAGCCGATATATTATTGACAGCGGCAGTAGAAACAGCCGCCTTTAGAATTATACTATAGATTTCCTTTTCTGTAAAATGTTATTTTCACTTTGCCCTTTTTTACGTTGCTATTGTAATTAAAACAAAAAAGTATTACAATAAGAGGCATATCCGGGATGTTCTCTTTTCATAATAACTGAGAGCACATCTTCTGCCAGAAAGGAGAGCTTACATTGAAGAAATTGGTGAAATGGTTTGGTATCTTTGCTGTCATCGGAACAGCGATCGGACTCGCGGTTGCATATTTCTGCAAGAATAATTCCGATGGCTCCGATCCGGCCGGGACAGATTTTACAGAGGATGAGGATTTTGACCTGGACGCCGATCTGAAGCCGGCCGAAAGGGAATATGTATCTCTGAAAAAAGATCCTGAAAGATCCTCCGAAGAGGAGCCGGAGAAGTCCGGGAAAGCGGAAGAAGCTGAAAGTTCAGAAGAAAAATGATATCACAGACATGATCAGTGCCGGGAGTCTGACTCCCGGCACTTACATTTTCCACGCTTCTTTTAACAGGCTGACAGCATCCTCTATCTTCTCTTCGCTCAGGTTGGCGTAGCCGAGAAGGATGACCGCCTCTTTGCTTTTCTTTTGTTCGTCTACATAATATTCCGAGAGCCCGTACCCTTTTACTCCCTTTGAAGCGGCAAGCCGGATCAGTTCCTCCTCGCTCCTTCCGTCGTGGAAATGCAGAAGAAGATGCACGCCTGCGTTTTCTCCCGAAACAGAGAATCCCCCATTCCAGTTTTTAAGAGCAGAGAGCAGCGTATCATGCCTGCTTTTATAAAGCGCTCTCATCTTATTGAGATGCCTCTCGTAATAGCCGTCCTCGATAAATTTCTGCAGGATGAGCTGATCCACCTTTGACACGGTAGAACTGATAAAGCTGCACCGTTCTTCATAGACGCTGCACAGATCCGCCGGAAGGACGAGATAACTCATACGGATCGCCGGGGCGATCGATTTGGAGAAAGTTCCGATATAGATTACTTTCCCGTTCCCGTCATACCCCTGCAGCGCAGGGATCGGCTTCCCTTTATAGCGGAACTCACTGTCATAGTCGTCTTCTATGATATATCGGTCTTTCCCCGCATCCGCCCATGCAAGAAGCTCCATGCGCCTCTTGATCGGCATGACCGTACCGAGCGGATACTGATGGGACGGCATCACAAACGCGATGTCCGCTCCCGACCTGTCAAGTCCGTCCGCCCGCATGCCTTTTGTATCCATGTCAACAGTGCACACTTCACAGGAAAGATTTTCGAACAGCCTGTACGCCTGTTTATAGGTCGGATTTTCGAGAGCCACTCTGTGGTGGGTCCCGATTATGGTGCAGAGCAGCATCATCAGATAATCATTACCAGCACCTACAATGATCTGGTCCGGCGAGCAGTTCACCCCGCGCGCCTGGTGGAGATAGCTGCTGATCGCACTTCTAAGTCCGAATTCTCCCTGCGGGCAGCCGAGCCGGAAAAGCTCTGCCCTGTCGTCTACGAGACACTCTCTCGAAAGTTTCCGCCATGTATTATACGGAAAGCTTTTCAGATCCACTCCGTTCGGCGTGAAATCATATCGGTATGTCTTCTCAGCTTCCGGATAATCTTTCTTCTCATCGGTACTCTGCTGTCTGATCTGATAGAGACCGTCGATCTGGGACACATAATATCCGCGGTAAGGCTGCGCTTCAATGTATCCCTCAGACATCAGCTGTTCATATGCCAGCTCCACGGTGCTGCGGCTTACCGCGAGGTGGCGGCTCAATGCGCGGGTGGACGGAAGCTTTTCCCCGCTTGCGATATGTCCGTCCCTGATCTCCCCGCGGATATATTCGTAAAGCTGTTCGTACAGCGGCGTTTTATCACCTGATTTAAGATTGATCGTCAGTTCATACATGGTAAGCGATCATTTCTTCGGCAGTTTAAAGGAGCTCTTGAGCGACACGATCCGGTTGAACACCAGGTGTTCCGGGGCGGAATCGTGGGAGTCGATACAGAAGTATCCGTTACGCACAAACTGGAAACTGTCGTACGCTCCATACCCTTCAAAACTTGGTTCTACATAAGCATCCTTAATTACAGTGAGAGAATTCGGATTCAGGTTCAGAGAGCCGTCCTCTTTATTGTAAACGCCCTTCTCCTCATCGATCAGATTTTCGTACAGGCGCACTTCCGCTTTCTGTGCGAAGGCAGCCGGAACCCAGTGGATCGTGCCTTTTACCTTTCTTCCGGTAAATCCGCTGCCGGCTTTTGTCTCCGGGTCATACGTACAGTGAACGACCGTCACGTTGCCGTCCTCATCCTTTTCAAAGTCTACGCATTTCACAAAATATGCATGCATCAGGCGGACTTCATTGCCGGGGAAGAGGCGGAAATACTTCTTCGGAGGCTCTTCCATAAAGTCGTCTCTCTCGATGTACAGTTCACGCCCGAACGGTACTTTTCTGCTGCCCAATTCTTCATTTTCCAGATTGTTCGCCACATCCAGATATTCGATCTGATCTTCCGGGTAATTGTCGATCACCAGTTTGATCGGATCAAGTACAGCCATCATACGTGACTTCTTCATCTTAAGATCCTCGCGGATGCAGTATTCAAGCATCGCATAGTCCACAGAGCTCTGTGCCTTGGACACTCCGCACAGATCGATAAACATCTTGATGGACTCCGGTGTGAATCCCCGTCTGCGGAGCGCCGCGATCGAAACAAGGCGCGGGTCATCCCAGCCGTCGACGATCCCGTCTTCGACTAATTTCTTGATATATCTCTTCCCGGTCACCACATTCGTCAGGTAGAGCTTCGCAAACTCGATCTGCCTCGGCGGATTCTCAAATTCACACTCTCGCACGACCCAGTCATAGAGCGGCCTGTGATCCTCAAACTCCAGAGTACAGATCGAATGTGTGATCCCTTCGATCGCATCCTCGATCGGATGTGCGAAGTCATACATCGGATAGATACACCATTTATCGCCGGTATTATGGTGTGTCATATGCGCCACGCGGTAAATGACCGGGTCTCTCATATTGATATTGGGAGACGCCATATCGATCTTGGCGCGCAGCACTTTCTCCCCGTCCTTATATTTCCCGTCACGCATCTCCTCGAACAGCTTCAGGTTCTCTTCTACGGAACGGTTGCGGTACGGGCTTTCTTTTCCAGGTTCCGTCAATGTACCCCGGTACTCCCGCATCTCTTCCGCCGTAAGGTCGCACACAAACGCTTTCCCTTTTTTGATCAGCCTGACCGCGCATTCGTACATCTGGTCAAAATAGTCTGACGCAAAATAGAGGTGGTCTCCCCAGTCAGCGCCCAGCCATTTGATATCTTCTTTGATCGAATCCACGAACTCCATCTTCTCTTTCGTGGGGTTCGTGTCGTCAAATCTCATGTGGAACGTACCGCCGTACTCCTGTGCAAGGCCATAGTTCAGAAGGATGGATTTGGCATGTCCGATATGGAGATATCCGTTCGGTTCAGGCGGAAACCTCGTACAGACATGATCATATACACCTTCCGCAAGGTCTTTATCGATTTCCTGCTCTATAAAATTCTTTGAAACAGCTTCGTTTTCCATTGTTTCCTCCTCTAATAACGCAAACATTCACGGAAGTTATCTTACCATAAAATGCAAATGACCACAAGTGCCGGAAGAACGTTCTGCGCCATTGCAGCCTCATTCTTCCGGCACTGTGGTACATTATGCTTCTTTGCCCCTGCACTCAAAAAATCTTCCGATATCAGAAAGGATGCTGGCGAAATAGATACAGAGCACAGGATCCGCGTCCGGATGCTCTTTGCGGATATCATAATTCTGTACTCCGATCAATACGCTGTGTGATGCTTCCCAGTCTCGCTCCAGTACCGGAATGATATCTTCCGTATCTTCTTCCCCGACCCAGAAGAAAATCTCTATATTATTCTTCATCGCATCGAAATAGCGGTAAAAATACGGGAGATCTCCTGTCTCCATGTTACGGATAAAATCCATCAGTTTCTCCAGTTCCTCTCTTAAGTTCTCAAGCTCCTCTCGTTCTGTTCTCATACTTCTTCCTCCCGCCATGCCGGAAACACCACCGGGTCCCATAAGTATAGCACATGCCGGCTGCCGGATTATGAAATGACAGGAATCATTGCATTTTTCTCTTGACAATATAAGACAGTCTGGTGTATATTAGTCCTTGCGTATGAAAGCGTACGCAATAAGCTGTCTTGGCGCAGTCGGTAGCGCGTCGCCTTGGTAAGGCGGAGGCCGGGGGTTCAAGTCCCCTAGACAGCTTTATTTTTTTGTCTTTTTTACAGCTTCTCCGAATCCAGAAGGATGGTAAACGGCCCGTCGTTTATCAGGCTCACTTCCATCTCTGCGCCAAAGCTTCCAGTCTGTACCTCCGGTACAGATTTTTTACATTCCCGGATCACATACTCGTACAGAGCATTTGCCTTATCCGGATTTCCTGCTTCGATAAAGCTCGGCCGGTTCCCCTTCCTGCAGTTCGCATACAGGGTAAACTGGGACACAAGCAGCAGACTTCCTCCCACATCTGCAAGGGAAAGGTTCGTCTTGCCGTTCTCATCCTCAAAGATCCGCAGACCGGTCATCTTCTTTATCATTTTATCAGCGATCTGCTCCGTATCGCTCTCCGCGACGCCGATCAGGACAAGGTATCCCGTCTTTATCTCTCCGATCACTTCCTTATCTACCCGGACGGAAGCTTCTTTTACTCTCTGTATCACAAATCTCATGATGATCTCCTCTGTTTTTTATCTCCAATTCCAAAATGTATCATTACGATCACGATCGCCGTAAGCGGGACGCTTGCCAAAACAATAAGTCCGAGTATAAACTCGGGCAGGATCGCGCTTTCAAGGTCTAACACAGCGGTGCCGAAGAAATTGAACAGCGCGTGCATAGCCATCGGCGCAAGCAGGCTGTCGTAACGCCATACCATGTATCCCAGCAGGAATCCGAACACTGCTGTATAGATCCCCTGCACAAGATTCATGTGGAAAATACCGAAAAGCACAGCCTGGATAAGATTGGCGACGATAAAGGGAGCGCCTCCCCGTCTCAGATACTGCAGGATCAGCCCCCGGAAGATCGTCTCTTCCACCAATGCCGGCAGGACAAGCGTAGCGATCACCCAGATCATTGAATACTGCGTCACTCCCGATGTCTCCACGAGTTCTGTATAATTTTCCATAGCAGACGGCAGGAGCAGGGCGATCACGCCCATCAGCAAAGATAACACATGCTGGATGGCAAATACCAGGACCGTCATCCAGATAAAACAGGTCGGACTGAGTTTCCTTGTCTGTCTGTCGGTAAATCTGCTCACACCGACCGGCTCGATAAACGCAAAATAGTACCACAGGAGGAACACTGCACCTGGTATCACATAGATCAGACAGGAATACAGGTTCAAATGATCCATCAGAAAATCATAGACAATGTCCACGCCTGCATTTCCGCCGATGAAGACCCCGATCACTGTCGTTCCGACAACAAGCGCGATAGCGGCGCCATTCATCAGGATCATCGTGATCACAAACACCAGAGCTGCTATTCCGTAATTTGCACCTTTTTTCATCCTTCCGCCTCCTTGTATCCTTATCTTTTGCCTATTGCTAATCCCCCCGGCGCAGCATCTTCTCAGCCTTTCCACGGATCCTCTGGATCGCATTGTCGACCGACTTCGGACTCTTCTCAAGGATTTCCGCGATCTTCTTATAATCCGTCCCCATCAAGTGCAGGTAGAGCACATGATTTTCAAACGGGCTCAGCATCTCTTTGAGCTGCTCCACAAAAGCTTCCGTATACTCTTTTCCGAAATAGAGCGCCTCCGGGTCGTTCTCCTGTTCCGGCTCGATCGTATCGATCAGCTGCATCTTATTCCCGTCATGATGGTTCTCGCTTTCCTCGTACAGCGAGATATAGTGATTCAGCGGCAGATGTTTTTTCCGTTTCGACGCCTCGATGGCGCTGTACATCTGACGTGACACACACAGTTCTGCAAAGCTTGAAAAAGAGTTCCCCTGTTCCGGGTCATAATCCCTCACAGCCTTGATCAGGCCGATCATCCCTTCCTGTATGAGATCCTCGTTCTCTCCCCCGAAAAGGAACATGGCACGCGCCTTTTTCCTGACCATGGTCTTATATTTATCCATGATATGGTCCATGACTCCCTGGTCACCGGATCTTAATTCATCTATAAGCTGCTCATCTGTCATTCGGTCATATTTTCTCATGATCCACCATCCCGGCTCTATGCCTTGTGCATCCTCTGCCGCAGGATCTCATAGGCGAGGACCCCGCCTGCAACGGAAGCATTCAGGGAAGTGATCTCACCTTTCATCGGTATGCCGGCAATGAAGTCGCACTTTTCTTTTACCAGGCGGCTCACACCTTCTCCCTCACTTCCGATCACAAGTCCCACCGGACCCGTAAGATTCAAATCATACATGGTCTCGCCGTCCATGTCGGCACAGACAAACCACAGCCCTTTTTCCTTTAATTCTTCTATCGTTTTTACAAGGTTCGTCACCTTGGCAACCGGCGTGTAATTCAGAGCTCCCGCAGAGGTCTTCGCGACTGTGGCGGTAAGGCCGGCGGCACGCCTCTTGGGAATGATAACTCCATGTGCTCCCACGATATTAGCGGTACGGATGATCGCACCCAGGTTATGGGGATCCTCGATCCCGTCCAGAAGGAAGAGGAACGGGTCTTCCCCTCTCTCGGCGGCAAGCTTCAGCATATCGTCTATTTCTGCATAGTCATATGCCGCCGCATACGCGATGACCCCCTGATGCTTCCCGGTCTGCGAAAGCTGGTTCAGACGTTCCTTTCCCACGAAATTCAACAGAGTCCCGTGCTTTTTCGCCTCGCGCACGATCGTCCGGACTGGTCCGTCCTGGCAGCCGTCCAGTACAAAGAGCTTATCGATCGTCCTGCCGGAGCGGAAAGCTTCCAGTACGGCATTGCGCCCCTCGACCACCAGTGTATGTTCATTATGATTTTCTGTATTTTCTCTCTTGATATCCTGCATTATTCTTCCTCTTTTAGATTCCTCTCTTCCATGCTCTCAAGGCCGATCGTAACCAGTTCCGTCAGTCTCGCGTACTCATGGTTCAGATAGAGATATCCGATCAGCGCTTCAAAGCCGGTCGCCCTGCGGTAATCCGTGATGGACTGGTTCTTTGCCGGCGTAACGCTCCTGGCATTTCTGCCTCTGCGATAGACCGCGTGCTCCTGCTCCGTAAGATGCTCCTGCATAGAGCGCATCATAAAGGACTGGGCAGAAGCCTGCACATAACGGCTTGTCTCCTCATGCAGCTTGTGCACCTGCCGGTTTCCTTTCCCTGCGGTCATCAGCTTGATGATCAGGTCAAACACACAGTCTCCGATATATGCAAGCACAAGCGGCGATGCGGCTTTCGGGTCTGTCTGATGCATGCCCGGGATCTCCGCGATATAATGTTCTAATCCGTATTCTATGCTTTTTTCCATTTTACTCCTTCTCTTGTATCCTCCAGGATGATCCCCTTTGCGAGCAGTTCATCTCTGATCTGGTCAGCCAGTGCAAAATTTCTTTCCTTTCTTGCCGCCTGTCTCTTCTCGATCATCGCCTCAACCTCTTCATCGAGCATCTCTTCTTTCTTGTCAATGACGATCCCGAGGACATCTGTCAGCTTGAAAAGTATATCATAGAAGGTGTCAAGATACTCTTTTGATCTGTTTCCGTCTGCTGTTGTATTGATAAATTTCACCAGTTCAAATACAGAAGCGATCGCATCTGCCGTATTGAAATCATCATCCATGGCACGCTCAAATCCCTGAACGTATCCGTTCGCTTTCTCGAGTAAGCCTTTCTCTTCGTCCGTCAGTTTTCCTTCTCCGGCATTTTTCGAGAGGAACCGCAGATTTTCGGCAGCTGTAAGGATACGATCCAAGCTGGTCCTTGCAGACTCCATCAGTTCGGCGCTGAAATTAAGCGGACTTCTGTAGTGGGCACTCAGCATAAAGAACCGCAGCACCTGCAGATCATATTTTTCACTGATCTCACGCACGGTAAAGAAATTGCCCAGAGACTTTGACATCTTGCGGTTGTCAATATTGAGGAAGCCGTTGTGCATCCAGTATTTTGCGAACTCTTTGCCGTTGGCAGCCTCACTCTGCGCGATCTCATTTTCGTGATGCGGGAAGATCAGGTCCTCTCCGCCCGCGTGGATGTCGATCTGCTCGCCGAGATATTTCTTTGACATCTCCGAGCACTCGATATGCCATCCCGGACGTCCCTCGCTCCACGGTGACTCCCATGCCGGCTCTCCTTCTTTCTTAGGTTTCCAGAGTACGAAATCAAGCGGATCTTCTTTCTCGTCCTCTCCTGTGACAAGGAGCGTCCTTCCGCCGGACTGCAGATCATCCAGGTTCTTATGAGAAAGTTTTCCGTAATCTTTGAATTTTCTTGTACGGTAATATACCGTCCCGTTCTTCTCATATGCATACCCTTTGTCGATCAGGGTATGGATCATATCGACCATACCGCAGATCTCTTCTGTTGCCAGCGGATTTTTCGTTGCCGGCTTGATATTCATGGCATCCATATCCTTCTTGCACTCTGCGATATAGCGCTTCGATATCTCGTCAGCTGTCACACCTTCCTCGATCGCTTTTTTGATGATCTTGTCATCCACATCTGTAAAGTTGGACACAAAATTCACATCATAGCCTTTGTATTCAAAATATCTCCTCACTGTGTCAAACACGATCATCGGACGTGCATTTCCGATGTGGATGAAGTTGTATACAGTCGGCCCGCATACATACATCTTCACCTTTCCTTCCTCAAGGGGTACGAACTCCTCTTTTCTCTTTGACATTGTATTATAGATCTTCATCGTCTTCTCCTTTCTTTTCTATGCATCTGAGCCCCTTCATAAGATTTTTCAGCTCATTATGTAATCTGATATTTTCATCCTGCAGTTTCCGGATATCGTTCAGCACCGGATCCGGAAGATGCACCTGATCCATGTCAAGCCTGGGCACTTTCTTATCACCCATGCGGACGATACGCCCCGGCACGCCTACCACCGTACAGTTGGGCGGTACTTCCTCAAGCACGACAGATCCCGCTCCGATCTTTGAATTTTCCCCGATCGTAAATGAACCGAGGATCTTGGCTCCTGCGCTTACCATTACATTGTCTTCCAGGGTCGGATGACGTTTCCCCTGCTCTTTTCCCGTACCTCCGAGGGTCACACCCTGGTACAGCGTGACATTATCTCCTATGACTGTCGTCTCGCCAATGATAACGCCGCTCCCGTGGTCTATGAACAACCCTCTTCCGATCGTTGCGCCCGGATGGATCTCGATCCCGGTCTTGCGCGCCGCTCTCTGGGAGATCCATCTCGCCCAGAAATAATGTCCTTTCAGATACAGCTTATGCGCCAGCCTGTATCTCAGGATCACCCGGAAACTGGGATACAGGAAAACTTCCATATTAGATTTGATCGCAGGGTCACGTTCACGGATCACCTGGATCTCTTCTTTAATATACGATATTATACCCATTTTCTCTCCTTATCAAAAAAGCTCAGAGTCCCGCGCGGCGTGTGCATCCTGCCCGGAGGACTTTTTGTTTAACAGAGAACGAAGTTTCCTAATCAAACAAAAAACTCCGCCTCTGGCAAGAGACGAAGTCATATCCGCGGTTCCACTCTATTAAAAGAATCCAATCTTTCACTCTGGCTGTATGTAACGTATACCCACGGATCCCGCTACTATAGTATTTCACAGGATCAGCTCCCGGATGCACTTCACAGCTCCTCCGCGCAGGAATGCTTTCAGCCGTCGGCATCCCCTCTCTGTGAGTTTCTGGATCTGCTACTCTCTCCGTTCTCAGCTTTTCATTTATGTCCGGCTATCCATTCATATCCGGCTATTCCCTATATTATGGGATATTTTCATTTTTGTCAACCACAGGTGAACGTAATAAACACGAAACCATAATCACGAAATGAGTTTTACGGATAATGCGGGCAAAACTTTAATAAACTGTTTACACAACTTCATTCAGGAATATTTTTGTGAGTTTCGTGATCTTTTGGAGTTCCTCTGACAGATGTTCTGTCATTACTACCCCTTCCCTGTCTGAAAGTTCATCTGTATCAATGCGCCCGAACAGGAATTCAGTCAACGCATCCACAGTCAGGATCCCTTCGGAATCTTCCGTCTCTCGCACATGAAGCTGTTCTTCTCCTGCCGGACTCGTGAGCCGCCAGACACGGCTGTTCTCATGGATGATGGGATCGATCACCGCAAAGGAGCAATCCAGTTCTGCTTCCTCCTGCACCTTCATAGCTTTCACAAGCTCCGGAAGACAGATGATCCGCGCCATTATAACCGGCTTCTTCTCATCTGCCAGATGATCCGGGCATGCAAAGATTTTTATCCTCTCAAAAGAAGCCGCCAGCTCCTGCGCCGAATGCAAAAACGCCCTTTCGTAACCATCAAGATACAAAGGCTCTCGTATCTCCAGCCCCTCTTCAGCGGCATAGGCATAAAATCCCGCAAGTTCTCCATTATGACGGATGAGGCGGACACCGCCGCGCTCGCTCTGCTGCTCCATGATCATCGTCTGATAATAAGCGGTATCTCTGACCGCATGGACCTGCCATTTTACAGCAAAATGCCGATTGAAAAAATCAGCCAGTTCTTCCGCATTCCAGAGCGCAGCATCTGTAAAACTACATTTCTGTGCTGCTTTCTCTCCTTTCCCCGCATCACAGATGCAGGGATCCGCCGACGCGATACACTGAGAATATATGAACCGGAAATCATACGGAGTATAGATTGCCTCCGCAGCCGGCATCAAAAACGTAAACGGGATCTTTTCCGCATACATATCATTGAGCGCTCTTCTGAGGAGAGCCCCCATAAAGCCACGGCCGCGATACGATTCTTTCGTTGCGACCGCGATGATATACGCTGATGGGAACTCGCTTTTTTCCACTTTCAGGCGGTACGGATTGAGCTGGAGCATGGAACAGATCTGCTCATCCTCTTCTACAACATAGATCTGATTGTCTTTTGTCTTGATATAGTAATAATAATCCAGAAATGCCTGTGTATCCTCGGTAAACACTTCTTCCCACAAAGGACGTGTGTTTCCATGTTCACTCTGCTCCAGTCTTCGCACGATCATTCTCTCAGTCTCCTCTTTAAACTATTCACGGGAACAGCATCCGCCGCATCCTGATGGGACAGAAGTCATATCCACACTGGCGTAATTCGTATATTTTTCGATAGCACAGACCGCCTGAGAAGAGATTCCCTCCCCTGTACCTGTAAAGCCAAGTCCTTCCTCAGTAGTTGCCTTTACATTTACCTGATCGACTTCTATATCGAGTGCGGATGCTATATTCTCACGCATCTGGTCTATATAGGGACGCATCTTGGGGCGCTGCGCTATGATCGTAGCGTCGATATTCTCGATCACGTACCCATTCTCATCCAGGAGCTTTCCAACGTGCTCCAGAAGCTTTATGCTCGATATCCCTTCATATGCAGGATCCGTATCCGGAAAATGTTTCCCGATGTCGCCCAGAGCGGCCGCACCCAGAAGCGCATCCATTATCGCATGAAGCAGCACGTCTGCATCGGAATGACCGAGCAGTCCCTTTTCATACGGGATCTCGACACCTCCCATGATCAACTTTCTTCCGGCGGAAAGCCGGTGTACATCATATCCCATTCCTACACGCATGTTCATTTCTCCTCGTAATCATTCTCAATCTCTTCTTCAATCGTTTCCTTCGTTTCTTCAGTCTCCTCACCAACTGTTTCTTTCATTTCTTCGGTCTCTTCACCAACCGTTCCCTGTTCTTTTTCTTCTTTCGGATCAGCTTCTGCCAGACTCTTCTTATCATCCTTGTCCGCAGGCTCTTCTCGGGCTACAGGCACTTCACTATCCGCAGATGCATCCTCATCACCGACCGCTCTTCCGTCTGTTCCTGCGGTTTCCTTTACAGTACTGTGTTTCTGCGCTTTCCGGATCTCTGTGGACTGCATATCCATCTGCCTGACAGCATTCGGATTTACTGCTGCTGAGCCGCTCTCTTCATCAGGTTCATCAGAGACTGCTGTTCCCCTTTCTTCTTTTCTGATATCCAGCAGTTTTTTCAGGCTGTAGATCGCATAGCCTCCGCCTACGATCACAAATACAACGCTGAGTGCACACATAAGTATCATATTTGTCGGTCTCTCCTGAACCATCTGAATGATCAGTTTTACTCCCAGATATGCAAGGTATGCTCCTAGTACGAGCCGAAGTGCATATGCCGCTTTTTTATTCATGTCTTTATCCTCCGTAATTATTCTTGCATTATTCTAACACAACTTATCCCGTTATGCTATGTAGTGTTGTAATAAAAGAATTTATTGAAGCAATAAACTTCCCTCTTTTGAATGTGTGATTGGATAATTTGCTATATCCCATCAGTTTTCTCTTCCCGCCTTTCTACTGATCTTCAATTGATCGATCTCTTTTTATACTCTCAATGATTTTCCCGATATTACAAGTCACCTTTCCTTTCCGTCTCTGCACTGTTATAGTTTGTATTCAAGCTATTTTTAACAATAAATCCACTAATACAACAGACTCCCAGATCAAAAGATTTGAGAGCCTGTTTTGTTACTTATCTTTAAAGAAGTCTACAATCTTGCTTGCCATGGATGGTAACGAAATTTTTCTTAAATCTACTTCTTCCACCTCTATTTTTTTGCATATGACTTCAATTTCCATGATAGACAAATCCATATCTACTCTATAAAAACCTTGTATATCACTATTAGATATTTCTATATTTTGTCCATAATATCCAAGTTGAGGTTTATTCATATCTCTTACCAAAGGTATACTCCTTCTATTAGCATCTGTTTTATATGTGACTTCGTAACAAGATAAGAAACGTATTTCCCAACATTTTTCATTATCTTTATATATATACAAGTAAGCCTCATCACCAAAAAAAGCTGTTTTAAAATCCAAGATATTCTCATCCCAGTATTCAGTTTGATCTACTTGTACTTGCATATTATGTATGTCCATAGTAGCTCCTATTATATTAATCAGAGTGAGGAATGGGGGCCAGCTGGATCTTTTGTATTGACTGAATCGATTCTTATCCGATACTGTCCATTTTCATCCTTAATATGTACTCGTCCATTGTGTTCCTCATGTTTCCAATTATCGGTATTCATAGGTTATCTTTACATGTTTCCAGGGTCTCCAGTCTGCCTTTTCCATCTTAGAAATGAGCTGGTTGGAATCATTATATTTATAGAAGTATTTCTCGACGGTCTCACCCTTAAAAACTTTTTCGTAAGCAGTCCGGTTTCCTGCCGAATCATATTTATAGCTGTATGTAATTGTACCTTTATTTTCTTCCTTCTCGGTACATTTTGTCAACTGCCGTTTTTCGTCATATCTGTAGGAACGCTCTGTCGTAACGACTCGAATCGCATTTGTTCCATCTTTATCATGCTTGCCGTTATGCTTATTCCATGAGGATATGCGCTGTCATGTATATCCTCATAGATATTTCGCATTAAAAAACAATTTTCGCCGGGTGGAATGTAGGCAGATTAAAAGCCGGGCAAACCGATTAAATACCATTATGTAAAACCCTCTCCCCCTCATTTATTGCTTTTTCACAGATGTAAATGCAGGAATTTAAATTTTTTATTATCTCCTCCCTTTTACCAATACATCTTCCTATAGGATTCCCATCCGATCCATAACACAATACTTGGAGTACAGATTGAAAAAAAGCTGAATCGCATAGAATTATATATTGAAAAAAGACCCGTAAACACGAGTCTTTAAAGTAGTAGCGGAAACTGGATTTGAACCAGCGACACCACGGGTATGAACCGTGTGCTCTAGCCAACTGAGCTATTCCGCCATATTAGGTTTTATATGGGGCCTATAGGGCTCGAACCTATGACCCTCTGCTTGTAAGGCAGATGCTCTCCCAGCTGAGCTAAGACCCCATATTTCTGCGGGTTTCGGAGTTCCTTTCCGCAACCCGCTTTGCTATTATACTATCATTATCCAACAAATGTCAACACTTTTTTTCATTTAATTTAAAGTTTTTTGTAACAGTTCAGCCTTCTGGATACCGGTCGGCGGATTTATGCCCGCATAAGAATCCACCGACCGGTATTCAGATGAGCTGAGCGCCTGTCAATGAGTAAAACAGCGGCGGCAGCCGCAATAAGCACGAAGTGCGGTTTTACGAATGGCGCGGGCTGAACTGTTACAGTTTTTTACTGCATTGCCTGACACCTGTCTGCATCAGCTGAACTATTACAGATCTGCCTACTTAAAGTACTTCACTCCGGACTCGAATATCTTCATATCCTGCTCTCCATAGATGTTGATCGCAACAGAAGAATCGCGCCGTTCAGAATGGGCCATCTTTCCGAGGACACGTCCGTCAGGACTGGTGATCCCCTCGATCGCGCAATAAGAACCGTTGACGTTCCATTCTTCATTCATGCTGATATTTCCCTCCGGATCGCAGTACTGTGTCGCCACCTGGCCATTTTCAAACAGACGTTTGATCCATTCCTCGCTGGCTACGAAGCGGCCCTCGCCGTGCGACGCCGGATTTGTATAGACGCCGCCGAGTTCTGCTCCCGCAAGCCATGGGGACTTGTTCGTCACGACTTTCGTATATACCATCTTTGAAATATGGCGTCCAATGGTATTGTATGTCAGCGTCGGCGAATCTTCTGTCTGTCCGACGATCTTTCCGTACGGAACCAGTCCGAGTTTGATCAGAGCCTGGAAACCATTGCAGATTCCAAGGGCAAGTCCGTCACGCTCATTCAAAAGTTTCTCTACCGCCTCTTTGATCTTCGCATTCTGGAATGCAGTCGCAAAGAATTTGGCAGATCCGTCCGGCTCATCACCTGCGCTGAAGCCGCCCGGGAACATGATCATCTGAGCCTGCCCGATCGCTTTCTCAAATTCGTCCACCGACGCCCGGATATCCTCCGCGTCCAGATTGCGGAATACTTTGGTCACAACCTTTGCCCCTGCACGCTCGAATGCGCGGGTGCTGTCATACTCACAGTTCGTCCCCGGGAATACCGGTATGAAAACGGTTGGCTGGCCGATCTTATGGCTGCAGATATGGATATCGGAAGTATTGTACAGTTTCTCTTCAACCGGCTTGTCCGAACTCTCCTCAGACTTTGTGGCAAATACTTTTTCAAGTGTGCCGGTCCATGCTTCAAGAGCCTCGTCCATGCTGATCTGTACATTGCCGTACTCAAAGCAGTCTTTATCTGTCACCTCGCCGATCACAGTATATGTGATCTGGAGGTTGCCGACCTGTCCATCCTCCACCTCGGCGATGATATCGCCGAACGCCGGAGCAAACATATCGCGCGGATCCATATTATGTTCGATCTTAACCCCCATGCGGTTGCCGAATGCCATCTTGCTGACTGCGGCGATCACGCCATGGCGGTCAAGCGCATAGGCAGACACAACCCTTCCGGAGCTGATATCCTCCTGCAGTTTTCCATACTGTTCCATGACCTTATCGTAGACCGGAAGATCATACCCGTCCTTTTCGATCCTGAGCCACACAAGTTTATTGCCGGCTTTCTTAAGTTCCGGCGTGATGATATCTTTATCAAGCGCCATATCGACAGCAAAGGATACAAGTGTAGGCGGCACGTCAATATCCTGGAATGTTCCGGACATACTGTCCTTCCCTCCGATCGACGGAAGGCCGAACCCGATCTGAGCCGCATACGCTCCGAGAAGAGCGGCAAACGGCTGGCTCCACCGCTTCGGATCCTCAGACATACGGCGGAAATACTCTTGGAATGTAAAGCGGATCTTCCTGTAATCTCCGCCTACAGCCACGATCTTCGCTATGGATTCTGTCACTGCATAGACAGCGCCGTGATACGGACTCCAGCTTGACAGATACGGGTCAAACCCGTAACTCATCATAGAGACGCTGTCCGTCTTTCCTGTCTGGACCGGAACTTTGGCCACCATCGCCTGAGTCTCCGTGAACTGATATTTTCCTCCGTGCGGCATAAACACAGAGCCCGCTCCGATGGAGCCGTCGAACATCTCTACAAGACCTTTCTGTGAGCATACGTTGAGATCACTCAAAGTGTTCAGCCATGCTGCTTTCACATCACCAATCTCATTTCTCTTGAAGAGGCTGCCCTCCTGCTCCGGCATCTCAACTTCTACGTTTGTCTCCTGATGTGCCCCGTTCGTATCCAGAAAAGCACGGGAAAGGTTCACGATCTCTTTTCCTCTCCAGATCAGGACAAGTCTCGGTTCCTCCGTCACAACAGCGACCTTTGTCGCCTCCAGGTTCTCTTCTTTGGCATAAGCCATAAATTCCTCTACGTCTTTCGGATCTACGACAACAGCCATACGCTCCTGCGACTCTGAGATCGCGATCTCAGTTCCGTCAAGTCCCGCATATTTCTTCGGAACCTTATCCAGTTCTACTCTAAGTCCGTCCGCAAGCTCTCCGATAGCTACAGACACTCCGCCCGCGCCGAAGTCATTGCACTTTTTGATCAGCCGGCTGACTTCCTCACGGCGGAACAGTCTCTGGATCTTGCGTTCTGTCGGCGGATTTCCTTTCTGAACCTCTGCACCGCATGTCTCGATCGACTCTTCTGTATGGACTTTGGAAGACCCGGTAGCTCCGCCGCAGCCGTCACGCCCTGTGCGTCCGCCTAGCAGGATGATGATATCTCCCGGATCTGAATTTTCACGGATAACGGCACGTCTGGGCGCTGCACCGAGGACAGCTCCGATCTCCATACGTTTCGCCACATAGTCCGGGTGATAGATCTCTTTTACGAGCCCGGTCGCCAGACCGATCTGGTTTCCATAAGAGCTGTAGCCGTGAGCCGCCTCGCGCACCAGTTTCTTCTGCGGGAGCTTTCCTTTCAGGGTATCCTGCACGGATACAGTCGGATCAGCCGCACCGGTCACACGCATTGCCTGATATACATAAGTTCTTCCTGAGAGAGGATCCCGGATCGCACCGCCCAGGCAGGTCGCAGCGCCGCCGAAAGGCTCGATCTCCGTCGGATGGTTGTGCGTCTCATTCTTAAAGTTGATGAGCCACTCTTCTTCCACGCCGTCTACCTTGATCGGCACAACGATACTGCACGCATTGATCTCATCTGATTCTTCCTGATCCGCGAGCTTTCCTTCCCGTTTCAGTCTTCTCATAGCCATAAGCGCCAGATCCATCAGGCAGACGAACTTGTCCTCTCTGCCGGCAAAGATCTCACTGTGGTCTTTCAAATATTCACGGTACGTATCCTCGATCGGCTTCCTGTAATATCCGTCATCGAACTGTACATCTTTTAACTCTGTGGAGAATGTTGTATGCCGGCAGTGATCAGACCAGTACGTATCGAGGACCCGGATCTCCGTCATAGACGGATCCCGGTGTTCTTCGCCTTTATAGTAATTCTGGATATGGAGAAAATCCTTAAACGTCATGGCAAGGCCGAGTGAATCATACAGCTTCTTCAGCTCATCTTCCGGCATGTCCTTAAAGCCCTCAAACACAAGGATGTCCGCAGGCTCATCGAAAGTTGTGACAAGCGTCTCCGGCTTTTCTTCCGACGCCTCTCTGGAATCTACCGGATTGATACAGTGATTCCGGATCGCCTGGAATTCGTCATCTGAGATATTTCCTTCGATCACATAGGTGGTCGCCGTACGGATCACAGGACTTTCATCCTCTTTGATAAAGCGGACGCACTGCTCAGCAGAATCCGCTCTCTGGTCAAACTGTCCCGGAAGAAATTCGACAGAAAAGCTGCGGTCTCCCTCTCCCATGGGATACTCCTCCCTGTAAAGGATATCTACCGGCGGCTCTGCGAACACTCCGCTGCATGCTTTCTCAAATGTATCATCAGAGATATTCTCCACGTCATACCGGATCAGTACGCGCACTCCTGTCACATCCATGATCCCAAGATAACGTCTGATCTCATGACGCAGTTCCTTTGCCGCGATGGCATAATCTGGTTTCTTTTCTACAAATACACGTCTTACACTGCCCATATAAAATCTCCTTTGCATGATTATTCGTGCCTCGTGCACCCAAAATGATATCTGTTAGTATCGTACCACACTTCACTTCATTAGTACAATTAATATAACTTAAATTAGTTATAAGTCATGCTAATTTCTTTTTTCTATCCAGTATTTTCGGGATAAAGCTCAGCACCAGAAGCACCGCAAGCCCTGCCACGAAAATAGCGCCGATCCGCATTACCATGTCATAGAACAGCCCCTCGGGAAGCATCCGGATCATATAGTCCTCAGCCGGATCAAAGATCCACAGATCATTGTCGAAAAAGATGTGATGGAACTGTACAAACACAGCATTAAAATCAACCACGGCTGCGATCCCGATCAGAAGGACTGCCGCACCGGTCACTCCCAGGGCGATCCGGTACGACCGCGGTATGATCTTTTTAATATCTGCGCGGGTAAAGAGCAGAAACAAAACACAGAGGACAGCAGCCGCACATGCACCCAGCCGGATATTAAGGCCCCCGATAAACAGGTCGCGCACCTCGCCCATGTGGAACCGGTCCTGCTCGTTAAAGAAATCCTGCTCCTTGCCCTCGACTGTCGTCATCACAGAAAGAGTATCACCCTCTCCCCGCAGGTAGTTCATCATCTCATGCGTCACATACATCACATCATCCATGGTCATATCCAGGTCAGACAGCACATCATACTTCTCATATTCCTGCCGGTATACATCGAAATCCGAATACATCGCTATCTCAAAACTTGTGATGAGCAGCGCCACAATGATCGAAAATCCCAGGATTATCCCTGCAAACCAGTGTATTTTTTTCATCTTGTTCCAATCCTTTCTGTGTATTGTTGTAATTCTCTTTTCAATAGCTTATAATAGAATCATCATTTATTAGGAGGTCTTATAATGATCGATATTAATTATGAACTATATAAGGTATTTTATCACGTGGCGTCAACTCTGAATTTTTCCGAGGCCTCCAAGCAGCTCTTCATCTCCCAGTCGGCCGTGAGCCAGTCTATCAAAACACTGGAACGCAAGCTGGATCAGACCCTTTTCATACGCAGTACGAAAAAAGTCCAGCTCACACCCGAGGGAGAGATCCTCATGCGGCATATAGAGCCCGCCATGAACCTGATCCAGAAGGGAGAAGCCCAGCTTATCGACGCAGCTTCTACAGGCGGGCAGATCCGCATAGGAGCCAGCGATACGATCTGCCGCTATTTCCTGATCCCTTATCTTGAACGTTTCCACAAGGCATTTCCCGGAGCACATATCAAGGTGGTCAATCAGACATCTATGAAATGTGCAGAGCTGCTGAGGAACGGCCAGGTAGATCTGATCGTGGTAAATTACCCGAACAATCATCTTGGGACTGCCGCTTCTGTCCTCAGGATCAAGCAGTTCCACGATGTATTTATCGCAGGCAGTCCGTTCCGCGAGTTAAAGGACCGCACAGTCTCTTTTTCCGAGCTGCTCCATTACCCGATCCTCATGCTGGACAAAAACAGTACGACCAACGAATTTCTTCATCAGGTATTCCAGCAGCATCAGCTGGATCTTGTCCCGGAGATCGAACTGACGAGCAACGACCTTCTGATCGACCTTGCACGCATCGGTCTTGGCATCGCCTTTGTGCCTGATTACTGCGTCACCGGACAGTCAGACGATCTGTTTCTCCTCAGGACCAAAGAAGAACTTCCCTGTCGTGAACTGGCTGTCGCTTACAATGATCAGCTGCCGATGTCCAGAGCCTCGATGGAATTTCTGAGCTATTTCCAAAACGCTTCTATATAGTTTTCCACCGTAAAAGCATTACAGATCTGACAGTTTGCCCATTCTCTCGGGAAACTGTCTCTGTACTGCCTCTGGGAAAACCGTTCGTCCAACAGCAGTATGATCCCCCGGTCCGTCTCTGTACGGATCACGCGTCCGGCAGACTGCAACACTTTGTTGATCCCCGGATAAAGGTAGGCGTAGTCAAATCCTCTCATCCCCCGCGCGTCAAAATATCCTTTCAGGATCTCCCGGTCATTACATACCTGCGGGAGCCCTGTTCCCACAATGACCGCGCCGATCAGACGGTCCGCCGTCAGATCGATCCCCTCCGAGAACACCCCGCCCATCACGCAGAATCCGACAAGGCTGTTCTCCCTGTCACGGTCAAATTCCCGGAGGAACTCCTCTCTCTCGTGTTCTCCCATATTCTGGGCCTGTAGGATCACGTCAATCCCCTCTTCACTGCCGGCGAACTGTTCGTATACTTCCTGCATAAACTTGTAAGACGGAAAGAAGACCATATAATTTCCCTTTTTGCAACGCGCCGTCTTCCCGATATACTTTGCATATCTGCGGTACATATCCGTCCCCCTCAGCGTATACCGACTGCTCACATCCCGCGCCTGCAAGAGCAGCATATTCTCCTGCGGAAAAGAGGACTGTGCATAGATCGCATAATCGTCTTTTTCCACTGACAGAAGGCTTTTGTAATAATGGATCGGAAGAAGCGTTGCAGAGAAAAACACTGTGCCGCTTCCATGCTCCAGATATTCCTGCAGGTTTACTGCCGGGTTCACACAAAATAGTTTTATTTTGAATCTTCCGTTCTCCTCAAGCTCACTGTATATCACATAATTCTCGTCAAGTATATCGTGGATATTTACAAATGACCGCACCTGAAAATACAGAGAAAGTACATTTTCACGCAGCTCATCATCCGAAGGCTCCTCCAGGAAGCGCTCCATCTCTGTCAGGAGATTCATCAGTTTCAGGACAATATGTGAGACACTGACTAAGATCTGGTAATCCTCACACTCGCGCTTTAACTCCAGGAACAATTTGTTGACTTCCCCAAGACGGCGCGCCAGTTTTCCATCCAGGTTCTTCACCTGTTTCCTCAGTTCCAGGAAATCCTCTTTATATAGTGCTGCACTGTACATTTCTCTCCCGCGCTCCACCAGATTGTGGGCTTCGTCGATCAGAAAAATGTAATTGCCGCCGCTCCCTTCTGAGAAAAACCGTTTCAGGTGTGCATTCGGATCGAACACATAATTATAATCGCAGATCACAGCGTCGACCCATGTAGAAATGTCGAGAGAAAGCTCAAAGGGACAGACTTTAAACTTCTCCGCCTGCCTCTCGACCGCTCCACGGTCGATATCATCACCGCTCATCAGCATATCGTAGACCGCGTCATTTACACGGTCGAAATGTCCCTTTGCATAGGGACATGCTTCAGGATTGCAGACCGTTTCTTCGCAGAAACAGATTTTTTCTTTTGCAGTGAGCGTAATCACCTTCATGCACAGTCCCTGGTCTTTCATCGTACGGAATGCCTGTTCCGCAACAGTTCTGGTGATCGTCTTTGCCGTCAGATAGAAGATCTTATCTCCCAGTCCCTCCCCGACCGCTTTCACTGCCGGAAATACCGTGGAAATTGTCTTCCCCACACCGGTAGGGGCCTGGATAAACAGTTTTTTTCTCCGCAGTATCGTGCGGTAAACTGCCGCTGCCACGTCGCGCTGTCCCGGCCGATAGGCAAACGGGAACTCCGTCTTTTTTATAGATGCATTCCTGGTGATCTCCCATTCGATCTGGAATCTCGCCCACTTTTCATACCGGCGGATCAGCTCATTGAACCATTCTTCCAGTTCCTCCGCCGTGTATTCCGTAACGAATCTCTTTATCTCCTCTGTATCAAGGTGACAGTAAGTCATCTGGACTTTGATCTGCTTCTGTCCATTCTGGGACGCATAAATATGCGCGTAGCATTTCGCCTGTGCCAGATGTACTTGCACCGGCTCTGTTATATGTTCCAGATCGCGCAGCACGCCCTTGATCTCATCGATCGTCGTTTCTCTTTTCCCGTCTTCTTCCTGTATGATAATGCCATCCGCACGTCCTTCCACCTGCAGCCTGAATCCTTCACACTGGATCACGGTTTTCAGGGGAACTTCCGCGTGGTAGTCCGCTCCCATGCTGCGCTGGATCTTCCGGTGCAGACGGCCGCCCATCAGCATCGCCTCTTTCTCCATACTGCCGGACGTCCTGTTGTCAATATCTCCGCTCCTCATGATGAACTCGACAAGATTTCTCACAGAGACACGGATGGTCTTTTCCTCTTCCATTTCCACTTCTATGTTGCCGCCTCTTTCATGGCATGTATTTCATCCTGCATGCAGATGCGATGATGTATCTATCATAATCTCATTTCCGGATTAATACAACATTTTTTCACAGCAGCCCAGCCCTGGAGCTGTCCCGAAAAAGAAACGGACCGATCTACGGGCGCGGTCTGAACTCTGTCATATCCCCGCGGAACCGGAGCGGCAGATGATTTTGCTGACATTTGGGATTCTCGCGTTCTTTGATTGAGACAGCTTCAAAAAACTCTTTCCACAGGACCGTGTAATCCTCTTCTCCTTCTGATATGTCAGACGCGGTATCGGGAGCAAGCGTTTCTCCCCAGACAAGCCCCCATTTCTCCTGCTTCCGGTGAATGAGAAAAACTTCGTGGGTCTTATCATAGATCACCCAGTTTTCAAGAGGGAACCTGTCTGCAAAGTGATCTCCGATACAGGTGAGCACCTGGGATTTGGGGGTGATCTCTGAAAACAGTATCCCATTTTTCAGCTCGCGGAAACGGATGAATTCTTCATACATGTGGGCTTCATTAGATACACTGCGGCTCAGGGCGAATACTTTCGCCACATCAGGATTCCCCAGATGATCCATGATCTTCTGACTGTTCGGGATATTTCTTGCCTCCTGCATGACCCGGAACACTTCCGTTCCCTTTTCCTGATCATCCGACAGAAGTGCGTAATAGATATCCCAGTACGCTTTGTATCCAAGATATCGCTTTACCATGCGCTGTAACCGCCGGGTCTTTTCGTCCGTCTCTTCCACAGTCTTATACTGGCAGAAGAGCTGCTGCTGGATCCTGCCGCGCAGCCCGATCCCCGCTTCACCGTTCCGGTTCTCAAGCCATGCATCGTGCAGCGCCGAGCAGAGCCCGGTGATCGTATCTGTGCATATATAGATTTCTCTCATAGTCCGTTCACCCCGCTGAAATTCACATCATCAAACAGTGACAACTGGCGGAACGTCATACCGTCCGCCCCCTCCGGAAGCCTTTCTTTTGTATTCAACAGATTCCTTGTGATATAATCCTCGTCGATCCGTATCGGATACATCATCTTCCCTGAACAGGTGATAAAATACAATGCCCGCTTGAGGACCACTCCCATTTTCTTGAGGTCTTCGAAGTCGAGATTACCCAGTTTCCTTGCTTTTACGATCCTCCCTGCGGATTTGTAACCGATCCCAGGCACACGCAGCAGCACTCTGTAATCAGCACGATTGACTTCCACTGGAAAGATATCCAGATGTTTCAGCGCCCAGCAGCATTTCGGATCCAACAGGATATTAAAATTGGGATTTTCCTCATCCAGAAGTTCATGCGCTTCAAAGTGATAATAGCGCAGCAGCCAGTCAGCCTGATACAGCCGGTGTTCCCGCAGAAGAGGCGGCTTATTGTCGGTCAGGGCAGGAAGCGCCCGGTCATGATTGACAGGGACAAAAGCGGAATAAAACACCCGTTTCAGATCAAACTTCTTATACAATGTCTCCGCCACGTTCAGGATCTGATAATCACTCTCAGGAGTCGCTCCGATGATCATCTGAGTGCTCTGACCCGCAGGGACAAATCTGGGAGCATTCCGGTATAGCGCGATCTCCTGCTTATTCTCGCTCACCTGGTTCTGGACAAGGCGCATAGGCGTCAGTATATTCTTCCTCGATTTGTGCGGTGCAAGCAGTTTCAGTCCCTCCGCTGTCGGCAGTTCTACATTTACGCTCATCCTGTCCGCAAGATATCCCGTCATCCGGATCAGAGCCGGATCAGCACCGGGAATCGCTTTTACATGGATATATCCCTGAAAATTACAGACATGCCTTAACCGGTACAAAGCCGCATAGATCAGTTCCATCGTATGATCCGGACTCTTTAAAATGCCGGAACTCAAAAACAGCCCTTCGATATAGTTTCTTCTGTAAAATTCCATCGTGAGCGTACATATCTCCTCCGGTGTAAAAGAAGCCCTCCTGACATCGTTGGACGAGCGGTTGATGCAATATTTGCAGTCATAGATGCATTCATTTGTAAACAAGATCTTCAGCAGAGAAATGCACCGTCCATCCGACGAGAAGCTGTGACATATCCCTGCCTTGCTGCAGTTCCCCATCCCTGTGCCGTCCCCTTTCCTGTCAACACCGCTGGAACTGCACGAGACATCATATTTTGCCGCGTCAGACAATATATTCAATTTTTCCTTTAATGTCATTTCCTTCTGTATCGTATCCTGCATAACGCCCTCCGATAATCGAACATTTGTTCTTTCGTGTATCATAGCACATACGTTCGGTTTTTGCAAGTCCAAACCAGATTTTAATATATAAAGCGGGCTTTAATCCAGATACTCCAGGGAAAGACAAACGTCCCGGGAAACCTTTTCTGGTCTCCCGGGACGTCCTAATATTTATTCCCGCGAGCAACGAGCCAAGCGGACATGCTGGCATGTCCATTTGGCGACTGCCGCGAGGGTCTAATACCCCGATGCTTGCATCGGGGTATTGACTTTGTTTATGTGTGACCTGATATTTCAGAAATTTCTGCAGATCTTACTCGCATTCTCTGATCCGTTTTCTAAGAGGCAGTACCATGGACGGCGATACAGACAGCTCGTCCAGTCCCATCTTGAGGAACTCCTCTGTGAGCTCAAGATCAGCTCCCAGCTCACCGCAGATGCCGATCCATGCGCCCTCTGCGTGTGCACTCTCAGCCGCCATCCTGATCATAGCCAGAACAGCCGGATGATGCGGATCGTAGAACTCGTCCAGCTTGGAATTCTGACGGTCGATCGCCAGTGTATACTGCGTCAGATCGTTTGTTCCGACACTGAAGAAATCCACTTCTTTCGCAAGCTCACGGCTGACCATGACAGACGCAGGCGTCTCGATCATAATGCCGAGTTCCACATCTTCTTTATATGGGATGCCCTCATTCTTCAGCTCTTCCTTCACTTCCGCGATGATCTCCTTGATCTTGCGCACTTCGCCTACAGAAATGATCATCGGGAACATGATAGAGATATTTCCGAACATTGCAGCACGGTAAAGTGCGCGCAGCTGTGTCTTAAAGATCTCAGGTCTTGTAAGACAGATACGGATCGCACGATACCCGAGCGCCGGATTTTCTTCTTTATCCAGTCCGAAATAATCAACCTGTTTGTCCGCGCCTATATCAAGTGTACGGATGATGACTTTCTTTCCTGCCATGCTCTCCGCAACCTGCTTGTATACTGCAAACTGCTGCTCCTCTGTCGGGAAATCTGTATTCTCCAGATAGAGGAACTCACTTCTGAAAAGTCCGATCCCGCCGGCGTCATTCTTGAGCACAACGCCAAGATCTGATACATTTCCAATGTTTGCATACACATTGATCTTCTGACCGCTCTTTGTGACGTTTTCTTTGCCTTTCAGCTGTTCAAGAAGCGCTTTCTGTTCCAGATCTTTCTCCCGCTTCTCCTGCATCTCTTTGAGCGTCTCCTCATCGGGGTCGATATAAAGAGTTCCCGTAAAACCGTCAATGATCGCATCCCTGCCGCTGTATTCCTTAAGCAGCCCTTCTCCCAGACCGATCACAGCGGGAATATTCATGGTACGCGCAAGGATCGCTGTATGAGAATTAGATGATCCATACTGGGTGGCAAAGCCGAGCACCTTGCTCTTATCCAGCTGCACCGTCTCGCTCGGCGCCAGATCATCCGCCGCAATGATACAAGGTTCTGTCATTTCCTTAAGGCCGGTATCCACGCCACAGAGGATATCGAGCACACGTTCAGAAACATCCTTTACATCCGCCGCACGTCCCTGCATGTAAGCGTCATCCATAGCCGCAAACATCTTTGCGAAATTATCCGCAGTAGCAGCAACTGCGTACTCGGCATTTACTTCCTGCGTGCGGATGATATTTTCGATCGATTCAAGATAATCCAGATCCTCAAGCATCATCTGATGGATCTCGAAGATCATGGCATTGGCCTCTCCGACGTCTGCAAGCGCTTTGTCATACAGACCTTTCAGCTGGTCAACAGCAGTGTCTTTAGCTTCCTGGAATCTCTTCCACTCTGCGTCAACATCATCGACGTGCGTCCTCTTGATCACTTTATTGTTTCTCTGATAAAATAAAAGCTTTCCGATCGACACACCGCCAAACACACTTTTACCGCTAATCGTAATCATAATTTATAAATTCTCCTTACTTGATTTATAAATTCTCCTTGAAGAATGTCTCCAGTTCTGCCGCAGCAGTATCTTCGTCAGCGCCTTCTACAGTAACCGTGATCTCTTCACCTGTCTTTACGCCAAGTCCCATAACTCCGAAGATCCTCTTCGCATCCGCGCTCTTCTCTCCTTTTGCGATCTTAACAGATGACTGGTAGCCGGCAGCCTGTTTTACAAGGATTCCAGCAGGTCTTGCATGGATCCCTTCCGGATCTGTGATCACATATTTAAATTCTTTCATTTTATATGTCCTCCTTTGATTTTTAATCCTTGTATCAGTATATAACAGATCAGCTGAATTTTCAATTGCTGTTTGCCTTATGATTCGTGTTTCTGCACAGTCCGCGGGGACAGAGATATCATTCAAACAAAGGAGTGGAGAGATAGCGCTCTCCTGTATCCGGGAGCAGTGCGACAATGGTCTTTCCTTCGTTTTCTTCCTTTCGCGCTTCCTGCAGTGCAGTATGCAGCGCCGCCCCTGATGTGATGCCGACAAGGATGCCTTCTTTCGCCGCCAGGAGCCTTGCGGCAGCATACGCTTCTTCTTCTTTCACCTGGTTTACTCTGTCATATATCCCTGTATCAAGGATCTCAGGGACAAATCCGGCTCCGATCCCCTGCAGGCCGTGGGGTCCCGGCCTGCCTCCTGAGAGCACCGGAGATCCCGCCGGTTCTACTGCTATCACTTCAATATCAGGATTCTTTTCTTTTAAATACCGTCCAACGCCAGTAACCGTGCCGCCGGTTCCCGCTCCCGCGATAAAAACATCTACTTTTCCGTCAGTATCTTCCCAGATTTCGGGTCCTGTAGTCTTGTAGTGAGCCTTCGGATTCGCCTCATTGACAAACTGACCAAGGACAACTGCATTCTCCGTCGACTTCTCAAGTTCCGCCGCTTTCTCAATAGCGCCTGCCATTCCCTTGCTCCCCTCTGTAAGAACGATCTGCGCCCCATAACCCAGAAGCAATTTTCTTCTTTCTATACTCATCGTCTCAGGCATGACAAAAACCGCTTTGTAACCTCTTGACGCGGCAACCGCGGCCAGTCCGATCCCCGTGTTGCCGCTGGTGGGCTCTATGATCGTGGCGCCCGGTCTGATACGCCCGTTTTTCTCCGCGTCCTCGATCATGCTCAGTGCCACGCGGTCTTTCACGCTTCCCGCCGGATTGAAGTACTCGAGCTTTACGAGCACTTTTGCCTTCAGGTTTTCTTCTCTCTCCAGATTTGCCGCCTCAAGCAGAGGCGTATTGCCGATCAATTCCGTTACGCTTTTATATATATTCATTCTATGTTCTCCCTTCTGATATTGGTTTTTTCTTATTATTTTAATCAGGTATCATCTCAATTACAACCATTCATTATCTTTTGTATATTTTTACGAAACAGACCAGATACTCGTTGACTTTTATTGTTAAACATGCTACACTGAGTCGGTATCGGTTCGATAAAAGAGCCGATATAGCAACTTATTTATTTTTTATGGAGGGTATCGCAATGACAGGTACAGTGAAATGGTTTAACAACCAGAAGGGTTACGGATTCATCTCTGACTCTGAGGGCAACGACATCTTCGTTCACTACTCAGGACTCGTTATGGACGGATTCAAGACTCTGGAAGAGGGCCAGGCTGTCGAATTTGATGTGACAGAAGGCGCTAAGGGACCACAGGCAACTAACGTAGTAAAACTTTAATCAGATTTTTTAATGTACCTTTTTCGTATATAAACCGACTAGATTTATATAAAAAAGCATTACAGAGAAATGAGATTAAAAGGAAACCGTCCGGCGGAATGATATCTGCCGGACGGTTTCCTTTTGTTTTTACAGTTTTATATTTGACACGTAGGCTTCCGGAGCTTCCCATATATCGAAGCCGCTCCCTCTCAAAATATCAACTACTCTCGCCGGGTCGTCACATTTCAGCACTGCCGATGCATCCGCTCCGTTGGCAAATGCGTACATATACTCAATGTTCACATCTCCTTCTACGATCTGATGCATGGCGCGGCTCAGCGAACCGGTCTCATGAGGAACTCTGAGCGCTACGACGTCTGTCAGCATTGCCGTGATCCCGTTATCGCGGAGCACTGCCTTCCCCTTGTTCGGATCTGAGACGATCATACGGAGCATCCCGTACTCTGTCGTATCAGCAAGGCTTAAGGCAACGATATTGACGTCATTTCCCGCCAGAACAGAAAGCACTTCGTCAAGCCGTCCTTCGCGGTTCTCAAGAAATACGGATAACTGTTGGATCGTGATTCCCATAACTTCTACCTCCTATACATGCTTTCTGCTTATTTACAGTTTTCTGTTGTCAATGACACGGACAGCCTTGCCCTCGCTTCTCTGGATGGACTTGGGCTCAACCAGTTTCACACGGACCGAGATTCCGAGCGCCTGTTTAAGGACAGCGGCGATCTTATTGCGCAGCGCATCGAGTTTCCTGATCTCGTCGGAGAATACTCTCTCATCGACCTCTACCATGACAGTAAGCACATCCATATTGTCTTCTCTGTCTACGATCATCATATAATGCGGTGCGATGACTCCGCCCATGGAAAGAAGCGCTGTCTCTACCTGTGTCGGGAATACATTTACGCCGCGGATCACTTTCATATCATCCGTTCTGCCCGTGAACTTGGAGATCCTCGGGAGCGTCCTGCCGCATTCACATCTGCCGTAAGTGATACTTGTCAGATCCTTTGTGCGGTAACGGATCAGCGGCATTGCCTCTTTCGCAAGCGTCGTAAATACAAGTTCTCCTGTCTCGCCCTCCGCGCATTTTTCATGTGTCGCAGGATTCAGTACTTCCGGATAGAAGTAATCTGCGTGTACGTGGAGTCCCGCTTTGTGGATGCAGTCCTGGGCAACGCCCGGGCCTGTAACCTCGCATAAGCCGTAAATGTCAAAACAGTTGATATGCAGGATGCTCTCGATCTTCTTGCGCATCTCCTCGGTCCACGGCTCTGCGCCGTGGATCCCCGCTTTCAGCTTCATATGGTCGACAAGACCTGCCTCCTGGATCGATTCCGCAAGATACAGAGCATACGAAGGCGTACACGCAAATGCCGTCGCCCCAAGATCCTCCATGACCATCATCTGACGCTTTGTATTTCCGGCTGACATCGGGATCGCTGTCGCTCCGAGAGCCTTTGCGCCGAAATCCAGTCCCATGCCTCCGGTGAAGAGCCCGTAACCATAGCACACATGAATGATATCTTCATTCGAAAGCCCTGCCATTGTAAGGCCGCGCGCCACACATTCTCCCCACACGTCCACATCCTTCTGGGAATACGGTGCGATCGTAAGTTTCCCTGTTGTTCCGGAAGTTCCCTGGACACGTACAACGTCTTTCATCGGGATCGCCAGAAGCCCGAACGGATAGTTATTCTTCAGGTCTTCTTTCGTTGTAAACGGAAGCTTCCCGATATCTTCGATGGATCTGATATCTCCCGGTTCCACCCCGCGCTGCTGCATTTTCTTCCGGTAGAAGTCTACATTGTCATAAACTCTCTTTACAACATCTACCAGACGCTTACTCTGCAGGTCTGCCATCTCATCCCTGCTCATACACTCGATCTTTGGATCACGGATGCGCTCCACCCAGTTTTCCAGTGCTACACCTGCCATTTTCTTTCTTTTCTCCTTTAGTTATATTTGTTATAGTTCTTCTTCCTCCATGATCTTCACGTCAGCAGCCTCAAGAACTCTTTCGGCCTGCTCAAAATCATCCGTATGAAATACCATGACCGGGGCTTTCCCTTCACGTATCACGAAAGAATAGATGTAATCTATGTTGATCTTTCCGTCTGCAAGTATTTTCAGCATCTGATTGAGATTGCCCTGTTCGTCTTTGAGTTCCACGCCGATCACATCGCTCACCCTTGTGACAAATCCCTTCGCTGTCAGGCTGTTCTTTGCACTGACCGGATCGTCAACAACAAGCCGCATGATCCCGAACTCCGGGGTGTCGAAAGTAGAGATCGCACGGATGTTTACGCCCGCCTCTGTCAATACCGACGTCACATTCATCATACTGCCCGGCTGGTTTTCCACGAATACCGATATCTGCCTGATCATTGTTATCACCGCCCTTCCCTGTAATATTCTGATTTACTGTAATTTACGGATCTGCCGGCTCTATTTCAGTCCGTATCCTACGTCAAACGCTTTCTTATTGATCTCGATCGTCTTCGGCGGCACGGTCTTCTCGATCACATCATACCACTGCTCTTTTGTGAAATCCATATGCTGTGCCGCAACACCGAGCACGATCAGGTTAAATACTTTCGGATTGCCCAGTTTTCTGGATTCTTCCGTGGCATCTACCTTGTATACCTTATATTCTTTTCCGAGATCCTCCAGTATGTTCTCCGGATATTCTGCATTTCCGATCACCACCGGCATCGGATCGATCCGCCAGTCATTGACGACCAGTGCGCCGTCTTTTTTCAGGAAGTGGGCGTATCTGAGTGCCTCGAGGCGTTCAAAGGCAATGATCACATCCGCCTGTCCTTCTTCTACGATCGGTTCCGCTACTTTATCTCCATAGCGCACAAATGTTACAACACTTCCGCCTCTCTGCGCCATCCCGTGTACTTCGGAAAGTTTTACATCATATCCGCCGGCGATCGCAAGTCCGCCCAGGATACGGCTGGTAAGCAGGGTGCCCTGTCCGCCGACTCCGACGATCATAATATTCTTTACTGCCATGGTCTACTCCCCCTCTCTTACAAGCTCTATCGCGTCAAATTTACACAGGTCTTTACACAGTCCGCAGCCGGTGCACATCGTGTCGTCGATATGGATCGTTCCGTCCGCATTCTTTGTCATAGCCGGACATCCCGGTTTCATGCACATGCCGCATTTCTTACATCTATCCTCATGTGCGACATAGAGCGGTTTTTTCCTCTTGTCGAGAAGCACGCACGGCGTCTTGGTGATGATGACAGAGATCTCATCCTTTGCCACTTCTTCTTTGATCGTCTTCTCAAGCAGCGGAAGATCAAAAGCATTGATCTCATATACATTCTTTACACCCATCGCCTTACAGATGCCCGGTATGCTGATCGCATAGGTCGGATCTCCCTGCAGGGTCTTTCCGGTGGCTGCGTGATCCTGATGTCCTGTCATACCTGTTGTAGAATTATCAAGGATGATCACTGTACCTGTAGCTTTGTTGTACACCATGTTCATCAGGGAGTTCACACCTGTATGCATAAATGTAGAATCTCCGATCACTGCCACCCAGTTCTTGATGTAATCTTTCCCCTTTGCCTTCTCCATACCGTGGAGCGTAGAGATACTGGAGCCCATACACATCGTCGTGTCGATCACGCTTAAGGGGGCTACCGCGCCGAGCGTGTAACATCCGATATCTCCCGCCGCGTGCATCTTTAATTTATTGAGAGTATAGAACACGCTTCTGTGCGGACATCCCGGACAGAGGATCGGCGGTCTTCCCGGCGCTGCCGCAGGCTCTTTGATATCAAGTTCCTGTTTCAGGATTGCTTTCCTGAGCATATTTGCACTGTATTCTCCCTGAACAGTGAGGATCTCTTTGCCGATGGCGTTGATCCCCCATGATTTTACCTGTTCTTCGATCACCGGATCAAGTTCTTCAACTATATATAATGTATCAACTTTGGACGCAAAGTCCTCGATCAGTTTTCTCGGAAGCGGATTGACCATACCCAGCTTCAGCACAGATGCTTCCGGCATTGCCTCTTTCACATACTGATACGGGATGCCGCTTGTGATCACACCGATCTTCGTATCGTTCATCTCCACGCGGTTGATGGGCAGCGTGTTTGCCGCTTCTGCAAGCTCCAGGTTGCGTTTCTCGATCTCTATATGGCGTATCTTGGCATTTCCCGGCATCATGACATTTTTCTGGATATTTTTCTCATATACCTTGTCTTCCGGAACGACACGCTCCTGAAGCTCCACCAGTCCCTGGGAATGCGCCAGCCTCGTCGTTGTCCGGAAAATGAACGGACGGTCAAACTGTTCGCTGAGCTCAAACGCTGTCTTGAAGTAGTCTTTTGCCTCTGCACTGTCCGACGGCTCGATCACCGGGATCTGGGCTGCTCTTGCGACCATTCTCGTATCCTGCTCGTTCTGGGAACTGTAAAGTCCCGGATCGTCGGCTACAACAATGACAAGTCCGCCGTTTACTCCCATATAGGAGACAGAATACAGCGGGTCCGCAGCGACGTTGAGCCCCACATGCTTCATACACGCCATGGAGCGCACCCCTGCAAGGCTGGCTCCCACAGCTACCTCTGTCGCCACTTTCTCATTCGGCGCCCACTCTTCATATACATCATCTCTGTACTGGACAAGATATTCGCTGATCTCCGTACTCGGTGTTCCCGGATACGCAGATGAGACTTTCACTCTTGCCTCATAAGCTCCGCGGGCGATCGCTTCATTGCCCAGCATGATCACTTTTTCTCCCATATCATAAACCATCCTTTCGTAAATCTGTCACTCTCTTCGCCTTGCCCTCGAATCTCTGCAGAGAATTCGGAGCCACAAGCCTGATCTGCGTAGCAAGACCGAGCTGTGCTTTCAGCGCTTTCTTGATCCTGCTCTCAAGTTCGCTGAGTTTTGCATAACTGTCGAGCAGCCTGTCGTCGATCAGTTCTACCGTGATCGTCATAACATCCAGCCTGTTTTTGCGCTCTACAAGGATCTCGTAATGAGGTCCGATCTCTTCGATCTTGAGGAGTACTTCCTCGATCTGTGTCGGGAATACATTGACTCCGCGGATGACGAGCATATCGTCCGCGCGTCCGGAGATATTTTCCATCCTGCATGTTGTACGTCCGCACTTGCACGGCTCGTACATCAGCCTTGTAAGGTCTCCTGTCCGGTATCTCACAAGCGGCAGCGCCTCTTTGCCAAGACATGTCACGACAAGCTCTCCAAGTTCGCCCGGCGGAAGGACTTCCTCTGTCTCCGGATCGATGATCTCAGGGATGAACCAGTCCTCGTTCACATGCATGCCGCAGAGTTCCGTACACTCGCCTGCCACTCCCGGACCGCACAGCTCGCTCATGCCGTAGTTCTGCGTACAGACGAACTGATCGCCCCATACCTTATGCATCTCGTCGCGCATCGGCTCTGTCATGCCCTCGCCTCCGAAAAGCCCGATATGCAGCTTCAGGTCTTTTGACGGTTCGATGCCGCGGTTCCTTATCTCTTCCCCGAGGTGCAGCGCATAGGACGGCGTTGCCACCAGAAGGGTTACTCCCATATCCTGAAGGAACATGATCTGCTTGTTCGTATTGCCCGAAGACATGGGGATAACAGACGCCCCGATCTTCTCAAGTCCCCCGTGCAGTCCGAGCGCTCCTGTAAATGTTCCGTATCCGAACGAGATCTGCGCCACGTCGTCCGCCGAAGCGCCTCCCATACAGGCGATCCTCGCCACGTTGTTCAGCCACATGTCCAGGTCATTTCTCGTGTATCCGACCACCGTCGGTTTTCCGGTCGTCCCGGAACTTGCATGATAACGCACGATGTCTTTCTTATCCACTGCAAAAAGCCCGTCAGGATAATTGTCCCTGAAATCTGCTTTATATGTAAACGGCAGACGCTTCAGATCCTCCAGTGTCTGCACATCGTCCGGCCTGACCCCCGCCGCATCCATCTTGTCCCTGTACGGCTTTACACGATCATAGATGTAGCGGACCGTATCCTTTAATTTGGCAAGCTGGATCGCTTCGATCTCTTCTCTGGGGAGAGTCTCCTCCTTGTCCCATATCATTGTGTGTGTCCTCCTTCGCTTAAACATTCGCCTTGTTTCAGTATATCACAATACTTTGCCGAGTTAAAGTGGAAAATTCGTGTTTGTTTAAGAGATGCCGTTACAACAGCAAAGATATAATGACTGAATAAGGGACGCGGAAAAGGATGATGCTGCAACGCTGTGCCGCCCCGCTTTACCTCATCCCCTCGAATCCATGTAACGCGGGATGAAAATGCTCGTCCATTGGAACTCGCATTTCCATCCCGCTAACATGGAGAACGAGGTGTATTCGGAACGCTCCATGTCGATGCACAGCTT
>DWVY01000049.1 GCA_019119995.1 Candidatus Mediterraneibacter faecavium | reverse complement strand
ATCGCGTTACATGGATTCGAGGGGATGAGGCAGAGCGGGTCGGCACAGCGTTGCAGTATTCTCCTTTTCTGCGTCCTTTATCCGATCAATATACTTTCTTCTACTGCGGCGTTAGCCTTTCGACAAACACGGATTTACCGCTCCTCGCGGAAGTAATTGAGGCCGCAGCTCTTTGGCTGGGCATGTTCTTTGCTCTGCCGCATACTTGTTATGACAAGCACGAGGATCGTTGCCACATAGGGCACCATATCATAGATCTGGGCCGGAAGTCCGGGGATATTGATATACATACGCATGATCGTCAGGCCGCCGAAGATGAGGGCGACGATCATGCCGCGTGCCGGGCTCCATGTCGCGAAGATAACAAGGGCGACCGCCAGCCATCCATAACCGCTGACGCAGTCATGCACCCATACGCCGGATGTGGTCACCATGCTCATGTACATGCCGCCGATCCCGCAGATCCCGCCGCCGATCACGGTCGCCAGATACTTGTAGAGCGTGATATTGATGCCGGCGGCATCGGCTGTCGCCGGATCTTCCCCTACCGCCCGCAAATTCAGTCCTACGCGGGACTTACTGAAAAACCATGCCATAATGACCGCCACGATGACCGCAAAATAAACGAGCCAGTTATACTGGAAAAACAGCGGTCCGAGCACCGGGATATCCGAGAGCAGCGGAATGTTTAATCCGGAAAACGCTTTTTTCGTCACGTCTGTGACCGCAACATACCCTCCCGCCTGCTGCCCGATGTACTCCCCGAAGAAATTACCGAACCCGGTGCCGAAGATGGTCAGGGTAAGTCCGGTCACATTCTGGTTTGCCCGCAGCGTGATCGTAAGGAAACTGTAGATCAACGCTCCTCCCGCTCCCGCGAGAAAGGAGGTGGCCAGGGCGATCGCTGCCGAGAGGATCCCGCTTGGGTTTCCGCCGCCCGCGATCACTGCCTGCTCGTAGTAATAAGAGCCGGCAAGTCCGGTGATGGCGCCCATAAACATCATACCTTCCACGCCAAGGTTCAGATTACCCGATTTCTCTGTCAGTATCTCTCCCAGCGCGCCAAGGAGAAGCGGTGTCCCCGCGAGGACCGCCGCGATAAACAATCCATTCAAAGTATTAAGCATGATGCTCCTCCTTTCCTCTTCCGATCAGCTTGTATCTGATAAAGAATTCACAGCCGAGCATGAAGAACAGTATGATACCGATCAGAAGATCTGACGCCGATGCCGGGATCTTAAACTGTGTCTGGATCGCATTAGATCCGCGCTCCAGCATAGCTATGAACACAGATACGACCAGCATCCCGAACGGATTCATCTTCGCCAGCCACGCCACCGTGATCGCTGTAAATCCGACTCCGCCCGCCGTTCCTTCCGTGATCGTATAGTCAGCTCCTGCAAACTGGAGCATTCCCACAAGGCCGCAGAGTGCGCCGGAAAGGAACATCGTCCGTCTGAAGACACGTCCTACATTGATCCCTGCATATCTGGCGGTATTGTTACTTTCACCGACAACCGCGATCTCATAGCCCTGTTTTGTTTTATTGAAATAGATATAAGCCAGCACCACAAGGACAAGGGCAAGGATCCAACCCCAGTGCACGCCGAGCACTTTCGTAAGGCGCGCCCCCGGCACGAGCATATCGATCTTGGGGAAACTGCTCCCTTCCGCTTTCCACGGGCCGTTCATCAGATATTTGATAAACGCCAGCGCAATGTAGTTCAGCATCAGCGTAAACAGCGTCTCGTTCGTGCCCCATTTTGCTTTGCAGACCGCAGGAAGAAGACCGTAGATCCCTCCTGCCACGATCGAGGCGAGCATCATGAGCAGCACCAGCGGAAGCTTCGGAAAGATATGAGCTGTAAAAAGTCCGAAAGCGCCGGCTGCTACCGCCCCCACAAGGATCTGCCCCTCGCCGCCGATATTCCAGAATTTCATCTTAAATGCAAAGGAGATGCCAATCGCCGTGATCAGCAGAGGCACTGCAATCTTGATCGTCTCATGGATCACCGTGCTCGATCCCCATGCCCCTTTTACCATCGAGATATAAACAGAAAGCGGATTATGCCCCAGCATAAGGATCACGATTCCTCCGGTCACAAGAGACAGGATAAACGCTATGGCGCGGATCCCCCAGGCTTTATCCTGAGGCATCGTATCTCTCTTTACCATCCTTATAAGAGGTTCTTTTGTCTGTGCGCTATGTGAACTCATGCTGTCACCTCCCCTTTCTTGTCTTCTTTCTCATCCTTCGCAAAGGGATTGTCTGTATGGATCATCATAAGGCCGATATCTTCTTTCGTAACTTCGCGCGGATCCACGATCCCGCTCACTTTTCCGCCACACATGACCATGATCCTGTCAGAGAGCTGCATCAGCACGTCAAGGTCTTCGCCGATAAAGATGACAGCGACGCCTTTTTTCTTCTGTTCATTGAGCAGATCATAGATCCGGTACGAGGAATTGATATCCAGTCCCCGGACCGGATATGCCACGATCAGCACAGAAGGCTGGCAGGCGATCTCCCGTCCCAGGAGCACTTTCTGGACATTTCCTCCGGAAAGCCTTCCTACAGGGGTATCCACACCCGGAGTCACGATCTCAAGTTCATCAATCAGTTTCTCCGCAAGTTCCTTCGGGGTCTTCCTGTCTACAAAGATCCCTTTATTGGATTTATAACTTCTGAGCATCACATTGTCTGTCATATCCATCCCTGCGACAAGCCCCATTCCCAGACGGTCCTCCGGCACAAACGCCATAGAGATCCCTTTTTTCACGATCTCGTCGGGTTTGAGTCCCAGGATCCGTTCCTGAACAGGGATCCCGTTGTGCTCTCCCAGATACAGGACAGACCCTCCGATAGACGGATACAGTCCTGCGATGGTCTCGCACAACTCTTTCTGGCCGCTTCCGGCGATCCCCGCAACTCCGAGGATCTCGCCGCCATACGCCTCAAAGGACACGTCATCCAGCGCCTTTACTCCGTCGCCGTTCAGGCAGGTCAGGTCGATCACCTGCAGCCGTTTCTCTCCACGCTCTACTCTGGGTCTCTCGATCTCCAGACTGACCGGACGCCCTACCATCATCTCGGTAAGCTGGGCCTGGTCCGTCTCCGCCGTATTGACCACTCCGATGTATTCGCCCTTACGCAGGATCGCTACCCGGTCAGAGATCGCAAGCACCTCATTGAGCTTATGTGTGATAATGATAATGGACTTGCCGTCTTTTTTCATGTTCCGGAGCACGGCGAACAGTTTGTCCGTCTCTTGCGGAGTCAGCACCGCCGTCGGTTCATCCAGGATCAGGATATCCGCGCCTTTATAAAGGACTTTCAGGATCTCTACTGTCTGCTTTTCTGAGACTGACATATTGTACACTTTCTTTGCCGGATCCATTTCAAATCCGTAGCGTTTCGCAAGTTCCGCCACCTTTTTGTTGATCTCTTTCCGGTTCACCGTGGCTTTTCCGTCAAGCCCGAGCACGATGTTCTCCGCCGCTGTCAGCACGTCTACCAGCTTGAAATGCTGATGGATCATGCCGATCCCGAGAGCAAACGAATCTTTCGGGGAACGGATCGTAACCTCCTGTCCTTTCACGAAGATCTCGCCGTGATCCGGGAAATAAATGCCGGACAACATGTTCATAAGAGTTGTCTTTCCGCTTCCGTTTTCCCCCAGAAGTGCGAGGATCTCACCGGTCTTCAATTCGAGATTGACATCTTTGTTTGCAACGACTTTCCCGAAAGTCTTTGTTACATGATGCATCTTTACTGCATACTCTGCTGTCCCTCCCAAAATCTCACCTTCCTTCTCTTTCTCTTGATTTGTGTTCAGCACAGCCCTGCCACGTCCGCTGTATACAAACAGCATTCTTCTCCCGGCCGCGAAAGAGCTGTGATACAAACAAAGCCGTCCGAAGACGGCTCTGTATTTGTAACATATATAAAACTGCTAAAGCTTATTCGACAACATTACAGCCATCGATGATATACAGCCAGGACGGTGCGGAAGACTCTTCCTGCTCATGATAATACTCGCCTTCCGGAACTTCATACTCCTCGCCTTCCGGGCTCACGCCTTTGAGCGGTCCGTCGAATACGTGGATCTCGCCGGAGATCAGTTTTTCTTTCGCTTCATCGATCGCTTCCTGGGTTCCCTCTGCGGCAATGTCCGTGTTCAGAGGTGACAGATAAACAGCGCCGTCTTCCAGGCCTCTGCACCAGTCAACCGGGATCTCCTCGCCGTCGATCATAGCCTGGACAGCCTCAGTCACGTAGATTCCCCAGTCGATACGCGGGGAGATCAGGGAAGCGTTCGGAGCAGCCTCGATCATATCATTGTTGTAACCGACCTGCCATACGCCGTTGTCTTCTGCTGTTGTAGCCGGAGCCGTAGAATCAGAGTGCTGTGAGATCACGTCGCATCCGCGGTCGATCAGCGCCTGAGCCACCTGGGACTCTACAGTCGGGTCATTCCATGAGTTCGTATACATGATATCCATTGTCACATCCGGATTTACACTCTTTGCTCCGAGATAAAACGCCGTATATCCGCTGATGACCTCTGCAAACGGGAACGCAGCTACATAACCAAGCTTATTCGACTCTGTCTTCATTCCTGCCGCGATACCTGCCAGATAACGTCCTTCATAGATCGATGCGAAATAGTTGTGGAAGTTGTCCAGTCCGGAATCAGCCGCCTGATATCCTGTTGCATGGCAGAACTGGATGTCCGGATACTCTGCTGCGACTTCTTTTACATAATCTTCAAATCCGAAGCTTGTCGCAAAGATAATGTTACATCCTGCATCCACAAGTTCTCTCAGTGCAGTATCACACTCTGCTCCTTCCGGTACATTGTATTTGTTCACGATCTGGTCGTCGCTTAATCCCAGCGCTTCCTGCATCTCCTGAGTACCAAGATCCTGATTGTATGTGTATCCCATATCACTCGGGTCTGACACATGCACAAATCCTACTTTGATCTCGTCTTTTGGAATCCCTTCCGTCGTCTCGGATGACGACTCTCCTCCTTCATTTCCGCCGGTTTCTGCTGCCGGAGCTCCGCACCCTGCGATCAGGGTGACTGCCATAGCCGCACACAATAATACGCTGATGAACTTCTTTTTCATACTTTTCCTCCTTTTCTGCTGTTGTTCCGGTCGGCTTTTCCCCGGAACACGCCTTGTCTGTTAAAAAACGCCATCCTTACTTCAGAAAGCTTCTTTGTATCCGGATGGCTACTACTTTATTTTACCCTCTGCACTCCTGCGTGTCAATAATCGTCAAAAAATCTATACACGAAATCTACACATTCATTTTTTCTTCCCATTCTTTCTGGCGGAATCCTACAAGGACCTTATCCCCGTCGACGAGGATCGGGCGTTTCACGAGCATGCCGTCGGCAGAGAGCAGGCGGATCTGTTCTTCTTCGCTCATTTCCGGAAGTTTGTCTTTCAATTTCATTTCTTTATATAAATTACCGCTTGTATTAAAGAATCTCTTCAAGGGAAGACCGCTCTTTTTCCACCAGTCCGTAAGCTCTTCCTCTGTCGGATTTTCTGTTTTGATATCCCGCATCTCATACTCTTTTCCATTCTCTTCCAGCCATTTCTTCGCTTTCATGCATGTACTGCATTTCGGATAACATACAAATAACATTTTTCTCACCTTTCTCCTATGTGTTTTTACGGTTTTTGTCCTTTCCACAAATATGGACAGTACCTGCATTTAGATAATATCAGTTCCTTGCACGAAAATAAATACGCATATTGCGATTTTTATCTTTTATGGTAGAATAGAGTCGTTGATAATTGTTTATTCATTCACAATCTTATGATCATATTTTTACAAGGAGGAATTTTCATGCACTGTTTCAGAAAAGTAACAGAAGATCTATACTGGGTGGGGGCGAACGACCGGCGCATCGAGCTGTTCGAGAATATCTTCCCGCTCTCTGACGGAGTTTCATATAATTCCTATCTTCTCCTTGATGAGAAGACTGTTCTTTTTGATTCCGCCGACTACGCGGTCGGACGGCAGTTTCTGGAAAATGTACAGGCAGTCCTTAACGGCAGATCTCTCGACTATCTGATCGTAAATCATATGGAGCCTGACCACTGCGCTATGATCGATGAACTGGTCCTGCGCTATCCGGATATGCAGATCATCGGCAACGCAAAGACATTCCCCATGATCGACCAGTTCTTCGGATTTGATCTGGAGGGGAAGAAAGTCATCGTCAAAGAAGGAGATACATTCTCTTCCGGAAAACATACACTGCACTTCGTAATGGCTCCGATGGTACACTGGCCGGAAGTCATGATGACTTACGACGAGACGGACAAGATTCTGTTCTGTGCCGATGCATTCGGGACATTCAAAGCCCTAAACGGCAACATCTTTAATGACGAAGTGGATTTTGACCGCGACTGGCTCGATGAAGCCCGTCGTTACTATACAAATATCGTCGGGAAATACGGCATGCAGGTACAGAGCGTACTGAAGAAAGCCGCCGGCCTTGATATCCAGATGCTCTGCCCGCTCCACGGACCGGTCTGGAGAACGGATCTGGATTACATCATCGGCAAATATGACAAATGGAGCAGATACGAGCCGGAAGAAAAAGGCGTCATGATCGCATATGCGTCCATGTACGGCAACACAGAGAATATGGCAGAGATCCTTGCCTCCATCCTCGCGGAAGAAGGCGTTAAAAACATCTGCATGCACAATATCTCAAAGACACATGTATCCGAACTGATCGCTGACAGTTTCAAGTACAGCCATATCGTACTTGCAGCGCCTACATACAATAACGGGATCTATCCGGTGATGGACAATTACCTTGAAGATATGAAAGCCCTCGCCCTTAAAAACCGTACGATAGCGGTCCTCGGGAACGGAAGCTGGGCGCCCCAGAGCACAAAGCTGATCAGTACAAAGATCAGCGAGATGAAAGATATGTCGCTGATGGTGGCAAATGTCACGATCAAGTCTTCCGTAAAAGACGCCCAGATGGAAGAATTAAAATCTCTCGGCAGACAAATCGCAGAAGAAGTGTTATAATAACAGATACCTGATTTTTGTGAATACAAAGGAGGAGTTCTTATGAAATTAGTAATCACCATGAGCCGCCGTTTCGGAACCGGTGCAAGTATCATCGCAAAAGAACTTTCCGAACAGCTTCATATCCCTGTATACGACAAGGCGTACATTGAGCAGAAGCTCAACGACCATATGTACGAAAGCGAAGCGGAAGCTATACGCAAACTGGCGGAAAAGCCGTGTATCATCCTCGGACGCTGCGCTTCTGATATCCTGAAGGACAGGATGAATGTCCTGAACATCTTCGTATGCGCAGACAAGGAGGACCGCATCCACAGGATCATGGACAAGGAAAACTTGAGCTATGACGAAGCAAAGGAAAAAGTGGAGACGACTGATGAAGAAAGAGCTGCCTATTATTATGAACACACAGGCAAGACCTGGGGCGATGTAAATGATTACCACATGATTCTCGATACATCCGAACTGGGCGTGGAAAACTGTGCGGATATCCTGATGCATTATTTTGAGAAGTGTGAGTACATCTGATCCTTCCCATGTTGGAAAGCTGTGCCGCACCCTCTGGTATGAACAAAGGTTTCCTGTCAAACAAAAACAGTGACTGTAAGACGGTCACTGTTTTTTTAATGTGTATTCTCTTTATATATTCTCTTTTATGAATGAGTATCCTCATTTATTCGGATGCACTGTCTTCTGATGCAGACGCATCTTCACTGGTGCCATCCGTACTCTCACTGCTTCCTTCCGACGTATCTTCCGCGCTTTCTCCGTCTGTCGCAGCCTCCTCTGTCTCGGAAGTGATGATCGTCACTCCGGTATCTTCAAAATCAACTCTGTCCCAGACTTTCTCATCCACTTCGATATCCGCAGCATCCCGCCACTCTTCCAGAAGCGAATCGTACTGTTCCTGCCTGCGTTCCTCTACGATCGAAGCTTTCTTCTGATCTGTCGCTTCACGGTCCAGTAGGCTCGTAAGCTGTCCTACATAGAGCCCGGTATCCGCCTCGATCACATCCGTCACCTGGCCTTCCGTCTCAAAAGCGTCAACCGCAGCGATCAGGTCCTCGTTCGGGCTTGTGCTTTCCGAATCAAATGTAAGGTCGTATGCCGTCTGTCCAAGTTCCTCTGCAACAGTTGAGATATCTTCGCCTGCATTTGCTCTGTCCACGAGTGACTGGGCATCTGTCTTCAGATCCTCTTTCTCTTCATCGGTAAGCTCCATGGAATTTCCCGAGTCATCTGTAGATGTATAAGAGAAAAAGACATATTTCATCGCTTTCTGCGCCGCTTCTTCGTCGGACACTTCCTCGTCCACGCCCTCTTTCATCTTGCTGTCCATCTTCGTCTGGATCGTGGCAAGTCTGAGGAATTCTTCAACATCCTTGCGGTATCCGGATACGGTTTCTTTCGCTTCATCCGTATTATCCTCATCAAACTGTGCCGCCGCCTCTGCGATGGCATCTTCTTCCTCCTCGGTCAGCGCCACTTCATAGTCAGCCGCATGCTGGGATATGAGATACATATTCTCCAGATTTTCCAGCAGACCGTCCTTCACAGACTCCTCATAGGTCTGGTCTTCGCCGGCTTCCTGTGTCCACATTGCATCGGCGGTAGTCCCCATCATGCCTGCATAATAGGTCTCGTACTGGCCCTGTGTCATCCTCGCATAGAAGTTCGCCACTCCGAGAGTGATCTCGTCACCGCCCACCGTTGCGACAACTGCATCTGTATTGATCGAACCGCTGCATCCGGTCACAGCAGCCGCCGCAAGGACTCCCGCCGCTGTCAGTACTGCAGCTTTTTTTCCGAAACGTACCATAAGTATCCTCCTCTTTTCCGGGTATATAAAATACGGCATATATGCAATACCCGCATACTGGTTCATTATAACGTGTTTTAAAAAACATAACAAGTAGGAATCACAAATATATCACGAAATCGCGATGTCCCTGATACTCTCCAGCACCCTCCGCACTGTGTCGAGCACGCTCTCTCCTGTGTCCTTCCCGCTCTTTCCCCTTTTCTGATACAGGAAGTACGGCGGCTCCTCCGTCCGGAATACAAGGTCCTTCCCATAGCCTGCGAGCATAGCGGGGATCTTCTGCGGATCGATCTTTGCCCTCTCGTACATGGTAAAGCGTATATCCGCGCCTTTCTGCTCGACTGCCGTCACATACGCAGAGTGCGCGAGGCCTTTCAGAGCCGCAATATGCAGAAGCTGCTGCACTTTCTTCGGGATATCGCCGAACCGGTCGATCAGCTCCTCTGTCATATCATCCATCTCTTCCTCATTTTCGATCGCCGCGATCCTCTTATAGATGTCCAGCTTCTGGTATTCATTTTTGATATAGGAATCCGGAATGTAGGCGTCGATATTCAGATCGATCGTCGTTGTAAAGCTTTCCTCTTCTCCTTCTCCTTTGAGTTTGAGCACCGCTTCATTGAGCATCTTGCAGTACATGTCATATCCCACTGCTTCCATGTGTCCGCTCTGGGCCTCTCCGAGCAGATTGCCGGCTCCCCGGATCTCAAGATCGCGCATGGCGATCTTGATGCCGGATCCCAGATCCGTAAATTCACGGATCGCGGCCAACCTCTTTTCAGCCACCTCTTTTAACAGCTTATCCCTTCGGTAGAGGAGAAATGCGTATGCCATCCGGTTGGAGCGCCCCACGCGTCCTCTGAGCTGATAGAGTTGGGAGAGGCCGAACCGGTCTGCGTCCTGGATGATCATCGTATTGGCATTCGGTATATCCAGTCCGGTCTCGATGATGGTCGTTGACACGAGCACATCGATATCTCCGTTTATAAAATCATACATAATGTCTTCCAGTTCACGCTCCCGCATCTGTCCGTGGGCGAAGGAAATATTCGCTTCCGGGAGGAGCTGTTGGAGATGTCCGGCGACGTCCGCGATGTCGTTGACTCTGTTGTAGACATAATACACCTGCCCGCCGCGGGAAAGTTCCCGCTCGATCGCCTCTCTCACCATCTCGTCATTGTATTCCATCACATAAGTCTGAATCGGCATGCGGTCCTGGGGGGCCTCCTCGAGCACGCTCATATCGCGGATCCCGATCAGGCTCATATGCAGCGTTCTCGGGATCGGCGTAGCGGTCAGTGTCAGGACATCGATATTCTCTCTTAACTTTTTGATCTTCTCTTTGTGTGTCACGCCGAACCGCTGTTCCTCGTCGATGATCAAAAGCCCCAGGTCCTTGAACCCTACGTCCTTTGACAGGACGCGGTGTGTCCCGATCACGATATCCACCATCCCTTTTTTCAGGTCTTCCACTGTCTTTTTCTGCTGATAGGAGGAGCGGAAGCGGCACAGAAGATCGATCCGGACCGGAAAATCCTTTAATCTCTGGACAAATGTATTGTAATGCTGCTGGGCAAGGATCGTCGTAGGCACGAGATACACGACCTGCTTTCCCTCCTGCACCGCCTTAAATGCCGCACGGATCGCGATCTCCGTCTTGCCGTACCCCACGTCCCCGCAGATCAGACGGTCCATGATCTTCGTGCTCTCCATATCATGCTTCGTATCTTCGATCGCCTGGATCTGATCCTCGGTCTCCTCAAAGGGGAACATTTCCTCGAACTCTTTCTGCCACACAGTATCCGGTCCGTAGACGAATCCCTCCGACTGCTGCCTGGCAGCATAGAGCTCCACCAGGTCTTCCGCCACTGCCTGGACCGCTTTCTTTACCTGATTCTTCGTCCTTCCCCACTGGATCGTCCCCAGTTTGTTGAGCTTCGGCTTTCTCGCATCCGCTCCGGCATATTTCTGGATCAGGTCCATCTGTGCCGCCGGGATATAGAGCACGCCTCCGTCTGCATAGGCGATCTTCATATAATCCTTGACGACTTTTTCCACTTCGATCTTCTCGATCCCTTTATAGATCCCGATCCCGTGGTTTTCGTGGACGACGTAATCGCCCGGCTTGAGTTCGGCAAACTCGTGGATCTTCTGCCCCTCATATTTCTTTCTGCGTTTCTTCTTTTTCTTTCGCCCGAAGATATCCGACTCCGATATGACCATAAATTTCAGCATCGGATACTCGTATCCCTCCGCCACATATCCGTATGAGACCATGATCTCTCCGGGGTTTACCTGCCGCTCCATTTCCTCACTGTAAAAGCTGCTCAGATCATAGTCCCTCAAATCCTCGGCAAGGCGCTTTGCCCTTGTTCTTGATCCGGATAAGAGGACGACTCTGTACCCGTTCCTCTTTAAGCGCTTCAGGTCGCGGGTAAGGAGTTCAAAGCTGTTGTTATACGGATTGACTCCTTTGGCCTGTATACTGTAGACCTCCCGGACCCGGAACAGGCCGCACTTTGACTCCAGTGTAGTCGTCGCGATCCCGCTGTAGAGGTTCATTGCGCTGATGATATCTTTCGTCTCATATACTGTAAGCTCCGCTCCGGCATCATCCTCCAGATCCAAAGCGATCCTGTTCTCACGGCTGCTGAAATACTCCTGTTCCACAGATTCCGCTGTTTCCTGGAGACGCTGGGGCTCATCCAGGAAAAGGAGACTCTTCTCCTTCGGAAAATAGTCCAGAAAGGAGACTGTCTCCAAGCCTTCCCGCCAGCTCTCGGAAGCCGGATAAATGATGACCTTATCCAGATTCTCCACGGATCTCTGGCTTTCCGTGTCAAAGCTCCGGATCGAATCGATCTCATCTCCCCACAGTTCGATCCTGACAGGAAGTTCTTCTGTAAGGGGAAATATATCCACGATACCGCCGCGCACGGCAAACTGTCCGGGGCCCTCGATCTGGCTTTCTCTCTGATATCCCATCTCTGCCAGTTCTTTCTCAAGTTCTGTCAGATCTGCCACATCGCCTCCCGCGAGTTCGATCCTGCAGCTTTTCAGTTCTGCGGGACCCGCCAGTCCGTCCAGGAACGCCTCCATCGTAGTAATGACCGTGATGCTTTTGTCCGTTTCTTTCTCGATCAGAGCGCGCAGCACACCCATCCGGCTGTCAGTGAGCAGATTCCCTTTGATATCCGCATAATAAAACAGCAGGTCGCGTGCAGGATAAAAATATACATCATCTGTAAAGATACGGTATTCATCAAAGGCTTTCTTCGCCTTTTCCTCACTGGAAAAAACGATGACCCTGTATTCAAAGCCATCGCCCAGCGCATACATCAGGTGCGTCTTCTGTGAGCCGACGCAGCCTGCGATCTGTATGATCCCGTCTCCCTTTTTCCTGTCTTTTAAGATTTCCTGATAGTCCGCAAGTTCGCCCAGCGGAGCAAGTAAAGCCTGCATGGATATCCCGACTCCTTTTCACTTCGCCGTGCTATGAGCGCGGCTCTTTCCTCTTCCTGTTATACTCGCTCATCGCATCTTTAATCCGTCCGGAGAGGATCATCCCCGCCGCATCCACGGCGTGGTCGTACCCCTCATCCATCAGCGCTTTCTCCGCCTTGGAAAAATGTCCGAGCACATAGTCAGCCAGGTCATACCGGGACGGCTTTTCGCCGACTCCCACCCGTATCCTCGGGAACACCTGCGTGCCGAGATGGGCGATGATATTCTTGATCCCGTTATGTCCGCCGGCGCTTCCCTTCTCACGGATCCGCAGCTGCCCGACTTCCAGATTGATGTCGTCATAAATGACAAGAAGCTCATGCTCTCCGTCAATCTTGTAATAATCCACAAGGCTGCGGATGCTCTCGCCGCTCAGATTCATATACGTCTGCGGCTTTGCCAGGATCACTTTCTGCCCTTCTATAACGCCTTTGCCCAGCAGTGCCCTGTGCTTTTTCATGTCTACTGCTATATTGTATTTATCCGCCAGCCTGTCTATTACATCAAATCCCACATTATGCCTTGTTCCTTCGTACTGCCTGTCCGGGTTCCCCAGCCCTGCTATTATAAACATGTCTTTCATCCTCCATGTCATGTGTCTGCATATCAACGGGCGGATATCCTCTCTCCTTTTTGCGTCAGAGCGTCCGCCGCAAAAGCTATTTTACCGTATCCGGTCTCCTTTGTCACGCAAAAGCAGTGAATATTTTCCTCTTTTCAGTCATACACTTAATAAAAAAGCAGACCGCCGTACACCGGCAGCCAAATCAATCGGGAGGTAACTCTATGGGTTCCAGAACTAAAATCGTTGTCCTGCATATGAAGGAGATCATCTATACCGCGGTCTTTGCCGCACTGGCGATCGTCCTGATCATCCTTCTTGTCATCATGTTCCGTCCGGACGGCAGGACAGATCCGGCAGATACCGGGAAACGCTACACTCCCGGCATTTATACCTCCGCCCTTACACTGAACAATACAAATCTCGAGGTAGAAGTCTCCGTCGACGATTCCCGGATCAACTCGATACGCTTTTCAAACCTTGACGAGACAGTAACGACCATGTTCCCTCTCATACAGCCGGCTATAGAGGACATTGCCGAACAGATCTGTAAGACCCAGTCTCTCGACGACATCACCCTGCCGGAAGATGCACCTTATACATCCCAGATCATACTGGACGCGATACGTAAAGCCGTTGAAAAAGCCACAGTCAGGTCAGATCCCCCGGCATAAGCACCGGGGGATCTGACCTCTGCGGCTTTGTGCTGCTTAGAAACTGCGGATATATCCTGCCGTTCTTCCTATCCCTCTACGATCAGATATTTCCCGTCGGGAAGCGGGAAGACCTCGGATGCTTCTTCCAGTTCATCCGGCCCCATGCCGTCCACATCCACGCCCTCTTCCTCGAAATATCCTCTCACTTCATCAATGGAATCCACGACAACTGCCATGCAGTCTTCCAGGAATGCTTCCGCCTCCTCGATGTTCCCGGCTACCGGTTCATCAAAGAGTTTCCCCTGGTCTCTTAAAAACGTCTTTAAACATACTTCACTGTAATCACTCATATCTCTGATCCTTTTCTCTTATGATCTGCAATATTTCATCTGTTGTATCCGCTATGCAAAGCGGCTCTGCCGCCTCCAGCACGTCACGGGAACGGAATCCCCAGGACACCAGTATCGTATCCATTCCGGCAGCTTTTCCTGTAGCGCCGTCCACTTCCGAATCTCCGATATAGAGCGTTTCTGACGGTGAGGCTCCAAATTCTCCGGCTATGGAAAGTACTGCCGTCGGATCCGGTTTTCTCGGGACACCGTCTTTCTGCCCCTGAATATGGTCAAACACTCCTTTTCCGAAAATTTCTTCCACCACATGGACTGCCTGGCGGTCCGGCTTGTTGGACAGTACGCCGAGACGCAGTCCCCGTTCTTTCATTTCTCTGAGCATCTCCGAAATGCCGGGATAAGGTTTCACCCGGTAGGTACAACACTTGTCAAATATACGCTGGTAAGCGGCAAATGCCTCGTCAAACCTGGCCAGTTCTTCATCCCCTGATGCCTTCAGAGTCTTTTCTATCAGTACCTTTGCACCGTTTCCGACAAACTCACGGCACTGTCCGGAAGTGATCCCAGGAAGCCCGATCTCTTTCATCGTCTCATTTACCGAATAGGTCAGAGACTCCAGAGTATCAGTCAGTGTTCCGTCAAGATCAAATATACAGGCTCTGTACATAACTTTCTTCATCCTCTCTCATTTGTGTTCTGCTGCGGTCTTTGTCTATTCTCCCAGGAGATATCTCCGCATGGTCTTCAGCGCGTTTTTTTCCAGACGGCTGACCTGAGCCTGGGAAATATTGACCTGGTCCGCTACTTCCATCTGTGTCTTTCCTTCAAAAAAACGCAGTGTAATAATATACCTCTCCCTCTCGTTCAGCCGCTCCATAGCCGCCTCAAGGGAGAGCTCCTCTACCCAGTTTTCTTCTTTGTTCTTCTTGTCGCTGACCTGATCCATAACATAAAGAGTATCCCCGCCGTCACTGTACACCGGCTCCTGCAGGCTCATCGGACTCTGGATCGCATCAAGGGCGAACACGACATCCTCTTTCGATATGCCGATCTCATCCGCGATCTCCTGTACAGTCGGTTCTTTCATATGCCGGCGGATATACCCTTCTTTAGCATAGATTGCCTTATACGCCGTGTCACGCAGCGACCGGCTCACACGGATCGGACTGTTGTCCCGGAGATACCGGCGGATCTCCCCTATGATCATAGGGACCGCATAAGTAGAGAACTTCACCATTCTGGCCGGATCAAAATGATCCACGGCTTTCATAAGTCCCACACAGCCGATCTGGAACAGATCATCTGCATTCTCGCTGCTGCCTTCAAAGCGCTTGATCACGCTCAGAACAAGCCGCAGGTTGCCTTTGATGTACTTCTCCCTCGCCTCTTCATCCCCGGCCTGGATCCGTTCAAAAAGTTCTGTCTTCTCCTCCTCCTTCAATAGCGGCAGTTTTGACGTATTCACTCCGCACAGTTCAACCTTGTTCACCATCATAGCAAGAATCCTCCTAAGCAATTTCTATTTAGAATGATTCTCACCTGACAGATAAGATATTCCGGAAGTCAGAAAATTTTATAAACTTTTAGCCCTTGACAGATCAGTCATCCATATCCCATTTGTCCGACAGATTATTGATCTGCGTCTCGAATTTCGCCTTATCCTTGTTCGACAGTCCTTCATTTTTGTAGATCACATCAAGCAGCCTCTTGCCTGCCGCCACCAGACGCTCGAACGCGGAATCTGCCCTGCGCTGCGCCGGTTTCTTTGCTTTCACCGGTATCCGGACACCTTCACTTATGATCTCATTCGTGAGAAGATCCACTTCACAGCACGGATATGGCGCCCAGGTACTGTAACCGAACTGTTCATGGACCGTGTCGGCAAATTTCTCTGTCACCGTGTCTTCGCCGTGCACAACGAAAACTCTCTGAAGAGGCGTGCGGAATGCTCCCACCCATTTCAGAAGGCCGTTCATATCCGCATGCCCGCTGACGCCGTGCAGACTCTCGATCCGCGCATGGACTTCGATGGGTTCCCCGAAGAGTTTTACATTCCTCTCTCCTTCCAGCAGTCTCCGCCCCAGGGTGCCGTTGGCCTGATACCCTACAAACAGGATCGTACACTCCGGACGCCAGAGATTATGTTTGAGGTGATGGCGGATGCGGCCAGCATCGCACATTCCTGATGCAGATATGATCACCTTCGGTTTCTCGATGAAATTGATCATCTTGGAATCATCGCTCGTCGTCGATGTGTGCAGTCCCGGAAAAACGAGAGGATTTATTCCTGAATTGACAAGTTCCATAGCTTCTTTGTCAAAGCAGTCTCTCATATTCATAGTGAAAACTTTGGTTGCCTCGATGGCGAGGGGACTGTCCAGATATACCTCAAAATCTGCATACTCCGGCAGAAGTTTTTTCTCCTTGATCTCACGGATAAAATACAGCATTTCCTGCGTCCTGCCGACGGCAAACGACGGGATCACGACATTTCCGCCCCGGTCGAAGGTCTCCTTTATGATCCTCGTAAATTCACCGATATAATCCGGTTTCTCTGCTGTGTGGATACGGTCGCCGTAGGTAGACTCCATGACCACATAATCTGCTGCCGCAGTGTAAGTCGGATCTTTGATGATGGGCTGATCTGTATTGCCTACATCTCCGGAAAAAACGATCTTCTTTGTCACATCACCTTCCGTTGCCCACACCTCAATGCTTGCCGATCCGAGCAGGTGTCCCACATCTGTAAACCGGATATCTATGCCGTCACAGATTGAGATCCGCTCACCATACTGGCAGGGCACAAGGAGTTCGATGGCATCCAGGGCATCCTGCATCACATACACCGGTTCATACTCCGGTTTCCCGGCTCTTTTTCCCTTACGGTTGCGCCATTCTGCCTCAAATTCCTGAATGTGCGCACTGTCACGGAGCATGATATTACACAGATCCACAGTGGCAAATGTCGCGAATATCTGTCCTTTAAACCCGTCTTTTACAAGTCGCGGGAGCATTCCCGAGTGGTCGATATGGGCATGGGTCAGAAATACATAATCGATATCCGGTGCCGGAATGGGCAGACCGGGATTCTCATACAGATCCGGTCCCTGCTCCATGCCATAATCGATCAGGATATTCTTTCCTGCTGCCTGAAGGAAATGACAGCTTCCCGTCACCTCATGGGCCGCTCCGATAAACGTCAGTTTCATAGTCTCACCAGCCTTTTTTCTTTTTCTATTCTTCTATTGTATCACACTGTCTTCCACTTTTTTACCTTCTCTTTGTAAAAGATCATGCCTTCTTTTAAAATCCGTGCTTTTCCGTCTTTTATCTCCACCATAGTGACCGAGCAGTTCGGCGGGACCTCATCTTTCCAGAAATGCTCTACAGACAGATTTCCGCGGATCCGGTTCAGAAGTGACGTCATGGCTGCGCCGTGGGTCGATACAAGGATATTCTTATCCGCCAGATCCTCCCTTGACGATATCTCCCTGAGAAAGCTGCCTGTCCGCTCGTAAAGCTGCGGGATCGTCTCGGCGTCCTCAGGCGGGATGTAATTTCCCGTGTCATTGAAGAACCGGTTAAACGCCTCGCTGTCCGGGTCACGGTCCTCCCCGCCGCAGTACAGCCCTTCGTATCTTCCGAAACTGATCTCCTGGATCCTCTCCTCATCGTAAAGCGGAACACTGCGTCCCGCAAGGATGATCTGAGCCGTCTCCTTTGCGCGCAGCAGAGGGCTTGTGAAGCCGAGATCCACAGGGATCTTTTTCATCCCCTGCGCCGTCTCCTCTGCAAGGCGGCGCCCGTAATCATTCAGGGGGATATCGGTCTGCCCCTGTACTTTATGCATTTTATTCCAATCTGTCTCGCCATGGCGGACGATATATAATATCACTGTAATCCCTCCCACTGTTTTTGATCAGGCAGACAGGACCGGTCTGTTCCTGCGAAGATAAGTATACCCTCTGTCCGGTACATTTGCAAATCATTTACAAATCATTTCAAGACACAGTCCTTGTTTTTTGCCGCCCGGACAGCTATAATAGTTCAGACAGATCACAGAGAAAGGAAGCGTCTATCATGAAGAAGATCACAAGTTTTACCATTGACCATATCCGCCTGAAACCGGGCATCTATGTCTCCAGAAAGGATCATGTGAACAGCTCTGTCATCACTACTTTTGATATCCGTATGACAAGCCCGAACGACGAGCCGGTGATGAACACCGCAGAGGTCCACACGATCGAACATCTTGGAGCTACTTTCCTGAGGAACCACAAGGACTGGCAGGACCAGGTGCTCTATTTCGGTCCTATGGGCTGCCGGACCGGATTCTATCTGCTCCTCGCAGGGGATCACTCCTCCCATGATATCGTCCCGCTCATGAAAGAGATGTTCGCATTTATAGCTGACTACGAGGGCGAGATCCCGGGTGCATCCGCAAAGGACTGCGGCAACTATCTGGACATGAACCTGCCCATGGCAAAATATATGGCCCGCAGATTCCTCTCAGAAGTCCTCACGGATATTCAGGATTCCCGTCTCTATTATCCCGAGTGACCTTCCCTGTCACGCAATGACCTTCTCCGGACATATAAAGCCCCGGACGGTACTGTACCGGCTGTTCCGCCGTTGTCAGCACCCGCCCGGGGCTTATCTTATTTTTTCAGGACTTCTTTCTTAATATAGCGGTAAGTCTCTTCTTCCCCCTTATCCGCCAGCATATGCAGCAGTTTTTCCAGCAGAGCGCGGGTCTCCGGGTGCATCAGCTCCCCCGCCTTTCCATTCGTATAATACTCAACGGGATCGCTGTCTTTGTACTGATCGCCTTTATAGACCTTGCTTGCGGCGATCCTGTCCAGGAACATCTCCACCACATACCGGACCGGCATCTGCATACCTGCGAGCAGATGCTTTCCGTCCAGGCTGTAATCGATCCAGTATTCATAGTGATGTTTGTTTCTTCCTTTGTGATGAAGCCATGCCGAGGAATATCCCTTATCTTCCCTCTCCGCATTGTTCGGACTCCTGGTCCCCTGGTAATATCTGCATCCCACCCGGAACTCTGTGGGACTGTATTTGGAAAGATCGTGGAGCAGCCCCTGCCGGTACAGCCCCACCCGGAAGCATTCTTTCATGACCAGGATCTTATGCTTCGTGATCGTGTGAAAATGAGCCAGTGCTTTGTTCATTGTTTCTCCTGCTCTCCGGCTTTTGCCGCTGCCTTTCCTGTCTTTTCTGTCTTTCCTGCCTTTGTCCGGGAGGAGGGCTTCTTTTCCTTTTTCGGCTGCTTTTCGCTCACAAGGACAGCGATGCTCCTCTCCGGAAGACTGATCTTCTTCTGGTCTTCCAGCGGGACCGGCGCAGATACAAATCCTTTCTCTGTGTCAGCCGCAAGACACCATCTCTTCTCTTTTCCCGGGGACGGCAATGCAAAATCGTGGGGCAGCCAGTGCATGTTATAGGCGATAAAACATTCTGTATCTCCCAGGTCCTCGCCTGCATAGAGCACCCCGAGCTGCCTGCTGTATACTTCCGATCTTACCTGCCATGCATTCTCGCCGTGCCAGGACACATCCGGCACTCCGCACGCCGTCCGGTCAAGACCTTTGAGCTCTTCTGCGCGGTGCAGGCAGGGATGTTTCTTCCGGAATGCGATCAGCTCCCTGACATAATGAAAAAGCGTATCGTCAGTCTTTAATCTGCTCCAGTCAACCCAGCCGGTCTCATTGTCCTGACAATAGACATTATTGTTTCCTTTCTGGCTGTTATAGAATTCGTCTCCCGCCAGGATACAGGGCGTTCCCTGTGCCAGGAGCAAAAGCGCGAATGCATTTCTCACCTGATTTTTCCTGAGCGTCATCACAGCGCGCTTCCGGCTCGGGCCTTCCGCCCCGCAGTTCCAGCTGTAATTGTAGTCAGGCCCGTCCGTATTGTTCTCCCCGTTGGCTTCGTTGTGCTTACAGTCATAGGAGACAAGGTCCCACAGGGTAAATCCTGTCTGTGTAGTGATATAATTGCATTTCCCGTCTGACGCGGAATGGTGCGGCAGCGCCCACATCACGTCATTTACCATATTCTCATCGCCTTTCAGGAACCGGCGCATGATATTCTGGAATGCATCATCTTTGCGCATCAGCTTGATATCCTTTAACAGCGGATCCTCGCAGAGCATCCCCCATGGTACGCAGTACGGGTTTACGACAAAACCGTCCACATGGTACTCGAGCATATAGAACCTCAGGCACTCCAGAGCGGTCTGCGCAGGGACTCCCTCTGCAAACGGCATTTCCAGGACGACCTCGATCCCTGCCCGGTGGCACTCTTTTACCAGGTCTTTGAGCTCATGGACTGCCGAATTTCCCGCCGCATACGCTTCTTTCGGCGCAAAATAATGAGCCCGCCCGTATCCCCAGTAATTGATCTTTGTCTTCCCGCATTCTTCAAATTCATAGACCGGCATGCACTGGATCTGATTGATGCCGAGCTGCTGCAGGTAAGGGATTTTTTCAATGATCCCTAAATAAGTCCCCTTGTGCGGGACTTTTGACGAGCTGTGTTTCGTAAAGCCTCTTACATGGAGGCTGTATGCCACGACTTCATTCCACGGGAGGTGGAGTCTCCGGTCGTTTTCCCAGTCATACTCCGGTGAAACGATCTTTCCGCGGATCTCATGTTTCTGAAGATCCCTCTTCTTTCCAAAAGCTTTTTTGCCCGCGACCTCTCTCACATAAGGATCGAGGCACACGTTTCCGTCTATACAGAAATTATATTCATACCGTCCGGCATCAATGCCGTCCACCGCCAGGAAGCGCACTTCTCCGACTCCCTCCGCCTCCGGCATGTCAAACGTGCACTCCGGCTTTGTATTTCCCTCTCTGTACAGGAAAAGCTTACATTCCTTTCCCGCAGGAACACACAATGCAAAATTTACTTTCGTCCCTTCAACTACCGTGCCAAAGGGCTGTGGTCTTCCTGTTATCTTCTTCATATTCCGTTCCTTTCTCACTGCCAGCCATCTGTTCCATATATGTCTACATTATCCTTATCGATAAAGAACGTCTCAACATAGATCTCCGGTTCATAGACACCGTTTTCCAGGATCGCAGCCGCTGTCTTTACGGCTGTCTTCCCCATATTGATCGGGGACTTCGCCCCGACGCCCGTCATCGGGCCTGCGAGATCCGCCAGCGCGCTTTTTACCGCCGGAGATCCCCCTACACTGTATACAGGAATATCATTTCTCTCCTCTTCGCCGAGGGTCTGCAGCACCTGCTCAGCCATATGGTCGTCCGCGCACATGATAGCATCCGGCTGTGTCCCACCGAAAAGCACCTCTCTGAGCTGTCCCGGGATCGTACTGTAATCATCTCCTGTATCGATCCTCGTAACCTCAAATCCAACATTGGTGATCGCCTCTTCAAAGCCTGTGATGCGCTCGTTGACCGCCGCAGAATCCAGGCAGTCAACGATGACCACCGAGCCTCCGTCCGGCTTTCTGGCGGTAAGATCCTCGCCGCAGAGTTTTCCCGCATTATAATCATCCGAACCCACAAACGCTTCGGTCAGCCCGGTCTCGTCCACCCGCACATCCAGATTCACCACCGGGATGTCCGCTTCCTGGAGTTCCTCCAGGGCAGGCGTGACGGCGGACGGATCCACCGGGCAGAGAAAGACCGCCTCTACGTCCTCGCCGATCAGTTCCCGGATCTGGCTGATCTGCAGTTCTGCATCGCCGTCCGCATCGCGCACGAGCATACGGCTCCCCTCTTCGCCGGCAGCGGTCCCCGCCGATTCTTTCAGCACTTCATAAAATGGATCTGACAGATCCGGAGCGCAGAATCCATAGACGTGGCCGCCCGTCTGGTCCTCTTCTTCCTCCGTTTCTTCTACTACAGCATTATCCTCAGGAGTGCCTACGTTCTGTTTACATCCCGAAATAAAAAGTACCGAAGATAAAGCCATCAGGACAAGCAGCATTTTTCTTTTCTTCATCCCGTATTCCTCCTGGTCCGGTTTTCTCGTGTTCTACCCTTTCATTCTACCGTGTTTCAGGGGAATGTCAATAGATTGCAGCTTGCTTTTTCCCCTGCGGTCTGATACTATCATGGTACATAAATGCCGTACGACCAGCGGCATATCAAAGGAGAAAGACCATATGAATGAAAATGAATCACTCACTGTAACTCTGACACTGGAAAATGATGAGGAACTGGAATGCGATGTCCTCACCATCTTCGAAGTCGACGGACAGCAGTACATCGCACTGCTCCCGTTAAATGATGACGGGGAAAGCGAGGACGGCCAGATCTATCTCTACCGCCTGACCGACAATGGGGAAGAGGAGGAACCCGGACTGGAAAACATCCTGGACGATGAAGAGTTTGACCGGGTGTCCGAAGCATTTAATGAATGGATGGAGGAACAGGATTTCGGCGATATCGACCTGGATGACATCGAGTAAGCGATTTATCCGTCTTCCAGTAATTCATCTACAAAACGGGAAGGTTCTGCAGCTTTCCCGTTTTTTGATTTTGTATAGCAGACCGTAAGCTGCTCTCTCGCTCTTGTCATCCCCACATAGAACAGCCGTCTCTCTTCTTCTGTCTCCCTGTCCGTCTTTGCTTTTTTATAAGGGATCTGGCCTTCCACGGCTTCGATGAGCCAGACAGCATCAAACTCAAGACCTTTGGCGGCGTGCAGAGTCATCAGCCGCACCCCCTCCTGGTCCATGCTTTTCTGCCGTTCTTTGAGTCGCAGGGTCTCGGTGTACTCCTCAATATGACGGAACCATTCTTCAATAGATGAACAGGGCTTTGCCGACTCCTCCAGCTCGGCAAGGACGTCGTTCAGATCCGCACGGTCCACCTTATGAGAATAGGCATGATCCCTGATAAAATCGTCATATCCGATCCGCTTACGGATGTACTGGATCGCCGCATAGGGCGCCATCTTCGCCAGCATCTTCACATCCCACTCAAACTGGTCGATCCGGTCCATCATCCAGTCCTTGTCACAGTAAAATTTCCTCATATCCTCGAACGAAACCGCCGCTCCCGGAAGACTGTCACGCCCGATATAGCGTTTCGGCCGGTTCATGACCTGGAGGAAATCCCTCCGTTCCCTTCCGCCTATCGCAAGACGCAGATAAGCCTGTATATCTTTTGCGATAAAATGATCATAAAGATTGGGAAGATGCTCTTTGATCTGGAACGGGATATGCCGTTTGATAAGTTCCTCCACAAGAGGGCGGGCATCTGTATGGATCCGGAACAGGACAGCAGTCTCCTCCGCAGCATTTCCGGCGTCGATATACTGTTCGATCTGATCCGCCACGTACTCAGCTTCTTCGGCCGGATCTTTCAGTTCCTGGACGTGCAGGCATTTCCCTCTGTCTTTTACTGCGGTCAGCTTTTTCTGAAAACGTCTCTTATTATGACTGATCACTTTCAGGGAATTTTTCACGATATTCCCCGTAGAGCGGTAATTTGTCCCCAGCACGATCTGCTCTGCGTCCGGGTAGTCCTTAAGGAACTGGAACATCAGCTCGGAGTCGGCGCCCCTGAAACCGTAGATCGCCTGGTCGTCGTCCCCTACGACATAGAGATTGTTTTCCGGAAGGGCGAGCATACGGATCACATCATACTGCACGCGGTTGATATCCTGGAACTCATCCACCAGGATATACCGGAACTTCTTCTGCCACATGGCAAGTATATCCGGTCTGGACCGGAACAGTTCATAACACACCACGAGCATATCGTCAAAATCGATCTTCCTGAGAGACTTCCGTCTTTCTTCATACGCACGGTATATCTCCCGAAATGCTCCTGCGTCCACCTTCGCAGACACAAATTCTTCCAGCGGCAGCCTGTTGTTTTTGATCCTGCCGATCTCTTCCGCGATATCCTTAAGAAAGTCCTCCTCGTCAAACACCTCCAGATCCTGTCCGGATATGACAGATCTGAGGATCTGATACTTTTCTTCTTCCGAAAGGATATTCCGGCTGTCGAACTTGTACGCCCATTTCAGTATCCCGTAATAGATCCCGTGAAAAGTGCCCGCTGTCACGGGAATATTTTTCCTGCCCATCAGGGCAGCCAGTCTTGATCTCATCTCGGCAGCCGCATACCGGGTAAATGTAACGACCAGGATCTCCTCCGGCCTTACATTACACTCCTCGATCAGGTACCGGATCCGGTTTACGACCGTGAGCGTCTTACCCGAACCGGGCCCTGCCAATACCTGACAGGGCCCGGTTCTGTGAACGACCGCTTTGTGCTGCATGTCATTAAACTTCATGTAACTTCTCTATACCTCTGCGGATCCTGCGCAGAGATTCCTCTTTTCCAAATACTTCCATCAGCTCCGTGGCGCCCCCCGGCGTGCTCTGCTTTCCGGAAACAGCCGTACGCAGCGGCCACATCACGTATCCGATCTTGTATCCTTTTTCGCCTGCAAATCCTTTGAGCATCTCGAACAGCGCATCATTGCTGTAATCCTCCTGAGCTTCCAGAAGGGGGAGCACTTCTTCCAGAAGAGCCAGACCTTTTTCCGGATCCGTCTTCATTTTCTTGTGTCTGTAGAGCTCGCAGTCATAGTCCGGAAGCTCCTCGATAAAATCGATCTGATCGTTGATATCCGGGAAGATCTCGATCCTGGTCTTTACAAGCGCGGCGATCTTCCTGAGATCGTAATCCTTTGTAACCGTCTTCCTGATATATGGTTCCGCCATCTCATAGAACTTGTCAAAGTCCATCGCCTTCAGATATTCCCCGTTCATCCATTTCAATTTTGTTGTGTCAAACACCGCCGGAGACTTGCTCATATGCCGGTAGTCAAATTCTTTTACCAGCTCTTCCAGCGAGAAGATCTCTCTGTTGTCAGACGGACACCACCCAAGAAGAGCCACATAATTGACAACGGCTTCTGAGACGAATCCCTGGTCAATGAGATCTTCATAAGAAGAATGTCCGCTGCGCTTGCTCAGCTTCTTGTGGTTTTCATCCGTGATCAGCGGACAGTGTACATATACGGGGATCTCCCAGCCAAACGCCTCGTAGAGCCTGTTGTACTTCGGCGCCGACGCCAGATATTCATTTCCCCTCACCACATGGGTGATCTCCATCAGATGGTCGTCCACCACATTGGCAAAATTATACGTCGGGAAACCGTCGGATTTGATCAGGATCATATCGTCAAGTTCTGAGTTCGGGACCGTAATGTCACCGTATATCTCATCGTGGAACGTAGTCTCTCCTTCATTCGGCACATTCAGGCGGATCACCCACGGTTTCCCCGCCGCCAGATTCGCCTCCACTTCCTCACGGCTCAAGCCGAGGCAGTGCTTGTCATATACGACGATATCCGTACCGTCCTCGGATACGGATGTCCTCAGTGACTCAAGGCGCTCTTTATCGCAGAAACAGTAGTATGCGTCTCCCTGTTCCACAAGCTGCTTTGCATATTTCAGATACAGTCCGGCTGCCTGTCTCTCGCTCTGGATATACGGTCCGTATCCGCCGTCCTTGTCCGGCCCTTCGTCGTGGATCAGTCCCGTCTTTGCAAGTGTCCTGTATATAATATCCGTGGCGCCCTCCACATAGCGCTCCTGATCCGTATCTTCCACGCGGAGGATGAAATCTCCTCCCTCATGTTTTGCGATCAGGTACGCATAAAGTGCTGTCCTTAAGTTGCCCACGTGCATCCTGCCTGTCGGGCTGGGTGCAAATCTTGTTCTTACTCGGTTACTCATTTCTTCTCTCCAATTTCAGTCTTTATTTTGCTTTTCATATTCAGATACCATGCCGGCAAGGAATTCATCGCATCTTCCGCGGATAATGATATCCGCCCTCTGATCCGAATAATGCTCTTTCTCTGTGACGAGGATCAGATCCGGCCCGGTATAATACTGCAGGAACTGACTGCACAGAGGCGTGGTCAGGTTGGCGCCGAGCACCAGCAGAGTATCTGCTTTCCCCACCTCTTCCGCCGCCCTTGTGACGAGCGCGTTGTTGATCATCTCCCCGAACAGACATACCTGCGGCCGGATAGCCGTCATACAATTCTCGCAGATCGGCACTCCTTTCGCCTCTTTCATATATTCAACAGGGTATTTTCTCCCGCAGGACGGGCACACATTATCAAAGATCGTGCCTTTCATATTCAGGACATTCCTGCACCCTGCCCGGTCCTCAAGCCCTGCGATCCGCCGGGTGATGATCGAGTCGATCAGTCCGTAGTCCTGCAGGGTCTTCAGGGCATAAAAGCCTTTCCCGGGCGGGACTTCCGTTGCCTTCAGGATGAATTCTTTATAAAAGCGGAAAAACAGGTCTTTTCTTGCCGAATAGAAAGCGCTGCTGAATATCTCTTCAAAAGAGTATCCATATTTTTCTTCTATTTCATAAGATTCTTTTCCATCGCGCAAAAGCGGATACCCGCTCTCAGCCATCAGGCCGGCGCCGCTTAGGACTACAGTATAGCTGCTGTCCTTTAAGATCTGAAGTATGTTTTTCTCTCTCATAAAGATCCCTCCTTTCTGCTGGTCGCTGCATCAGCAGGTCATGTTTCTGTAATATATCAGATATTATAAAACAATTCAGAGGATTCTTCAACAATACTACGGCGTTTCTCTGACGAGCAGGCTGATATTTTCCGGGACGCCGGAACTATCCGTGAGCGTACATGCAGTCGCATCGAGCACCTCGATCCGGGCACAGTCAAACGCTCCGGCTGCAAACCGCCCGACATGGGACGGCACTTTATAATTACCGGTCCGTCCGGCAGGAAATGCCAGAAGACAGGCTCCGCCTTCCGAGAAGAGTACGCCTTCTTCCGTATAATAAGCGCCGGCCGGTTCCATCTCAAACCATTCCATATCCGTAAGCCCTGAAAAAGCGCCCTCTTCAATGTATGTAATATTATCCGGGATAAAGATCTCGCGCACAGAGGGAAGCCCGCCGCCGAATGTTCCCGCAGCGATCCCCATGCATCCCTCGTCCGGGAATTCCAGATACCCGTCGTTTACAACCAGCTCAGGATCCGAGATCCCGTAAATGATACCGGATTCATTGACAAGGAATCCGGCGGTCACACCCGTCGCCGTGCCAGGCGCTGTATCCTCAGGCGGAACCGTTGCTGCCGGCACATCCGGCACGGAAACAGAAGGATCTTCCGGCACGATCGCTTCAGGTTCCTGCGGCATCACAGCTGCCGGGTCATCCGGCACAGACCCGACCGGTTTATCCGGCAAAGATCCTGCCGGTTTATCCGACACAGATCCCGCAGGGACTTTCGGGACTGTCACCGCAGGTACATCCGGCACTGCCGCCGCAGGATTTCCCGGCACTGTCACCGCAGGTACATCCGGCACTGCCGCCGCTGGATTTCCCGGCACTGCCGCCGCTGGTCCATCCGGCACTGCCACAGCAGGATTTTCCGGGACTGCCGGCGCTGGTCTGTCCGGCACTGCCGCTAAAGTGTCTTCCGGTACGGCAGCCGCAGACGCTTTCAGTACTTCAGCCGGATCCTGCGGGAAGACCGCTGCGATCTTCTCCGGAACGGCTGCTTCAGAGGCGCCCGGTCCGGCATGACTCACCGGCTCTGCACCTGACGGCAGAGCCGTCTCAGCGTCAGATACTATATCCTTCCTTGCAGCCGGATTGCCGGAACACACATTCGCTGTCAGCATACAGACTGCCAGGAGTACCAGTATCATCTTTGTGATCCTTAACAGTACAGCTGAAGAAAACCGCTCTTCATAAAGTCTCTCGTATAATTCCATTGTTTTCCTTTCCTTTCATCACCACAACAGTCATATGGAACTATTTTCCATATGCTTCTCCAAGAAATAAGATATCAGAGAAAAAGGAATGTCGCAATCATTCGCAACATTCCTTTGCGGTTTTCTCTATACTGATCTGTCAGAAAGCTTCATAGATCAGACATTGATCTCTGCTGTCATCCCAAGCACTTCTTTGTTCTCTTCAAGGAGCGGATCGATCACATTTTTCAGATATGCTTCCACCTGTTCTCTGGCACGTCCCACATATTTTGACGGATCCATCGTCTTCTGCAGATCCTCAAGGCTTAAGTTGAACGCCGGATCCGCTGCGATGAGTTCGAGCAGGTTATTATCCAGTCCTTTTTCTTTTACATTTTTTCCAGCTTCCATAGAAAGCTCGCGGATCTTCTCGTGCAGTTCCTGTCTGTCCCCGCCTGCTTTTACTGCATCCATCATGATATTTTCTGTCGCCATAAACGGCAGCTCGGACATCAGGCGCTTCTCGATCACTTTCGGATATACCACAAGGCCGTCCACTACGTTCAGGCACAGATCCAGGATGCCGTCGATGGCAAGGAATCCCTCCGGAACGCTCAGCCGCTTGTTGGCAGAGTCATCCAGTGTACGCTCAAACCACTGCGTTGCCGATGTGATCGCCGGATTCAGGGCGTCGATCATCACATAGCGTGATAGAGAAGCGATACGCTCGCTCCGCATCGGATTTCTCTTATACGCCATAGCGGAAGAACCGATCTGCGTCTTCTCAAACGGTTCCTCGATCTCCTTTAAATGCTGAAGGAGACGGATATCGTTAGAGAACTTGTGGGCGCTTGCCGCGATCCCCGCCAGCACATTGAGCACCCTTGTATCCACTTTTCTGGAATACGTCTGTCCGGATACCGGATAGCATGCTTTGAAGCCCATCTTCTGGGCGATCATCGGATCGATCTTGTCGATCGTCTCCTGATCTCCGTCGAAAAGTTCAAGGAAACTTGCCTGCGTTCCCGTCGTTCCTTTGGAGCCGAGCAGTTTCAGGCTTCCCAGTACATAGTCCAGATCCTCCAGATCCATTTCAAATTCCTGCATCCACAGAGTGGCACGTTTTCCTACTGTTGTAGGCTGCGCCGGCTGAAAATGCGTGAAAGCAAGTGTCGGCTGGCTCTTCTGTGCATCCGCGAATTTTGCAAGTTCTGCGATCACATTGATCAGTTTCTTTCTCACCAGTTTCAACGCCTCAGACATAACGATGATGTCTGTATTGTCTCCCACATAGCAGGAAGTAGCCCCGAGATGGATGATCCCCTTCGCTTTCGGGCACTGTACTCCATATGCATAGACATGGGACATAACGTCATGGCGTACAACTTTCTCTCTCTCTTTTGCCACGTCATAGTTGATGTCGTCCGCATGGCTTTTCAGCTCTTCGATCTGCTCGTCTGTAATATTGAGCCCCAGCTCTTTCTCTGTCTCGGCGAGCGCGATCCAGAGTCTTCTCCATGTGCGGAACTTCTTGTCCGGCGAAAAAATGTACTGCATCTCCTTACTTGCGTAGCGCTCAGAAAGCGGGCTTACATAGCGGTCATTTGACATAATCGTGATCTCCTTTTTCATTTTTTATTATATATTACACGGACAGGCCGTATCATTCAAACGCGTGGCTGATGTCCTTTCCCGGGACTTCCATGGGATAATTTCCTGTGAAGCATGCGTCGCAGTACTTTAAGTCTCCGACCATATCCTTCAGCTTACTGATCTCCATATATCCCAGTGAATCCGCCCCGATCATCTGCCGGATCTGCTCCGGTGTGTGTGTATGGGCGATCAGCTGGTCATCGGACGGAACGTCCGTTCCGAAATAGCAGGGATGCAGAAACGGCGGCGAGCTGATACGTACATGTACTTCCGATGCCCCTGCGTTTTTCAGCATCTTTATGATATTCGCGCAGGTCGTTCCCCGCACGATGGAATCATCGACCATGACGATCCGCTTTCCTCTCACAACTTCCGGGATCACATTCAGTTTGATCTTCACGCTGGACTCCCGGTCGCTCTGCTTTGGCTTGATAAACGTCCTTCCCACATAACTGTTCTTGTGAAACGCCATGCCATACGGGATCCCCGAATATTCGGAATATCCTTTCGCCGCCACCAGTCCCGAATCCGGAACGCCGACCACAAGATCCGCTTCCACCGGATAGGACTCCGCCAGGGCTTTCCCTGCCAGGATCCTGGAATGATAGACGTCAACTCCGTCGATCCTGCTGTCTGTACGCGCAAAATAAATATACTCAAAGATGCACCGTGCACGCTTCTCCTCCGGAACAGCCATGCTCATATCCGAGGCGATCCCTTTCCGTGTAATCGTTACGATCTCCCCCGGCTGCACATCGCGCACGAACTCTGCATCCACCGCTGTGATCGCACAGCTCTCAGATGCGAGGAAATAGGTGTTGTCGCGTTTCCCGATGCACAGCGGCTTGAGGCCGAAAGGATCTCTCGCCCCGATCATCTTCCGGGGACTGTTGACAACAAGAGCATAGGCGCCCTTTATCTTTTTCATCGCGCTCTTCACCGCTTCTTCGGCCGTCCCCGTATTCAGCCGTTCTCTTGCGATATGATACGCGATCACCTCCGAATCGATCGTCGTCTGGAAGATCGCCCCGGTATACTCGAGTTCTCTGCGCAGCTCGACCGCATTGACAATATTTCCGTTGTGCGCGATCGCCAGTGTTCCCTTTACATAATTGATCACAAGCGGCTGCGCATTCTCGACCCGGGTGCCTCCCGCCGTAGAATAACGGACATGTCCCACGCCGAGATTTCCTTTCAATTCCTGTAGAGTTTCCTCGTCAAACACATCATTTACATGGCCAAGCCCTTTCTTTGAAAGGACTTTCCTCTGTCCGTTTGTATCTGTCACTGCGATCCCACAGCTCTCCTGTCCCCTGTGCTGCAGTGCAAACAATCCATAATAGATCGACGGCGCCACATCGTGCCCGTCCATATCATAAGCCCCGAAGACTCCGCATTCCTCGCCGAGCCCGGTAGATACCCTGCTGAATTCTGTCATCTAAATCCTGCTCCTTACTAGTCTCTTCAGGTAATCTGTTTCATACGGATCAGCTTATAAAATGCCGATCTGCAACCTCGATTATAATATAAGGCAGGTGGAAAATCAACATTCCCCCCTGCCCTGTATCACTCCGGCTCATTATTTTATTTCCGGACTTTTTATAAGTCTGCCTAATATATTCGCTGTGATTTATCGATTTTGCATATAAACCCGGCACTGTACATCAGCCTTTTGTATAACGTGACAAAAATTGCTTCGTCCGTTCTTCCTTCGGATTTCCAAACACTTCTTCCGGCGTTCCCTGCTCCATGATACAGCCGTCATCCATGAAGATCACCTGGCTTGAGACATCCCTTGCAAATGCCATCTCATGGGTGACGATGATCATTGTCGTCTCCTGGTCTGCAAGTCCCTTGATCACTTTGAGGACTTCTCCCGTAAGCTCCGGGTCGAGCGCGGATGTAGGCTCATCAAAACAGAGGATATCCGGCTTTAACGCGAGTGCCCTGGCGATCGCAACGCGCTGGCACTGCCCGCCCGAAAGCTGATGGGGATAATTGCTGACCCTGTCGGAAAGCCCCATCTGGTCCAGGAGCATTTTTGCCTCCTGTTCGATCTGCTCATGGATCTCTTTTTTTCTCGCCTTATAGTCCGGTTTCTCCTTCTCAAGAAGCTCCTTTGCCAGCATCACGTTCTGAAGAGCCGTATACTGCGGGAACAGGTTAAAAGACTGAAATACGAGTCCGAAATGAAGGCGTTTCTTCCGGATCTCGCTCTCCTGGCGTGTCTGCGGATCCGCAGCGTCAAACAGCGTTTCTCCGTTCACACGGATCACCCCGCCGTCCGGCTGTTCCAGAAAATTCAGGCAGCGCAGCAGCGTCGTCTTTCCGCTTCCGGAAGAGCCGATCATGGAGAGCACTTTCCCCTTTTCCAGTGAAAAGCTGATATCCTTTAACACTTCTGTATTTCCAAAACTTTTACTTATATGCTGTACTTCCAATATTGCCATAGCTTTCCGCCTCCTACCTGAAATATTCCAGTTTTCTCTCAAGACGGCCGAGAAGGACCGTCAGGATGCCGTTAAAGATCAGATAGTAAACTGCCGTGAAAAACAGCGGCCAGATCACGCCGGCGATCCCCATATTGCCTTTCATAAATGACTGGCCCGCCCAGATGACTTCCTGAAGCGCGATGATACGGGAAAGCGATGTATCCTTCACCAGTGTAATGATCTCGTTGGACATAGGCGGCACGATCCTCTTGATCATCTGCAGCAGCTTGACCTTAAAGAAGATCTGGCTCTTGGTCATGCCGAGCACGAGCCCCGCCTCTTCCTGCCCTTTCGGCACTCCCTGGATCCCACCGCGGTAGATCTCCGAAAAATAACAGGAATAGTTAAAGATAAACGCAACGGACGCCGCGGCGAACCGTCCGCTCTCGCCTCCGCCCCATATATTGTACTCCCCGACCAGTCCGGGCATAAAATAAATGATCAAAAGCTGGATCATCAGAGGTGTTCCTCTGATGATCCAGACGACGATCTTTGTAAAGTAACTGAGCGGTTTAAACCGGGACATCGATCCGAAAGAGATGATCAGCCCCAGCGGGATCGCTCCGATCAGCGTCACGAAGAAAAGCTTCAGCGTCTGCAGAAACCCTCCGTTCAACGCGTTGACAACAATAGGAAACTGTTCTGAAAATGTCATAAGATAACCCCGTCCGTATTCTTGTTTTCTTTACTCTTCAACAAGAGCAGCCTGTACTCCGTATGTCTCTGCCAGCTCCTGGATGCTGCCGTCCTCATAGCAGGATGCGAAGAAGCTGTTCAGTTCGTCTGGCAGGTCAGATCCCTGGCGGAAACCGACGCCGTACTCTTCATTGTTTAAGTGGACCGTATATGTAAGGTCGGCATAGTTTGTCCCGTCGCCGATCATGGCAGCCGCCATGAGCAGGTCGATCACAGCCGCGTCAGAAGTCCCGGCAGCGACCTCCATAAGTGCGTCCGCCTGCGCAGTCACCGGCGTCACGTTCAGCCCTCTCGCCTCAAGTTCCTCTTCCCCTGCGCTTCCGGCCTCTGCCGCGAAGTTCAGATCCGCAAGGCTTTCCTCATCCTGATACTGATCCGCCACTTCTTTCGGCACGACCACGACCTGTGCATTGTTAAGGTATGCGTCTGTACAGTCCATGGAACTGGTCACCTCCGGAGTCAGAGTCATGCCGTTCCACACGCAGTCGATCGTCTTGCCGTCAAGTTCCATGATCTTGTTGTCCCAGTCGATCTCCACGAACTCAGCTTCCACGCCAAGGCTCTCGGCAAATTTCTTCGCGAGATCCGCGTCAAATCCGATCCACTCTCCGCTCTCGTCTTTGTAATCCATAGGCTCAAAATTGGTAATGCCCACGACAAGGGTCCCCTTATCCTGCACATACGCTTTATCGCTCTCACTGTCCTTGCCGCTGTTTCCGGATCCGCAGCCCGCTAGCAGGGAGACTGCCATACCCGCACAAAGCAATACACTCAATACTCTTCTTTTCATAATTACCTCCATCTCCGGATATCACCGATTTTACTTCTTTTCTCTACCAATGAGTCACTGTACCATGGTAAAGTTACCGTTGTATTCTATCATAATGGTATCCCCCTGTCAAATAGTACTTTGTCAGGGGGATACTGCCGGTTTATGAATGATTTCTCCTGTGTTGGCGTTTCCATTTCTCTATGAGATCAGGATCCGTCTCTTCAGACATATTCTCTCGTATTTCGTCGATCTCGCGGCGCATCTGCGCATTGATCTCCATGTAGTCATCCTGTTTCGTGATCAGGATATGGTATTCTTCAAGCGACATATATTTATACGACGCATACAGATATGGCTTGATCAGCGCTTTGTCCTGACAGATCTGATAAGCCCTGTCGTACATCCGGGCAGCCTCCTGATACAGGAACAGGCGTCCGTATGCCGCTCCAAGTCCGGCATAGATCTTGCCGTAAAATTTCTCATCTACAGACTCATCTTTTTCCTGGTTGAGGATTGCCTGGTAGACGAGGATCGCCTCTTCCACCTCTCCGCTCTCCAGAAGGTTATCGCCTTTGTACTTCTGCCGCTCGATGTCTTTCTGATTCTTCAGATGTTCCAGCACATTCTGGATGCGGATCATCTCCGGCTCCCGGTAGATCTTTGATGCTTTCAGGATCGTGAGGACGAATTTTTCCACCGATCCGTGAAGGCGGAGCACATCTTTCAGATCAGACGCCAGTTTATCCATCCCCAGCTCTTCGTCAAGCCAGTCGCAGAGCTGGGCGTTCATGATCGTATAGTCGATCAGATAGAGATTATTGCAAAGATAGTAGCACAGCTCTTCGATCGTAAAGATACGGCAGTGTATCCTCGTGATCTCATAGGGATGTGTCGCATGTCTGTCATGACAAAGAATTAAATTTCCCATCATTGCCTCCTAAGTGTATCGTCTTCTCGGCGTGAAAATCAGTCGCCGGGAAGAAATCTCCAAACCCTGCATCTCTTACAGTGATCCTGCATGTCTTATTGTCGAGAAAAACCGTCTCAAGCTGCAGGCGCACAGAATATTCCGAACGCTTCGGCAGCCGGGCAAGCGAGATCTTCTCTGTCCTCATATTCCCCTGGATCAGAGACTCGATATGGAACTCGATCTCATCCATATCCTCACAGAGCACCTCCCACTGGTTATTGGATTCATACCAGTGAGCCCCCCAGGATACGATCGGATACCACATCTCCTGGCCGTCCACGCGCATATTTACCGTGATCTGGTCGGTCAGCTTATCCTCCGAAAGATAGACCGGATTCTCGATATGCATGTAAAGTTTCCTGTAAGCAGTATAGCATGCGCCTTTACTGTAAAGGTTATTTCCGATGAAAGCACGCCTTCCGTTGCACAAAACACGGAGCGCTTTCGGATACCAGTTATTCTCGAACCCTTCCCCCGTCAGAAATACGGAAGATACGATCCTCTTGTCGAACACGCTCTCAATAAATCTGCAGAACATGGCATCTGCTTCTTTTGCTTTGTCTTCATTGAGCACCGGATATACCATTGCCAGTTCTTTCATGTGGGCGCTGGCCACTTCATCCACTGTCACAAATGTGGTCTTTCCGCCGCCCAGTCCCGGACGGAGCCGCCGGAGCATGTATGCCCTGATCTCGTTTCTGTCGCAGCAGAAGAGCGCCGCGTCATACTGCCAGAGCTCTTTCGGCTGGTAAAACAGGTAATTACAGAAGCTTTCCTTATAGTCCTGTATAAAAACATGTCTTTTATCAATATTCATCCGGGCAGCGATCCCGCGCAGCATCTGGGCCAGTTCTTCTGTAAGCGCCGGAACCGTAAATACGATGCCGTCGATCACCGGAAACGGCTGCAGTGACATCTGGATGAACTGAGAGAGCAGCCAGACCGCATCATAGGTTTCTTCCCCGAACTCTATCTTGTCACCTGCAAGGCTTTTGCTGAGCAGTCTGGTCACTGTAAAGCCTTCCTTGATGCTGACAAGCCGTTTTGCCTCTTTGCCATACGCCCATGTATCCCTGAGTTTTCCGATGATCAGAGGGATCTGATAATTATCGGAATCCACCTCCAGGGTATCCGGCTCCAGTTCTTCGTCATTGTAAAAACTGATCTGACATGTCTTTTCATTTATCTCATAACCAATGATACTGCCTTGTCCCATGTAAAAGACAACCTCCTTATTCCTGTGCGAACATATGCACTGCCACTGCATCTTCCAGCGCATATGCCTGCATTTTTCTCTTTCTTGCCTTCTGGTCTTTCTCCATCAGGATATCGTTCAGGCGGCCGTATCTTCCCTGCTCGCCCGGCTCAGACGTCCTGACACATGTCTCCTTGTCGCTGCGGTAAGAATTCCCGTCTATCGTCTCTTTAAAGTAGTACTTCAGTTTCTCGTCGGCAAACAGGACAAACTTCTTCACATAAAGATTCTCATACATCGGAGTCAGCACCTCCGTCGAATATTCAGCCTGCTCCTCGCCGCCTTTTTGCAGCTGGTAATAGAGCATGACCCTGCTGCCCTTCTGTCCTTTATATTCGATCAGTGTCTTGTCCCAGAGCTGCAGTTCGATCAGCCATTCCTTCTCATAGGAGAGGAAGAACGGGAAATAAATCTGTTTTCCGCAGAGTTCCTGAAGGAATTTCTTTAACGTCCTGCGAGTCTGTGTATTGTACTCCCTCTGAGAATAATATTTCAGCACGGCGATCTTGCAGATATCCCCCGTGTCTTCTCCCTTTTCATATTCCCGGCAGATAATATCGATCACACTGCGTCCGATCTTCCGTTCTTCCACTACATACTCTCTCGAGACATAGGTCAGATATGCCTGCTGGAGCCTGAAATAAGCCCCCTCCGCGTAATACTGTTCAAAGATCTGCGCCTCCTGGAACAATTCCTCCGAGAAAAGCATCTGGGTCAGGATCCGCTCGGCAAGTTTATGGGTATGGATCTCATAGTCTCTCGCCTCGCGCCAGAGCAGCTTCATATCCGAAGTGGCGCCGCAGTAATAATTGGCAAGATACGTCAGGATCACTTTGTCATACTGCTGCTTCTTAAACAGTTCAAAACAGACATAGGTAAGAAAATCGTCATTCTCATAATTATTTTCACGGATCGTCTTGCTGCAGAGCGCGAAGATCTCTTCCTCCGCATAATTTTCAAGCCCGTTTTCACGGACGACTTCCAACGTAAGCTCCTGAGCCTGTTCTTCCGACCGGTTCCTGCGCAGTCCGTTGATATATTTCCTGCACATATCCATATACCGGAGTTCGTAGAACAGCCTCTTGCTCTCATACGGGATAGAGTCCGTATAATGCCTTCCGTCCTTCGCTTCCCAGACAAGTCTGTCTGTCTTGGAATACAGGAATACCCGCGCGCCTTTTTCCGTATAAGGAGCTTTCTGCGTGATCGTGCCGTCTTCTGCGATCACATGGACATACTTCATATTCCGGACCTTTGTGGTGATCCAGTATGCGTGGCAGACATCATATAACGCTTTTACGCGTTCCGGATTCATAGCTGATTCTACGACAAATCTCTTGTAGATGATCCTGAGCTGTTCATTGATATTCCGGCGGTCCAGCTGATTCCATGCAAAGGCTTCCATCTCATCCCGGTAATGGGCATAGATCTCACTGGATTCGTCCTCGTAGGTGATGAGATTGGAATAAAGGAATGCACACTTATTGAAATCCAGATTATTCCCGTGCATAAAATACAGATATACGGATCTGGGCAGCGGCTTGTGGAACTGTTCCGGGCGGACAGTTGCCATGTAATATTCATAGAGCTGGGCGATCTTCAGCTCGTTTTCCACAGCTTTTTCATACCATTTAAAATAACAGCTGTCCATGCAGTTGCCTTTGATAAGAAGCGTACAGATCGCAGTCAGGATCATGGATTCATTGTACATATCGTACGCCTTTACAAGCACATCATAGAGGTGACGGTCAAACACCTTCATCTGGCTGGCAAGATTGGCTGTATACAATGCCAGTTCCCTTGTCATCAGCTTATACTTCACCGCAAAGAGCAGCACCTGGACTTCGAACATCCCCAGCTTCTTCAGAGAAGAGCTCTTATCCCGGAAGCACCGGAATGCCTGCAGGTAGAACCAGATACTGTGGGACTTGTCCTCGTAGAACTGCTTTTCAAGAGCCCTGAGTCTCTCGCTGTATATCTTATATTCCGAATCCACCTCCACAAGCATGCAGAGGATCTTCCAGCTGTCCGGATGCTTCATGAAAGACTTCGAAAGTTCTTCCGCAACTTTGCGCTGTCCGATCGTATCATTGGACAAAAGCGTCGTCAGATAAAGATAGTAAGAACTTAATTCAATATCTTTTCCGATCGCGAATCTGTTGTAATTATAAGACTCCAGCAGCCATTTTGCCTCGTCCGTCCGCTTTCCGATCAGACAGATGTGGGCGTGGGCAAGAAGATAATATTCATTGCTCTCATCCATCTCGCGGAGATGACTGATCCGCCGTATGGCCTCTTCCACCCAGTCGTCGAGCTGCATCTTCCCGCCTTCATATTTCAGATAGTTTTTGAGTATCCCGGCAAACTCACGGTCATTCGCCCTGTGATCCTCATCGCGGGCAATATCTTTCTCGACTACCACTTCGTAAGTCAGAGTCTCATAAGGCGACTCCAGTATGATCCGCCCGAAGTTGCTTCCCTTATGCAGCTTTTCTGTATCCAGGAAGTACTCAAGACGATAGGAATTCCCTATAAATTCTTCTGTAGTAATGCGGGTATGCTCAACGTACAGGAAGTCTCCCTCTGTCTTCACGTCGATCTCAAGGTATCCCCATGTATTTTTCTTGATCGCAAATGTCTCTTTTCTAGGCTCTGTAAGAGAAATAAACGCCCTGCTCTCCTCCTCGAGCGTCAGGAAGATCTTCTCCTTCTGCTTGCATCCGACAAGGAACTCCTCCAGGGCCTGCTGATCCAGCTCCCACCGGCGCATATTGTCATAGAGCGCCTGTATCCTTTTGTCTTCATATTTCAGGATCTCATAAAAATCCCTTGAACGGAACAGCTTGACCGCCTCCGCCGCATCCCGGAAAGAGAGCTTTTTGAAATCATCCAGGCTCTGTACCTTGCCGTAACTCGTCATCACATACGGCTTCTCTATGATCGCCGTAAAGGCAATGTCAAACTCCCCGCCGTTGCAGACGATGGTAAACTTGCCGTGCTCTACATGGCCCGGGACAAGCCCGGTCCCGTCGTATGTATAATAAATATTGACCGGATTAGAATCAAACCCCTGTTCATCACAATGCACACGATAAGAAGAGGGATACACGAGCCCGCGGATCGTGCCTTCCCCCTGATTCTGCAGGGAGAAACTCCCTCTGTATTTTTCACCCTCGCCGACTCGCATGATGATCCTTGTCTCCGGGAAAATGATCTCCGGCTGCGGGATATGGAAATCTCCTTTGGCAAAACGTTTGATCTTATTCTTCAAATCAGTCACCTACTCACAATTCTACTTCTGCCCCGAATGGCAAAATACGCTACTATGAATTATAGCATTGTTGTACGGTAACATGCAATGGGGGATTCAAAGAATTTATGTCGGATTGTATACATGTATTCCCCCCTCTTAGTCCACAAGATCCTTGATCATCTGTTTATAATCCAGCTTCTCATATCCAAGTCTTTCATATAAAGAAGCAGCCCTTGTATTTTCCTCTTCCACTTCGAGTCTGATCCGGGCGGTCCTGTCCTTATTCTTCTCTTCTATATAAGAGAAGAACTCCCTGCCCAGTCCTCTGGAGCGGAACTGCTCCCTGATGTAGAGTTCCTCGATCCAGAGCACCGATCCCCCGGCCTCCTGAGAGAATGTCCTGGCGGTCAGCCCGTACCCTGCAGGCTCCCCTTCACACTCCAGCAGATAGATTTCCGCGTATGCGTCAGACTGGAGCGCCTCGTCCGCCGTCCGCTCAATATACGCCCGGGGGATCGGATGGAGTACTGCGTCCGAACTGTAGAATTCTTCCGCCATCCTTATATATAAGTCCCTGTGGTTTTCTGTTAATTTCCGTATCATTTATCCTTACCTCCAGTTACAGATATGGTCTTATACTATCCTATTTTTCCATTCTTATCAACAATTCCAAAGATTTTCTAAAGGCTCTTTTATGAAAAGCAGCCGGAATACAAGCAAGCGTACAGAAGTCGCTCACTTGTATTCCGGCTGAAATTATTTTTCATGATCTTCTATTTTCCGAGTGTTCTATTTTTCAAGCAGATGATCGATCAGGGTATATCCTTTTTCGACAAAGACGCCTGTCTCCCGGCCGGTCTTCTCACTGTAACTGTCTTTTCCCTGAACCGGCTTTGTACTGTCATAGATCATATACGGCACGGGATCTGATGTATGGGTGCGCACGCGCACCGGCGTGGGATGATCCGGCATGACGAGCATGCGGAAATCCGTCCCGGACTTCTCAAGAGCCTCTGCCACCGGGCCGATCACCTGATCGTCGATATACTCGATGGCGCTGATCTTATCTTCCGCACTGCCCTGATGTCCCATCTCGTCGGGCGCCTCGATATGTACATAGACGAAATCATAGCCGTCTTCTGTCAGCGCTTTTACTGCCGCCTGCCCTTTCCCCCGGTAATTCGTATGCAGGCCGCCGTTGGCGCCCTCAACGATGATATTGTGCATCCCGGCTCCCACTGCGATCCCTTTCAGCAGGTCGACCGCGGAGATCATAGCCCCTTTCACACCGTTTTTCTCCTCAAATGAGGTCAGTGCAGGCCGTGTTCCCGCTCCCCAGAACCATGCGGAGTTCGCCGGATTCTTTCCCTCGGCGCGGCGCTTCACATTGACCGGATGACTTTTAAGGATATCGTAGCTTCTGACCATCATGTCCCGCAGCACCGGATCCGACGGCAGACAGTCTCCGATCCGTTTTGTCAATATATCATGGGGAGCCGTGAGATCCACTACTCTCCCGTTATCCTGGATCAGCAGATGACGGTAGCTCGTCCCCACATAAAAGCTGTATCCTGGGGCATAGCAGGGACGTTCGGACACATTGCCCTGCGCAAATTCATTCTTCAGAGCCTCGATCAGGACGGCAGCATCCTCCGTGCTGATCTCCCCGGAACTGTGATCTAATATCGTACGGTCTTCGTACCGGTCTTCCTCTTCTGACAAAGTGACAAGATTACACCGGAAAGACACATCATCTTTCCCCATGTCCGCGCCGATGCTCAACGCTTCAAGCGGCGAACGCCCGGAATAATACTTTTCCGGATCATACCCGATCACAGACAGATTCGCCGTGTCGCTCCCCGGCGCCATCCCTTCCGGCACTGTACGCGCCATTCCGATCTCCGCGGACTTCGCAAGGCGGTCCATATTCGGAGTGCGGGCGGCTTCCAGCGGAGTTTTCCCGTCCAGTCTGTCAAGCGGTTCATCAGCCATCCCGTCACATAAGATCACAATATATTTCATTTCTTCCTCCTGTTATCAGCCTGCTGCATCTTAGTCTTCAATACGGATCATGTGAAGGATCCCGTTGATCTGAGAAGATTTCTTCTGATATTCGCCTTCTGTCATCACTTCTGTCACGATACCGAACTCATCATCCAATTCGTCGACCGTAACCTTCCGGACCGGTCCGAATACATTTTCGATCTCTTCGATGCGCTCATCCGCACTGCCGCTGATCCGGACGAAGAATCTTTTCTCTGTATCCTCGATCGGCAGGAGCGTCAGTTTCTCATTCTTCCACATCGTCATGATATTTCTGTGCAGATGCTTTGCCTCGTCCACAACATCCGCCACTACCGCGCTGGCTGTCGGGAGCTTGCCCGCGCCGCTGCCGTAGAACATCGCGTCTCCAAGCATATTTCCGTGTACGAACACAGCGTTGAATACATCATCCACACTGTAGAGCGGGTGCTCTTTATTCAAAAGCATGGGCGCCACGATCGCATGCACATGATCCTCATGGCGTTTGCTGGACGCGATCAGCTTGATCGTCATCCCCATCTTCTTCGCATAGAGCATATCTTTCTTCGTGATCTTTGTGATGCCCTCTGTATAAATATCCTCAAAATCAACCTGCTGTCCGGAAATGAGGGAGGAAAGGATCGCGATCTTGCGGCATGCATCATATCCTTCCACATCCGCTTCCGGATTGCGCTCCGCATAGCCGTTGTCCTGAGCCTCTTTCAGGACTTCATCATAGTCAGCCCCCTCATAGAACATCTTGCTGAGCATATAGTTGGTCGTTCCGTTCAGGATTCCCGTGATCTCCTCGATCTTATCTGCTGTCAGGCAGGAGTTCAGCGCACGGATGATCGGAATGCCGCCGCCCACGCTCGCCTCAAACAGGAAGTTAAGCTCCCGGTCGCGGGCGATCGAAAGCAGCTCTGCCCCGTGCTTTGCGACCAGCGCTTTATTGGACGTAACAACGCTCTTTCCTGCCTCAAGGCAGCGTTTCACAAATGTATATGCAGGCTCGATGCCGCCCATCACCTCGACTACGATCCGGATCTCCGGATCATTGATGATCACATCTACGTCATGAACGATCTTCTCCTGGATCGGATCTCCGGGAAAATCCCTGAGATCGAGCACATACTTAATATTGATTTCATTGGCTGCACGCTGATTGATCACATCGCAGTTCGTATTGATCACTTCTACGACTCCGGATCCCACGGTGCCGTATCCCATTACTGCTATATTTACCATCGTTTTCTCCTTATCTGTACTCTTTGATTTGCTGCCTGCACAAACCGCAGGCCGGACTACTCTTCCGCCGCCGGCCCTGTCTCTGCACTTAAGTATGCGTTGATGAACGGATCGATGTTGCCGTCCATCACGGCGTTTACATTGCTGACCTCCGTGTTGGTCCTGTGGTCTTTCACAAGGGTATAGGGCTGCATGACATAGGAACGGATCTGGTTCCCGAAGTTGATATCCCGCACCTCGCCCCTGATATCCGACATTTTCTCCGCCTGCTCCTGCTGCTTCATCAGATAGAGCTTGGATTTCAACATCTGCATCGCCTTGTCTTTGTTCATATGCTGGGAACGTTCATTCTGGCACTGAACTACGATACCGGTCGGCAGATGGGTGATCCTCACCGCGGAGGAAGTCTTATTGATATGCTGGCCGCCCGCGCCGCTGGACCGGTAAGTGTCGATCTTCAGATCATCGTCATTGATCTCAATGTCGATATCTTCCTCTATATCCGGGATCACATCGCAGGAGGCAAAGGACGTCTGTCTTTTGCCCGCCGCATTGAACGGGGAGATGCGCACGAGACGGTGCACGCCTTTCTCCGAGCGCAGATAGCCGTAGGCATTCTCGCCTTTTACCTCAAAGGTAACTCCCTTGATACCGGCCACATCGCCCTCCAGATAATCCAGTTCCTCTACATCGTATCCCTTTTTCTCCGCCCATCTTGTGTACATGCGGTACAGCATGCCCGCCCAGTCGCAGGACTCCGTGCCGCCGGCTCCCGCATGGAGCGTCACGATGGCATTGTCTTTGTCATAAGGACCTGTCAGGAGCGTGCTGATCCGAAGCTCTTCAAACGTCGTCTCAAACGCTTCCAGCTCCTCCTCGATCTCTTTTGAAGTATCCTCGTCCGGTTCTTCTTCACTCATCTCGATCAGCAGCTTCATGTCCTCATAATCCGAGTATAACTGCTCGATCTGTTTGACAGAATCCTGAAGATTCTTCAGTTCTTTCATCACCTGCTGGGAGACTTCAGGGTCATCCCAGAACCCGGGTTCCTCCAGCCTTTTCTGCAATTCTTCGATCCTGAGTTTCTTTGACGCTAAGTCAAAGTGAATCCCTCAGATCTTTCAGCGGTTCTTCATATGCAGTCAGTCTTGACTTTAATTCATCTAATAAAACCACCTTATTCACCTCTTTCTTAAAATTCATTTTAAAATATCCGGCAGTCTCAGCCGACTTTCTTTCGGCCGCAGCACTGTTTGTACTTCTTTCCGCTTCCGCACGGGCACGGATCGTTCGGATAGATCTTCTTCTCCGCGCGTTTCTTCGGCGCGCGGACAGAAGTATCGTCCTTGTTCGTGCCGGTCACTTTTGCGACCTCTTCACGCTCTACTTTCTGCTCCACGCGGATATGGAAGAGCGTGCGGATCGTCGTCTCCGCGATCATGTTCGTCATCTCGCCGAACATATTGTAGCCTGTCATCTTGTACTCCACGAGCGGATCTCTCTGTCCGTATGCCTGAAGCCCGATGCCCTGGCGGAGCTGATCCATATCGTCGATATGATCCATCCATCTTGCATCGATGACTTTCAAAAGGACGACACGCTCGATCTCACGGATCTGTTCCGCCTCCGGGAACTCCGCTTCTTTCGCCTCATATGCCTTGACCGCACGTTCTTTTAACAGATGTTTGAACTCTTTCTGGCGCATATCACGGCACTCTTTTGCATCCGGCAGTTCCATCTGAGGGATCACATTGTGGAGATTGACGTCAAGTCCTTTGATATCCCAGTCTTCTGAGTCCGCCTCCGGAGAAGCAAAACGGTCTGTGATATTCTCCACGTACTCGGTGATCATATTGTAGATCGTATCCCGCATGCTCTCGCCGTCGAGCACCCTGCGTCTCTCGCCGTAGATGATCTCTCTCTGCTCGTTCATGACCTGGTCATACTCAAGCAGGTTCTTGCGGATACCGAAGTTATTGATCTCCAGTTTCTTCTGTGCAGACTCGATGGCATTGGAGAGCATCTTGTGCTCGATCTGCTCACCCTCCTGCACGCCCAATGCGTTAAATACGCCCATCAGTTTTTCTGAGCCGAACAGCCTGAGCAGATCGTCCTCCAGGGAAATATAGAAACGGGATTCTCCCGGGTCTCCCTGACGTCCGCTTCGGCCGCGGAGCTGGTTGTCGATACGTCTTGACTCATGCCGCTCCGTACCGATGATCTTCAATCCGCCTGCTGCCCTTGCCTCGTCGTCCAGCTTGATATCGGTTCCACGGCCCGCCATATTGGTGGCAATGGTCACGGCTCCGTGGACACCGGCGTCAGCTACGATCTCAGCCTCCTGCTCATGGTACTTGGCATTCAAGACATTGTGCTTGATGCCTTCCTTTTTCAGCATCCCGCTCAACAGCTCGGAGACCTCGATCGTGATCGTACCGACAAGCACCGGCTGCCCTTTCGCATGAGCTCTCTCCACTTCCTCGATAACTGCCCTGTATTTCTCTTTCTTTGTCTTGTATACAGCATCATCAAGATCCACACGCTGTACCGGCTTATTGGTCGGGATCTCGATAACGTCCATACCGTAGATATCACGGAATTCTTTTTCCTCGGTCAGCGCCGTACCTGTCATACCGCTCTTCTTGTCGAATTTATTGAACAGGTTCTGGAATGTGATCGTCGCCAGCGTCTTGCTCTCCCGGCGGACTTTCACATGCTCCTTCGCCTCGATCGCCTGATGCAGTCCGTCGGAATACCGGCGTCCCGGCATGATACGTCCGGTAAATTCATCGACGATCATAACTTCCCCTTCTGATGTCACGACATAATCCTGGTCTTTAAACATCAGGTTATGTGCGCGCAGTGCCAGAATGATATTATGCTGAATCTCAAGGTTCTCCGGATCTGCAAGGTTCTCTATGTGGAAGAACTTCTCCACCTTCTTCACGCCGTCTTCCGTAAGATTAACCGTCTTCTCTTTCTCATTGACAATGAAGTCTCCGGTCTCCTCGATCTCCTCGCCCATGATGGCGTTGATCTTCGAGAATTCACCGCTGGCTTCGCCCCGCTCAAGCTGGCGCGCAAGTATATCGCACGCCTCATACAGCTTCGTTGATTTCCCGCTCTGTCCGGAAATGATAAGCGGCGTCCTCGCCTCGTCGATCAGGACAGAGTCGACCTCATCGATGATCGCAAAGTGAAGTCCTCTCTGCACCAGCTGTTCTTTATAGATGACCATATTGTCACGCAGATAATCAAACCCGAGCTCATTGTTCGTCACATACGTGATGTCGCAGTTATATGCTTCCCGGCGCTCCTTATTATCCATGCCGTTTAACACAACGCCCACTGTAAGTCCGAGGAATTCATGGACCTTTCCCATCCACTCGGCGTCGCGTTTTGCCAGATAGTCGTTGACTGTAACGATATTGACGCCTTTTCCTTCCAGTGCATTCAGATATGCCGGAAGCGTGGATACAAGTGTCTTACCTTCACCGGTCTTCATCTCAGCGATACGTCCCTGGTGAAGGATGATCCCGCCGATGAGCTGCACTCTGTAGTGGCGCATCCCGAGCACTCGAAATGCAGCTTCTCTCACGACTGCATATGCTTCCGGAAGGATATCGTCCAGGGTCTCCCCCTCGCCCAGGCGTTCCTTGAACTCTCTGGTCTTTCCTTTCAGTTCCTCATCAGAGAGGGCTTTCATCTCAGGCTCCATGGACTCGATCCTGTCAACGATCGGGTAGATCCGCTTCAGTTCGTTCTCGCTGTGGGTGCCGAAAATCTTCTCTATAATACCCATATTACCCAATTAACTCCTTATAAATAGACTTGCACCGGCGCACAGCTCCGATGCACTTACGTTTTCCATTTTAGCACTAACGAAAAGCTAATTCAACAAGTTCATAACTTGTTTACATTTACAGTTCAGCCATCTGATGTCAGGAGACGGATTTATGCTCGCATAAGAATCCGTCTCCTGACAATCAGATGAACTGAGCGCCGGTTTATGAGCAAAGAAGCGGCGGCAGCCGCAATAAGCACGTCAGTGCGGCTTTGCGAATGGCGCGGGCTGAGCGACAGTCATCTATATCTTTTCACTTTATCATATGGCAGAGCTCCCCCGAACAGATCCAGGGCGCTCCCAACGGTGAAGTCAACGCTTCCGCCGCCCGCTGCTGCAAATTGCTCCAGATCTTCCATAGAGCTGATACCGCCGGCATATGTGACCGGTATCCCCCGCCACTCTCCCAGCATATGTACAAGCTCTTCCTCCATCCCGGAACGTTTTCCTTCCACATCTACACCGTGAATCAGGAACTCATCGCAGCTGTCCTCCAGCTCTGTCAGCACCTCTTCCGTCAGCCGCATATCCGTAAACTTCTGCCAGCGGTCTGTCACCACATAATAGCCGTCGTCTTTCTTTCTACAGCTCAAGTCCAGCACAAGGTGTTCCTTCCCGACAGCGGAAACCAGTCTTTCCAGATTCTCTCTTTGGAATACGCCGTCCCGAAACACATAGGAAGTTACGATCACGTGGCTTGCGCCGGCATCCAGAAATCCGCCGGCATTTTCTGCGGTAATGCCTCCCCCGATCTGCATCCCTCCCGGATAAGCAAAAAGCGCTTTCACCGCCTGAGCCTTCGTCGCCTCATAATACCGTGATCCAACCGGGTTCAGCAATATGATATGCCCCCCTCGGAGCCCGTCCTTCCTGTAAAGTTCCGCATAAAATGAAGCGTCAAGCTCTGAAGCGAAGTTCGTGCTGGCCTGATCTCCTTCATCCCTCAGGCTGCCTCCCACGATCTGTTTTACCTTTCCGTTATGTATATCGATACATGGTCTGAATCTCATCTTTTTCTCTCTTTCTGTGTATTGCTGCCTTTCTACGCCCCGTATTGACCGCACAGAGGGAACCAGTTTTCCTGTCCGATGCGCGGTACTGCCGCAGGAAGACAGGATCCTCCTGCGGCAGTTCTGCTTTTCTTTCAGATATTCACTGTAACAGATCATCGGTTATCTGCATCATCTCTGACATCATCCTGAGCGCCGTTATCGTCCGTCATCTCATCCGCTGCTTTATCGATCCCGTCTGTCACATCATCGGTAACATCGTCCACTCCGTCCGTCACATCGTGCACGGCGTCGTCCAGGATCCCGTCTCCTTCTGTCGCATCATTCATCGTTCTGTCATCCGCAGTATCATCATTGCCGCTGTCCACACCGGTATCGTCGTTTCTTTGTGCATCTGTCTCGGACTGGTCAGCGCCGTTGTCTGCATTATCCCTGCTGCCGCAGGCAGTAGTCCCCAAAAGTACGAATGTACACGTCACAAGCAGCAGAAGCTTTTTCATTCTTTTCATAAAAGCTGTCTCCCTTTCCATAAATATTGTTGTACTTCTACTATCTGCACATTTTCAATATTTATACATGAAAGGGAACTTTTTCTCAAAAACTATTCTGCATTTTTTCTGAGCTTTTCCAATGCCCTCGCTTCGATCTGCCGCACCCGCTCTCTGGTGACGCCGAGGATCTCGCCGATCTCCTCCAGTGTGTGCGGCTTTTCATCCTCAAGCCCGTATCTCAGGCGGATGACCTGTCGTTCTCTGTCTCCCAGTGTCTCCAGGAGTTCTCTCACTTCCTCCTGCTGCACCAGGGCATTCATCGCTTCCTCCGGGGTCGGCTCGGTCCTGTCCTCCACCATATCTCCCAGATTGTTCTCCCCGTCGTCGCCAACAGGTGTTTCCAGGGACACCGGGCTCTGCAGATAATTGATGATATTTTTTACATCCTCTTCCGTCTTATCGCCCAGTTTCTCCGCGATCTCTTTCGGAGTTGCGTCGCGGCCCAGCGACTGCTGGAGCTCCCTGGCTGTCTTCTGCACGCGCTTCATATTCTCAGCCACATGTACCGGGACTCTTATCTCCCGGGACTGCTGGTCGATTGCTCTTTGCATCGCCTCTTTGATCCACCAGGACGCGTAAGTAGAGAACCGGTTTTCTTTCGTATAATCATATTTTTCGGCTGCGCGCATCAGCCCCATATTTCCTTCCTGGATCAGATCCATGATCGGGATCCCTCTGCCGGTATAATGCTTCGCCAGAGAGACTACCAGTCTTAAATTGCCCTCCGAAAGTTTCTTTCTGGCATCCGCGTCGCCTTTCGCACTCTTCTCCCCGAGACTGCGCTCTTCTTCCTCGCTCAGCAGCGGGATCTGCCCGATCTCATTCAGATAGATCTGCAGGGGTTCTGACATTTTTTCTTCAGGGGTCAGCTGTTCTTTTTCCATGATCAATTGCACCTTTTCTATAGTTTTTCAATAATCTCGCCGTTTCTGTAAGCTGCAAGCAGCCGCTCCAGATCTTTTACCTGCTCCTTAAGCTCCCTGCCATTGTCCGTATCGCCGACCAGGATGCGGTCATGGACTCTCTGGACGACTGTGAGCTCAGAGTGGATGTCATTTTCTTTTTCGATCGCATCCTCCGTTGACTCGAACGGCTCATGTGCCACCAGGAGGAGTCCGTAGGAATTGTAGATGAGCGTATATCCTGCGATCCCGGTCTGCTTCTGATACGCCTTTGAAAAACCTCCGTCGATGACCAGGACCTTGCCGCCGCATTTCACCGGACTCTCTCCGTCTTTTCTTTTGACCGGCACATGTCCGTTGACGATATGCCCTTCTGCCGGGTCGAGTCCGAACTCTCTCATGATATTGTCGATCACATCTTCATTTTCTATGTATGAATAATACGGGTTCTTCTTCTCTATATGCGTTTCCTTTTCGGCTATGAAATACCGTTCAAACGTCGCCATCTTATTTTTACCGAACAGCGGGGAGTCCGGATGGAGCCAGATATACCACATGATATCCCTGCCGTCCTCCCGCTCCTTTTTATCAAGAGCGAAAAATCCCTTTCTCACATAAGCATCCAGGGCATCATAGAGCTCTCTGCCCCGGTATTTCTTCCCGTAGACTTCTGTCTCTTTCAGGTCTCCGTCCCGGTCAAGAGGGACGCAGCCATGATAAAGGAGATTATCGTTATATACCTTATACAGGCCGCCCTTCGCCAGCAGGAAACGCATATGCTGCTGGAGTTTCCCGCAGTTGACAAACGCTTTCTCCAGGCGCTCCATGATGTCTTCCTCTTCTTCCGTCAGCCGGTACGGATCTTCCGGGTCTATCGTCGGGAAATTTGTATCCAGGAGCTGGTATTTTTTCCCGTCCAGCTCTATCGTTCCATTCTCATGATCGATCCTGTGCAGCAGCGCCCGGTCCTCGAGATGGAAAGACTTCTGTCTCTTGATGATCTGTCCCTCGACTTTAAACTGTATAATGGAGACTGCTTTGTGGATCCTGAGATTCATCTGCATCTCATCGGTATCCGTCCGGCCCGGCACTTTCAGTTTGAAGCAGGTGCACGGATCGTCTTTATATACCTTGAGGGCGAATGTTGCCAGCGGGAGCAGGTTGATCCCATATCCTTCTTCCAGGATATCCAGGTTGCCGTATCTCGCGCAGATCCGGATCACATTGGCGATGCATCCTCTTTGTCCGGCTGCCGCTCCCATCCAAAGGACATCATGATTCCCCCACTGGATGTCAAGTGAATGGTATGTCATGAGCTTGTCCATTATGATATGCGGGCCCGGCCCTCTGTCATAGATATCCCCCACGATGTGGAGATGATCTACGACCAGCCGCTGGATCAGCTCCGAGATCGCCACGATAAAGTCTTCCGCCCTGCCGATCCTTATGATCGTGGAGATGATCTCGTTATAGTAAGACTCTTTATCGCTTACTTCTGCTTTCTCAGTGATCAGTTCCTCGATCACGTAGGCAAAATCTTTCGGAAGAGCCTTTCTCACTTTCGACCGGGTATACTTGCTCGCCGCCCGCTTGCTCACTTCGATCAGGAGATAGAGATGGACCCGGTACCAGTCGTCCATGTTCGTCTCCGTCTTTTTGATCAGATCCATTTTCTGCTTCGGATAATAGATCAGCGTCGCAAGCGACCGTTTATCGCGGATACTCATCGTATTTCCGAACACATCGTCGATCTTACGGCGGACAGAGCCGGATCCATTCTTCAGCACATGGGAAAAAGCCTCGTATTCCCCATGCACATCGGTCAGAAAATGTTCCGTTCCCTTCGGCAGATTCAGTATTGCCTGCAGATTAATGATCTCTGTTGACGCTGCCGCGATCGTAGGATACAGATCAGACAGCCGCTCCAGATACCTGGTTTCAAGATTTTTCATGTATTCCTCCCTGACTCTCTTCGCAGTCATGCATTAAGAGGCTGTTTCTTTCTAACATCCAAACATCGTCCTACAGGCCGACCACATCTCCCATGTCGTACATGCCGGCCTCTTTTCCCGCCAGATATTTCCCCGCTTCCACGGCGCCTTTTGCAAATACGCTTCTGGAATATGCCGAGTGCTTAAATTCGATCACCTCATCTGTTCCCGCGAAGATCACCTCGTGATCACCGACGATCGTTCCTCCGCGCACAGCCGAGATCCCGATCTCTTTCTTCTCTCTCTTCTGCCTTACCTGGCTTCTGTCATATACATAGTGATACTCCTGATCCAGTGCATCGTTCAGGGAATCTGCAAGTGCAAGCGCTGTTCCGCTCGGGGCATCCAGCTTCTGATTGTGGTGGCGTTCCACGATCTCCATATCGTATCCGGCGGGCGCGAGTACTTTCGCCGCACTCTGGAGCAGCTTAAGGAACAGATTGATCCCCAGCGACATATTTGCTGATTTGAGGATCGCGATCTCTTTTGACGCCTCCTCTACCTTTTTGAGCTGTTCCTCTGAAAGTCCGGTGGTACAGAGCACCACCGGGAGTTTTCTCTCCACACAATAGCCGAGGAGGCCGTCGACCGCCTTCGCATTGGAGAAATCAATGACAACATCCACGTCTGTATCACATTTTTCAATGGAGTCAAATACCGGATAATCGTTCGGAACTCCCGTGAAAGCATCAACACCTGCGGCAATGACTGCATTCTCCTCTCCTTTTACGATCTCAGTGATCATTCTTCCCATCTTACCATTGCATCCATGCAGCATAAATCTTACCATTATCTTTATCCTCCCGTGTCTGTTTATTATATACTGGCACAAAAAAACCTGCTGTCAGGTGATCTTGTCTGTCATCGCATATAAATAAGGATATCATATCTGAGAGTTAATCTCAATATATGATATCCTTTTAACAATCAACACTGCTCTCCTGTACTACTCTTCTATGCACTCCAGTTTGCTCACGGAAACTTCATATGCTGTGCGCGTCTCAGCCTCTGTCTCTGAAAGTTTCTTTACATATTCCCGGCTCTGGATACGGCCGAGGATCCTTACATGCTCCCCCACCTCAAAGCCCGACGCATACCTCGCATTTCTTCCCCAGCAGATACACGGGATGTAATCCGATTTTCCATAAGGTCTGTTTACCGCCAGCAGCAGGTCTGCGATCTCCCTGCCAAGCGGCGTCTTGCGGTACACCGGCCGCTTGCACATGTATCCTTCGAGCAGGATGTGATTCGTCCTCGCTCCGTCCGGCTCTTCTTCCACGAACTCGATCTCCCGCGCAAATACCGAGAGAACGAGCCGGTTGCGCTGTTCTTCATGACGGTTATAGGAACGGAACTGCCCTGTCACCATGATGCAGCGGTTCCGGTAATCCTGCGATACGTCGACCAGCCGCTCCGACACCATGACCGGGATCTTGTCATTCGAGCTGCTCAGTCTCCTGACAAGGATATCCACCATGTAAAATCCCTCTCCGAACACCTCGTGGCTGTATGTAAACTCTGACACCACTGTTCCTATGACTGTTACCTGATTGTTCTCAATGATCTTATCTGACATAATCTGTAGTTCTCCCTTCCTCTTTCTGGTATTTTTGAGTCAATACTAAATTTATGAGCGGCCTGCCATATTTAGAACTCATTTTCCAATGATTCGTTCGACACCTTTCTCCCCGATGGCTGAACTGTTACTTGTAAAATGCCGATTTTGTGATAGAATAAGGAAGTTACAGTTACAATTTATGACATTATATAAGGAAAGAGTGTTGACAAATATGAAGACAAAACGTGAAGATGTAAGAAATATCGCAATTATCGCTCATGTTGACCACGGCAAGACGACACTGGTCGATGAGCTTTTAAAACAGAGCGGTGTATTCCGCGAGAACCAGGAAGTGGCGGAGCGCGTCATGGATTCCAACGACATTGAGCGCGAACGTGGAATTACCATTCTGTCCAAAAATACCGCAGTACACTACAAAGGGGTAAAGATCAATATCATCGACACTCCCGGCCATGCCGATTTCGGCGGCGAGGTAGAGCGTGTCCTCAAGATGGTAAACGGCGTTATCCTCGTGGTGGACGCCTTTGAGGGAGCTATGCCCCAGACAAAATTCGTGCTCAGAAAGGCGCTGGACTTAAATCTTCCAGTCATTGTATGTATCAATAAGATCGACCGGCCGGAAGCGCGCCCGGAGGAAGTGATCGACGAAGTGCTCGAGCTCTTTATCGACCTTGGCGCATCCGACGAACAGCTGGAATGTCCGTTCGTCTACGCTTCCGCCAAAGCCGGCGTAGCCGTTCTGGACCTCACGGACGAAGAGCGTGATATGAAACCGCTCTTCGAGACGATCCTCAGCTATATCCCGGCTCCCGAGGGAGATCCGGACGCCCCGACACAGGTGCTCATCAGCACCATCGACTACAATGAATATGTCGGACGCATCGGGATCGGAAAAGTGGACAACGGGACCATCGCCGTCAATCAGGAAATGGTCCTTGTCAACCATCACGACCCGGATAAGCAGGAGAAAGTGAAGATCAGCCGTCTCTATGAGTTCGACGGTCTGAATAAAGTAGAGGTAAAGGAAGCGACGATCGGTTCGATCGTGGCGATCTCCGGCATCTCCGACATTTCCATCGGTGACACCCTCTGCTCTCCCGAGAAACCGGAACCGATCCCGTTCCAGAAGATCTCGGAGCCGACGATCGCTATGCAGTTCATCGTAAATGACAGTCCCTTTGCAGGGCAGGAAGGCAAATATGTGACCTCCCGCCACCTGCGCGACCGTCTCTTCCGGGAGCTCAACACCGATGTCAGCCTGCGCGTGGAGGAAATGGAAAATACAGACAGTTTCAAAGTATCCGGGCGCGGGGAACTCCACCTCTCCGTTCTGATCGAGAACATGCGCAGGGAAGGATACGAATTTGCTGTCAGCAAAGCGGAGGTGCTCTACAAAACAGACGAAAACGGAAAGAAACTGGAGCCCATGGAGCTGGCTTATATTGATGTCCCGGATGAATTCACCGGCGTCGTGATCGAAAAACTGGGGCAGAGGAAAGGGGAACTCCGGAACATGGGCACTACAGGAGGCGGTTACACCCGCCTGGAGTTCTCGATCCCGTCCAGAGGGCTTATCGGCTACCGCGGAGAATTCCTGACCGACACGAAAGGAAACGGGATCCTGAACACAAGTTTCGACGGTTATGCGCCGTACAAGGGGGATATCCAGTACCGCAAGCAGGGCTCGCTCATCGCTTTCGAGACAGGCGAATCGGTCACTTACGGATTATACAGCGCCCAGGAGCGTGGTACACTGTTCATAGGTCCCGGCGAGAAAGTATATGCGGGTATGGTCATCGGCCAGAACGGAAAAGCCGAGGATATCGAGCTCAACGTCTGCAAGACAAAACATCTGACCAACACACGTTCCTCCAGTGCTGACGAGGCGCTCCGGCTCACTCCGCCGCGCATCCTCAGCCTGGAACAGGCGCTTGACTTCATTGATACGGACGAACTGCTCGAAGTAACCCCGAAATCTCTGCGCATCCGCAAGAAGATCCTAGACTCCAGGATGCGCAAAAGAGCAAATATGAAATAAATATAAGAGCAGAAAAATCACGCGGATCGAAGTGATTCGTTCTATACATTAATGCTGTTCCATGTTATAATATTTACATAATACATACACATATTTAACACATGTTTATGTAGAATATGAACAAAAAGGAGTTGAACAGTATGAATTTTATCATCAGTGGAAAAAACATCGAAGTAACTCAGGGACTCAGAGACGCGATCGAACAGAAATTGGGAAAGCTTGAGAGGTACTTCACTCCTGAAACAGAAATCATCGTAACCTTGAGCGTAGAGAAAGGACGCCAGAAGATCGAGGTAACGATCCCGGTCAAAGGAAACATCATCCGCTCAGAGCAGACGAGCAATGACATGTATGTATCCATCGATCTCGTAGAAGAGATCATCGAGCGCCAGCTCCGCAAATACAAGAACAAGCTGGTGGCGAAGAATCAGGGACATCCCACTTCGGCGGCGCCGACCGGAAGCATCCGGAAGGAATTCATTGATTCTGAGGAAGAGTCTCCCGAAGATGACGAGATCCGCATCGTGCGCACGAAAAAATTCGGCATCAAACCAATGTATCCGGAAGACGCCTGCCTCCAGATGGAGCTTCTGGGACACAGCTTCTTCGTATTCTCCAACGCAGAGACAGACGAAGTCAATGTAGTTTATAAGAGGAAAGACGGTTCCTTCGGACTGATCGAACCTGAATTCTCATAATCCAGGTTAAAACAGAGACCGCCGGCGGGAACGGTATTTCATGAGAGATCCATGAAGTCCGTTTCCGCCGGCGGTCTCTGTTTATATCTCCCAGACTTCCGCTCCGCTTTTAGTCCGGGCAAACCAGCACTTGGCTTTCTTCTCCATAACAGCCTGGCCGTTCGTCCCTTCAAGCACTTCTTTTGCGAAAGCCCCCTCTTCCTCCTCCGGGACAAGCAAGGAAATAACTACTTTGTCCGTATAATCCGTGTCCAGGATATACAGGTCTCTCCGGGCGATCAGATACTGTATCTTCCCAAGACCGGTATAATCGGTATGGATATCCAGTTTAAATCCGAAGATCCTGGTAATGATCACAGAATCCGAAAGGGCTGCGGCTGCGGCTGCCGTATATGCGCGCACCAGCCCGCCTGTCCCGAGGAGCGTACCGCCGAAATATCTCGTCACGACCACAAACACATCTGTCACATTCCGCCCGCGTATCACTTCAAGGATCGGTTTGCCCGCAGTCCCGGCAGGCTCCCCGTCATCGCTCATCCGTTCCGATGCCGGATTGCGGCCGGTCACATACGCCCAGCAGTGATGTCTGGCGTCCCAGTACCGCTTTTTCACCTCTTCAAGATGTACAAACGCCTCTTCCTCGGAGACGACAGGAAAGACCTCTGCGATAAACCGGGATTTTTTCTCCGTGTACTCTCCTGTGCCGCCCCTGTATACGGTATCATATCTGTCCATCAGGCCCTCCTTCCATCCGGAAAACGTATCCGATCAGTTGCTCTGCTGCTCTGCCGCTCTGCCCATAGAGGCGGGAGCTGTCCCACATCTGATATATTATCAAAAAATATAGAAAATATGAAGATTTTATTTTTAACTTTATTTATAGGGACATATTTGATATAATCAGGGAAGTTGAAAAGGAGGATGTTATTCGTGAATTACGGAAAAAGAAACCTTTCCAGAAGAAAAAAGAGTATTTCTTCGAAAAAGAGAATGAAAAAGAAACGGGTAGGCGTACGGTTCTTTAAGGCTCTTGTCATATGTATACTCCTTCTGGGAGTCATATGTCTCATAGGCGGCGCGGTCTTCGCCAAGAAGATCATAGACAATACTCCCGCCGTCTCGGCAGACGACATACTCCCCCAGGGATATACGACGAACATTACGGATCAGAGCGGGAACGTACTCGAAACTCTGAAAGACTCCGATTCCAACCGTGTCTATAAAACATATGAGGAGATCACGGCAAATTCCGAGTATCTGCCCCATGCATTTGTAGCGATCGAGGACGAGCGTTTTTATGAGCACAACGGGATCGATCTCCAGGGTATCATAAGGGCCGGCATCGTGGGCATCACCAACGGTTTCCATTTTACCGAAGGCGCCAGCACACTGACCCAGCAGCTGATCAAAAATAATGTATTCCCCAACTTTGTCAATGAAGAAACCTTTTTCGACAGAGTCGAGCGAAAACTGCAGGAGCAGTACCTTGCCCTCCAGATCGAAAAAGAGATGAGCAAGGAAGAGATCCTGGAAGCCTATATGAATACGATCAATCTCGGCCAGGGATGTCTCGGAGTGCAGACAGCATCGACCCGCTATTTCAACAAAGATGCGGCTGACCTGACTCTTTCTGAATGTGCGGTCATTGCGGCGATCACCCAGAACCCGACCATCTATGATCCGGTGACAAATCCTGATAAGAACGCGACCCGCCGCGAGAAAGTCCTCGGCAACATGCTGGATCAGGGATACATTGACCAGACAGAGTATGACGAGGCCATGGCAGACCCGGTATACGACCGGATCCTTGAGACCGCTGCCGTGACAGAAGACACAACTCCTTACTCTTATTTTACAGATGCACTGATCGAAGATGTTGTACAGGATCTGATGGATGAGAAAGGCTATACTGAAACACAGGCTTACAACCTGATCTACAGCGGCGGACTTACCATCAAATCCACACAGGATACATCGATCCAGGCGATCTGCGATGATGTAGTATCTGACGAGAGCTATTATCCGGCGACAGAGTACGGCCTGGAATATGCTATGACGATACACCGGGCAGATGGTTCCGCCGAGAACTACAGCAAGGAGAATCTCCGGACATTTATCAGCGAGAATTATGACAGTGAGAACCCGCTCGTCTTCTCTTCCGAAGATGAAGCGCTGCAGATGATCGAAGCCTACAAATCGACGCTGAATATCAATACAGAGGCAGGAGATACCGTTGACGAGAGATACACGATCACACTGCAGCCACAGGTCTCTTTCGTTGTCATGGACCAGTATACAGGCCAGGTAAAAGCCATCGTCGGCGGCCGCGGGGAGAAGTCAGGCAACCTTACGTTCAACCGCGCCACAGACGATCCGCAGCAGCCCGGTTCCGTATTCAAGATCCTGTCAACTTACGCTCCAGGGCTGAACGAAGGTAAGATCACACTTGCAACAACAAAGGTAGATGAGCCGTACAAGTATGAAAGCGGCCAGAACGTCCCCAACTCCTACAGCGGATACCGCGGGACTATGACAGTCCGCGATGCGATCAAGATCTCCTGCAACACGATCGCTGTACAGACGCTTACCGACGATGTGGGACTCAGGACCGGATACGACTATCTGAAAGATAATTTTGATTTTTCAACGATCGTGGAGGACGACATCGCCCAGGCGACAGCCCTTGGCGGTATTACGAAAGGCGTCTACAACCTCGAGCTGACTGCTGCATTTGCTTCTCTTGCAAACAGCGGCACATATACAGAGCCGATCCTCTACACAGAGATCCTTGACCATGATGGAAATGTCCTGATCGACAACTCTGCCCCGACAACCCACGAGGCAGTCAAGGATTCCACCGCTTATCTGCTGACAAGCGCGATGGAGGATGTCGTTGACAGCGGTACCGGATACGGCGCCGGGTTAAGCAATATGGCTACAGCCGGAAAGACCGGTTCGACGGATGATTATGTAGACCGTTGGTTTGTTGGCTACACCCCCTACTATACTGCCGGTATCTGGGGCGGTTATGATGCGAACAAATCCATGTCGGGCTATGGTTCCTGGCATCTGTCCATCTGGAACGCTATCATGGAACGGATCCATCAGGATCTTGAATACAAAGATTTTGAAGTTCCGACTTCTGTCGTACAGAAATCCATCTGTACGGAAACCGGACTTCTGGCAGTCAGCGGCTGTCCGGCAAGAACAGATTATTTTGCCAAGGATACACTGCCTACAGAAAGCTGTCCGGGCCACGTCCGGGAGGAAGCGCCTGACCGTGATGATGAAAATACTGACGAACCTGCTGACGGAAATCATACAGACGATGCAAATACCGGCACTGGCAATAATACCGGTGGCGGCGGAAATACCGGCACCGGCGGTGAGACCGGCGGCGGTGGAAATACCGGTACCGGCGGCGAGACCGGCGGCGGTGGAAACACCGGCGGCGAGACCGGTGGCGGCGGAAATACCGGCACCGGCGGCGAAACCGGCGGCGGTGGTGACACCGGCACCGGCGGCGAGACCGGTGGCGGCGGTGACACCGGCACTGGCGGCGAAACACCCGCCCAGTAAAAACTGAAATAAAAAATTCCTTTCCGGGTCGATCGACTTCGGAAAGGAATTTTTTATTTCGTTTTTATCTCTCTTTTTATCTTACTGTTCGTTATCCAACACCAGTTTTGCCGCGCCGCAGATCCCGGCGTCGTTCCCAAGTTTCGCAAGTACGAACCTGACATTCTTATCTGCGAAGAACGCCCGCTCCATGTAAGGTTCCCTTATGTACGGGATGAGCACTTCTCCCGCCTTCGACACTCCGCCGCCGATGACAAAGACAGCCGGATCTGTCACTGCTGCGAGATTAGCCAGTCCATATCCTAAATATCTTCCAAATGTAGTGGCGATCTCCTTTGCCACCTCATCTCCGGCTTTCACTGCATCAAAGACATCTTTCGCCGTCACATCCTCTTTATTCAGGATCGTCGTGCGCATCTCCTGTCCAAGTTTCTGTTTTGCCAGACGTACGATCCCCGTTGCGGAAGCATACTGCTCCAGGCATCCTCTGTTGCCGCAGCCGCACCGGTCTGTCTCATCATAGTTCACGCACAGATGTCCGATCTCTCCGCCCGCGCCATTCGCTCCGACGAGCATCTTGCCGTCAATGATGATGCCTCCTCCGACACCGGTCCCCAGCGTTACCATGATCATATTCTTCTCGCCTTCTCCGCCGCCTTTCCACATTTCACCGAGCGCAGCCACATTGGCATCATTTGCGATATAAGAAGTAAGCCCTGTCAGCTCTTCGAGTTCTTTCTTAACTTCCTTGTACTTCCAGCCCAGATTCGCACTTCCGTTTACGATGCCTTCCGCAGTCACAGGAGCCGGCACCCCTGCGCCGATCCCGGCGATATCATTTTTATCCAGCTTATGTTCCTCGATCTTCTTCTCGATCGATGCTGCGATATTCGGCAGGACTGCTTTCCCCTCCTCAGAGGTGTCCGTTGTGATCTCCCATTTGTCAAGGATCGTGCCCGACTCCTCAAAAAGGCCCATCTTTACCGTGGTTCCTCCGATGTCTACTCCAAAACAATACTTCATGGCTTTGCTCTCCTTTTCTCTTATTCCTATTGTCTCTTCTTTGCAATATTTTCCTGAACTCTCTTATAGAGCTCGGCAGCCGCATTGTAGCCCATCTGTTTCTGTCTGTGGTTGACAGCGGCAGACTCTACGATGATCGCAAGATTCCTTCCCGGACGGATCGGGATGCGGTGACATACCACTTTATTTCCAAGAAATTCCGTGTACTCTTCCTCAAGGCCGAGCCTGTCGTATTCTTTGTCCCTGCTCCAGTCTTCCAGGGTGATCACAAGGTCGATATTCTGCGTTTCCCTTATGCTCTGGACACCGAACATAGATCTGACGTCCACGATGCCGATCCCCCGCAGTTCGATAAAGTGCTTTGTGATCTCCGGAGCAGTACCTACAAGCGTCTCGTCGCTCACCTTCCGGATCTCAACCACGTCATCCGTCACAAGACGGTGTCCTCTCTTGATCAGCTCAAGCGCAGCCTCGCTCTTGCCGATGCCGCTCTCTCCCATGATCAGCACGCCTACGCCGTACACATCCACAAGGACACCATGGATAGAGATGCACGGAGCCAGACGGACATTCATCCAGCGGATGATCTCCGCCATAAAGTCTGAAGTCTGTTTCACAGTATTGAAGATCGGCACGCCATACTTGACAGCGGTCTTAAGGAAGCTCTCCTCCGGCACGACATCCCTGCAGAATACAATGCACGGGATCGGATGCTGCAGAAGTTTTTCGTATGTTTCCATCCGCTGCTCTTCGCTCAGAGTCTGAACATATCTGTTTTCCACATTTCCGATGATCTGTACCCTGTTTGAGTCAAAACGGTCATAAAACCCTGCAAGCTGCAGCGCCGGACGGTTGACATCCGGTACATTGACCACCTTTTCCACCATATCAACCTCTGGTGTGAGATTTTTCAGATTCATTTTTTCTGCGATCTCGCTTAATGTTATCCCTTGTCCCATAATAGATTCTCTCCTCACTTTCTCCTGTTCTTTTTATCATAACACTAGTGAAAGAACTTGTACACAGATTCCGCCGCTTTTTCATTCATGGACGGTATTTTTGCCAGTTCTTCCACGGAAGCCTTCTTGATGTCGTCCAGGCTGAGATATTCCCGCATCAGCGCCTTTCTCCGCGCCGGACCGATCCCCTCGATGTCATCAAGTATGGAATGCACCTGTCCTTTTCCGCGCAGCTGGCGGTGATATTCGATCGCGAACCTGTGCGCCTCATCCTGGATCCTGGTGATCAGCCGGAAAGCTTCCGATGCCCTGTCAATCGGTATCTCTTCATTGTGATAATATAACCCTCTTGTACGGTGATGATCGTCTTTCACCATGCCGCACACCGGGATATCAAGGTGCAGTTCATCGAGCACCTGGAGCGCCACATTGACCTGGCCTTTCCCGCCGTCCATCAGGATCAGATCCGGAAATGCGGTAAACTTCCCGAGTTCTGCATTTTCCTGCCGCTCTTTTAACCCGTGCGTGAAGCGCCGGGTCAGCACTTCCCGCATACTGCCGTAATCGTCAGCCCCTTTGATCCCCTTGATCTTGAATTTGCGGTAGTCATTCCGTTTCGGCCGCCCGCGTTCATACACGACCATGGATCCCACCGACTCAAATCCATTTGTATTTGAGATATCATAGGCTTCCATCCGGACGATCTCATCCAGTCCGAGCAGAGCTGCGATCTCCTTTACCGCTCCGATCGTCCGCCCCTCTTCACGCTTCAGACGTTCCTTGTCCTTTGCGAGCACCATCCTGGCATTTTCCTGTGCCAACTCCACCAGTTTCTCTTTTGTCCCTTTCTTCGGCACCCGCAGCGTCACTTTCTGTCCCCGCTTGGAAGAAAGCCATGTCTCCAGGAGCTCCTGATCTTCCACCTCGTCCTGGAGCATCAGTTCGCCGGGGATAAAGGGCGTCCCCGCATAATACTGCAGGATAAAGCTGTTCAGTATCTCCGAAGCGCTCTCGTCTTTTGCGATCCGCAGGTAAAAGTGGTCTCTTCCGATCAGACGTCCTCCTCTGATAAAGAAGACCTGGACGACCGCGTCTTCTTCCTGCGAAGCGACCGCCAGGACATCCCTGTCCTCGCCGCTTGAATCCGTGATCTTCTGCTTCTGGGCAACCTTCTTCACACTGCTGATCAGTTCCCGGTACTCGATCGCGCGCTCGAATTCCAGCGCTTCGGAAGCAGCATTCATCTTCTCTTCCAGTTCTCCAAGGACTGTATCATAATTCCCGTTCAGGAACCGAAGGACTTCATTTACCGCCTTTCCGTATTCTTCCTGGGAAATATACCCCTGACAGGGAGCTTCACACTGCTTGATATGATAGTTCAGGCAAGGCCGCTCTTTCCCGATATCTCTGGGGAGGCTGCGGCTGCAGCTCCTTAAGTGATACAGCTTGTGGATCAGATCTATCGTGTCCCTGACAGCCTGAGAACTTGTATAAGGCCCGAAATACCGGGCCTTATCTTTCAGCATCTTTCGCGACAGCACTACCCTGGGAAACGCTTCGTTGGTCGTCACTTTTATAAACGGATAGGTCTTGTCATCCATGAGCATCGTATTATATTTCGGGTGATGCTCTTTGATCAGGTTGCATTCCAGGACAAGCGCCTCCAGCTCAGAGTCTGTGACAATATACTCAAACCGCCGGATATGCGTCACCATCTGTTCGATCTTGACGCCCTTGTTCCTGCTGCTCTGGAAATACTGACGCACCCGGTTCTTCAGGCTGACCGCCTTGCCGACATAGATGATATGGTCTTTCTCGTCATGCATAATGTACACGCCGGGTCTGCCGGGCAGCTTTTTCAATTCTTCCTGGATATTAAAATTATCGTTTTCCATGAACTTTACTCACCGCCTGCCGTTATCTGGCTTTCTTCTGCCGGTTCTGATTTCATGGTTATCCGACCTTCCCGTTCAGCCGGAGCGCCTTCCTCCGTCTCAGACGGTTCCGGTATTCCTTTTACTTCCCGGAATATCTTCATGAATTCCTTGCCTGTGATCGTCTCTTTCTCGATCAGGAACGCAGCGATCTTATCCAGTGCCTCCCTGTTCTCGGCAAGGAGCTTCTTCGCCTCTTCATATGCGGCTTTCAGCATCTTCATGACTTCCACGTCGATCTCGCCGGCTGTGGCATCGCCGCAGTTTAATACAGCTCTTCCGTCCAGATATCGGTTCTGGATGGACTCAAGCCCCATCAGGCCGAAACGATCGGACATGCCGTACTGCGTGATCATCGCACGGGCGATCTTCGTCGCCTGCTCGATATCATTGGCCGCCCCGGTCGTCACTGTGTCAAAGACAAGTTCCTCCGCAGCGCGTCCGCCGAGAGCCACGACGATCATCGCCTCCAGCTCTTTCTTCGTATTCAGGAACTTTTCTTCCTCCGGCGTCTGCATCACATAACCGAGCGCGCCCATCGTCCTCGGCACGATCGTGATCTTCTGCACCGGTTCCGTATTCTTCTGAAGCGCTGTGACAAGCGCATGTCCCACTTCATGGTAGGAAACGATCCTTCTCTCCTCTTTGCTCATGATGCGGTCTTTCTTCTCTTTGCCGACAAGGACGACTTCCACCGCCTCAAAGAGGTCTTTCTGGCTTACCACCTGTCTGCCATGTTTCACCGCGTTAATAGCGGCCTCGTTGATCATATTCGCGAGGTCTGAGCCGACTGCGCCGGAGGTTGCAAGCGCGATCGCTTCCAGATCCACGCTCTCATCCATGCGCACGTCTTTTGCATGTACTTTCAGGATCTCCACACGGCCTTTCAGATCCGGTTTGTCCACGATGATCCTACGGTCGAAACGTCCCGGGCGCAGGAGCGCCGGATCCAGGATCTCCGGACGGTTCGTCGCCGCCAGGATCAGGAGTCCCTTATTCGTATCAAATCCGTCCATCTCTGCAAGGAGCTGGTTGAGCGTCTGTTCTCTCTCGTCATTTCCGCCGAGGGAAGAATCACGGGTCTTTCCGATCGCATCGATCTCATCGATAAATACGATACATGGAGCCTGCTGCTGTGCCTGCTTGAAGAGATCGCGGACACGGGAAGCGCCCACGCCCACATACATCTCTACAAATGCAGATCCCGACAGTGAGAAGAACGGTACCTTTGCCTCGCCCGCCACTGCTTTTGCGAGAAGTGTCTTACCGGTTCCCGGAGGACCTACGAGCAGAGCCCCCTTGGGAAGCTTTGCGCCGATGCCGCTGTATTTCCCCGGATTATGAAGGAAATCGACTACTTCCTGCAGGGATTCCTTCGCCTCATCCTCGCCTGCCACATCCTGGAATGTGACGCCGGTCTCTTTCTCCATATACATCTTGGCATTGCTCTTTCCAATGCCCATCACGCCCCCGCCTTTGGTCATCTTCCGCATGAGCCAGACAAGCATGAGCGCCATCAGGCCGATCGGGAGGATCACGGTCAGAAACAGCTCGAGGAGTGTCTGCGCCATCGTATCGCCGGGTTTGCTCCCGAATTTAACTCCTGCTTTCTCAAGTTTATCCGTCAGGGTGTAGTCATTGACATATCCAGTGTAATAATCCGGACTTCTCTCGCTTTCCTCTTCCGTACCGCCGCCTGACTGCATCTGCCCCTGCATCTGATCCTGCAGCTGGCTCAGCACATTTCCCGGATTGCCGGTCCGTCCGGTTTCCTCAAGTTCTTCCCGGCGTGCCTCGTCCGTCAGCGTTATATAGATCCGGTCACTGTTAAGACTTACCTCCTGGACTTTTCCTTCGTCGATCAGGGAGAGGAACTTATCGTAACTGATCTCTTCCGGACCAGATCCCTGCATCATAGAGTACAACCCCATCACTATAAAAGTGACCAGCAGGGTTGTTGCGAGGATGATCCCCCAACCCTGCCGGTTGTGATTCGGGTCTTTATTTTTATTATTATTGTCCATTCTATTCCTCCTAAAAACAGCTATTATCATTATAAAGACAGGTTTTGCATAAATCAACAAAAACATTATGAAAATATTGTAAACCCATGACTTTTTATAGTATACTGGGTACGAAATATGTCCTGTTATCTTCCGGCGCGCAAAAAAGCGCCATCCATCTATAGATAAGATACAGAGTAACTACAAAAGGAAAGGGGAAACTATGAAAATCGGTTTTGACAACGAGAAATACCTGAAAATGCAGTCCGAACATATCCGGGAACGGATCGGAAAGTTCGACAACAAATTATATCTGGAATTCGGAGGAAAGCTTTTTGACGACTATCACGCCTCCCGCGTGCTGCCGGGCTTTGCTCCTGACAGTAAATTGCGGCTCCTCAAAGAGCTCAGCAGCCAGGCCGAGATCGTCATAGTCATCAGTGCAAAGGACATCGAAAAGAACAAAATCCGCGGTGATCTCGGCATCACGTATGATACAGACGTTCTCCGCCTGATCCAGACATACCGGGATCAGGGACTTTATGTAGGGAGCGTGGCGATCACGCAGTTTTCCGGTCAGGAGAGCGCTCTTCTGTTCAAAAACAGGCTGGAGAGCATGGACATCCCTGTATATCTTCATTATATCATTCCCGGTTATCCGTCCAATATCCCGCTCATCATCAGTGACGAAGGCTATGGGAAGAACGATTATATCGAGACGACACGTCCGCTTGTCATCGTGACAGCGCCGGGGCCGGGAAGCGGGAAGATGGCGACATGTCTCTCTCAGCTCTATCACGAACACAAACGGGGGATCCATGCCGGATATGCCAAATTCGAGACATTTCCGATCTGGAACCTGCCGCTGAAGCATCCGGTCAACCTGGCGTACGAAGCGGCGACAGCCGACCTGAACGACGTGAACATGATCGACCCGTTCCATCTGGAAGCTTACGGAGAGACAACCGTCAACTATAACCGTGACGTAGAGATCTTCCCCGTCCTGAACACGATCTTTGAAAAGATCTACGGAGAAAGCCCTTACAAGTCCCCGACAGACATGGGCGTCAACATGGCCGGCAACTGTATCTGTGACGACGAAGTCTGCCGCGAGGCATCAAAGCAGGAGATCATCCGCCGCTATTATGCAGCTCTGAATGCACTTGTAAAGGGCGAAGCTTCGGACAAGGAGGCTCAGAAGATCGAGCTGCTCATGAATCTGGCGGGCATTACAGCTGCAGACCGGAAAGTAGCGGTCGAAGCACAAAGGCGCGCAAAAGAGACCGGCGGTCCCGCTGCCGCCCTCGAACTGGAAGACGGACGGATCATAACCGGGAAGACGACCAATCTGCTCGGAGCCTCCGCGGCGCTGCTTTTGAACGTGCTGAAAGTCCTCGCCGGCATCGACCACGAGAAGCACATCATCTCGCCCCAGTCCATCGAGCCGATCCAGAAGCTGAAGGTAGATTACCTAAAGAGCAAAAACCCGCGTCTGCACACAGATGAAGTACTGATCGCGCTCTCCGCCAGCGCAGCCGACAGCGCAGAGGCACGCCTTGCGCTCTCCCAGCTTCCGAAGCTGGACGGATGTCAGGCCCACACCTCAGTCATGCTCTCGGATGTGGACATCAAGATCTTTAAGAAACTCGGAGTGCAGCTCACCTGCGAAGCAGTATACGAACACATACTGCTTTCGTAAAAAAATACTGTACTTTCTAAAATTTCTGTTGTATACTAGATAAGTATTTTTTCAGACAGTCTGACTATATGTATGGTTCCGGTCACAAAGGTGTGGCTTCCCATCCATAGTCAGACTGTACTCTTTTTTAAGGAACCGTTTTACCGTTCATCAGTTATTTTCAATCACAGGAGGGCATCTATTATGGCAGTAAAGTATGTATTTGTTACCGGCGGCGTTGTATCCGGCCTGGGCAAAGGGATAACAGCCGCCTCTCTCGGACGTCTGTTAAAAGCCCGCGGGTATACCGTGACCATGCAGAAATTTGATCCTTATATCAACATCGACCCGGGTACGATGAACCCGGTCCAACACGGGGAAGTCTTCGTCACAGATGACGGCGCGGAAACAGATCTGGATCTCGGACACTATGAGCGTTTCATCGACGAGAGCCTTACCAAGAACTCTAACGTCACGACCGGCAAGATCTACTGGTCTGTTCTTCAGAAAGAGCGCCGCGGCGACTTCGGCGGAGGGACCGTCCAGGTCATCCCTCATATCACCAATGAGATCAAGAGCAGGTTCTACCGCAATCCCGCTGCTGCTGATACGGAGATCGCTATCATCGAAGTGGGCGGCACAGTCGGAGACATCGAGAGCCAGCCTTTCCTCGAATCCATCCGTCAGTTCCAGCATGAGAAAGGCGCGGAAAACGTCATCCTCATCCACGTGACGCTGATCCCTTATCTGCGCGCTTCCCAGGAAATGAAGACCAAGCCGACACAGGCCAGTGTAAAAGAACTGCAGGGAATGGGGATCCAGCCGGATATCATCGTATGCCGTTCCGAGTATCCTCTCGATCAGGGCATGAAGGACAAGATCTCTCTCTTCTGCAACCTGCCGGCAAGCCATGTGCTCCAGAACCTGGACGTTGAGTATCTCTACGAGGCTCCCCTGGCAATGGAGAAAGAGCATCTTGCACAGGTAGTCTGTGAATGTCTTCATCTGGACTGCCCGGAACCGGACCTCAAAGACTGGACTGAGATGGTGGAAAATCTGCGCCACCCGACGCAGGAAGTGACCGTAGCCCTTGTCGGAAAATATATCCAGCTCCACGACGCCTACATCAGTGTCGTTGAGGCTCTGAAGCACGGCGGTATCTACTCTCACACCACCGTGAATATCAAATGGGTCGATTCCGAGACTGTCACCGAAGAAAATGCGGAAGAGATCTTCTCCGATGTAAGCGGCATCCTTGTCCCCGGCGGCTTCGGACACAGAGGGATCGAAGGCAAGATCACAGCGATCAAATATGCCCGCACCCACGGAATCCCGTTCCTCGGCCTGTGCCTGGGCATGCAGCTCGCCATCGTAGAGTTCGCCAGAAATGTAGTCGGTTATAATGACGCGCACAGCATGGAGCTGAAACCGGATACCACCCATCCGGTCATCCACATCATGCCGGATCAGATCGGTGTGGAAGACATCGGAGGCACGCTCCGCCTCGGCGCATATCCGTGCGTGCTCAAAGAAGGCTCCCTCGCCGAGAAACTGTACGGCACAAGAGAGATCAGCGAACGCCACCGCCACCGCTATGAAGTAAACAACGATTACCGCGACGTCCTGGAGGAACACGGGATGTCTCTGTGCGGACTCTCGCCGGACAGCCGCATCGTCGAGATGATCGAGATCCCGTCCCATCCGTGGTTCATTGCGACACAGGCACATCCGGAGCTCAAATCCAGGCCGAACCGTCCACATCCGCTCTTCAAAGGATTCGTGGAGGCAGCTCTCAAAAAACAGAACGAGACAGCCCAGGATCAGGTTCTGGATTAGAAGCAGGTTCAGGACCAGAATCAGGTTCTGGATCATACGATCGGTATAAACAAGAGATCAGCGTATCCCATATTTCAGGGCACGCTGATCTCTTCGTTTTCAAACAGCTCGTCTATGATCTTTTCATAGACCGCACACTTCTCCGCCTTTTTTATTTTCTTTGCATATTTCTTATAATTAGTAAAAACAGGAGCGAGATAGGTCCACAATTCCTTCATCTTATAAAGGATGGTACGGTCGCCGGACATCTCCTCGCAGTATCCTGCATACAGAAGATCATGGAAACGCCTCAGTTCCGCCGCATCGGCTCCCGCCCCTCCCCGGATCTTCCGCGCCAGAGCCGGATCGGCAAGAACTCCTCTTCCCATCATAATACATTCCACATCCGGCTGCATCTGTGTAAAGCGTCTATAATCCTCCACGGTAAAGATATCACCGTTATAGCAGACCGGATTTCTGCTCTTTGCCAGAGCCTCTGCAAATACTTTCAGATCCGGCGTATTTTTATAAAAATCTTTCTGCACCCGGGGATGGATGATTAGTTCTTCCATAGGATATTTATTATATATCTCCAGAAGATAACAGAATTCCTCCGGCTCGTCCATCCCCAGCCTTGTCTTGACAGAGATGCGGACCGCGCACTTTTCAAACACTTCGTCCAGAAACGCATCCAACCTGTCCGGATCTGCAAGGAATCCGGCTCCTCTCCCCTTTGTCACGACAGTCTTTGACGGGCATCCGAGGTTCAGATTGATCTCTTCATATCCGTATTCTCTGAGCTTATGTGCAGTCCGGATAAAGTCCTCCGGCCGGTTCGTGAGGATCTGCGGGACCGTATACATCCCTTCGTTGTGTTCCGGCAGGATATCCTTCTTCTCTCTGGCGCTGAAATGCCCCATCTGGTTCGGCCGTATAAAAGGCACAAAATATTTATCAAATCCTCCGAAGCATTCATGGACGGCGCTGCGGAAGATCCACCCTGTGATCCCCTCAAGCGGGGCTAAATAAAGTCTCATATCACACTTGCTTTCCCTTCTGACTACGTTCATATCATGAAAGACATACATCCATACGTTATTACAGGGGGAACTTCTTGTCAAGCAGAAAATGATATGCTAAGATGGTCAACGGAATAAATTCGAAACAAGGAGTGATACTATGCACACGATCAGAAAATTCATAGATTATTACGCGCCGTATAAAGCGGTCTTTTTTATCGACCTTGTCTGCGCAGCCTTCATCAGTATCGTAGACCTTGCTTATCCGCAGATCCTGCGCACCATGACAAACACACTCTTTACAAGAGACAGCTCCGTGATCCTCGGCACTCTGCCCTGGATCGCCGCCGGACTCTTAGTCATGTATATCGTCCAGAGCCTCTGCAAATACTATGTAAGTTATCAGGGCCACATGATGGGCGCCAATATGGAACGGGATATGCGCCAGCAGCTCTTTGACCATTACGAGAAACTGTCCTTTTCGTATTACAGCCAGAACAATTCCGGCCAGATGATGAGCAAACTTGTGTCAGATCTGTTCGATATCGCGGAGTTTGCGCACCACGGGCCTGAAAATCTGTTTATCTCCGTGGTAAAGATCGCCGGCTCTTTCATCTTCCTCTTCCTCATCAACTGGCGGCTTGCGCTTCCCCTCGTCGTTCTTGTTCTGTGTATGTTCATCTTCTCTTTCCGCCAGAACCAGCGGATGCAGGAGACCTTTATGGAGAACCGCAGAAAGATCGGCGACGTCAACTCCAGCCTGCAGGATACGCTGGCAGGCATCCGTGTCGTCCAGTCTTTTGCAAACGAAGAGATTGAGCGCGAAAAGTTCAGAAAAAGCAACCATGCTTTCCTTATTTCCAAGCGGAACAATTATAACTGCATGGGGAATTTCATGGGATGGAACCTTTTCTTCCAGGGAATGATGTACCTGGTGACACTTGTATTCGGCGGATATCTCATCGCCCATGATCTCATGGATGTAACGGATCTGGCAATGTACGCCCTGTACATCGGCATCTTTATCAGCCCGATCCAGATCCTTGTAGAGCTGATCGAGATGATGCAGAAAGGTCTCGCCGGCTTCCGCCGCTTCCTGGATGTGATGGAAACCGAACCGGAGATCGTGGACGCACCGGACGCAAAGCCGCTCACCGATGTGAAAGGCCGTGTCTGCTACGAAGATGTATCTTTCCACTACAGCGACGACGATACCCCTGTCCTCTCCCATGTATCATTCGAGATCCCGGCAGGAAAGTCCATCGCCCTTGTAGGTCCGTCCGGCAGCGGAAAAACGACCATCTGCTCCCTCCTGCCGAGATTCTATGACGTGACCGGCGGACGCATCACGATCGACGGAAAAGATGTCCGCACACTGACCTTGAAAAGCCTGAGAAGCCAGATCGGCATGGTACAGCAGGACGTCTACCTCTTCTCAGGCACCATACGTGAAAATATCGCCTATGGAAAGCCCGGCGCATCCATGGAAGAGATCATCGAGGCTGCCAAACGTGCCAATATCCACGACTTCATCGAAGAACTCCCGGACGGCTATGGCACCTTCGTCGGAGAACGCGGTGCCCGCCTTTCCGGCGGCCAGAAGCAGCGCATCTCCATTGCCCGCGTCTTCCTGAAAAATCCGCCGATCCTCGTTCTCGACGAGGCCACCAGCGCCCTTGACAACGAGAGCGAACGCTGGATCCAACAGAGCCTGGAAGAACTCTCCGAAGGACGGACGACCATCACCATCGCCCACCGCCTCTCCACCATCCGGAACGCCGACGAGATCATCGTCATCACAGAGGACGGAATTGCAGAGCGCGGGACACACGAATCACTGCTGCAGCAAAACGGAATCTACGCCCACTACTACAATATGTAGATCAATTCGTGTTTGTCGAATTGAACGCCGTTGGAGATAAGATTCAAAAATCACCCGGATACAGCGGATCGATATGCGTAACCGGATCAGGCGGGATTGTAATGTTTCCGGCTCCGGTTACAGGGAATAAGAGATAGTAACAATCCCGTGATACGGCTAAAAGCAATCCGGGAAAGGAAGAACTCACTTCGTTCAGACAACATCCTTTCCCGGATTAACGCCGCACCACGGGCTTGAACTATCTCTAATTCCCTTCCACAGTCACCGTCCACATTACAATCCTGCCTGATCCGGAAGGTTCATCAACAGGGCTGTATCCAGCTGATTTTCTTCGTTCAGCCAATCGGAAGTATCTTTTCGACAATCACGAATTAGATAAAGCGAGTCGAGAGGGGGAATACCTGAAATCTTAGTTTGTAAAGTTCCGACTTCTTCCACCTTTTAATGAGTGTTTGTTGAAGGATGACGCTGCGGCAGAAGAAAAGTCTACCGATCGGATGAGACAGCGGAAAAAGAGAATACTACATAAGCTGTGCATCGACATGGAGCGTTCCGAATACACCTCGTTCTCCATGTTAGTGATGTTAAAATGCGAGTTCCAATGGACGAGCATTTTGATATCGCGTTACATGGATTCGAGGGGATGAGGTAGAGCGGGTCGG
>DWVY01000048.1 GCA_019119995.1 Candidatus Mediterraneibacter faecavium | reverse complement strand
CTATACTAATTTTTGAGTTTGGCTTGCGACACCATTCTCATTTTAGCATAGGAGGCTTTTTATTCATATCCTACACGCTCCTGCTTACTCCATTCTCCCCAGCATAGCTGGGGGATTAGACCTTTCATTTATTATTCTTGACACTTTATTTTTTCGCCGCTATAATAGTATTTGTAAATACTAATTTAGCATTTTATTATACTATTTAGAGGGCTATGATATGTCTGAATCATTCAATATCTGTCAATTATACTCCACATGGGCGAAAGGAACCGTTCTGTATACCCGGTGGGCCGCCCAGTGCGGCATCGGCTATCCGGAGCTTATGGTCCTTTACTCGCTGAAAACCGGAATCGATCTGACCCAAAGGCAGATCACGGAAGAAACCGGTCTTGTAAAAGCTACGGTCAACACGGTAATCCGCGACCTGAAAAACAGAGATATGATCATTCTCGAACCCAGCCGGCATGACAAACGGGAAAAGCTTGTATTTCTAACGGAAAAGGGGAAGCAGTATGCAGATGAGATCATCGTGCCTTTGCTGGAAGCCGAAGAACGGATTTCCAGAAAAATCGGGAATGAACGCATGGAGCAGACCATCGGAACGATGGAGCTGTTTAATCTGCTGTTTGAAAAAGAACTGAAACAAAGAATTGAAAGGGAGAAGCATAACCTATGAGCGAAATGAGAACTTTCTTTAAATACGTGATCCCCTCCATCCTGTCCTTTGCATTATCCGGGATCTATGCCATCGTGGACGGCTTCTTTGTGGGGCACAACGTGGGGGATATGGGACTTTCCGCCATAAATGTGGCGTACCCTGTCTCCGCAGTGCTCCAGGCTGTCGGGACCGGGATCGGTATAGGAGGGGCCGTCTACTATTCCATCAGTTCAGCCGAGGGAAGAGAGAAACGCGCCAGAGATTACACGGCGGCCACGCTGTGGATCCTCCTGATCAGCAGCGTGCTCCTAACCGCACTGGCCTTTTGTTTTAACGCTCCTATCCTGCGTCTCCTGGGCGCCGAGGGGGAACTGCTCTCACTGGGCGCAGAATATAACCGGATCATCGCACTGGGAGCGGGACTGCAGATCCTCAGCACGGGACTGGTTCCTTTTATCCGCAACTACGGCGGCCCGCTCTATGCTATGATGTCCATGGTCGCAGGGTTCATTACCAATGTAGTCCTCGATTACCTGTTTGTCTGGGGGTTCGGGCAGGGCCTTGCCGGCGCGGCGCTGGCAACGATCCTCGGGCAGGGCGTTACGCTTCTGTTCGCCCTTGTATATTTCCTGCGCAGGAAAATGTTTACCCTGCGGATCGGATTATCCGGGCTGAAGAATCTGTCCGGCTCTGTTATCAAAGTGGGGATTTCGCCCTTTGGGCTTACGATGACGCCGAACATATCACTGATCATCATATAAGCTGTATCATTCTCCTTGCGGCAAGAAATCATATCGGCGTCCTCTTTGGATCCTCTTCCGAAGTTAATATAGAAATTGCCAAAATCATGCCGATTTTCTTAATCTCCGTTCCTTTTGTAGCAGTCACCCGGATCACTACGGCAAGTTTCTATGCTATCGAGGAGAGCACTCTTTCTTATGTCCTGACCTATATCGAACCTGTGCTCATGCTTGTACTGATGCTGATCCTGCCCCCTCTTCTCGGCGGACAGATCATGGTCTGGTGGAGCACGGTTATCGCGAGGATACTGGCGGCATTTCTTGCCATATTCTTAAAACCGGTTGTAGACAGACGGAAGCTGGCCGGATAGGCTATTTCCGTCTGCATCTCATTATTCCCCGATCATATAGTATTCTCCCGAGAACGGCTTCAGCCGGAAGGTACAGCGCTCCTTTTTGACCTTTACGGCTTTATTCTGCCGCTCTTCCGCTCCGCCGTATCCCATATATTCACTGCTGAATACTTTCCTGATCTGTCTGATATCCTTGCCGCTGATCTCGATCTCCTGCTCCCCGTCAGAGAAATTAAAGACTGCCATGATCCGCTCTTTCTCACTTCTTCGCTCAAAGGCATACACACATTTCTCTTCCGCATGACACTCCAGCCACTCGAAGCCTTCCGGATCATAATCCATTTCAGAAAATGCCGGATGCTCCAGATAGAAGCTGTTCAGATCTTCCATAAATCTGTGGAAATCCTGATGCGCCGGAAACCGCAGAAGATCCCAGTCGAGCTCCCGCTTCTCATCCCATTCCCGGAAATGCCCCAGCTCATTTCCCATGAAATTGAGCTTCTTGCCCGGATGCGCGTACATATACATATAGAATGCCCTCGCCTGCGGGAATTTCATTTCATAGTCCCCGTACATTTTCTGGAGGATTGTCGCCTTGCCGTGGACGACCTCGTCATGCGACAGCGGGAGCAGATACCGCTCATCATAATAGTACATCATGGAAAACGTCAGCTTGTGGTAATCTCTCGCGCGGTATTCGGGCGCTGTCCGGAAATAATCCAGCGTGTCGTTCATCCACCCCATATCCCACTTATAGTCGAATCCAAGGCCGCCCTCTTCCACCGGTTTCGTGACCCCCGGAAATGAAGTGGAATCCTCCGCCGCCAGGATCGCCGACGGGTGGCGCTCTTTCAACCCCTGATTCATGTATCTTAAAAATTCCACCGCATTGGAATTCACGCCCCGCTCCGGCATTCCCTGCCAGTAGATCGCCCGGCTGATGGCGTCCATCCGCAGGCCGTCCATATGGTATTCCTCCATCCAGTATTCCGCCGCAGACTGGAGGAAGCTCCTCACTTCTCCGCGGGAATGCATGAAATTCCTGCTGCCCCACTCGCTGTCTCCCACATCCGAATGGGGATATTCATACAGCGCCGTCCCGTCATAATTTGCCAGCGCGTAGCCGTCCACCGCAAAATGCACCGGCACAAAGTCAAGAATAATGCCGATCTCATTTTTGTGGCAGGCGTCCACAAACGCTTTCAGCTGATCCGCCGTTCCGTATCTGGAAGTGGGGCTGAAAAATCCCGTTCCCTGATACCCCCACGATTCATCGCAGGGATATTCGCAGAGTGGCATGATCTCAATATAATTGTACCCGTTTTCTTTCAGGTACGGGAGAAGGACGTCCGCCATTTCTTCATAGTTGTACCATGCGTCCGGCTCCTCCGCCGGTTTCTTAAAAGACCCGAAATGCAGTTCGTATATATTGAGCGGCTGCTCCCTATGGTCGGTCCTCTTCTTCATCCATTTCTCGTCGCGGAACCGGTAAGTATCCGGATCCCGGATAATGGAGGCGGTGTTCGGGCGTAGTTCCATCCCGTATCCGTACGGGTCGCAGTGATCGATAAAATTCCCTGCCCTGTCGTAGATCCGGTACTTGTACATCATGCCCGGCTTCGCGTCCTTAGAGGTAAGCTCCCAGAAATTACCGTCATGCACTTTCTCCATCGGGGTATCCGTCCAGCCGTTAAATTCTCCGATTACCGACACCCTAGACGCCGACGGCGCAAACGTCCGGAATGTGACCTGAGCCTCCCGGTCCTTTCCCTTGCTTCCCGACGCCGTATTCTGGATCACATGTGCCCCCAGATACTTGTACGCATCAAAAATCTTCCCTGTGTAAAATCCGTAAAAATCCATCCTTTTGACCTCTTTTCATCCATAAATAATCGACAGCAGTCGTTTTTTGTCCTATAATCAGAGTATCCGCAAATAACGCAGAAATCCACCGGCAATTTCGGATATCTGTCTGATAAACAACTCTTATCGCGAAACTGTCGGTTATTTTAGGAATCATTCAGATGATCGGTCTCACGAATAGTCCGGGCTTACAAAGAGGAGGAATTTACATGGATATAAGGCTTAAACCGGCGGAAACGTCTGAAAAGGAAGTGCTCTTCCGGCTCCTGCAGTATTCTCTCTTTGAGGAAAGCCTGCATGACCGGAATACGATGAACGAAGACGCATTATTTGACTACCCGTGGTTTGATCTGTATTTTACGGAAAAAGAACGGAATGCATACTTTATACTCGAGCAGGGAACTGACCGGCAGCTCGGCTTTGTGATGATAAATACTCATATGCAGAAATCGCCCTCGGGGCACAGCATCGCAGAGTTTATGGTCCTGCCCTCATTTCGCAGAAACCACATCGGAAAGCAGGCTGCCCTGCTGTGTTTTGAAATGTTCCCCGGACGCTGGGAGGTCTCGCCGTCTTTCGGGAGCTCTCAGGCATATCTCTTCTGGGAAAATGTGATCCGCTCATTTACCGGCGGAGACTACAGATATGAAGACGGGATCTTTATTTTTGACACCGGCGCCCTCTCTTTATAAAGGCGCGCACGGTCATAAAAACGGGAAAGAAGGATAAAGAATGGATCTCAGGATTAAGAAAACAGAACAGGCGATCAAAAACGCATTTATCGAACTGCGGGCAAAAAAGCCTCTGGAAAAGATCACTGTAAAAGAGCTGTGCAGCATTGCCCTTATCAACAAGTCCACATTCTATTCGCACTATGAGGACATCTACGCCCTCTCCGAGGCAATGGAACAGGAAACCGTCGCCTCGATCATCAGAAGCATCGGGCACCTGGAAGACTATACGCCGGAGAAATCAGATATCTATACCCGGGAGCTCTGTCTGGCATTCATGTCGCAGATCTCCCTGATCCGCATCCTCTTCTCCGGGCGGGAGCAGAGCCACCTTGGGCACCGCCTTGATACGGCGCTGAAAGAGCTCATCTTCCGGAAATATCCCGAATACAGAGACGACATGTCCAAACAGATCCTCCTCTCCTACAGCATACAGGGCGCTTATCACGCCTACCTGAACAACCCGGACGCCGATACGGATACCTTTGTCCGAACAGTAGAAAACATTGTAAAGCGCTTAAGCCCCCTGTTGTGAGACTCATTTCTCCCCGATCAGGAAGAGACGCCTGAACGGGAACAGGACTTTGCCGTTTTTTTCAACCGGATAAGCTGCAGAAAGCTCCTGAAGCACGGCTTCTAAAAACTGTTCCCTGCCGGTTCCGTCTTTCAGGCACTCCAGATGCGGACGCAGGGCAGCCCCTTTTAAGAAGTCAAGAAGTTCTCTGTGGTCTTTCATCTCGTGAATATATTCTGTGATCCAGACAGATGTTTTATCTGTAAACGAAGTAATCATACCGTAATATTCCGATGCCGTATGAAGGACAAACCTGCTCTTTTCAATCCCTTTTATCTTATCTTTGAACAGCTCTTCAGCTCTTAATATGCAGTCATTGGCCGACATCTCTCCAAACAGCGGGATCTGGGCTGCAAATACCCCGCCTTTTCCAAGCACCCGGAATGAATCTTCCATAAATTTCTTCTGATCCGGAAGCCATTGTATAAACGCATTGGAAAATATCAGGTCAAACGTTCCCAGATCAAATAACGGACGCGAACAGTCCCGCCTGATAAACATAGCCTGCGATATATTTTTTCTTGCTTTAACAAGCATTTCCTCGGACAGATCAACACCTATGATCTCTGCGCCGCCAAAGACAGATACAAGAGCCGCCGTGCTCATCCCCGTACCGCATCCTGCATCCAGAATCCTTCCGAACGTTCTCCCTGCAAGCCGGGACACAAGATCTATCGACGGCTGAAGCCGTTCTCTTCCAAACTGTTCGTATATTTCCGCGTTCCACATGATATACTTTTCTCCCTTCAAAAGCTCATTCTTTTTTGATATCCTGGTTGCTCATATATTTCAGATTATAGCACCGGCATATAAGTAAGTACAGGAAGATAGTTATCCTTTTAAGTGGCAGCTACTGATCGCGATTTGGTGATCGCAATTTATGCATTTTTCCCTCTTGCCTTTTTCCTTGCTACAAGGTATACTGAATAAACTATACGCATTGCGTATTATTCCAGTTATCCATTTTCTCAGATTCCTTTTGTTTCAGTTTACAGAAGGTTGCAACTGCTTAATTATTTTTCTATAATGGAGGTGTAATTATTGATCAGACAACTAAATAATCAGGATTATCCGACAGCCAACAGAACATATAAGGACGGGCTTTTCCGTCTCGTATTCCAGAAGAAAGAAGATCTCCTGTCCCTTTATAATGCGGTCAACGGAAGTAATTACCATGATCCGGATGAACTGGAGATCAATACTCTTGACAATGTTTTGTATTTATCCATGAAAAATGATCTTGCCTTTCTGATCAGCGGCACGATGAATTTATACGAACACCAGAGTACGTTTAATCCAAATATGCCGATAAGGGGCTTACTGTATTTTTCTAAATTATACGAAAAATATATTACGGCAAATGAAATCGATATCTATACTTCAACTTTGAAAAAGCTCCCTTTTCCGCAGTATATCGTATTTTATAACGGTACTGATAAAGAGCCCGACCGTCTGCCCCTGAAACTGTCAGATTCATTTTATATGCCTGCAGCACCGAAAACGCCGTGCCTTGAATGTATCGCACTCTTGTTGAATATCAATTACGGGCATAATAAGGTCTTACTGGAAAAGTGCAGGCGGTTAAAAGAGTATTCGATCTTTGTTGATACTGTCCGCAGAGAGCTCGCAGACGGAATTCCGCTTGAACAGTGCCTTTCCGCTGCTGTCGATTCATGTATTGAAAAGAATATATTGAAGGATGTCCTGATCCAGCAAAAAGCCGAGGTGATCCAGATGATTTTGGAAACATATGACAAAGAACTTCACGACAAGACATTACGGCGCGAGGGATATGAAGATGGATATAATAAAGGGATGACCGACGGAATCCGCCAGCTTATCTCCACCCTTCAGGAAGTCAGCATTTCCCGTGAAGACACCCGGAAAAAACTTCAGGAGAAGTACGGGCTTTCTCAGGAAGAGGCAGAAAAATATATGACAGATTACTGGAAAGAATAGTCCTCATTCCTTTTTATCTTTTTTGCAATTTCTGTGTACTTTTGCACAAACTCTGATTTTGCCGCTGTGTATCCATCCCGATCATGTTCGTATTTCTTCCACAATCCCAGTTTGAGCTTTTCGTATTCCCGGGCAGTGTCGGGATGGGTATTCAGATAATCCCTGAAACAGATCTCGTCATTGTCCCCCGCATACCGCAGATGAAGGTGGAACACCCGCTCAGCGAATCCGTTCTCTGTGTATCCTTTGTTTAAAGATATCCGTCCGTTCCCGCGGCTCATACAGATCCATCCGGCGTCGCAGAGAAGTCTGCAAGCCGCTTCCATATTCGAATCCTTCTTCAATTCTACCAGTATATCTACAATCGGCTTTGCGCTGATCCCTTTAACCGCTGTGCTCCCGATATGACTGATCCGCTCTATATTTTCTTCCGGAAGAACCGCCGCAATCTCCGATGCCTCCTCATCGTACCAGACTTTCCACGCATCATTGTGGCAGGTCAGTATGATTGGAAACAGCTGCCACAGTTACTCCAGACTCATCTCCGAGAGTTTTTTCTTCTTTACTTCCGGTATATTTTCTCCGGGCATCATTACACCCCCGTCTCTTTTATCGGTATTACCGATCTTATCTGCGGTTTTCAATATCGCTGTCGCTGAAATATCCTTCCGCCTGCCGCGTCCAGTATTCCTTATCTTCCCTGGTTATCTCCCGCAGCACCCTGCACGGATTTCCGGCCGCGACTACGCCGTCGGGAATATCTTTCGTCACCACGGAACCGGAGCCGATCACCACATTACTGCCGACCGTCACGCCCGGATTTATCACTGCATTTCCACCGATCCAGACGTCATCCCCTATAGTCACGCCTTTTGCATACTCCAGATCCAGCCTGCGGATATCTGCATCAATGGGATGCCCTGCCGTATAGATGCATACGCGGGGCGCAATAAACACATGATCCCCGATCCGCACGTCAGCCTCGTCCAGTATGAGCAGGCCGGTATTTGCATAGAAATGCTTTCCGATATAGATCTGGGTGCCTTTGTCACAGTAAAACGGCGGCACGATCACTGCGTCGTCCTCCAGATGACCGAAAATACTCTTTAACAGCTCCATGCGCTCCCTTTCTTTCTGCCACGGCATAGAATTAAACTGTTCCAGCACTTCCCGGCTTTTCTCCCATGTATTGTCTCCCACCTTAAACGGGCAGTAGATCTTTCCCGACAGCATCCGTTCTTTCTCCGTCATAACTCGATATCCTCCGTAAACGCTTCCAACAGGCTTCCGTATCCGTAATAATCGACCACATACTTCAGTCCGTCCACGACTTCCTGTCTGGAATAATCATGCTCTGCCAGAAATTCATCCGTCTTCCCGCTCAGCTTCTCATAAAAGAGCAGGGCCATCTCAAAATAAGTCCTGCTGCCCGCATCCAGGCCATCCACCAGGATATTCTCCGCCTCATTGATCCCCCCGTCGTCGATCATCGCCTGAAGCTTCCGGAACTGCTCCATCATCTCCAACGGTATCTCCGCGTCTTCATCTCTGTCAATGTCCTTATTAAAAATAAGTTTGATAAGCGTGCGGATCCACTCATGCACGATCCGCATTACATAGTCCTTATCTTCCAGCATCCTCTTGCCCTCCTGCCTGCTCTTTATTTCGTCTGTTTCCTGCCGAACAGTTCTATGATCTTCTCTGCCATAGCATCCATAGACGCCTGATCCGAAATCTCGATCTGCATTCCATACTCTGCCGCTGCCCGTGCAGTCTGTTCCCCGATGCACACTGCGCAGATACTGCCGTAATCTATTTCATTCTCTCCCATCGCCCGTACAAATCCCCGGACCGTAGATGCGCTTGTAAATGTCACAGCATCGATCTCACCGTTTTGCAGCATACGCACTACTTCTTCCTTTAACAGCGTGTTCACTTCATACACTGTGCGGTACAGTGGGATATCATCTACATAAAGTCCCTTTTCCGTAAGCGGCGGTATCAGATCCGGCGACCCTTTCTCAGCCCGTGCGATCAGGATATATTCTCCCGGCTCGGACATTTCCGCAAGTTCTTTTCCCAGCTCTCCTGCACTGTAGGTCTTTGGCACCGCATCAGGGATCAGTCCGTATCCGCAGAGTGCGTCCGCAGTCGCTGATCCGATCGCTCCGATCCGCACTTTTCCTGTTCCTCCGAGAACCAATCTCAGATCAATCTTCATCTCCTTTAATGTATCAAAAAATACGTTCACACCAATAGGGCTGGTAAACACAAGCCATTTTCCTCCCCCATGCTGTCCGAAACGCTCCAGCGCACACTTCAACGGCTCATTCTGGGATATCGGTTCTGTATGGATGGCCGGCATTTCGATGACCTGAGCGCCAAGAGCCCTCAGCTTTCCGGCAAGTACCGACATATTCTGTCTCGGCCGTGTCAGCAGGAACTGACGGCCGCCAAGCGGTCTGTCCTCCGCCCAGTGGAGCTCGTCTGCCAGCGCGCACACCTTCCCAACAACAATAATCGCAGGGGTGCGGATACCAGCACGGTCTGACTCGGCTTTTAATGTTCCTACAGTTGCCGTCACTCTCCTTTGCCCTGCCGTTGTTCCCCTTTCCAGAACTGCTGCAGGCATATCAGGATCCATTCCTGCGTCAGTCAACCCTTTCAGGATCTTCTCCATAGAAGATACACTCATCAAAAATACAAGTGTTCCATTCAGGCGGACGAGAGACTCAAAATCAATGCTCAGTGTCCCGTCTTTCCTCGCGTGTCCGGTAATGACATGAAAGGAAGAAGTATAATCCCTGTGCGTCACCGGGATCCCTGCATAGGCGGGAACAGCTACAGAAGAAGTAATCCCCGGAACCACCTCGAAAGGGATCTGTTCGCTGACAAGCGTCTCCAGCTCTTCTCCGCCCCTTCCGAAAACAAAGGGATCTCCTCCTTTCAGGCGGAGTACTTTCTTTCCTTTCTTCGCCTCTCTCACAAGGATCTGATTGATCTCATGCTGCGGTACCGGATGATTTCCGGAATGTTTGCCCACATAGATCGTCTCCGTATCCTGAGGAATGCGGCTTAACAATTCCGCGCTGATCAACGCATCGTATACGATGACATCTGCATTCTCAATAAGATGTGCCGCCTTTACCGTCAGAAGCCCTGCATCACCCGGACCTGCTCCGGCAAGCCATACTTTTCCACACGCACTATTTTCATTTATTTTTCCGGCGTTCATATTTTCATTCATATTTTCTTCCTCTATGTCCTCATCGTTTATATCCCGTTCTCGACTACATGGATCCTCAGCTTCTGCTCTGTCTTATCATCCGCTCTGCCAGAACCTCTCCTGCCTGCCGGGCTTTTGACAGATCGGCCACGATCACATCCACCGAATATTCTTCGGCATCCTCATTGTAGTACAGTCCTGTCAGTTTCAACTCATTTCCGCTCACCTGCGCGTGAGCGGCGCAGGGTGAAGTACAGTCGCCGCCGGTCACCCGGATAAACTGCCGTTCCGCCAGCGCAGCCGCGCGGCTCTCCCGGACATCGATGCTGTCGATCCATCTGTGAACATCTCCCTTTCGGCCCTGCACAGCGAGTATTCCCTGCCCGGCCGCAGGAATCATTTCATCCACGGAAAGATACCTGCCGATCACCTGTTCCATTCCGAGACGTTTCAGTCCGGCTGCCGCAAGGAGTGTCCCGTCATATCCCTCTGTTTCAAGCTTCCGCATCCGTGTCTGCACATTTCCCCGGATTCCCCGGAATGTACATCCCGGATACAGCTGTTCCATCTGAAGCATCCGTCTCCTGCTGGAAGTGCCGATGACCGCCTGTTCAGGCAGCGCTTCAAGGCCGGAGCGGTACAGGATCGCATCCCGCGGATCTTCCCGTTTCCCATATGCAAGGATCGGGAGCTCCGGGTTTTCTTCCATCGGCATGTCTTTCAGACTGTGCACGGCAATATCGATCCTGCCATCCATGAGCGCACGGTCCAGTTCCTTTACAAACAGACCTTTTCCGCCGATCTTTTCCAGACTTTTATCCAGTATTTTATCTCCTGTCGTTTTCATCGTAATAATTTCCACAGAAATGTCCGGATCGCAGCTTATAATCTGGTCCCGGATGATCTCCGCCTGTTTCACTGCAAGCCGGCTCTCCCTGCTGCCGATCTTTATTACAGACTGCATGACGCCTCATTTCCCTTCTCTATGATCTGATAAATACGCTCCATATCAAGGCTCTCCCTGATAATGTCCGCAAGCTTATCGTACTGTTCTTCCTTATATGCTTTCCAGTCCTTTTCATTTATCACCGAAGGATCATACCCTTTCTGCTTTAACAACGCACTAAGGAACCCCTTTGCACATCCCGGCGCATCGAAGATACCGTGGACGTAACATCCGTAGACATTGCCGCACTGGGCTCCGTCCGCACGCACACTGCCTGAAATATCTGACGCGCCGCTGTCATCTTTACCTGTGATATCTGCAAATTCTACAAGGGATTTTGCATGATCCAGAAGAAAGGTCTCTCCCATATGGATCTCATATCCCTCAATCTCTGTTCCCGAAAGTTCTTTTAATATCCCCTCTGCCGCAAGGAAACGCCCCTGCACTCTCGTCCTTGTCTTCTCTTTATCAAATACCGTTCGTGTCGGGAGCAGTCCCAGTCCTCTGACCGTTCCTTTCTGCTCTACTCCGTCCGGGTCGGAGACTTCCTGCCCGAGCATCTGATAACCGCCGCAGATGCCGAACACAAGACCGCCTTTCGACGCAAACCGCAGGATCTTCGCCTCAAGCCCGTTCTGACGCATCCAGAGCAGATCCTGAATGGTATTCTTGCTGCCCGGCAGGATCACCGCATCCGGCTCGCCAAACTCAGCGGGAGTACTGACATACCGTACACCGGCCTCCTCCAGCGCCTCCAGCGGTGCAATGTCTGTAAAATTCGAGATCCTCGGCAGACGGATCACCGCGATATCCACAAGCCCTGCATTTTCTTTCTTCTGAAAACGCTCTGTCAGGCTGTCCTCCTCATCGATATCCAGATAAAAATACGGCACGACTCCCAGCACCGGTATCTTCGCCCGTTCCTCAAGCATCGTAAGCCCCGGTTTCAGGATCGACACATCGCCGCGGAATTTATTGATGATCATCCCCTTGATCCTCTGACGCTCCTTTTCCTCCAACAGCATGACCGTTCCGATCAGCTGTGCAAACACACCGCCTCTGTCGATGTCCCCTGCAAGGAGCACCGGCGCGTCCACCAGCTCCGCCAGCCCCATATTTACGATATCATCCTGTTTCAAGTTGATTTCCGCAGGGCTTCCCGCCCCCTCGATCACGACCACATCATATTTATGCTTTAATCTCTCATATGCTTCCATAATATACGGGATGTAGTCCCTCTTATGTCTGTAATATTCCACCGCTGACATGGTCCCCACCGGCTTTCCATTAACGATAACCTGCGATCCTGTATCGTTGGTCGGTTTCAGCAGGATGGGATTCATATCCGCCAAAGGTTCGATCCCCGCGGCTTCCGCCTGCATCACCTGGGCGCGCCCCATCTCAAGTCCTTCCTTTGTGATAAACGAGTTGAGCGCCATATTCTGTGATTTAAAAGGAGCCACACTGTAACCGTCCTGCTTAAGCACCCGGCACAGACCGCCGGCAAGAACACTTTTCCCGGCATTGGACATGGTTCCCTGTATCATGATCGATCCTTTCATCTGGCTTCCCCCATTCTGTCTCTTGTCTCTGCAATTCTCTTTTCTTTCTCAACCGCTTCACCGGTCTCTATCCGGCAGATATCCTTTAGAGCGTTTATCAGACACAGATTGTCCTCATGCGTCCTCACTGCAATACGATACCAGCCCTTCCCGAGACCTCTGTAATTTTCGCAGTTCCTTATCAGAATACCGCGTTTTTCCATCTCAGAGAATAGATTTATTTCAATATATAAAAGAATAAAATTTACATCAGAAGAAATAAATTTAATTCCCATTTCTTTCAATTCTTCTTCCAGATAATTCCGCTCCGCCGTAATCACTTGTCTGGCTTTTTCCACATATTCTTCTTCATCCAGAGCGGCGGTTCCCGCCTCCTGTGCCGGGACTGACACACTCCACGGCTGCCGCATCTGTTCCATCCGTTCCAACAGGTTGTGATCAGAGGTGATCCCGTAGCCCAGTCTCAGTCCCGGCATAGCGTAAATCTTAGTAAACGCACGCAGGATGAAAAGCTGCCGGTATTTTTCTGGCTCATCGATCATAGAATACTTTTCCGGTACATCCAGAAACTCTGTAAAGCATTCATCCAGCACCATCCGGATTCCTGTTTTTTCACAGATGTCCGCCGCCTGCCGCAGCAGATTCTTATCAATGACATGGCCGGACGGATTGACAGGAGAGCATAGAAATACAATGTCTATATCCTCTCCAAGCTCCTTCAGGAAATTACTATCTATGCAATAGCAATTATTTTCTTTTGTATAATAGTATATAATTTCGCATCCCACAGATTTCAATGCCTGTTCGTATTCCGAAAATGCCGGGACCGGTATGAGCGCGCGTTTCGGTTTCTCCGCCAGCACAAGTGTATAAATAATCTCTGCCGCACCGTTTCCGAATATATAACTTTCTTCCGCGATACCCTGCATTCCTGCCAGTTTTCCCCTCAGTTCCCTGCACCGGCTGTCAGGATAGACTGCGGCGCACTCCACTCCCCGTTTGGCTGCCGCAATCACGCGTTCCGGCGTGCCAAGCGGATTAATATTAACAGAAAAATCCAGCATATCCTTATATGTATATATATCTCCGCCGTGTCCGTATACCATCCTGTCCCTCCTGAAATGTCCGGTCAAGCATCCCAACCTGCTTCACCGGTCTGTTTTAAATCAAAATCAACAGAGCATATTTTACTGCTCCAAACACAATCAGCAGCAAGAAAGCGGTCACGTACATGAGCCGCCCTGCCCTTTTAATGTCTTCCGGTTCTATCTGCCTTATGGCATCTCCTATAAATTCCTTCTTATATAGCTTTCCGAAATAGACTGCATCCCCTGCCAGCCTTACCCGGAGCGCACCCGCGCAGACCGCTTCTGTCTGCGCTGCATTCGGGCTTGCATGTTTCCGGCGGTCTCTTCGGTAGATCCGCCATGCATTTTTCCCGTCCAGACCACAGAGAAATGACGCCGCGATCATAAACATGGCTGTAACACGTGCAGGGATATAATTGAAGACATCGTCCAGTTTCGCCGGGATGCGCCCGAAATACAGATACTTGTCATTCTTATAACCCAGCATGGAGTCCATTGTATTAACTGCTTTATACAGAAACCCAAAGGGCGCCCCGCCGATCAGCATATAGATGAGGGGTGCAGTCACTCCGTCCGATGTATTCTCCGCCACAGTCTCCACCGCCGCCTTCGTCACACCCTCTGCACTTAAGTTTTCCGTATCTCTACCGACGATCATGGATACTGCTTTTCGTGCGCCCGGAAGGTCTTCTGCCTTTAATCTGTCATAGACTTTCCCGCTCTCTTTGCACAGGCATCTCGCCGCAATGATCTGATAGCACCAGAATGTCTCAAGAACAAACTTAAGCGCCGGATGGATCTTCTGCGCCAGAGCAAGCACTCCCAACGGGATTAAAAAGGAAAGCCCTGCAATGCACACCCACAGAAATGCGCCGGCTGCCACAAGTTTCCGCGAATCTTCCCGCCCGCTTTCCGGCTGTCCGTCCTCAGTTTTATTTCCTTGAAGCTGCGGATCCGTCGGACATGACCGCTGGCCGCACAGTCTCCTGAGCTGACGCTCGCCAAAAGAGATCCCTTTTCCGATCAGCCGGACCGGATGGTAGAGCCACACCGGATCTCCGAATATAAAATCAAGAAAAAAGCCTGCCGCACAGGCTGCAAGTGACATTATCATAACACGATCGCAAGTCCCGCTTCAAGCTGATGTACCCGGTCTCCCAGTACCTCCCGCAGAATGCGGTACCCCTCCTCTCCTGTACAGTGTCCGGTATAGATCTTCTCCACTCCGGCAGCGCACATTCTTTCCGCAAAGCCGCGTACATATTCTTCTGATTTATTATACAGATGGAATCCGCCGATCATAGTATAGATCTTTCTGCCCGGGAATACGGCGGATACTTCATTTATGATGTTGTCCGCGCCGCCGTGAGAACAGCTGTTGAAGATGACGATCCCGGAGTCCGTCTCAAACACAAGACTCTGCTCATGGGCAAAACCATCCGGCACCCAGTCATTATCTTCTTTCAGATACATATGCTCCCGTTCTCCGGCTTTCTTCATATTTTCCGCACTGTGGGAGATCAGCCGGACGCCGTCGCTGATCTTCAGATCCCCCGGCACACGGATGATCCTGTCTCTGTACTTTTCCAGCATCCCGCTCTTGATCCCGATATATTTCATCTTTCCCTCTTTGCGGTCATAGCAGTTCTCCCCGCAGGACTCTTTCAGATAAAGTTTTGCTTTATCATTCTGCTCAAAGAACACAGGCATACCGTCCGCATGGTCATAGTGTGCATGGGAGAGCACGGCATAGTCCACGTCAGCCAGATTCAAACCAAGCTTCTTAGCGTTCTCCGCAAACAGCCCGCTCTGCCCCGCATCAAGCAGGATCTTCTGATCCTTATACTCTATATAGAAGCTCAAGCCCCACTCGCCCGGAAGCCCGCTGCTTCCGATATTGTCCACTAACACTGATGCTCTCATTCTGTCACTTCCCTCTGCAGATTTTCTTCCGTTTTCTTTCTGCTCTCAAAATAAATAAACCGATCAATAGAATCGAGAATATCCGCAAAGTCCTCTCTCGGCGCCGCATCGATATAGCGGCTTAAGATTTCCTGCTCATTCTCCCTGTAACGCCCGTAGTAGATATCATATAGATTATGCCCCCGCATATGGATCCGGATCTCTTCCATATGGGATTTTACATCTTCTATAGACATAATATCATATCCTATGATATTTTTTAATTTCTCCCCGCTTCTCAGACGGTACAGATACTCTTTCCATTTCTCAAGGAAGATCTCATAGAACTCTTCTTCTGACTTAATGATCCCGATCTGTGCCATCACCTTCGGATCAAGGAAATAATTCTCAAATGAATAGTACTTCAGGATCAGGACATTTTTCTCTGTAACCCTCGGCAGCCGGTCTATGTCCTCCTCATTTCTCCGGGCGTAATAATTACAGAGCTGTGACCTCAGTTCTTCACTGTCCTTCCCGTCGCCGTCCCGGATCATAAGGAAATTATCTTTTATGTAGATCTGGTTCATATATTTCAGATTTGCATAGGTCTTGATATTCGTACAGCTGTTGGTCGTAATGATCGCGATGCGCGAGAGATTGCCTTCGCTGTCGTATGTCTCCGAATAATATTTCCGGATCAGGAGCGGAAGCCGGCTCTTATCCTGCTTGCCCTCCACGATAAACACAAAGTTTACATTCATCAGGTCGTTCGCCGAATAGCCCAGATCGTCCAATACGGCGCTTATGTCGGTCTTCTCCCGCACTTCGGAGAAGCCTTCTTTATCCAGAAATACCTGCCGGATCTGTCTGCTGCTGAAATTCGACAGCAGATTCGGAGAATGAGTGGAGAACATGACCTGATTCTTCTTCGACAGCCTGTACAGAATATCTCCCGATACCTTCTGCAGCTTCGGATGGAGAAAGATCTCCGGATCTTCCACCATAATGATATCCGCGTTCCTCATGCCTTCCTCTTCATACGCCTCCAGAAGAGAAAGCATATAGATGCTGCGCATTCCCTTTCCCATACTCTCAGTCGGGCGGTTCTTCTGATAACCCGCCTGACGCACGGAAGCCGTAACCGAAAGCGTCCGCTCAATATCCAGATCCATAGAGTAGACGATTTCATCCCTGCCGCCGTTCCTGCGGAATATCTCGTTCACCCTCCTTGAAAATGAATCCAGGTTCAAATTGTACAGCTTATATTCCAGAAGCTTCGACGCCTCGAATGCATTCAATTCCTCCGTCGTCTTCTTGTGGATCAGCCCGATACAGGAAAAGCAGTGATTGCATTCCTTTGCCACGTCAAACATACAGCATCCGGAGCGCATCCGTTTCAAAAGATCATCCTCCTGCATTAAGAGCAGGTCATCCTGAAACTTTTTCAGATCGCGCTGGGTATCCATAAAATAGATATGAGGGAAAATCTCCGGAATGTACCGGTTATCCTTCTGCTTCCCGTCTCCGTACCGCACGCGTCTCTCCCGGTTGACCGAGAACTCGAAATGCAGCGTTCCGGCAGAAAAAGCGCTGTCACTGTCCGTTCCTTCTGCCTCGTTTCCGCCCTCCGCTCCTGCCGCTCTGTCAGGCAGAAACGAGGGAAGCTTCCTGCAGAATTCACGATACCACGCTTCAGGTCTCCGGTAAGCGCTCACTACCCCGAACCTGTGGAATCGCTTCAGGTCATCCTCCGTGATGCGCAGTTCCACACCGATCTCTATATTCGGGAAATTTTCCCGAAAGTCCTCTTCCCTGACAATATAATCTCCGCCCACGGCGCGCACGGCGTCAAGGACGGCAGTCTTTCCGGTATCATTCTTTCCTACCAGTATAAGCGCATTTTCAATATCACGGATATGCATATCCTTAATTGACTTGAAATTGCGTATCCGAAGATCCGTGAGCTGCATTCCGCCACCTCCCGCTAGAGATATGATCTGAACTGTTATGCTTCTTCTAATGAATAAATGGAATCCAGCATATGTGTGCCGCTTTCCGTCTTAAACACACGCTCCCTGAACTTGCAGATCGCCTCATGGCTGTACTGGGATTCATCCGCATTTACCAGATAATCCGCTTCCAGAAGTATCTGGTAATCCAGGCCCTCCACATTTGTATATGTATGATGATGTGTCACCAGATAGATGATGCGTTCTTCCATCTCCTCCGGAAGGGCAAACTCAGAAAGGAAGATCCGAAGGAGCGGTTCGCTCTCCGCCTCCTGATGATTTCCGTTTGTATTACCGTACTTCTCCCTGCAGAGCGGACAGGCAATGTCATGGACGATCGCCGCAATCTCCAGCGTATCCTGCGTTTTCCCGTCCAGTCCTTCCAGACGTCCGATTGTCTGCGCATAGGCATATACTTTCAGGAAATGCCGCACATCCGAGCGGTTTCCCCTGTAAAAATCAATCATCTTATTTACAATTTTCTCTTTCATGATTCTGTCACTCCTATCCAGGCCATATTCTAATATCCGAAACATAGTCTGCGTTGAAATTATTATCTTAATATCTATCTCCATTCCGTAATAATGCTTATGTCTTTTCTGCACTATGTTGTCCATTCTTCATACCACCAAACTATTGTATCATTCTTCACAATCCAGTGTCTATACTTTTGTACAATATGCCCTATTGTTTTCTCCATAGTTTATGAACTATAATAAACGGACAACCAACAGAAAATTCTTTTTTCTGTATGCTGCCTTTGCAGCGGTCTTTAATCGTAAAGATCAAATCCGGCGGTTTCCGCCAGACTTTCCTTTTGTTTGAACTCACGAAAGGTTGCAACTGTTCACTTTATTTTCTATAATGGAGCAGAGGTGATCCAGATGATTTTGGAAACATATGATAAAGAACTGCACGATAAAACACTGCGGAGCGAGGGCTATGAAAACGGTAAAACCGAAGGAATTTCTTCCGAACGTGAAAACGGTATTTTACAGCTTCTGTCTGCCTTGCAGGAACTAAATATTTCCCGGCAGGATGCTTATATAAAACTTCAGGAAAAATACAGTCTCTCAGAAAAAGATGCGGAAAAATATATGGATAAGCACTGGAAAAAGGCATAGGAAAAGCCGGTGTACAGGGGCCTCGCAACTCCTGTACACCGGCGCGGTTCCTGTCCGTTCATTTTCGCTCCATAAATATACGTATCAGCCAGAATGCCATATCTCCGATCAGAACCGCGAGATATATCCCCGTAAACCATACCGGGAACGGCTTCTCCAGAGTGGAAAATACTGTTAACAGCGTAAACACCGATACCAGGATAAGTTTAGAAGTTCCGATCAGATATTTTATAAGGCGGTAAACCTTTTCTTTATTTTTCTCTGTGATCTTCACCCCTGTATTCCAAAGCTCCGGATAGTGTCCGATAAAGGTAATCCCCAGATAAAGCCCCCATGAGATCACTACAGGCAGCCACACCATTCCTTTCCCGCCCCAGCCGTCTATCTCGCCTGCCGCATTGTAATGGGTAGGGATCTGATCGGGTATTGCATTCCACCGCACGATAAGATAGATCAGTGTTCCAACCAGCAGGAGCCGGCATATATATTCCATAACAGTATCGGCAATTGTATTTTTTATATTCACGGCTCTACTCCTTTCAGAAACCTGTTTTGTCGGTTATCTCCACTCTGTGCAGGAGCATGTAGCGGGGCAGCGATCAATATAGCTGGTCCAGCTGTCTGGATATACGGTATCTGACTGCAAATGCCGCGATCTCTGCGCACAGGGCAAGTATAATGCACCATACCGGGATCCGGATTTCCAACTGTACCCGGCAAAAAACCGTAACCGCAAGAAATATTCCTGCAACAAGCTGGATGAACTCCATGATCCGTTTCTGCTTTTCCTCCAGTTCCTTCCTTCTTTTCACGATATCGGAATGAAACGGAAGTTGATTTTTGGTAAATTCTTTCAGATCCTCATCTGATATCAATTCATCCAGACTGACATCCAGTTCCACCGCCAGCCTTTTCGCCATGATCAGATCCGGGCATCTGCTGCCGTTCTCCCACCGGCATACCGTCTGCCTTGATACATACAGCTTATCCGCCAGCTGCTGCTGGGTCAGGGAGTGCTCCTCCCTCATTCTTTTAATATTATCACCTAATGCCATATTACACAGCCTCCTTTTCTTTACTCCAACTATATAACACTGCATTTTAGGTGAAAAGTTCCAAGCGTGGTTTTGCATGTTTCCATTCCGGTAACAATGCGCCGCGCCCTCGTTTTCCATGTACCGGCTATTCCTCTTTCGCTGCTTTTCTCTTTTCAGGTTGTTCCGACATTTTCTTCAGATACGGAAGCTGCTTCTTCAAATCTGCCCTCACGCTCATATGCCAGAGGAATTCACCAAAGAACAGGAATTTATGTACATAGTCTTCGCAGAACAGCGCCCGGATCAGTCTTTTTACTGAATAGATTTTCTTACTGGCTCTGATATGTTCCAACTGCAGTTCGTATGGAGTCATATTTTTCGGATAATGGACCGTATTGCCATTATAAAGCGACCAGTTTAAATGCAGAAGCCTGTCTCTGTGAGTCTCATAGACAGGAGTTCCCGGAACAAAATACATAGACTGGATGAGCACGCCCTGTATGTTGTTTTCGATCACAAAATCCGCAAGCTGATCTCCCACGCCTTTCTCCTGATCGTCCGAGCCGAGAATGAACAGTCCTCTTACACTGAGTCCGTACCTCTGGATATTCCTGATTGATTTTATGATCTCCTCTTTCGTGCTCTTTTTATGATATGTCTCAAATGACTTGTCATCAATAAACTCGATCCCCATATCCAGTTCAAAAAAGCCGGCTTTCTTCAACAGCTTGAGCATTTCATCGTCAAATCCCACCTCATATCTTGCCTGTACATTAAAGCGATAACGGATCCCGCTTTCAATAATAGCATTGAGGACAGATACTGCCCACTCTCTGTCCGCAAAGAAATTATCATCCGTGATCCACAGATCTTTGACCGGACGGAAATGCTTTTTATCAAAAAACTCAATGGACTGCCTGATGTCTTCGACAACATTTTCCGGAGTCCTTGTCCTTACCTTATGCCCGAAATGCCGGACAAGAGCGCAGTAATCACAGTTGTGCGGACATCCTCTTGAAGCATGTACCTGAGGCCATATCGTGTTATGTCCCGCCATCTTCTGATAATTCCAGACCAGATTCCGGTCAGGGATAATATCAATATCCTGCGGCGGAGACGGATAGCCGGTACTGATGACCCTGCCGTCTTTAAGAAAAGCGATCCCCGGGAAATCCAACGGCTGCTTCTGCTTGATTGCACGGAGAAATGTAAGGATCGTCTCGTCTCCCTCTCCCAGCAAGACGTAATCACAGTAGTGCACCGCCTCCTTATAATTCAGGGATGCATGAAGTCCGCCCATCACAATGACCGCTTTGCTCCGCTTCTTTAAGTACCTCGCGATCTGATATCCCCGTACAGCGGCAAATGTAAAGATCCCGATGAATATAACATCTGCGTCAAGCAAATCATCCAGCGGTATTCTGGAAATGGACTCGCTGTACATCAGCGTATCATCCACTTCCCTTTTCACGATCGTCGCCAGTGTATTCAAGCCCACAGACGGGGTTCTTATATACCTGTCATATGCGACATAGTTCAATGGCGTCGGTCTGTACGGCCGATTTCCCGGTTCGATAAAGCGTACTTTCATAGTTCCCTCCGCTATTCCCGTCATTTACTGAAACTGTAATATTCGGCAAAAACCTTTCCCGTTACAATCCATACCTCTCTTTAAAATCCTCATACTGCTGTTCCTTTAGTTTTTCTATCCTCTGGTCTCTCGCCCTATCGGCAAAATGCAGCGGTACAGACACTGCGGCCAATATAATCATGCCGCCGATACACATCAGGATCAGCCAGCGGACTCCTGCGCGCAGCACAGGTCTGGTCACCATCTGATTGATCTCATTGATATTGAGCACCTGAGCGTATCTCTTTTTCCCACAGCAGGGGCATTGAAATTTTTTGGCATAATATTTGTACTTCGGACGGTTTACAAATGCTCCGCCCTGCATTTTGGTTCTCGTCACACTTTTATATTTTGTCATATAGCTATTTGTAAATTCTGCAGAGCTTACCTCATACTCTGTACCGCATTTTTCACATTTCACATGGCCGACAAATCCAGCCCCCGCAGCTACATCCCTGACGTGCCGTATAAACTGGATACTGCAGAAAACAATCCATGCCAGTAAAGCAATTCCCATAACTTCCAATATAATAATCCGTGCAGCCATTGAAGCTCCCTCTCCATCTATGATTTTCTTGCCAGCTCTTTACTCGTGGTCTCTTCTTTTGTGTACCGCATCTGTCACCTCCAGAAGCTCGTCAAACCGGAAACACGATCCCATATGGTCATTGATGATCCCGCACGCCTGCAGATGAGAATAAACTGTCACTGATCCCATATACTTAAGACCGCGTTTTTTCAGATCTTTGCTGATCCTGTCTGACAGCCCGTTTCTCGCCGGGACCTGACCTTTCTGGTGACCGGTATACAGATACGTTTTCCCTTCCGTAAATCCCCAGATATAATCGCTGAAGGAACCGAATTCCTCCCGGATCTCCTGAAAGCGCCGGGCGTTATGTATCACTGCCTCGATCTTTCGTCTCGACCGGATCATCCCCTCTGTTTCGAGGATCCTTTGAACATCTTCTTCACCATACTCAGCCACTTTGTCAAAATCAAAATCATCAAAGCAACTTCTGAATATCTCTCTTTTCCGGATCATCATGTTCCAGTTGAGACCGCACTGCATGACCTCCATCATCAGGAATTCAAACTGCTTCTGATCGTCATGCACCGGGACGCCCCATTCTTCGTCATGGTAGCGGATCATCTTTTCATTGCACATACACCACGGACATCTCTCCATAATCATCCTCCGTCTTCTCTCTTTCAACTGTTGATCTTATTTGCCTTACATCTGCCGCTCTTATTCGCTGACACGGTAATGACCTGTAATATCATCTCTGCTCTCAAGGATATCTTCCTCATAAGACTTCTGGAACGGATCATTGTGGTGGATCACATAAGCCACTCCGTCGTCATTTCTCTTGTCAGATACAATCCCGATATGATTCTCAAAGATCACGATATCCCCGCCCTGCCACTGACTGATATCATAAATATCCGTTGTGAGCGGTATCGCCGTGCGGGCGAAATATACTTTCAGATTATTCACCCTCCGGAAGTCAATGTTAATATCCGGCTCCTCAATCTCATACTCATCCGGATGTGCGTTGACATCCTCATTCACCAGCTCCATAAGGTCATAGCCCGCGCTTTGCAATGCATTTGCCACAAGGTCCGTACAGACTCCATACTGGTCGTCAGGATATCCTGTAGAATAATATTTGCTCTTATAGACCGGCTTTGTTTTAATATAGTCTCTCGCTCCCTGCAGGATATCCGTCTGATCGTCAATCCCGTCACCGTCCTTGTCAACAGTACTGTGGAAGTCGGCTATGCCGAAGTCTTTATTTTCTTTTGCCTGGACCGGCGCACTGCTCGTCCCGATTAAATAAAAGCGGCAGCGCCACACAATAACTCCGATTACAGCCGACAGAATAAGAATAACTGCCGAAATAATAATTTTTTTCTTCGTCATAGGATATCATCTCCTTTTTAGGGCGCTTATCATAATTGAGCAGCCATAACATACTCTTCATCATTTTCTTTGACAATGCAAAAGCCGGCTTTTTGATACATTCGTACTGCGTAATTAGCTTTCTGTACAGACAGCGATACCGCCGGATAACCTTTCATCTTCATATATAACAGCATTTCTTTCAGCAATGCTGTTCCGATTCCCGAGTTTCTATATCCATTATGTACGGATATTGCAAGGGACGGTGTTTCATCATTAATATGTCCATAGTCATCCATGATTCGCGCCCACACAACTCCTGCGATATCACCATCCACTACAGCGGCCAGGGCATGATCGTGCCGGGAGTTTCCAAATCCACGGATATACACCTGTAATTCAGGAGAATCTATAATCGCTCTGTCCGGAGGGGCAGTTCCTTCCGGAACATAAACAGCCTCATACAAAAAATCTTTCAGCTGAGGATATTCTTCTTTCCGCATTTCTCGAATCGTATAATCCATATTTATCTTTATAATCTCCTTCTTACAGATTGATCACTTACAACTCCATCGCATCAAATATTCTTTCTCATCTGTATTTTTATCCATGTATCTGTCTATGATCTGAAATCCTTGCCGCTCATAAAATCTGACGGCACGCACATTCTTCTGATATACATTCAGTGTCAGCTCCTGCTTCTTCTCCTTAATAAAATCCAGAAGTGCTTTGCCGCTTCCTTTCGGACAAAGATGCCCGCGATATATGTTTCCTCCAGACCGACGAATCCCTCAATCTCATTTTTACATTCGTCTATATAGACATACACTTCCGCCTGAAGGAGCATTTTCTTTACCGTGAGAAAATTACTTTCCCAGTACTCTGCCGGGATAAAATCATGGGCTTCTCTGTTTGCATCCAGCCAGATGCCGGATATTGCATCAATATCTGTTTTTTGCATTCTCCTTATCATAGCCTTGCTCCTTATGCAGCTTTTATCATCACTTGTCAGGACAGGTCAGGCAAGTACTATCAGCGGCAGATTATTTTTGAAACAATAAAACCGCTGAATACAGAAATGCCGTCAGCTCGTCAAGATCAAATACTTTCAATTCATCTGCCGCACATTCCGGTACTCTGCGGTATCGCTCCAACTCTTCAAGGATGCGGTATATGCCGGGATAATCAGCTTCCTCAATCCCCGGATCTGTCCCCGGCTTCAATTCAGCCGGAAGCTCATACTCCCTGATGAGGCGGGTATTCATCCTTGTGTAATCTCCGTAATAGTACTCTTCCGAGAGATATCGTTCCGGGGAAATACGCTCTCCGCTTTTTTTCAGCAGGACCTCCGCGATCTCACTCCTGATCCCTGTCTCTCTTCCGCTTTCATTATAAAATGTCACTGCCCTGGGAATGTAATCCCGAAAGAAGCATCTGTCGATGTAGAGGTGAAACAGATAGCCCCGGTACACAGCCCCATCTGCCCTGTCCAACCTGTCCGCATACTTCCTGACAAACCGATCGGGATGGGGCCATTCCATCATACAATCCCTGTACGCCGGATCCCGGAAATGCGATACAGCCTTCGCCTCGTATCCCTTTACGCTGTCAGGGAGCAGATTCCCGATATAAAAATCATTCTGCTGCTGCGGATCCCTACACAGAGGATCTTCCTGTTTCTCACATAATAACCTGTCAAGGTACATTTTCGCAGCAGTCAGATGTAAGATATATCCTGGCATATGAATTCCCTTCCCTGTATCAGATTTTTCTCTTCTGTTCATGCCTTTCCCGAAAGCTGTTCCTTTCTGGAAAGCACGGCCTCCCACTGGGCATCACTAAGGAACTGCGGATGTTCCATTTCACTCAGTTTATCAAGATCTAATCCAAGTTTCTTCTGCGCTCTGACAGCGGCTTCTTTCAGAGTTATATCATCTTCTGTTGTCTGTGACATTACATTTTCGTAATTTGAAAATGCATGATCATGGTCAAACAGCGGACAGAATCCGGTCAGTTTTCCGGTCTCATTTTCCATCAGGAATCCCCAGTTCTGTTCATGTCTGTCATTATTATTCAGGATATAGTCCGCAATCTGCATTTTCAGGTAGGATTCCCTGTCTATATTCTCTGCCTCTGTATATGGATTTAGTCCATAATTGTCGCAGAAAATCTGAAACTCCTCAAAAGAAACCATTGAAACTTCTTCGGAAGTAAAAAGTTCTGAATTCACTATAGCTTCGCCTACACCTCTGATCCACTCTTTTCTTTCATTTGAAAGATAATCGGAAACTTCTTGCTCTGCAGATATCCGATAATGGATATGCGGGATATCAAGAGCATTCAGGATCTGATCAGCCGGAATCTCATATTTTCCTACTTTATGAAGAAACAGCTTTCCCTCCCGGCGGATCCACCCCTTTGCGCTTGCGCCCATTGTCGTCAGTTCCGGGGTATGGATATTCCGGCGTGCCCCTGAATCAGCACTATAATGGATGTTTGTCCCGGACAGTGAGAGTTCTGTCACAAAAAGGGATAACGGATTATGAAAAAGATTTACTTCTTCCCATCTTTTTTCATCGCCCTCCTGACGGATCCAGTATGAATCTCCAAGGCTCAATCCGCGGCACGCTTTACAGACAGCAAACCGGTTTGTCTGAGAAAGGCGGAGAGAATTCAGTATCTCTTTTGCATAGCTGCGGCCGATCGACAGAGTTCTGTTTGACGCCCACTCTATAAAATCAATAAGTGTTATATTCTCTTTTCTGAGTGCGAACGGAAGCCGGTCAAAATCTAATATCGTGCATACACCATTTTCCTCAACATCCAATAGAGGTTTGTTTTTCAATAACAGCTGCATCTCTTTTATTTCCTCGCTTCTCAATATATACCCGATTATATCAGACCCCCAGATTATAAACAACATAAAAGCACCTGAAAGATCATTCTCTCAGGTGCTCCCTCTCATTCCCTCTGAAATTGTCCGTATACCTTCAAAACTACATACAAAGAATCAATCATCCATCTTCACCTATTCCGCTTTGGTTATGCCCTCGACCTATTAGTAACAGTCAGCTCCATGCGTTACCGCACTTCCACCTCTGC
>DWVY01000047.1 GCA_019119995.1 Candidatus Mediterraneibacter faecavium | reverse complement strand
GGAAGGGGATTAGAGATAGTTAAAGCCCGTGGTGCGGCGTTAATCCGGGAAAGGATGTTGTCTGAACGAAGTGAGTTCTTCCTTTCCCGGATTGCTTTTAGCCGTATCACGGGCTTGTTACTATCTCTTATGCCCGGTAACCGGAGCCGGAAGCAGCCTATCCCCGCCCGTTCCGGATACGTGACTCAATCCACTGTATCCGATTGATTTTCGGATGTTTCATGTTTTATCGGGAAGTACCTCATCGACAAACACGGATTTACGCCGTCCTACAGATGGATTTTTGCCTTTATCTGTATTATAATGATTGCATCTGATGGGGGATCATGCAGGTTATATAGAAAAAATCAGACAGGAGACGAAGATGGCAGTGGATATCAAGTTGCACTATACAGAACAGGGCTCAGGCACACCTTTTATTCTCCTCCACGGCAACGGGGAGGACGGCAGTTATTTTGTGCATCAGATCGAATGTTTTAAGGACAGGTACCGCGTGATCGCTCTGGACACCCGGGGACATGGACAGTCGCCCCGTGGGGAGAAGCCGTTTACCATCCGGCAGTTCGCTGAGGATCTGCATGACTTTATGGATGAAAAAGGGATTGAAAAAGCACATATCCTGGGCTTTTCGGACGGCGGCAATATTGCGCTTATCTTTGCCCTGAAATACCCGGAACGAGTGGATCATCTTATCCTGAACGGGGCAAATCTGGATGCGTCGGGCGTGAAGCCGTCCACCCAGATCCCAATCGTTATCGGATACCGGGTGGCATTAGTGCTGGAACGCTTTGGAAATCTTTCTTTTGTGAAAAAAGACGGGAAGAAAAGCGGAAAAATGTTATTTGCCGAAAAGGCACAGAGAAATGCAGAGATGCTGGGGCTGATGGTAAATGATCCGAATATCCGGCAGGAAGAATTGTCAGAGAATCAGAACCAGGATTTCATCAATATGAAAAAACTGGTCATTGCCGGCGATAAGGACATGATAAAGGATGAGCACACAAGGCTGATCTATGCGAGTCTCCCGAATGCAGAACTCCGGGTACTGCACGGCACGCATTTTATAGCGAAAGAAGAGTATCGGGAGTTCAACCGTGCGGTGGAAGAATTCCTTGAGACTCCTTGAAACAACGCTGAAAACGGGAGAACCGATAATAGAGCCGGCGGTGTGGTATGATAACATAGAACTGTGGGAGAGCGGAAGCCTGGAAAGGAGAAGATCTTTATGATCAGCATCTGTCATTACAATTCGCCTCTGGGCGGGATCACACTTGCATGTGATGAAGAGGGACTGACCGGCCTCTGGTTTGATGGCCAGAAGTATTTCGGAGGCGGAATACTGAAGAACGAAGAATTAAGAGGAGAAACAGAGGCGAAAAAGCCTTCTGTTCTTGAGCAGGCAGTGAAATGGCTGGATATTTATTTTTCAGGGCGGGAACCGGATTTTACACCGCCGCTGCATTTGATCGGAAGTGAGTTCCGGCTTGCTGTCTGGGAGCTGCTGCTTGAGATCCCCTATGGACAGACGACTACGTATAAAGAGCTTGCCGGCAGGATCGCGGAACAGCGTGGGAGAGAGACGATGTCAGCACAGGCGGTCGGCGGAGCGGTGGGGCACAATCCCATATCGATCATCGTGCCGTGCCACCGGGTACTGGGAGCGGACGGCAGCCTGACCGGTTATGCCGGCGGGATCGATAAAAAAATCAGCCTCCTCACATTGGAGAAGGCCGTGTTCACAAAATGACAGAAAAGCGGATCCAGAGGGTCCGCTTTATCCATTGACGGGTGTCTTATAATTTCCCTGTGAACAGTGTTCCGGCTTTCCCGCCTTTCACGATATCGTAGAGCGCCTCCGGGCGTTTCCCGTTCGTCACGATCGTATCGATCCCGTTTGACGTTGCAAGCTGCGCTGCCTGAAGTTTTGTGCGCATGCCTCCGGTGCCTCTTCTGGAACCGGCGCCGCCTGCGAGGGAGTATACGCTCTCGTCGATGGTATCGATCTGTTCGATGAGCTTTGCATTTGGATGCAGACGCGGATCACTGTCATAGAATCCGTCGATATCGGATAAGATGACCAGACGTTTTGCTTTGCAGAGAACAGCGACAACGGAAGAGAGCATGTCGTTGTCTCCGAACAGTCTGTCCTCGGATTCGATCTCTGTATAGCTTACGGAATCATTTTCATTTACGATCGGGATCACACCCATCTCGAGCAGTGCATGAAATGTGTTTGTCAGATTTTCCTTCTTTTCTTCCTGCTCGATATCTTCTGCATTCAGAAGGATCTGTGCTACAGTCTTGTCATAATCGCCGAAGAACTTGTCATAAAGATACATCAGACTGCACTGCCCGACGGCTGCTGCGGCCTGCTTCATCCGCATGGTGGTGCTGTCCGGCCTGCCCTGCATATTCAGCTTGTTTCTGCCGACGGCGATGGCTCCGGATGATACAAGGATGACTTCGTATCCCATGTTATGAATATCTGCCAGAGTGCAGACAAGCCTGTCCGTGGCCCGCAGATCGCTTTTCCCTGCGTCATTGGTGAGTGTTGAAGTTCCTACTTTTACTACGATCCTGTTATTATAAAGTGCCATTGTACTTACTCCTTTAGAACTGATCTGCCGCTGCGGTAAAACGTATAACGGCCTGCCCGCGCAGAATGTGCGGACACTTACTGTGATATCGTAACACAGATATGACTTTTGTCAAGCGACAGTTCGCATTGGAAATAAATATCTGTTGCCAGCATTGCACATATCAATTATAATAGGACGGCATATTATAATTGATTGGATCAAAGAGAGGAGTTCAAATGAAAAAAATATTCACCAGTCTGCCGTTTAAACTGCTTGTGGGAGTGGTGCTCGGGATCATTGCGGGTCAGCTTGCCGGGCTCGAGTCCGCAGAGAATGCCGGCGGCGCAGTGATGAATGTCGTTGTAACTGTAAGATTTATTTTATCGGAGCTTATTAACTTCTGTGTGCCGCTGATCGTTATCGGTTTTATCGCGCCGTCTATCACGAGGCTGGGGAAGAATGCTTCGCGGATGCTCGGAGTGGCACTGTTCTGTGCATACATGTCGTCCATCCTTGCGGCGCTTCTGTCCATGGCAGCCGGCTATGGGATCATTCCGCATCTGTCCATCGTATCAGAAATAGAAGGACTGAAGGAACTGCCGGAAGTGGTATTCCAGCTGGAGATCCCGGAGATCATGTCGGTGATGAGCGCTCTTGTACTGTCTGTGCTGCTCGGTCTGGCGTGTACGTGGACGAATGCGGTGACAATGACGAACCTTCTGGAAGAGTTCCAGAAGATCGTCCTGCAGATCGTGACCAGAGTGGTGATCCCGCTCCTGCCGGTATTTATCGGCTTTACGTTCTGTGCACTTTCCTATGAAGGGACGATCACAAAGCAGCTGCCTGTATTTATACAGGTCGTGCTGATCGTGATCGTGGGGCATTATCTCTGGATGGCTGTGCTCTATATCTTTGCGGGGATCTATTCCCGGAGCAACCCGCTTGATGTAGTAAAGAATTACGGGCCTGCGTACATTACCGCGGTCGGTACGATGTCCTCGGCGGCAACGCTTGCAGTCGCGCTCCGCTGCGCGAAGAAATCAGAACCTCCGCTCAGGGATGATATGGTGGATTTCGGGATCCCGCTGTTTGCCAATATCCATCTGTGCGGTTCTGTGCTGACAGAGGTGTTCTTTGTCATGACAGTGTCTCAGATCTTATACGGAACGATGCCGGATGTAGGAACAATGATCTTGTTCTGCCTGCTGCTCGGAGTATTTGCCATCGGAGCGCCGGGAGTGCCGGGAGGAACAGTCATGGCGTCGCTCGGTCTGATCACAGGAGTCCTGGGATTTGACGAGACAGGGACGGCACTGATGCTGACCATTTTCGCGCTCCAGGACAGCTTTGGCACAGCTTGCAATATTACCGGAGACGGGGCGCTTACGATGATCCTGTCAGGATATGCTGACAGGCATAACATCAAAGAACAGAATCTCAGGATTGACCTGTAGGACCAGGAACGCTTTACAACGTTCCTGCCGAATGTATACAGGATAAAAAACGGAGATCCATACAACCATTTCAGGTTATGGGTCTCCGCTTTTTTATCTTTGTTTTGCGTTCGGATAGATCCTCTGCATTGTACTGTCGTCAAAAGTCTCATCTATGATCTGCTCCCATCCGCTCCCGGCGGCGGGGCCTCCGGCTCTCTGGTCGTAGCGCATCAATGCAGCCGAAGAAACGATGATGTCCGCCGTCATGAATACGACCAGGATCCAGGTGGATATGTATCCGGCGAGTTTAGGGATGCGCTCGATCCATCCGGAGAATCTCGGGTACAGGAGCTTGATCCAGACAACAGCGGCGATCCCCCAGAAGAAGCAGTAGAGGAGATTGACCCTTCCGCCTAAGTTGAAAGGAATCTTGCTGTAGTCCCAGAACACCTGTCCGAATACAAGCTCTGTAAAAACGCTGCACACATATTCATACGCTCCGCCGAGCAGGGCGCCGACCAGAAAGATGTGCCGGTCCGGCTTGTCCTTGTCTTTATACAGGAGAGATGTGGCAAGGGCGATAGCAAGTCCCCATACAATGCTGAAAGGTCCCCATACAAGACTGCTCCTGCTCATCCAGACTCCCGCCGTCAGACGGCAGAAGATCGTCTCCGTGATATCTCCTAAGAGCGCTCCGATGAGGAACAGCCAGAACAGTTTGTAAAAACCGCATCCCTCGGCGAATTTTCCTTCTTTCAGGATCTCTTCGGATCTTTCCTCTATAACGGGGTACGCTTTTGCCATACGCCGCTCTACATATCTGATGATCGCGAGAGCGGCTTTGTACAATTTCGAAGACAGGCTGCTGTCAGGGTTGCCCGCCTTCTTTTTGCTTCTGCGCAGATGAAATACAGCGGCCAGGGAAACCGCAGAATCAAGTGCAACATAACCTGAGATGACCCATGTGAGGACTGCGGGAACCGGTTCGGGGATGAGCTTATACAGAAACAGGAAAAATGTGTTTCCGTATTTTACGCTGACAGATCCCAGAACAGCCCAGAGCAGTGTGTATTCAAAACAGATATATCCGTCAAAATTCCATTTTTTATTAGAATAATCCCACCATTTGCGGCGGTTTATGAGTTCCAGTAATTTCCCTGTGAACCATTCGATAAATGTGGCCTGGATCCCGCATCCGAGCAGCAGGAAGACAGGATCATCCATCAGATCGGCAAGTGTGATCTGCATCGTGACAGCTGCGATGCCATAGACAATACAGAATGGTCCTGTGGAGAAACCGCGGTTTGTAAATCTTCTGTTCTTAATAGTCCCTACAACTGCTTCGAAGCCCCATCCGAGAAAAGAGTAGATGAGAAAGAGCCAGAGCAGTTCGGTAAATGTAATGTCCATAAAGCAAGTTTCCTCTCTTTTGTAATGAAGTAAATCTGGTCTGTAATGAAGTAGATCTGGATAATTATAGTCGGTATGATATCACATTTCCTTAGAGAAAGGCAACATAGCAGCGCATGTAAAGCCCGCCTGCTTAGGAAAATCTTAATAAATCTATACTCTAAATCATCATAATTTCATTAAGAATCATTAATCCCGCATTGATATCATTTCTTTGACAGAGAAGAATGACCGGATATTTCCCATGTGGCGGCCGGCATCCTGAAGAAAAGAAGGAGTGAAAGAAGATGAATGATATCAGAATAACAGAAACTGGAAATGAGCGGAAGAAAAAGATCGCTGTACTGTTCGGCGGATGTTCTACAGAATATGAAGTGTCGCTCCAGTCGGCATATGCGGTGATCGAGAATATGGATACCGACCGTTACGAACAGATCCTGATCGGTATCAGCCGCCAGAGCGGACAGTGGTATCTGTATCAGGGAAATATCGATGATATACCAGAGGACAGATGGTACAGTGAAAGGACCTGCACACCGGTATGGGTATCTACGGATAAGACGGTCCATGGCATCTGCTGCCAGGGAACGGACGGGATCCATGCTGTATCACTGGATGCAGCCTTCCCGATCCTGCACGGAAAAAACGGCGAAGACGGCACGGTACAGGGCGTGCTGGAGCTTGCCGGCATCCCGGTCATCGGATGCGGAATGCTGAGCTCTGCCGTGGGGATGGACAAGGAGCTCTCGCACCGTATCGCTGCAGCTGCAGGCGTGCCGGTGGCGGAGACAGTGACGGTAACGAAACCGTATGATGCGCAGGCGATACAGAAATACGCGCGCAGGCTGGGATATCCGCTGTTTGTAAAGCCGGTCCGCGCCGGATCCTCCTTTGGCATTACGAGAGTCTGCAAAGAGAATGAGCTGATCCCTGCTGTGGAGAGCGCGTTCGAGCATGATTCTGAAGTGATCCTGGAAGAGCAGATCCGCGGGTTTGAGGTGGGATGCGCTGTTCTGGGCAACAGGGAGCTTACCATCGGCGAAGTGGATGAGATCGAGCTGTCGGAAGGGTTCTTTAATTACGAGGAGAAATATACGCTGAAGACATCGAATATCTATGTCCCGGCAAGGATCCCGCTTGAGAAAGCAGAAGAGATCCGCCATATGGCGGCAGTTATCTACCGGGCATTAAAGTGCAGGGATTTTGCAAGAGTAGACATGTTCCTGACGCCGGAAGGAAAGATTTATTTTAATGAAGTGAATACGATCCCGGGATTTACCGCCCACAGCCGTTATCCGGGAATGATGAAAGCGGCAGGGATCTCTTTCCGGGAGCTGATCAGCCGTCTGATCGAGATGGAGGTGTGAATATAATGAAAAATTATCTTGTGCTTGTAAATGCAGAGCATCCGCTTTTTCACCCTGTTGATCCGTCGGAGCTTGTATGCGCGCTTGACGGATATCCGGGAATACTCCTGGAGCGTACAGCCGCAAAAGCGCTGAGGAAGCTCCTGGCGGATATCGGGAGCAGAGACGAGATCGTCCCTGTCAGCGGTTGGCGCTCCAGGGAGGAGCAGAAGAAGATCTGGAAAGATACAGTGGCAGAGCGTGGGATCGACTTTGCGAGAAAATATGTGGCTCTTCCCGCATGCAGCGAACACGAGACCGGGCTTGCCATCGATCTTGCCCTGAACGCACCAGACATTGACTTCATCTGTCCGGAATTCCCGCGGACAGGCATTTGCAGAAAATTCAGGGAGCTGGCCCCTTATTACGGGTTCATCGAGCGCTATCAGAAAGCAAAAGAACCAATTACCGGGATCAGTGAAGAACCGTGGCATTTCCGTTATGTGGGCACTCCACATTCCGTAGTCATCGCAGAAAAGGGGCTGTCTCTTGAAGAATATGTAGAACGCAGTGCGGAAAGCACAAGGAAAGATTTAAATCAATATCTGCTGTGCGGCAGTGACGGAAATATGAGTAATGCCCGCAGAGGAGAGAGGAAAGTAAGATGAGTGGAAGAGGTCACGTACAGACAGTGAATTATGCAGGTGTTGATTACTTCCGTATCGTGGCTGCCCTCATGGTGATCGCGATTCATACGGCGCCGTTTTCGGGCGTCGGCAAAGACTTTGATTTCCTGCTGACCTACTGTATCGGAAGAGTGGCGGTCCCATTCTTCTTTATGACGACCGGGTACTTTGTACTTGGCTCATGGAGAACGAGCGGACAGAATGCAGGCGGTAAAGTGGTCCGCTTTATAAAAAAGACATTGTTCTTGTATGCAGTATCGATCGTGCTTTACCTTCCGGTCAATTTTTATTCAGGGGGACTTCCAGAAAGTGCCGGCGAGTTTATCCGGATGCTCATTTTTGACGGGACATTTTACCACCTCTGGTATTTCCCGGCAGTGGTCATCGGATGTTTCGTGGTCATGATGCTCTTGAAGAAACTTCCGGCGGGGACAGCTTTGGGCATTACGATACTGCTTTATCTGATCGGAGCAGGCGGGGACAGTTACTTCGGGATCACAGCCCGGATCCCTGTCCCGGAGCATATGTATGATGTGATCTTTGCTGTGAGCAGCTACACGCGGAACGGCATTTTCTATGCTCCGCTCTTCCTTCTCATGGGACGGTTGCTCAGGGAGAGAAAGGCAGGCATGGAAAAGACAGGAAATACAGCAGGTACAGCGGGGAAGGACAACCGGAGAGGACGGAAGAACAGTATAGTGCGGGATATCAGTACAGGATGGGATATTGCAGGTTTGTGTATAACGCTTTCCCTGATGCTCATCGAGGGATATCTGACGTTCAGCCTGGATCTACAGCGGCACAACAGTATGTATCTGTTCCTGCCGCTGGTCATGTACTTTTTATTCCGGCTGCTGCTTTCTGTGCCGGGACATGCGCCGGGGTGGACGCGGGATGTCTCGATGATCGTGTACGTTATACATCCGGGCGTGCTGATCGTGCTGCGGGGGATCGCAGGGGCGGCTGGCCTGGACTGGCTCTTTGTGGAAAATGCACTTGTCCAGTTTATCAGTGTTTCGGCAGTATCTTTTATTGCCGCTGTACTTATCGATATGGGGTTCGCCCGCATCAGGATGCGGAAGGAGGCGCGTGGAAATGCATGAGACAGACAGAGCGTGGATCAGTATAGATAAAGAAAATCTGCTGCACAATGTGAAGGAACTGCGGAGACTTTCCGGCGCCGGATGCGCCCTCATGCCTGCGGTAAAGGCGAATGCTTACGGGCACGGAGATGTGCTTGTATGCCGTATCCTCCAGGATGCGGGGATCCGCGACTACTGTGTGGCGTCTGTGGATGAAGGCATCCGGCTCCGGCAGGCGGGCATATCCGGACAGATCCTGATCCTCGGATATACCCATCCGGACGGATTTGCGGAGCTTATGCACTACAGGCTGACACAGACGGCGGTGGATCTTGACTGTGCCGGCAGGCTGTCGGTATACGCCGGAAAGGTTAATTGCGGGAGAACTGCCGGGAATCGCGATACGATCGCGGTGCATGTCGGAGTAGATACCGGGATGCACCGGCTGGGGATCCCTTATGACAGAACGGATCTTATAGAGAAAGTATGGGGACTGCCGGATCTCAGGGTGACAGGACTGTTTTCGCATCTCTGCGTATCAGACGGACTTACGGATGCGGAAGAGAAGTATACGCGGGAGCAGATACAGAGGTTCGATCAGGCTGCGGATTACCTGCACAAAAAAAGCATCCGGGGCTTCAAGTGTCATATACAGGGAAGTTACGGTCTCCTGAACTACCCGGAATATTCTTATGACCTTTCCAGGCCGGGGATTGCCCTCTACGGATGCTTAAGCTCTGCGGATGACAGAGTGAGGGCATCGGTCAGCCTGAAGCCGGTCCTGTCTCTGAAAGCCAGAGCAGCAAGCATAAAAGAACTGCCGGCGGGCGAATCTGCCGGGTACGGGCTTACCTACACTGCGGACAGCACGCGGCGGATCGCTATCGTCTCAGTGGGGTATGCAGACGGGATTCCCCGGAGTCTGTCGAACTGCGGGGAGGCTCTTGTAAGAGGGAGGAAGATTCCGGTCATCGGGCGGATCTGTATGGATCAGCTTACGCTGGATGTGACAGATGTTCCGGGAATCCTGCCGGGCGATGAGGTGGTATTGATCGGCAGCTCGGGAGAATGCAGGCTCACAGCGGAGGATATGGCGGGGAAAGCCGGAACGATCACGAATGAGATATTGAGCAGGCTTGGCGGAAGGCTTCGCCGGGTGGTGGCATAGCAGCGTGGAAAAGAGGTTAAGGCAAGACAGATATAAATTCAAAAAAGACACCGGACTTTGTAGTTTTATTACAAAAACTGCACAGACCCGGTGTCTTTACTTACATTTAACATTTTTATCATCCCAACGTTCAGGACTTTATTATAAAATAGACTACATATAAAAATTAAAAACAGAAACTTGAGAGGAAACTGTATGGTAAAAATTTATGTAGCAGACACAAATATTCTCCTGCAGGCGCCTTATGCGATCGACAGCTTTGAAGACAATCTTGTCGTGCTTCCCATGGTCGTATTGGAGGAGCTGGATCACTTTAAGAAAGCGGAAGGAGAAACGGGAGCCAATGCCCGCAAGGTGATCCGTTATCTGGAACAGCTCCGCCAGAAAGGAGATCTGCTGAAAGGAGTGCCGCTGGATGGCGGCGGGACACTCTGCGTGGAGAAGAATTTTGTCAATGTAAAACTTCCGGAAGATCTGTCAGATGAAGTGGCAGACAACAGGATCCTGAGAGTCTGCATGGGGTTGTCTGAATCCCGTGACGAGCAGGTCATCCTTGTGACAAAAGATCTGCTCCTGCGGATCAAGGCACAGATCCTGGGCATCTGTGCGGAAGATTTTACTACAGATCAGGTGCTGGAGCATGAGAATCAGTACAGCGGCAGGTGCGAGCTGTATGTGCCGGAAGAAATATTTAAGGACTTCAAGAAAAAAGGAGTGCCGGTCGATCAGACGTATGTGCTCGGCGAAGACGGGGAAAGCTATGTACCGAAGCTGGAGGAAAATCAGTTCGTCATCCTAAAGGCGGATCAGTCAGCAAAAAAGACACAGCTCGGACGTGTGGTGAACGGGGTGATCCGCAAGCTTGAGTTCCGTAAAAGCGCTCCTTACGGCATCTCTCCGAGAAATGCAGGGCAGTATTTCCTGCAGGAAGCCCTGATGCAGCCGGCAGAGAAAGCACCTCTTGTCATCGTAAAGGGAATGGCAGGCACCAGCAAGACGTTTTATTCCCTTGCGGTAGGACTTGAGAAACTGCTGAATCATCCGACCGGCGAATACCGGCGTATTCTGGTCTGCCGTCCAAATGCTCAGTTTGACGATGATATCGGATTCCTCCCGGGAGATGAGCAGGAAAAGATATCGCCTCTGATGCGTCCCATCATAGACAATCTGGAGCAGCTGATTGATTCCAGTGAAGAGGAGCGGTATCAGGACGAGGAGGAACTGAAAGGAAAGGTCGATGAAATTTTCGGCCGGGGCATTATCCAGGCTGAGGCGCTCAACTACATAAGGGGACGCTCCATCGTGAAAACATACCTGATCATTGATGAGGCTCAGAATACAACGCCGGATCAGATCAAAGGGATCATTACGCGGGCAGGGAAGGACACAAAGATCATCCTGCTCGGAGACCCCAACCAGATCGACCGTCCATTTCTTGACGAACGGACGAACGGGCTGAGCTATGCGTCTGAACATATGAAAGGAAGCCCTCTGTGCTGGCAGATCACCATGACCGCACAGGAATGTGAGAGATCAGCCCTTGCGATGGAGGCGGTGAGGAGACTGTGATGAAGACGGATTACAAGCAGATCAGGATGAACGAGGAGATCAATCTCCTGATCGAGAAGGGAAACGCCACGCTCAACGAGCTGGGGTATACGGAACATTCGAAAAAGCATGCGTCGAAAACCGCTGAAACTGCAGGAAAGATATTAAAGGAACTGGGATATGGAAAGCATAAGACAGAGCTTGCAAAGATTGCCGGATACATGCATGACATAGGCAACAGCATCAACCGGCACGACCATGCGCACAGCGGCGCGATCCTTGCCTATCAGATCCTGAAAGATACAGATATGCCCCTCAAGGATATCCTCGTTGTGACGACAGCCATCGGCCATCATGATGAGGCCACAGGGGCAGCAGTGGACGGCGTGTCTGCGGCGCTGATCCTGGCAGATAAGACGGATGTGCGGCGCAACAGAGTACAGAACAGGAATAAGGCTACATTTGATATTCATGACAGAGTAAATTACGCGGCGTTATCTTCGAAGTTGATTATTCAGAAAGAAAAGCGTATTATACAAATGGAGCTTGAATTAGATGATTCCATCTGTACAGTGATGGATTATTTTGAAATATTTTTGAAGCGCATGATGATGTGCAGGAGAGCTGCAGAACGGCTGAACTGCAAATTTAAGCTGGTGGCAAATGGAAACAAGTTGTGTTAGTTACAAAGGAGGAAAAAATGGAAAATATTTATATGAACAGGGAACTGTCCTGGCTGAAATTTAATGAAAGAGTACTGGAAGAGGCGGAAAATAACGAAGTGCCGCTCTGTGAACGCATGAATTTTGTCTCGATCTATCAGAGCAATCTGGATGAGTTTTTCAGAGTCAGGGTAGGATCTCTTCAGGATCAGATGCTGGTCAATAAAAAGATCAGGGATAATAAGACGAAAATGACGTCAGAGGAGCAGATCAAGGCTATTCTGAAAGTGGTGAAAAAGCTCAACAAGAGAAAAGACGCCGCATATAAGAGCCTGATGGATAAAGTGGCAGAATATGGCATCACACTGATCGACTTTACAACAGCAAAACCTGAGGAAAAGAAATATCTCGAGCAGTATTTCAATCATGAGATCGTACCATTAAGTTCTCCGACTATAGTGGGAAAGAGACAGCCGTTCCCGTTCCTGAGAAATCAGGAGATCTACGCTGTAGTCGTCCTTCAGACAAGGAGCGGAAAAGAGAGGATCGGTATTATTCCGTGTACGAATAACATGGTAGAGCGCCTGATCGAACTTCCGGGAGGAAAGGGAAGATATATACTTTCCGAGAATATCGTGCTCCATTATATCGGAAAAGTATTTAAGGGATACAAGGTGATCGGCAAGTCCCTGATCCGTGTCGTGAGAAATGCGGATATCGATGCAGATGCGCTGTATGATGAAGATCTGGATTATCGCGAATTCATGGCCGACCTGATGAAAGAGAGAAAGAAACTCTCACCGGTGCGTCTTGACATGTCCCGTGAGATCGACGGCTCGGTCGTGGAATCTCTGTGCCGGTATCTGGACGTTTCACCGGAGCGTGTGTTCCGCAGTGAAGCTCCTCTGGATCTCTCTTTCGTCTTCACGATCCAGGATCATCTCCGCATGAATCCTGAATTGTTCTACGAGAGGAGAGTACCGCAGAAATCCGCGTCCTTCCGCGATGGAGAGAGTATTTTAAAACAGATCGAAGAAAAAGACAAACTTCTGTCCTACCCGTACGAGTCGATCCGTCCGTTCCTGCGCATGCTTAATGAAGCTGCAGAGGATGACAATGTTATTTCCATTAAGATGACATTGTATCGCCTGGCAAAACAGAGCAAGATTGTTGAGGCTCTGTGTGAAGCGGCAGAAAATGGAAAGGAAGTTGTTGTCCTTGTGGAACTTCGTGCCCGCTTTGATGAGGAAAACAATATCCGCTGGTCACGTATGCTGGAGAAGGCAGGTTGTCAGATTATTTACGGCCTCGAAGGATTCAAAGTACATTCCAAGCTTTGCCTTATCACAAAGAAAGGAAAAGACGGGATCGAATATATCACACAGATCGGAACCGGAAACTACAATGAAAAGACGGCAAGACTCTATACGGATCTGTCGCTGATGACAGCCGATGAGCAGATCGGTATGGATGCGGCAAGAGTGTTCCAGGCGCTCACCAAGGGAGAGACAGTGGAAGAATCCGACCATCTGCTCGTAGCGCCGAAATGCCTGCAAAACCGCATTATCGATATGATCGGGGAAGAGATCGAACATAAAAAGAACGGGGAGGAAGCTTATATCGGACTGAAACTGAATTCTCTGACTGATAAGAAGATCATCGATAAGCTTGTAGAGGCATCTCAGGCAGGAGTTCATATTGATATGATCATCCGGGGAATCAGCTGCCTGATCCCGGGTGTGGAAGGACAGACAGAGAATATCCGCATTATCAGTATTGTGGGACGCTTCCTCGAACATTCCAGAATCTATATCTTTGGCTGCGGCGAAAGAAGGAAATACTATATCTCCTCTGCCGACTTTATGACAAGAAATACAGTGAAACGTGTGGAGGTTGCTGCTCCGGTCTGCGCTCCGGCGATCAAGGAGAGGATACAGGGTATTTTTGACCTGATGCTCAGCGATAATAAAAAAGCAAGAGAGGAAGACCCGGAAGGAAATTATACTCTTGTAAAATGCGAGGGAGAACCGGTCAATTCTCAGGAGGCTCTTTATCAGGAAGCGTATGATAAGGCTGCCCAGAGGAATGCAGGTCAGACAGCGGACGAAGAGTAATAAGGAGAAGAATAAAAGCGAACAGGTGATAGGATGATTTACAGATTTGGCGAGCAGCTTGTTCCGGTGACGGAGGAAGAGTGGGAGACGGACCAGGCGCCGGCAGTCTTTGTCACAGATTCAAGACATGCTGACGCAATCCTCGCAAAAGCGGGAATCATATACGAAAATGAAATCCAGGTGGCAAAGATCGGATTCTGCAGGCTTGAGAACCAGCAGGACTGTGTAGTGGGAACACTTTGTATACCGAAGCTCCTTGATGTGCTCGGGAGCAGATACCGGATGTACTTTTTTGTTAATCGCAGCAATGTAGTGATCGTAGATGACGAAGATTTCTCCGAACGGCTGATCCGCCGCATCCAGCAGAAAAAGACACATCAGGGCGAGACAAAAGAACGCTTTCTTTATAATTATATCTCGGAGTTCATAAGCAGGGATCTGGAAATGCTTGTGGCATATGAACGAAGGCTCCTGAGGATGGAAGAGGATGTGAGTCAGGAACATATCGCTAATTTTCAGACAAAACTGATGCCGCTTCGACGTGAACTGCTAAATCTTCGAAGTTACTATGATGAGATCATGGATCTGACAAAAGAGATGGAAGAGAATGAAAATGGCTTCTTCCTGAAAAAGCATCTGAAATATTTTGGAACGCTCACCGACCGTGCAGACCGGCTCATGAGCCGGACAAGCCACCTGCTCGAATACGCCCAGCAGGTAAAGGAGGCATATCAGGCACAGATTGATGCCAGGCAGAACAGCAATATGCAGTTCCTGACCGTGATATCCACGATTTTCTTCCCGCTGACATTGATCACCGGGTGGTACGGGATGAACTTTAAGGATATGCCGGGTCTGGATGACGGATTCCCGTTTGTTGTCGTGCTGAGTATAGTGGTCATTGTCGGATGTATCATTATCTTCAAAAAGAAGCATATATTGTAAATTCGTGTTTGCCTGAGATAAACTTCGCGATAAAACATGAAACATCCGAAAATCAATCGGATACAGTGGATTGTCTCACGTATCCGGGACGGGCGGGGAGAGGATGCTGCCGGCTCCGGTTACGGAATATAAGATAAAGTAACAAACCTGTGATACAGCTAAAAGCAATCGGGAAAATGAACAACTCGTTTCACTCAGACAATTTCATTTTCCCGATTAACGCTGCATCCCAGGTTTTAACTTTATCTAATATTCCTCCACAGTCACCGTCAGCATCTTCTCCCCGCCCGGTTCCGGAAGGTGCATCAAAGGGGCTGTATCCGACTGATTTTCTGCATTCATCCAATCAGAAGTATCTCCCCCGGCAATCACGAAGTTTACTATAAAACGGGGCGAAATGGTGAACTTTGTCGACTAAGTTCCGTTTCCGTCCGCTTTGTATGAGTGTTTGTTGGAAGACGACGCTGCAGTGGAAGAAAAGATTACCGACCGGATGAGACAGCAGAAAAAGAGGATACTGCATAAGCTGTGCATCGACATGGAGCGTTCCGAATACACCTCGTTCACCATGTTAGCGATATTAAAATGCGAGTTCCAATGGACGAGCATTTTGATCTCGCGTTACATGGATTCGAGGGGATGAGGTAAAGCGGGTCGGCACAGTGTTGGAGTATCCTCTTGTTCTGCGTCTGCTATTCGGTTATTTATATCTTTGTTGCTACAGCGGCATCTGCTGAACAAACACGAATTTACATTTTCAATACTTTCCGGGTCAGTTTCCGGTCGTCTTCGTCTGCATTTCTGTAATGGGTCAGAAGTTCCACCTCATCTTTTGTCAGATAGATCGTATCGGCGGTTTCTACTTCCATCCCAATATAGTAAGGGCCGGAATTTTGGTTGATAACACCGGCACCGGAGCAAGGCTGAAGAATGAGCTGCTCGAGTGTAACGTGATAGATATCCGCGATCCGGATCAGGATGTCCAGGTCAGGGATTCGTTTGCCTGTCTCATAATTGGAGTATGCCTGCCGTGAAATATTCAGTTTATCGCTGATCTGTGCCTGTGTATAATCGTGATCGGTCCTCAGACGGCGCAAATTTACCGCCAACTGGATATTAGCCACGGAAACACCTCCTTTTACAGGAAACTACAAAAATTCTCCATCATTATATCAATATTTCCTGTAAATAAGGCGTTATGCAACAGAATGAGTAATCTATCAGTATAAGCAACAAAACGTTGCTTTTTCTGTTGAGTAAAACAGAACGATCATATCCGGCTTAAGGTGCTGTTGTGGTAGAGAGTGGAATATGTCACATCTTCTCCGAGCCATTCGGGCGGCTGGTACCCCTGGGCTGTCTCTTCATCGGGAAACTCAATCTCTGCGATGACAAGCGGGGCGAGATCTCCTTCAAAAATATCCAGTTCCAGCTTCAGGTCATCTTCAAGCGGGATCACATATCTTTTCTTAGTGATGATCCGTCCGTCCGCTTTTGCAAGCAGATGTTCATAACCGGGCTTGGTGAGTGGAAGATTGTATTCCTCGCGGACCATGAGACCTTTTGACTTATATGTTAGAAAGTATTTGTCGTTATCTCTTCGTATGCGCACGACAGGTTCCGTGCAGAGATAGCCCTGCTCGATCTGGCGGCAGGGATAATCTTCGGGCTGAAACGGAAGATGTTCCATATCCGGCAGGAATTTGCGTTCGATTTCCATATGATTTCCTCCTGACTGACTGCTGAATATGCAGCCGCAATGATCGTTGGGGAGAGTGTTCCCACTGGTTCCTATTATAATTGAAAAGTATTGTATTTCAACAAAAAATCAACCGCTTGTAACTGAAAAACAGATTCGCTATAATGAAGAAAGGGTAAAGTCTATGAAAAATGAACTTGCCGGAGATCTTACTCTGGCGGAAGGAAAGAGCCAGTACGATATGTACTGCAAGAGGATTCTGGAATAGGAGGCATCAGGAAATGAAGAAAGTATGTGTTTTCCTCGCAGATGGTTTTGAGGAGATCGAAGGTCTGACGGTTGTGGATATCCTGCGCAGGGCAGGTGTGGAGACGGAGACTGTATCAGTAATGGGAAGGAAGCAGATCAATGGCTCTCACGGTATCATCGTGGAGTCGGACAAGCTGTTTGAAGAAGCAGATATTGAAAGTGCAGATATGTTGGTGCTGCCGGGAGGAATGCCGGGCACGTTGAACCTGAAAGCACATGAGGGGCTGAGAGAGCAGATCCTTACATTTAACAGCCAGGGGAAATATCTTGCGGCGATCTGTGCTGCGCCCACTGTCTTGAGCGGGCTGGGACTCTTAAAAGGAAAAAAGGCATGTGCATATCCGTCTTTCGAGGAAGAACTTGACTGTGGTGAGGTGTTGAAAGTTCCGGCTGTCACGGACGGAAATATTACGACCGGCAGAGGAATGGGGGCTGCGATTCCGTTCGCGCTCAGGCTTACAGCGATCCTCTGCGGGGAGGAAAAGGCGGAAGAAATCAGAAAATCTGTTGTATACGAATAAAATACTGGAAATATGCGGTTTTATGTGCTATACTATTGCAATGACTGCAAAGGTGTGTCCTGATATAGTTTTTATATGAAAACGGGGCAATTTTGAACTTTGCGCATGCAAGGAGGAAGAAAATGAGTTTACAGGTAGAAAAATTAGAACATAATATGGCGAAGCTGACGATCGAGGTGTCAGCAGAGGATGTGGAGAAGGCACTTCAGGCTGCATACCTGAAAGAACGCAGCAAGATCAGCCTCCCGGGATTCCGTAAAGGCAAAGTGCCGCGTCAGATGATCGAGAAGATGTACGGACCGGAAGTGTTCTATGATGAAGCTGCAAATCATATGATATCAGAGGCATATGGAAAAGCTTATGACGAGTGTGAGCTTGAGATCACATCCCAGCCGAAAGTTGAGATCACACAGCTTGAGAAAGGAAAACCGTTTATCTTCACTGCAGAAGTAGCGGTGAAACCGGAAGTAACACTCGGTGAATATAAAGGACTGAAAGTGGATAAAGTCTCTACAAGAGTAACACAGAAAGAGGTTGACGAGGAGATCGACAAAGAGCGTGAGCGCAATGCGAGAACGATCGATGTGACAGACAGAGCTGTCCAGGATAAAGATCAGGTAACACTTGATTTTGAAGGTTTTGTTGACGGAGAAGCATTTGAAGGCGGAAAAGGCGAGAAATATCCGCTGACGATCGGATCCGGTTCCTTCATTCCGGGATTCGAGGATCAGCTGATCGGTGCCGAGATCGGCAAAGAAGTGGAAGTCAATGTGACATTCCCGGAGGACTATCAGGCAAAAGAGCTTGCCGGAAAAGCTGCTGTATTTAAATGCACAGTCCACGAGATCAAGGCAAAAGAGCTTCCGGAGCTGGACGATGAGTTCGTATCTGATGTTTCCGACTCAAGCGAGACTGTAGAAGACTACAAGGCTGAAGTAAAAGCTAAGATCAAAGAGCGCAAGGAAAACGAGAGAAAACAGAAGAGAGAAGACCAGTCAGTTGAGCAGGCTGTTGCCAATGCCCAGATCGATATCCCTGAGCCGATGATCGATCTTCAGGCAAGACAGATGGCTGATGATTTCGCACGTCGTATCATGCAGCAGGGTATGAGCCTGGAGCAGTACTTCCAGTTTACAGGACTGAACGAAGAGAAGATGATGGAAGAGTTCAGACCGCAGGCTGAGAAGCGCATCCGTACAAGACTTGTACTGGAGGCAGTTGTGGCTGCTGAGAACATTGAAGTGTCAGATGAACGTCTGGACGAGGAACTCCAGAAGATGGCGGAAGCTTATCAGATGGAAGTTGACAAGCTCAAAGAATTCATGGGCGATAACGAGAGAAAACAGATGAAAGAGGATATCGCAGTCCAGGAGGCAGTGACACTCATTGCAGACGCGGCAGTAGAGGGTTAAGCAGGTTGATCGGAAAGGTGTGCCGCATGGTGCACCTTTTCAGCACTTTTATAAAGAAAGAAGGCATAATATATGAGTTTAGTACCTTACGTCATTGAGCAGACAAGCCGCGGCGAGCGGTCCTATGATATCTATTCAAGACTTCTGAAGGAGAGGATCATCTTTCTCGGCGAGGAAGTAAATGATGTGTCAGCCAGCGTGGTAGTGGCACAGCTCCTTTTCCTTGAGGCGGATGATCCGGATAAGGATATCCAGCTTTATATCAACAGCCCGGGCGGATCTGTTACGGCCGGACTGGCGATCTACGATACGATGCAGTATATCAAGTGTGATGTGTCTACTGTCTGCATCGGTATGGCTGCAAGTATGGGGGCGTTCCTGCTTTCAGGCGGTAAGAAAGGCAAGAGATTTGCCCTGCCGAACGCAGAGATCATGATCCATCAGCCGTCCGGCGGCGCACAGGGACAGGCGACTGAGATCCAGATCGCAGCGGAGCACATTCTCCGCACAAAACAGAAATTAAATGAGATCCTGGCTGCAAATACAGGCCAGTCTCTTGAGACGATCAAAGCCGATACAGAGCGTGACAACTTTATGTCTGCCGAAGAGGCAAAAGCATACGGTCTGATCGATGAAGTGATCGTAAACCACTAAGACAGCGGTATGAGGTGAAAAAGTATGGCAGGAAAAATGATGGATGATATCGTGAGATGCTCATTCTGCAACAAGACTCAGGCGCAGGTGAGAAAACTGATCGCCGGACCGAACGGCACATATATCTGTGACGAGTGTATCGGTATCTGTTCGGAAATTATTGAGGAAGAACTGGATTATAATGACGACAGGGCATTTGATGATATCAATCTTCTGACACCGGAGGAGATGAAAGCTTTTCTTGACGATTACGTGATCGGACAGGATGAGGCGAAAAAAGTCCTTTCAGTGGCAGTGTACAATCATTATAAGAGGATCATGGCAGAGCAGGATCTCGGCGTGGAGCTTCAGAAGAGCAATATTCTCATGCTTGGGCCGACCGGCTGCGGAAAAACACTGCTCGCCCAGACACTTGCCAAGATCCTGAACGTTCCGTTTGCGATCGCGGATGCTACCGCGCTCACAGAGGCAGGATATGTGGGAGAAGATGTGGAGAACATCCTTCTGAAAGTGATCCAGGCGGCAGACGGTGATATCGAGAGAGCGGAGCACGGGATCATTTATATTGACGAGATCGATAAGATCACGAGGAAATCGGAGAATCCGTCCATCACAAGAGATGTTTCCGGAGAGGGTGTGCAGCAGGCGCTTCTGAAGATCATAGAGGGAACCGTTGCATCGGTACCGCCCCAGGGAGGAAGAAAACATCCCCATCAGGAGCTGATCCAGATCGATACAACAAACATCCTGTTTATCTGCGGCGGAGCTTTCGAGGGGATCGATAAGATCATCGAGACCCGGCTTGACAGAAAATCTATCGGATTTAACGCGGAGATCGCGCAAAAGCATGAATACGATATGGATGTCCTGCTCCATGAAGTACTTCCGCAGGATCTTGTGAAGTACGGTCTGATCCCGGAGCTGGTAGGAAGACTTCCTGTCACAGTTTCACTGGATCTTCTGGATAAGGAAGCTCTGATCCGGATCCTGACAGAGCCGAAGAGCGCGATCGTAAAGCAGTACCAGAAGCTTCTGGAGCTCGACGGGGTGAAGCTTGAGTTTGACCGTGATGCCCTTACGGCTATTGCAGAGACAACGCTGAAGCGGAAAACTGGAGCCAGAGGGCTGCGCGCCATCATGGAAAATATCATGATGGATACGATGTTCCGTGTTCCGTCGGATGAGACGATCAAAGAGTGCCGCATCACGAAAGAGGCAGTGCTCGGGACAGGAGAACCGTTATATCTGCGGGACGGAGAAGAACGGAGATCATTCCTGACATCTGAAAGCGCGTGACAGCGGCAAGGAGAAATAAAAGCTGTATATAACCAGCATATGTAAAGATATAAGATATGATATGGTATAGATACAGCCGTGGGGCGGGTGCAATGGTAATTCCCATGTGTACCCGCCCTTTGTGCAGTAAGCCCGGAAAGCGGCTGCCGCGTCTGCGGAAGCGGGGATTTGCCGGGCACCGGACAGCAATGCCGTGAGCTGTCTGCAATGCCGGAGATCATTGATTACAGGAGGAGATGAAATGGACAACGAGATAAAGAGTCTGCCCATGGTGGCTCTCAGAGGAATGACGATCATGCCGGAGATGGTCGTGCATTTTGACGTGAGCAGAGAGCGTTCCATCGCTGCGATCCAGGAGGCAATGGTAGAAGAGCAGAAGATATTTCTGACAGCCCAGAAATCCATTGATACCGAAGATCCGGGAGCAGAAGACGTGTATGAGATCGGTACGGTAGGAACGATCAAACAGATCATTAAGCTGCCGAAGCATATCGTAAGGGTGCTGGTATCAGGCGAGGTGAGAGGACGTCTTAAGAAAATTGAGTATAAAGACCCCTATCTCCGCGCTCAGGTGGAGATCATCGATGATGCAGAGCTGACCCTACCGGACGATCTTAACGGTGAGGCTATGGAGCGGGGGCTGAAGGACATGCTGGTGGAATATGCCGCGAAGAACGGAAAGATGTCTAAAGAATCCATAGCCCAACTTTTAGATATCAAAGGGATCAAAAAACTGGTGGATGAGATCGCGGCCAATATCCCTCTTTACTATACGGACCAGCAGGAAATACTGAATGAGACGGATTTCTGGAAACGATACGAGAAACTTTGTTTTAAGCTGGTGAATGAAGTCCAGATCATGAATATCAAAGAGGAGATCCAGAAGAAAGTCAAAGAGCGTGTAGATAAGCATCAGCGGGAATATATCTTAAGGGAGCAGCTGAAACTCATCCGGGAAGAGCTGGGAGAGGATTCCACGATATCAGATGCGGAAGAGTTTGAAAATTCGCTGAAGAAGTTAAAGGCTCCGAAAGAAGTAAAAGAGAAGCTGCAGAAAGAGATCAACCGCTTCAAGAGTTCCCTGAACTCCCCGGCGGAGAACGGGGTGATCCGCACTTATATCGAGACGCTCCTTGAGATGCCCTGGGACAAGGCGGCAAAAGATAATAATGATATCGAGTATGCGAAGCAGGTACTTGACGAAGACCATTACGGCTTGGAACAGGTCAAGGAACGTATACTGGAGTTCCTTGCGGTGCGGACTCTGACTAAGAAGGGCGACAGCCCGATCCTCTGTCTCGCAGGACCGCCGGGAACCGGAAAGACTTCTATCGCGAAGTCTCTGGCCCGTGCAATGAAGAAACCTTATGTGCGCATTTCCCTGGGCGGCGTCCGGGATGAGGCTGAGATCCGCGGCCACAGGAAGACATATGTAGGGGCGATGCCGGGACGGATCGCAAACGGGATCCGGACTGCCGGAGTGAAAAACCCGGTCATGCTGCTGGATGAAATCGATAAAGTCAGTACAGACTATAAGGGAGATACATTTTCAGCCCTTCTGGAAGTACTGGACAGCGAGCAGAACAGTAAATTCCGGGATCATTATCTGGAAGTGCCCCTCGATCTGTCGGAAGTAATGTTCATCACGACAGCGAACACCCTGCAGACGATCCCGAGACCGCTCCTTGACCGTATGGAAGTGATCGAGATCAGCAGCTATACGGAAAATGAGAAACTGCATATTGCGATGGAGCATCTGATCCCGAAACAGCTGGAAAAGCATGGACTCACATCAGAGCAGCTCACTTTCAGCAAACATGCGATCTGGAAACTGGCGCGCAATTATACGAAGGAAGCAGGCGTGCGCCAGCTGGAACGTGAGATCGGAAATGTCTGCAGGAAAGCCGCGAAGGAGATCCTGACGACCGACCGGAAGAAGATCAGTGTGACAGACCGCAATATCCACAGATTCCTCGGAAAAGAAAAGTATACATACCAGATGGCGAATCCGGCTCCGGAGGTCGGTATCGTGAGAGGTCTGGCATGGACAAGTGTCGGCGGAGACACGCTGCAGATCGAAGTAAATGTAATGCCGGGAAGCGGCGAACTGATGCTGACCGGACAGTTGGGAGATGTAATGAAGGAATCTGCAAGAGCCGGGATCAGTTATATCCGCTCCGTCAGCAGTAAATACAGCATAGCGGAAGACTTCTTTGAGAAACACGACATCCACGTGCATATACCGGAAGGAGCCGTGCCCAAAGACGGACCGTCCGCCGGCATCACCATGGCGACAGCCATGCTTTCTGCTGTGACGGAGAAGAAAGTCCGGGCAGACCTCGCGATGACGGGCGAGATCACACTTCGCGGCCGTGTGCTCCCGATCGGCGGTCTCAAGGAGAAGCTGCTTGCGGCAAAAAGCGCCGGGATCCGGACCGTGCTCGTGCCGAAAGAAAATGTGGCGGATGTGGAAGAACTCTCTTCCGAGATCACAAAAGGTCTGGAGATCATACCCGTAGAGAATATGGATGAAGTACTGGAAAAAGCACTGACAGGAGAATGATATGGTAATCAGAAGTATTAATCTGGAGACAGTGTGCGGAGTCACAAGTACTCTGCCTGTAAATGATAAACCTGAGGTCGCATTTGCGGGAAAGTCGAACGTAGGAAAATCGTCCCTGATCAATGCGCTTATGAACCGGAAGTCCTATGCACGTATTTCGGCAACGCCGGGAAAAACGCAGACGATCAATTTCTATAACATCAATGACGAACTCTATCTGGTCGATCTGCCGGGATACGGCTACGCCAGAGTCTCTGAAAAAGAGAAAGAACAGTGGGGAAAGATGATCGAGCGGTATCTGCACAGTTCAGCACAGCTCAAGGCAGTGTTCCTGCTCATTGATATCCGTCATGCGCCTTCCGCTAACGACAAGATGATGTACCAGTGGGTGATCGAACAGGGATATCAGCCGGTCATCATTGCAACAAAACTTGACAAAATAAAACGCTCTCAGGTACAGAAACATGTTAAAATGTTAAAAGAAGGTCTTGCACTCGTCCCGGGGACAAAAGTAATCCCGTTTTCATCGACGACAAAACAGGGGCGGGATGAGATCTGGGAACTGATCGAGACAGAATGTTTTGGAATAACTGTGGAGGAACAGGATGGAGAATAATCGTCCGTACTGGCAAGTGGCATTGCGGCTGCTGTTCAGTCTCCTTGCCACCGCCGCATTTGTGGTCATTGGATGGAATCTGCTGCGGTTCCTTATGCCGTTTGTCATAGGATGGATCATCGCAGCTATCGCGGCGCCGCTCGTCAACTGGCTGGAAAAGCGTCTGAAGATCGTGAAAAAGTTAGGTTCAGCCCTTATCGTTATACTGGTGCTTGCTGCTATCATACTTGCGCTCTATTTTGGGATCAGCCGGCTTGTGCTGGAGATAAGAGATCTGATCCGGAATTTTCCTGAGATGTATGCGCAGCTGGAGACAGGCTTAAGACAGATTGGAGATACGCTCTCGGGCATTTTCGAGCGCCTCCCGTCCGGGATCCAGAACGGCTGGAATACTGTAGTAGAGAACCTAGACCAGTATATGGGCAATCTTGTATCTAATATCAGCGAGCCGACTGTGACAGCGGCGGGAAATATTGCCAAGCAGGTGCCGTCTTACCTGATCGGCTTTCTTGTCTCGGTACTGTCTGCGTATTTCTTTATCGTGCAGCGCGAGGAAGTGCTGAACTGGATGAAGAAAGTGGCGCCTGGCTCCATACAAAAGCGGATGACGCTTGTGATCGATAATCTGAGATATGCTGTGGGAGGATATTTCAAGGCACAGTTTAAGATCATGGCGATCGTGTTTGTGATCCTGCTGGTCGGCCTCGGCCTGCTTGGGACAGGATATTTTGTCCTCGTCGCATTTTTGATCGCGTTCCTTGATTTCCTTCCGTTTTTCGGCACTGGGACAGCGATGATCCCATGGGCGGTCTACAAATTCTTCATGGGTGATTATAAGATGACAGTTGCACTTATCGTGATCTATGTGATCACCCAGGCAGTCCATCAGCTCCTTCAGCCGAAACTCGTAGGGGACAGCGTAGGACTCAATCCGTTGGTCACACTCGTCCTGCTCTACATCGGGTATCGTATGGGCGGCATCCTCTGGATGATCCTGGCCGTGCCGATCGGGATGGTGCTCATCAATATGTGCCAGGCAGGGGCGTTTGACTATATTTTTGATGACGTGAGGATACTGGTGGAGGGGATACTCGGACTTAGAGGGGAAAGGGGAGAAGATCTGAAAGAAAGAAAATAATTGATTCATATAGACGTCTCTTTTCATGACAGGAATTGCCTGAGGAATTGCCTGATATGAAAGGAGACGTCTTTTTTTCTGGCACTTTTTTCCCGTCTGTGGTATCATTAACAAAAGCATTACATTTCCAGCATGTTTTATTCTTAAGCGGCAGTACTGCCTATATCAAAAGTTCTATTACATTCAGGAAAATCCCGATGCTTTTAATTCCCTATTAACAGCAGAGAGATTTTGAATGTAACGGCACACAGAGTTGTGGAAAGTGTCGTCCACACATTATCAGTCTCTTTGCACTACATTTTCATAAGGAGGCTGAAATATATCAAACGAAACAAAAGCAACCACGCCACCGATCAACCGGACGTACAAGTCCACTCTGTTCATCATGCTGTTCCAGGATAAGAATAACCTGTTGGAACTGTATAACGCAGTAAGTGAAAAACATTATACCGATCCGGAGATCCTGGAGATCAACACTCTGGAAAATGCGATCTACATGACAGTAAAGAACGATGCTTCTTTCCTGATCGACGGACGGCTCTCTCTGTATGAGCACCAGTCCACCTACAACCCGAACTTACCTTTAAGGTTCCTGATCTATATTGCGAAACTGTATTCAAGGATGACAAGAAACGCAAACCTGTACGGAACAAAGATAATAAAGATCCCTCCGCCGGAGTTCCTGATCTTCTACAACGGAAAAGAAGAACTCCCGGAGCGGACTGTGTTGAACCTGTCGGAAATGTATGAGAAAGAAGACCCTCATGCAGGGTTGGAATTGTCGGCAGTGATGCTGAACATTTCAGGAAAGAATAATCAGAAGCTGAAAGAGGCCTGTAGGACGCTTAAGGAATACGCAATCTACACGGATAAAGTCCGCAAGTATGTGGAAGAGATGGAACTTGCGGATGCGGTGGACCGGGCAATTAGGGAGTGTGTCGCAGAGGGCGTGCTGAAGGACTTCCTGGAGAAGCACAGAGCGGAGGCGAAAGAAATGAGCATATTCGAATATGATCAGGAGAAGCATATGAGACAGGAGCGGGAAGACGCCTGGGCGGACGGGCACAGTGCCGGTCTGGCCGAAGGGCAGAAAACTACGGCGAGAAATTTGTATAAGATGAATCTGCCGTTGGATCAGATTGCAAAGGCGGTTGGCGTCGATATAGATACAGTAAGAAAATGGCTGACTAATTCCTAGACCGGTCTGTTTAATAGAAGGCCGCAGAAGGCCGTTCAATAGAAAAAAGATTTTTAAATTGAAAACCGTTTGCACATGTGTTATTATGATAACGAAATAATTTCCTACGTAAAAAAGGAAAATATAAAATACTAAAGTTACCACAGGAGGTATCAGACGATGAAGAAATATGTATGTGACGTATGCGGATATATTTATGATGAGGCGGCAGGCGATCCGGATAACGGTATCGAGCCCGGCACAAAATGGGAAGATGTCCCGGAAGATTTCGTTTGCCCGCTGTGCGGAGTGGGAAAAGACCAGTTTTCAGAAGTTGAATAGACCCACTTGAACAGATGAAGTAAAACTGCCGTCCCACGGACCTTAAAAGAGGAGTGGGACGGCAGTTTTTGTGGTTATTAATAAAATGAAAAACAGGGAATGAGAGTTATGGAAACGAAGAAAGAAAAATTTGCTTCTGATACATCGGGAAGAAGTGCAGCAGACTGGGCGAAAGCACTTGTTATATTGTTGATCGGGCTGACGATCGCACATCTGGGAGTGACTTTGTTCCTGTTATCAGAGCTCGGGACAGATACTTTTACCGTATTCATCCAGGGGTTGTCCAGAGTGTTCGGCCTGACAGTAGGTACAGTCCATGTGATCGTGCTGTGTATCCTTATGGCAGTCATGCTGCTGACCACAAAGGGGTATGTGAAGCCGGGAACCGTTGTATGCGCTTTCTGCGGAGGTCCGATCATCGACCTGTTCACATGGCTTCTGGGCGGATACATAAACGGCGGAGCACTGATGGCTGTCCGGATCGTCAGCATGGTGCTTGGCTGCGTGATCCTCTCGGCAGGAATGTCGATTGTGATCAACAGTAATGCCGGAACAGGGCCGAATGATCTTGTAGCGGTCATTCTGTCGGATAAGATCGAGCGCGTGCAGTTCCGCTGGGTGAGAGTGGGATGCGACCTGTTCTTTGTGGTACTTGGCTTTCTATTAGGAGGCACGGTGGGAGCAGGAACAGTAGTGGCGGTATTTCTTACCGGGCCGCTGGTGCAGTTCTGGCTGCCGAAGACAAAGAAAGCTGTACAGGCGGTGCTCCACGAGGAGTAAAGCGTACATAAATTAAGAATAATAAGAATGAGATACAAAAAAGCACCGGATAATTCCGCTGCAGAAAGCGATCGATGAGAAAGGAAAGAGAAAAATGAGTAAGTATGACGTGATCATAATAGGAGCCGGGCCGGGCGGGATCTTTGCCGCATATGAGCTGATGCAGAAAGCGCCGCAGCTCAAAGTGGCTGTATTTGAATCCGGGAATCCGCTGGAGAAAAGGAAATGCCCGATCGACGGTAAGAAAGTAAAGAGCTGCATCAACTGTAAGACATGTGCGATCATGAGCGGATTCGGCGGAGCAGGTGCATTTTCGGATGGAAAATATAATATCACCAATGATTTCGGCGGCACGCTTTATGAATATATCGGCAAGGATACAGCAATTGATCTGATGAACTATGTTGACGAGATCAATGTGAGGTACGGCGGCGAAGGCACGAAGATGTATTCTACCGCGGGGACGAAGTTCAAGAAGCTGTGTATGCAGAACAAACTGAAACTGCTGGATGCTTCCGTGCGTCATCTGGGAACGGACATCAATTATATCGTTTTGGAGAACATGTTCACCGAGCTGAAAGAAAAAGTCGAGTTCCATTTCAACAGCCATGTAGATACCCTGGAGATCGACGGTGACGGTTATAAAGTGACGTGTGCGGGACAGACTTACGAGTGTGACAAATGTATCGTCTCTGTCGGCAGGAGCGGCAGCAAATGGATGGAGACGATCTGCGAAGGGCTGGATATCCCGACCAAGTCGAACCGTGTGGATATCGGCGTGAGAGTTGAGCTTCCGGCTGTGATCTTCTCCCATCTGACCGATGAGCTCTATGAGAGCAAGATCGTGTACCGGACGGAGAAGTTTGAGGACAAGGTAAGGACATTCTGTATGAATCCTTACGGCATTGTGGTAAATGAGAATACCAATGGGATCGTGACGGTAAACGGGCACAGCTATGAAGATCCGGCAAAGCAGACGGAAAACACCAATTTTGCCCTGTTGGTGGAGAAGCACTTCTCCGAGCCTTTTAAGGACAGCAACGGATACGGCGAGAGTATTGCACGGCTTTCCAATATGCTGGGCGGCGGAGTACTCGTCCAGAGATTCGGCGACCTGATCCGCGGCAGGAGAAGTACAGCCAAGAGGATCGAAGAAGGATTTGTGCGGCCGACACTCTCGGCGGAGCCTGGAGATCTGAGTCTCGTGCTTCCGAAGCGTATCCTTGACGGTATTATCGAGATGGTGTATGCGCTTGACAAGATCGCACCGGGAACAGCGAATGATGACACGCTGCTCTACGGTGTGGAAGTGAAGTTCTATAATATGGAAGTTCAGTTAGACGAGCATCTGGAGACGATCCACAAAGGTCTGTACGTGATCGGAGACGGAAGCGGCGTGACGCACTCTCTGTCCCACGCATCGGCCAGCGGCGTATACGTTGCGAGAGAGATCGCGGGGAAGTAGGCATGAATTTTATAAGTGGATAGGAAAGGATAGAAGAGGTACTGTAACGGCTTAAAAGGAGCCGGGGCAGTACCTCTTTTCTGCTCTGAAATGAACGGATAACATAAGCGTGCTGTCAAATTTTATAAGCATACAGATACATAATTCCCCGTTTTTCAGTCACACTAATTATGCAGGAAAATGGAGGCATATATGTTGATGGAAGATTTACGGAGAATGGAGCAGGAATTTCAGGTGGCAATAAAAAACAGGGAATTTCATGTCTGGTATCAGCCCCAGCTGGATATGCGAACGGGGAAACACTGCGGGGCGGAGGCGTTGGTCCGCTGGCAGCGGGAGGATGGAAGATGGATGCAGCCGGCTGTATTTGTGCCGCTCCTTGAACATCTCGGTTTGATGGCAGTGCTTGACGAGGAAGTGCTGAGAAATGTCTGCAGGGATATCAGCCAGACCAGAAAGCAGGGGATCGATCTGGGCCCGGTATCGGTAAACCTGTCCAGACTGCAGGCGGGAAGACGCGGGATTGCTGAAAAGCTGAAAAAGATCATAGATGAATATCATGTCACGCGTAAAGAACTGCTCTTTGAAATCACGGAGACAGCAGATGGCGGGGAACATGGACTGCCCGGATTTGTGGAACAGCTGAGAGAACACGGATTTCAGATCGCAATGGATGATTTTGGGATAGGAAACTCTTCGTTAAAGGTGCTTCAGGACATCCGATTTGATATCCTGAAGCTTGACCGTTACTTTGTGAAGCGGATCGGCGACCCGAAGGCTGAGATCATCCTTGCCTCAACGATCGCTATGGCAGAGGATCTGGGCCTGGAAGTAGTGGCGGAGGGGGTAGAGAAGGAGGAACAGATCCATTTTCTCCTTGACCACAGATGTCATCTGGCACAGGGATATTATTATTCCCGGCCTTTGCCGAGAGAGCAGTATATCAGATGGCAGCAGGCTCAGGATCTGCGCGGGGCGGAAACGGTATTTCCGGAAAGGAAGCTGCCCCTATGAAGAGACTGTACCGTAAGCTTGCAGTGACATATCTGATCTCAGCTGCCGCATTTATCCTCATTTTCTCTGTCAGTCTTTATATCATGGGAAGATCTGAAAATGAACATTACCTGTATCAGCTTTTGGAAAATGTAGAGAATAATTATATCCGGACATCGGAAGAACTCAGGGAGACGGGGCAGGCAGATTCGGATATGGAAAGGCAGATCAGATTCATTTTGAGGCAGGCGACAACAGAATATGCCACCAGCATCTTTGCTGTGGGAAAGACGTACGGAGAAGTGCTTGGGATGACGCAGAACAATCAGCAGGAGATCAGGATACGGAATGTGGATGAAGGGGCGGAACTTCTGGATTACCTTGCAATATTGCCGAAGGATGAAGCTGTCCTGCTCTATATCAACGGGAAATATCAGAATGCTGTGGTCAGAGAGATGGACGACATGTTTTTGATCGCTTTTTCCGACCTGGACCGTGTTGCGGACAATGTGAAGCTGACGTTCTGGATCGGATCGGCCGGGATTGCCGTGATCAGCGTGCTGACAGTCCTGCTGATCCGGCATCATCTGAAAAAATATCTGTTCGGACACTTTAGAAAGATAAAAGACGGGATATACAGTATCCTGAGCGGTGAAAAGGATATGTATGAAGACGACAGCGAGATACCGGAATTAAAACCTCTCGTGGAGATGATCTTTAAGCTGGAGCAGGAATATTTGGAGAAATCCCGTGGAATGGACCAGATGGAGGATCAGCTTTGCGAGGCGAGGACGGAAGCGGAATATGACCGGCTTACAGGTCTTTATAACAGGGCGGGATCCGAGCGCCGGGCGGAAGCATTCTTAGGAGAAGAGAATCAAAAAGGCGCTATGGTACTACTTGATCTGGATAATTTTAAACGGGTCAATGACAGTGAGGGACACCCGGCAGGAGATGAGATCCTCCGGAAATTTGCCGGATGTCTCTCGGATACTTTCCGCAGGGAAGATGTGATCGGCAGGCTGGGCGGAGATGAGTTCGTTGTCCTGATCCGCAATGAGGTGTCGATGAAGACGCTGGAGGATAAGTTTAAGGATCTTCTCGACAAGGTACGCCGGACACTGGCGGAAAGCTATGAGAAATATCAGGTATCGGCAAGTATCGGTGCCGTGCCTGTGGATGACAGGATCAGAGATTATAAGAAATTATATCAGTGCGCGGATACTGCCCTGTATATTTCCAAATATCTGGGAAAAGACCAGTTTTATATCAATGACACGCTGATCTCGTGTATGAGAAGGGAATGTATCATGTGCAGGGCGGACTGCCCGAGGAGCAGGATCTTACGCGCAGATGATAAGGGCAGGGGAGAGTGACGTCATATGGAGCGGACATATATCGTTATCCCGGCATTTGAACCGGGACCCGGGCTGAGGGACAGGATCCGTGAAATGAGAGACAGGATTTCCGCACAGATCGTTGTCATCGACGACGGATCAGGGGCGGATCACCGGGAAACCTTTGACCAGCTTGAAGAGATGGAGAACTGTACAGTGCTGCGACATGAAAGGAACAAGGGAAAAGGAAGCGCGCTGAAGACTGGATTTGCTTATGTGCTCAGACAGATGACGGTACAGGACAGGAGTGCCTATGAGCAGTCCTCCGCATGGATCCTCTGCGCAGACTGCGACGGCCAGCACCTTCCCGATGACGGTGTCCGCCTTCTTGAACTGTCACGACGGCATCCCGGATCATTGATCCTGGGGGTCAGGGATTTCTCAGGTCCGGAAGTGCCGTGGAAATCCAGGTTTGGAAACCGGTTCTCTTCTATAGTGTTCCGCACCCTGTCAGGGATATATTTAGAGGATACACAGACCGGATTCCGCGCGTTTGATGACAGTCTTCTGGAACTGATGCTGGGCGTGCCGGGGGAACGCTTTGAGTATGAGACAAGCGTGCTGCTCGTCTGTGCAAGGCAGGGTATCCCTGTCCGCACGGAAAAGATCGAGACTGTGTATGAGGAGAAAAATGCAGGGACTCACTTCCGGCCGGTGAAGGACAGTATCCGGGTGATGACAGCCCTGTTCTATGAACCGGTGAAGTTTATCTTCCTGTCCTATCAGATCCAGAAAAACAGGATATTCCGTAGCAGGAGAAAGGGCGGAGAAGATCATGATCGATAGAAAAGCGGCAGGAGCAGTGACGGAAGAGCGGAAGCGGAATATCAGTTTTATACTGACGATCATCCTGTCTTCTGTTTACCTGATCTGGCGGATCTTCTTTACAATCCCGTGGGGCGCCGGGATCCTGCAGGCAGCGGCAGGAGTAATGCTGGCAGCAGCAGAGGCCGTGACCACCGGCGGCATGATCGAGCTGATGGCGGGCAGGATGAAAAGGAAAAGTCACGAGATCCCGCTGCCGGATGTCCCTGATGCACGGTTCCCGGATGTAGATGTATTCATCGCCACCCACAATGAAGCTCCGGAACTCTTGTACAAGACAGTCAACGCATGTACCTTTCTGGAATATCCGGAGAAAGGGAAAGTCCATATCTATGTCTGCGACGACGGGAACCGCCGCGAAATAAAGGAGATGGCGGAGAGCCTGGGCGCCGGCTATCTGGGGATGGCGGATAACAGGCATGCAAAGTCCGGCAATTACAATAACGCCCTCGCTCATACTTCATCGCCGCTGATCGCCACATTTGATGCGGATATGATACCCCGCCGGGAATTTCTGGTAAGGACTGTTCCCTATTTTCTTACTCCTGATGTGCGTATGGGTCTGGTGCAGACGCCCCAGAGCTTTTACAATCAGGATCTCTTCCGGTTTAATCTTTTTTCGGAAAAGGATATCCCGAATGAACAGGACTTCTTCTCCCGGGAGATCAATATTCTGCGAAATGCCACAAATACTGCAGCATACACGGGGAGCAACACTGTGATCCTGCGGGCTGCCCTGGAGGAGATCGGCGGGTTCCCTTATGACACCGTAACGGAAGATTTTGAGACGAGTCTGCGGCTCCAGAAGGCAGGATACGTGACTTATGCTTCATCTGAAGTTCTGGCGGCAGGGCTTTCGACTACTACAGTGGAGAGTATGATCGGACAGAGAGTGCGCTGGGCAAGAGGCGTGATCCAGAGTATTCAGAATACAAACGCGGTCTTTACCCGGGAACTGCCGCTGGCTGCAAGGCTGTCCTATCTGAATGCATATCTGTACTGGTGGTCTTTTTTGTGCAGGATGATCTTTATCCTTGCGCCGGTCCTGTTCGCCCTGTTCGGATTCCGTCTGGTCGAGTGCGGGTTCTGGGAGCTCCTGATTTTCTGGCTTCCTTCTCATCTATCTTACCGCGTTTCTGTGGAATATCTCAGCGGAAATATCCGGAATGTGCGGTGGAGCCAGATCATCGATACGATCCTTGCCCCGTATCTCATCATACCGGTGCTGCTGGAATCTGTGGGGATCCATCAGCAGAAATTCAAAGTGACGGACAAGAAGAAGCGGAGACAGAAAACGGCGGGAGCCCGGTATCTGATCCCCCACGGAATACTGATCCTGCTGACCGCAGCAGCCCTGCTGCATTTTGTCCGCGGCAAGTACGGGATGGCACTGGTCTACAGCAGTGTTATCATCTTCTGGCTGGGCTATAATCTGACCGCGCTCATATATGCGGTGCTTTTTATGATGGGGAGAGAATCCAGACGCATCTCAGACCGGATCGGCGCTGTGGAAAAGGCGGAAATAACAGTTGGAGGCAGAATATGGAGCGGAGAGACTGTGGATGTCTCAGAGGAGGGGATCGCCCTGCGGATCACAGATCCGGGAGCCGGTGAAAATGGAAAAGAATTTCGGATCAGAAGAGGCGAAACGTTCAGTATTACGGTCACTGCGAAGTATTACCGGGCCTTGCTGAATGCAGTATGTGCTTACACCAGGAGAGAGCAGGGCGGGGGATGGTTTGTCACAGCCTCCGTCAGTCCTGAAGATGAGACGGACCGGAGGAACTGGCTCCAGATCATCCATGACAGAGAACATTCCCTCCCCAGAGAGATCGATCCGTGGATGACGCTCTATGATGAGGTGTCCCGCAATATCCGGAGACGATGGAGAGAAAGAAAAGAGGTGAGCAGATGGAACACATGACGGATATGATCAAAATACTTCTGTTCCTCCTGTCACTGTGGGGAGTCCTGTTTACTGTTTATCGGTTCGGGAAGGTGAAGATCTGGTTCGTGCCGGTCACCTGTGCGGCGGGGATTAGTCTTATCCTTTTCTGGGGCGGACTTTTCGGACAGCTGGCGCCGGCGGCCGATCTGGTATTTCTGGCAGGACTGGCGGGAAGCGGTGTGTTCCTGTACTGTGTGATAAAAGGCAGGATCAGATTCCCGGCGTGGAGTTTGTTCGGAGTATGTTTCGGCACAGGTGTTATAGTATTTGTCATCCTTACGGCATATCTGCGGCTGGATCATTATGACAATTTCTCGCACTGGGCGCTGATCGTGAAATATCTGCTGACAGAAGACAGTTTCCCGGGAAGGGATACCACACTGATCCCGTTCCGGGACTATCCGCCCGGGAGCAGTGTATTCATTTATTACGTATGCCGTTTTGCCGGACATTCCCAGGGAGCGATGCTGCTTGCACAGAACAGCATGATCTTTGCATGCTTTTTGGCAGTGTTCGGGATCGTAAAGGAGCGGAGAAGGTTCCTGTTGTATTCCTTTCTTGCGATGGGATGTGCGTTTCTGTCTTATCTCAACCTGACTATCCGGATCAATAATCTTCTGGTGGATTTTCTCCTGCCGCTTCTCGCCCTGGCGTCTGTGGCAGCGGCATATCAGTACAGGGATGAGAAAGGAAAGCTGTGTATATTGGAAATTATCCTGCTCGGGTTTACCGGGATCGTAAAAGGCACCGGAATGTTTTTCGCAGGAATAGCCGGACTCTACGTACTGTGGAGTATGTTCCGCACAGAAAAGCTCCATATGGGAAAGCCTCGCACAGAAAAGCCCCATGTGGGAAGATTCCGCACAGAAAAGTACCATACGGGGAAGAGCGGGCGGATAATGAAAAGATTTCTGTATTCGCTCCTGACCATTGCGGGCGGGATGCTCCCTTTCCTGGCATGGCAGTATCATCTGCGTACTGACCTGGCAGGCTTTCAGGGGAAATTCGAGATCGGAGATGCTCCGGCTCCGGAGTTCGAGCCTGCTGCGGAAATTTTTCATGAAAGTATCGTGCGGGATTTCCTGAGGACGGCTTTTGATCCGTCGACCCGTGCCTTTCAGGTGTTTGCCCTGTGCAGTCTGGCAGCCGTGACAGCGGTACTCTGTGCGCGGCTGCGGTTGAAGCGGCGGTGGAGGCTGGGACGGATCCTCTTGTCTGGATATATTGTGACTGCTGCTTATTATGCGGGAATGCTGTATATGTATCTGTACACCATGCCGGAGGACGAAGCGCTCCGCCTTGCCGGATCCGACCGGTATGCATGCAGTATCATGGTACTTTTTGCCGGAGTGCTGTTTATGGGGGCGGCAATAGATATAGAGCATTCATTTGCGGTGGACATCGACGAACGGGGCGCGTACCGGGCATATTCCTCTCCGGGGGCAAAGCGGAGATATCAATATGCAGTCCTTGGGACATTTCTTCTGGCAGTGAATTTCCTCTATTCGGAGATCAATGGGCTGATCAGTATAAGGCAGGAGTGGGATGCCTCGCTGCCCGGACAGGCGGAGCAGATCATCGGAGACAGATGGTATGGGAAAGGAACGATGGACGAACGGAGATATCTTGTCGCCGCCTCGGATGAGAACGGTCAGGTATCAGACGGGGAGGTGCGCTATGTATGCAGGTATTATCTCTGGGCAGAGGATGTGGAAGTGACGGACCGGCTGGATGAAAAAGTACTCGAAGAGGCGCAGGAAAATTATGACTGCATTATTATACTGGATCCCGATGCTGTGCAGGAGGGGGGAACGGAGATCGGAGGCGAGAAATATCCGGGGCGTAGGATATACAGGGTAAAGGGATAGCGGACATCCCGGAAATATGGTAGAATACCTCGTGGATAAAGAGAGGGATCCTACTATGATAAAATTACTTGCAGTTGATATGGACGGCACCTGCCTGAACGGGCGGAGCCGCATGACAGACAGAACACTTTGGGCTTTAAGAAAAGCAGCGGAAAAAGGCGTCGTTCTCGTGCCGGCTACCGGGCGGAATCTGGAATGCATCCCCCACCGGCTGGCGGCGGGAACACTCCGGGAGACAGGGACACCTGATGACGATGCGAATAGAGGGCTGTTTCGCTACGTGATCAGCTCGAACGGAGCGAGAGTAACGGATATCTGTGAAAGAAAAACAATTTTTCAGGCGTCTGTAAAGCGGGAAGACGCGCTGACGCTCCTTGAGAAGTGCAGGGGAAACGGACTGGGGATCGCATCCCATGTAAGGCACCGGTATCTTCTGCAGGGGCGTTTTCTCACTGCGGCGGGACTTATGATATATGGGAAAGATGCGAAGGGCGTTTACTGTGTCCGGGATATGGAAGCATTTATCCGAAAGAATAACTATGAGGTGGAAGAATTCCAGTTCTATTTTCTCCTTCCGGGCGCGAAAGAGAAAGTGAGGAACATATTGAAGGAGTATCCTTCCCTGCATGCGGCTTATACCGGGATCTATGCAGAGGTGTATTCACGGGAAGCCTCGAAGGGAAATGCGTTGGCGGCATTGGTCGGTCATCTTGGGATCAGACAGGAAGAGACCGCGTGCATCGGTGACGGCGAAAACGACCTGTCAATGTTTGCATCGTCCGGCCTTAAGATCGCGATGGGGAATGCGGTGGAGAGCCTGAAAGTACAGGCGGATCATGTAACAGATCCAAATAACCGCGACGGTGCTGCGAGAGCGATCGAACGGTATATTTTGTGAATTCAGGAGATCGTATGTCCTGCATTCTCTCAGTTTAGGAGTGAATGCAGGACAAATTCATGAAAAAGTTTCCGCATTTCGGAAGAACTGCGGTACATACATTCGGGATGCCACTGCACGCCGATGGCAAAAGGATGGTCTTTGATCTCGATCGCTTCGATCGTATCATCCTGGGCGCGGGCGCTGACGGTTACATTCTTACCCGGTGAGTTGACGGCCTGATGGTGGAAGCTGTTTACCAGGAGATTGGAACCGACATACTCCCGGAGGCGGCTCCCGCGTTCCGTGCGGATCCGGTGGCTGACCTCGCTGCGGACTGCCGACTGCTGCATGTGGTCGAGCGTCTTTCCGGGGATCAGGGACATGTCCTGCCAGATCGTGCCTCCGCAGGCGACACTTAAGATCTGCATCCCCCGGCAGATAGCAAAGACAGGCTTGCCGGATCTTAGGATACGCTTCATGAGGCGGATCTGGAACAGATCCACCGTAACGTCAGTCCTGCCGTTTCCTTTCTGCGGCTCTTCTCCGAACAGGAGAGGCGTGATGTCATCGCCGCCGCAGAAGAGAAATCCGTCGCACAGTCCGGTGTATTCGTCCAGCAGGTGATCGCTCCTCACGAGAGGAAGTACGAGCGGGATGCCTTTTGCGTAGCGCACAGACTGGATGTATGGATTAGTGACAAACTGGCGGTCCTGAGTAAAACCGCAGACAACGATTCCGATCTTGGGTTCCATAGTTTCTCCTTTACAGACATATTTTGGACAGAAATAGTGCTGTGACGTATGATAGAGTATGTAAGAAAATGGGAAATTATACATAGAATGATAACAGGGGTGGGAACATGAAATGGATCGATATGCACTGTGATACGCTCAGCGAGATCGTAAAAATCAAAGAGACAGATAGAAATACGGCAGAGAGCCTGTACAGAAATCATCTGTGTGTTGACGCAGAGAGGCTCAGACAGACGGATTCCGCGGCACAATTCTTCGCATGCTATGTAAATGCGGCGGAGTATGGCGATAAGGATATGAAGATGATATGTGAGAGAAAGCTTCCGGTCAGACGGGACGACAGTGGCAGGTGGGACACGGCATATGAGGCGGTCCTGAAGATGATCGGCGAGGCGTACTGCGAGGCGGGTCAGACGCTCGTCTTTGCGAAGGCAGGAGAAGAGCTCTGCTCTTCGGAACTTCGCACTCCGGAGAAAGAGGCGGGTGCATCAGCAAAGAAAAGGACAGCAGCGAAGGCAGAAAGAACAGCCGGCATCCTTACAGTAGAAGAAGGCGGCGTCCTAAACGGCAGGCTATCCCGGTTGGATGAGCTGCATGAAAAAGGAGTCCGCCTTGTCACCCTGACATGGAACTATGAAAATTGCATCGGATATCCAAACAGCCGTGACAGAAATATTATGGAAAAAGGTCTTACAGACTTCGGGATACAGACGGTGGAGCGGATGAATGAGCTTGGGATGATCGTGGACGTCTCCCATCTGTCGGACGGCGGTTTTTGGGATTGTATGAAATACAGCAGGTATCCGGTCGCTGCATCCCATTCAAATTCCAGAAGCCTCTGCCGGCATCCGCGCAATCTGAGCGATGAAATGCTGCGTGCGCTGGGTGAGAAAGGCGGAGTGGCGGGCGTCAATTTCTACTCGGAATTTCTTCGGGAGAGACGAGGGAAATCTGACGGCGGCAGGGCGTCTGCGGACGACATTGCAGACCATGCCCTGTGGATGATAGATAAAGCCGGGGAGGATGCGGTTGCATTGGGAACGGATCTTGACGGCTTTGATCCGGACTCCCTCCCGGCCGGCATACAGGGAGTCCAGGATATCGGGAGAGTATGGGATGCGATGAGAAGAAAAGGGATTACGCCGCGGCAGTTGGATAAGATCGCATATGGAAATGCAATGCGGGTCATGCAGGAAGTGTGGAAGTAAAAGCCCTTTATCTTTTGTATGATCGTATGGTAAGATGTAGGAGATGTATTTACAGATGAGAATGAGAGAACAGGAGGACTTACATGGAAAACAAAAGAATCATTCAGGTGGAAGAGAAAGTACCGTTTAAACTGCTGGTGCCTCTGAGCATCCAGCACATGTTTGCGATGTTCGGCGCGTCCGTGCTGGTGCCGTTCGTATTCGGCATCAACCCCGCGGTCGTACTCTTTATGAACGGGATCGGCACCCTTCTCTTTATCCTGATCACAAAGGGAAGAGCGCCGGCATATCTGGGATCCAGCTTCGCTTTTCTGGCGCCGGCAGGCGTGGTCATCTCAAAGTGGGGCTATGAATATGCACTGGGCGGATTCGTTGTCGTGGGATTTCTTGGGTGTATATTGGCTGTATTGATCTATAAATTCGGCTCGGACTGGATCGATGTAGTGCTGCCGCCGGCGGCGATGGGTCCGGTTGTAGCCCTGATCGGACTGGAACTTGCAGGAACAGCGGCGTCTAATGCAGGACTTGCCGATGAAGTGATCGACAGCAGAAACGTGATCGTATTTCTCGTGACGCTTCTGGTGGCTGTGCTCGGATCAGTTTTATTCCGCGGATTTTTATCGGTCATCCCGATTCTGATCGCTATCATCGCGGGATATATCGCCGCTCTTGCCTGCGGCATCGTAGATTTTTCGCAGGTTGCAGCGGCGCCGTTCTTTTCCATCCCGAACTTTTCCACGCCGAAGTTTAAGTGGGAGGCGATCGTGATCATTATTCCGGTATTGCTTGTGATTACCTCGGAACATATCGGACATCAGATCGTGACCAGCAAGATCGTGGGAAGGGATCTCTTAAAAGATCCGGGGCTCCACCGCTCCCTCTTTGCGGATAACTTTTCCAGTATGCTCTCGGGCCTGATCGGTTCCGTGCCGACGACGACATACGGAGAGAATATCGGTGTTATGGCGATGACAAAGGTTTACAGTGTATACGTGATCGGCGGCGCGGCAGTGCTGTCCATCATCTGTTCCTTTATCGGGAAGATGACCACACTGATCAACACGATCCCGGGACCTGTTATCGGCGGTATCTCGTTCTTGCTGTACGGCATGATCGGAACATCGGGCATCCGTATCCTGGTAGAGTCACAGGTGGATTATAATAAATCCAGAAATATGGCGATGACATCTGTTATCTTCGTGGTCGGTCTGTCCGGTATCACCGTGCAGTTCGGAAGCATCCAGCTTACCGGAATGGTGCTTGCCTGTGTGGTCGGCATGCTGATGGGACTGATGTTCTATATCTTCGACAGGCTGAACCTTACGAATGACAGGGAAGATTAGAAGGTACTTGACAAAATATAGAGGCTGCTTCAGCAGCCAGATCCATGATCTGCGCCGGTTTGTGCCGGCGCTAATTTTTTCTTAAAAAATAATATCTGTAAATGTTAAGAATTCTTTCCAAAAATTCGTTGAAAAGGTCAGGTATCATCTTCTTATAGAAAAGGAGGAGATGCCCTTATGAGGGAGGACTGGGAAAGTGAGAGCGGATACAGGGGGAGCAGATACAAAGGAGACGGGTATAAAGTAAACAAATATGGGAAAAGTCGATATACAGGAGGCAGCAGGTCAGTAAAATGCGGCAGAAAGAAAAGACGGAGAAGAAGGCACCTGATCCTGAAGAGCATATTCTGCGTTGCGCTTATCATTCCGATGGTTATGGCAGTCCTTTGGGCAAAGGATAAGATCAGCGGAAAGAGCAGCTTGGCGGTGCTGGCACTGACCAACCCGAAAGTACGGGAGATCATGGCAAATAAAGACCAGTATCCGGACCAGTTGGTCGAACTGTTGGAAAATAATGAAGAAACAGTAGATTTTGTTTATGACTATCCTGAGAAAAAAGATACGGCTCCGGCAGACACGGTCGGTGATGTCACGCAGGGAGAGATCCCCCTGCTCCTCCAGTGGGATGAGCGCTGGGGCTATGCATATTATGCAGATGATATGATCGCGGTGAACGGATGCGGTCCGACGGCAATCGCTATGGTGGCTGCGGGGCTGACAGGCGACAATACGATCACACCGTATAAGGTGGCTCAGTTTGCCGCTGAGAACGGGTACTATGCCGGAGATGCGGGAACAAGCTGGAGCCTGATGACAGAAGGAGCGCGCCGGTTCGGAATCTGCGGGGAAGAGATGGGACTTGGCGAGAGCGAGATCTTCTCTGCGCTTGAAAACGGACATCCGGTCATATGCAGCATGCGGCCTGGCGACTTTACGACGACCGGACACTTCATCGTGCTGACCGGAGTTGAGGACGGTAAGATCCGGGTAAATGATCCGAACAGCCAGGCGCGCAGTGAGAAGCTGTGGGATTACAGCAGGCTGGAGTACCAGATCAATAACCTGTGGGTGTATACGGCGCAGTAGCGGCAGAACCGGTGGTTACAGATATTAACTGCCGGTTAATTTTATGTCTGCATAAGTGAGAACGGTTCAGTTGTGTACGATGTGCGCAAACTGGTATAATGAGTGCAGTAAGAAGCAGCGTGACAGTACAGATGCCGGGCAGGGATGAGGAGGAGACAGACATGACAGTAGCAGAAGTGATACGAAAGAAGAGAAAAGAACAGGGGCTTACGCAGGAGCAGGTGGCACAGCGCCTCGGGGTATCCGCTCCGGCGGTCAATAAGTGGGAGAGAGGCAGCAGTTATCCGGATATCACGATACTGCCCGCGTTGGCGCGCCTGCTCAATACGGACGTTAATACGCTGCTCTGCTTTCAGGAGGAACTTACTGACAATGAGATCGCAGAGATATGCAACAAGATCGCAGCAATCATGGACGAACAGGGCACCGAAGCGGCGATCGCCGAGGCGGAGCGGAACGTGCGGGAGTACCCGAACTGCGGGAAACTGCTCCATATGATGGCGTCCATGGTGCAGGGAGTGCTCATCATGTCCGGAGTCTGGAGCACGGATAAGGAAAAATACAAAGAGAAAATTTATTCATGGTATGAGCGCGTGATCAAATGCAGCGGAGACGAACAGGTGAAAAATTCCGCCGCACATATGCTGGCAAGTGAATATATACAGGAAAAAGAATATGAGAAAGCAGAAAAAATGATCGACTCCCTGCCGAAGCAGCAGGCGGATAAGAGAATGCTGAGCGCCCGGCTCCTGCTGGCACAGGAGAAATATGCCGAGGCGGCAGAGCTGATGGAGCGCAAACTCATAGATGTGCTGAATGATCTTGGCGTTGTGCTGTCCATGCTGATGGAGACCGCCCTGAAGGAGAATGATACAGACCGGGCGGAAAAGATCGCATCCGCAGGAGAGCAGACCGCGCTTCTGTATGACCAGTGGGGATACAGCTCCCTGATCCTGCCGATGGAGCTGGCGCTGCAGAAAAAGGATGTGGAAAAGAGTATCGAATACATCCGCGAAATGTTCCGGATGCTGACCGCACCGCAGCATATGTCGGAGTCTGTGCTTTACTGTCATATATATGGAAAAGAAAAGTCTGGAAGAAAGTATGATGAAGCGATGGAAACCTATGCGAAAAAAGTGCTGCCGGGGCTGCTGGCTGAGATAAAGACGGAGGAAGGGTATGCATTTTTGAGAGGGAACGAGGAGTTCGAGGAACTGATCCGGGAGTACGATAAATAGGCTGGATTACATGTTAAAGATAATATCGCATTTCTCCAAACTGAGAATACCATTTATCTAATATCAAAGCACTGTTTGCTTCGATGATCCTTACCATCTTACGAAGTTCTTTTTGTGGTATTTTAGAGTTATTATTACACAGCAGTGCTTTACCGGTACTGGTTATCCAGATTTTTGTAGCATTCGCCGATGCACGACCTTCTGCGATATGAACATGTACAGGCTCAAGAGGATCATTTTCGTTAGACCAGAAGTAGACGATATACGAGCCAATTCTAAAGATTTGCGGCATCTGAGAATCCTCCCTCCTGTGAAAATTCCATGATAAGATGTGCATTATCACGGATTAGTTTCTTAAAATAGTTCATCTCATTTTCTGAGTAGCCATTGATATCAGACCATTCATATTCCGGCAAAAAGCAAGTCGCATTGTGAAACCCGTCTTTCAGATCCGGGGTTTCAATATAGACTTTAACACGACCGTCCGGCAACATTTCAGAATGAGTAATTTCGGTATCGTCATTAAGCGTTAAATATGGATACATCATGATTCATATCATCCTTTCAAGACACACAAACATCTCTCTTTAATCCCTATTATAATAAAACATATTAACAAGTCAACAAAAATATCGAAAAACTCGTCGCTCGAGGAACTGATCCGGAAGTACGATAAATAGGCTGTACCCGACTCCGGTTTTAGGGTATAATGAGGAGGATTAATTGTTTCGAAAAGGAGGCGCCCCATATGCCAAAGGCAGTCGGTATCGGACTTCAGGATTTTAAAAAGATCAGGGATCTGGATACATTTTATATAGATAAGACCAAATTTATTCCGGAGTGGTGGAACTCAAAAGACGAAGTAACTTTGATCACCAGACCGAGGCGGTTTGGCAAAACGCTGATGATGAGCACGGTGGAAAACTTCTTTTCAGTTGAGCGTGCAGATGGATCACTGTTTGAGTCACTTGAAGTCTGGAATAACCCGGAATACAGAACGCTGCAGGGAACATATCCTGTAATTATGCTCAGTTTCTCTGATATTAAAGAAAATTCTTATCAGGAAGTGAGAAATAAAATATGCGAGAGTATTGTGGATCTGTATAATCACTTTGATTTCCTTGCCCGCGGAGAACTGCTCAATGAGAGGGAAAAGGAGTACTTTTATAAAGTGTCTTCGGATATGTCTGACTCGGAAATTTCGATTTCTCTCAGAAGGCTCAGCGGGTATCTATATAAATATTACGGGAAGAAAACGATCATTCTTCTGGATGAATATGACACTCCTATGCTTGAGGCTTATACAGGAGGATATTGGGACGAACTTGTAACTTTTACAAGGAGTCTTTTCAATGCCACATTTAAAAATAATCCATATCTGGAGCGTGCAATCCTTACAGGGATTACAAGAATCAGTAAGGAGTCGATATTTTCCGACTTGAATAATCTGAAAGTCGTGACCACGACGTCAGAAGAATATGCGGACTGTTTCGGATTTACGGAAGAGGAAGTGTTTTCGGCACTGGAAGAATACGGAATGCCGGATCAGAAACAGGAAGTGAAAAACTGGTATGACGGCTTTACATTCGGCAGTATGACGGATATTTATAATCCATGGTCTATCATTAATTTTCTGGATACGGGCAGATTTCAGACATACTGGGCAAATACGAGTTCGAATCATCTTGCGGACGAGCTGATACAGCGGGGAAGTAAAGATATCAAGACGGATTTCGAGAATCTGCTCAGAGGAAAAGCGATCGAAACCCAGTTGGATGAACAGATCATTTACGATCAGCTTGCCGAGCGGGAAAGTGCAGTCTGGAGCCTGTTTTTGGCAAGCGGATATTTAAAAGTCGTAAAAACGGAATTCCTTATGCGGACAGGGCGCACAATATACAGTCTGTCGCTGACAAACAGGGAAGTAAGGATCATGTTTGAGAACATGATTCACGGCTGGTTCGCTGACTATGACAGCGGATATAATGATTTTGTCCGGGCGCTGCTGCAGGAAGATCTCAGGGCGATGAATGTATACATGAATCGTGTGGCACTGACTACGTTCAGTTTCTTTGATACAGGAAGAAAACCTTCACGGGAAACAGAACCCGAGCGCTTGCTCGCTGTGAAAGCGACCGCTAAGAGTTTGAAAGGACCAAACTCAAGCGTCTGCTTTTACCATGGTTTTGTGCTGGGGCTTATCGTGGAACTTGAGGGCAGATACAGCATTACGTCTAACAGGGAAAGCGGATTCGGCAGGTATGATGTGATACTGGAGCCATATGACCGGAAAGACAACGCTTATATCATGGAATTCAAGGTGAGAGATCCTGAGGATGAAAAAGATCTGTCGGCCACAGTGCAATCGGCGCTCAGACAGATCGATGATAAAAAATATGATACTGTGTTAGCGAAAAAGGGATTTCCTGCTGATAAGATAAGAAAATATGGATTTGCATTTCAGGGGAAGGAAGTGCTGATCGGGAGGTGTGCAGAAGAAAAATGATCAGAACAGCGATCGTAGAGGATGCCCAGCGATATCAGGAACACCAATATGGCTGCTCACGTTAACTGCAGTCGAATAAGATTTATTTATTGCCGGGAAATAACAAATAATATAAGCGGAGATGCTCTCATGGAAAATCATAATCTTTTTAAACTTACGGAACATGAAAAAATGATGAAAACCTTTTACCTCTCTTCCGGAAGGAAGATCCTGACGTCTCCTCTGAATTTCGATCAGTACGGGCAGCTTATGGAGGAGCATCCGGAGTTCCCGGATGTGAGGGAGTTTTACCGGACTACGACGTCGTCCGGCTATGGCATGACTTTAGATAAGCAGGGCGTGTTTGCTGACCGCGACGGGGTTGATATGAACCTCAACGGCAGATATTCCTATCCTCTGATCCATAATCACACCTTTTTTGAGATCGTCTATGTATACAGCGGTTCCTGCATTAATTATATAGAGAATACATCGATCGAGATGAAGCAGGGAGATTTCTGTTTCCTTGCCCCGGACACGATGCACACGATCGTGTCGGTGAGTGACGATGACGTGATCATGAATCTGATTCTGAACAGGGAAAACTTTGAGCGGTTTTTCCTTGAGATGCTGCGGGAGAGAAATCTCCTCTCTGACTTTTTCAAACGTGTCCTGTATGACAAGGCAGTCAGTCCGTTTATTATTTTCCCTACAGGAGATGATGCACGGATCCGGGCTATTTGGCTTGCAATGTATCAGGAACGTATCGGCGGGAAATATGCATATGAGGAATGTATTGTCCTGTATGCAAGGCTCCTTTTTCTCTATCTGATCCGCAGTTATGAGATGATGGCTGTTGTGCCGGGGTATGCCAGCGCGAAGACAGACCATCATATTGTGGCTATGCTCGGGTATATCGCAACGAATTATAATCATGTGACGCTGCACGGACTGTCGGAGTTTTTCTGCTACAATGAATCCTATGTCAGCAGGATGCTGAAGACGCATACCGGAAGGACATTCAATGAGATCGTGAATGACCTGCGTCTTGAGCACGCAAAAGAAATGCTGGAAAATACGGACAAGACGATCGGGGAGATCAGTCAGGAGGTGGGCTGCTTTGATTCAAGCCACCTGAGTAAAAAATTCCGGAGTAAGTACGGAGCTTCTCCAAAAGAATACCGAAATGAAATAAAATCAGGTAAAAAATATACTTAAAATCAGAAATAAATGTTTCAAAACAGTAAATATACTGCTTTTGAAACATTTTTTATTTATCAAAAATATACTGTATATCTAATAAAAAATATACAATCATTTCCTTCCTTCTGTTGTTATACTTTTCCTATCTTAAGAATACGCGTATTACAAATAGAAAAAGAATGAAAGGTGTAATGAGATGGGAAACAATCAAATAGCAAAAACGAACAAGAGTGTAGCTTTTTCCTATGCTATGGGTTCTGTCGGAACCAACATAAGCTGGTACATAATCAATAACTATCTGAATTTATTCTATACAGATATTGTGACACTTTCTGCGGGCGCGATCTCACTGATCATGGTGATCGCCCGTGTGTGGGATGCGATCAATGACCCGATGATGGGATTCATTGTGGATCGAACGAAAAGCCGCTGGGGCAAATTCAGACCGTGGCTGATGTTCGCACCGCCGTTCCTTGCCGTGTTCAATATCCTTACATTTACCGTATTCCCGGTTGAAGGTGTGGCAAAAGTCGTCCTCTGCCTGGTGCTTTACATCGGAGCAGGTATGTCTTATACGGCAGTCCAGGTTCCATATAACAGTCTGCTGAACCGTCTGTCTAAAGACTCTCAGGCACGTATGGACTATGTGACGGCAAGCCAGGTCGGCAGCAGTGTGATCCAGGTTGTTATGTCAGCGGTTATCATGTCGATGATCCTGTTCTTCAGTGCGAGCGATGCTCCGAATGCAAAAGGATTTTTTATCTCTGTTTTGATCTGCAATCTGGTTATGATCCCGTTTGTATGGCTTTGCGCAAAATTCTGTAAAGAACAGGTTGTGACAGAACAGCCGCAGGCAGCTGCCCCGAGGCGTCCGCTCATGGAATCGCTGAAAGATGTTGCGAAGAACAAATATATGCTGATGCTGCTGTTCTCTCTCTTTGTAGGATGTATTGCAGTTATCGGAAGAATGTCCGTTCTTTCCTACTATGTAATTTATGTAATGAATTCCTATACGCTGATCTCTATTATGTTTACAACACTGACACTGACACAGCTTGTCGGTAATCTGTTCCTGCCGATCGCAACACGTAAATTCGGCAAGATCAGATGGTTCCTGATCATGATGATGGCATGGAGTATCGGATGTATCCTTCTGTTCTTTATTCCGGCAACGAATACAGTGCTGATCATGGTTGTGACGGCTGTTATCGGATTTGCCGCATCATCTTCAAGTATCTGCTTTGGTATGATGGCTGACTGTATTGTGTATGGAGACTTCAAGATGGGAGTACGTGACGAGGGATTCGTCTTTTCCTTCCAGTCTCTGAGCGTGAAGCTTGGAACAGCGATCGTAGGCGCGGTAGCTATCCCGCTTCTGTATGCAGTCGGTTATACGCCGAATGTAGAACAGACACAGACGGTTTCTACAATGATCAATATGATCGTAAATGTCGTTCCCGGCGTTCTGAACATTATCGCGATCATTCCGATGTTCTGGTACAAGCTGGATGAGAAGACAGTCAATGATATGACACAGAAACTCGAGGAAAGAAAGGAAGCTTAAATGAGTGAAAGATATATATTCCCGTTCCTTTGGATGCGGGGAGAAGAAGAAAGCGTTTTAAGGACAGAGCTGGAGAAGATCAGCGAGTCGAATATCCATGCAGTATGTCTGGAAGCGCGTCCGCACCCGGACTTCGCCGGAGACGGGTGGTGGCACGATCTTGATATCGTACTGGAAGAGGCAAAGAAAAGAGATCTGAAGATCTGGATACTGGATGACGCTCATTTTCCGACGGGGCAGGCCAATGGTCTGCTCCCGAAGAAGTATCCGGAGCGTGCGAGACGTTATCTTTATTCCCAGTTTGCTGAACTGACCGGACCGGTTCCGGCTGCACAGGTTAATGTAGATCTGATGACGACAAAACAGATCACGTGGATGGATCTTGGCAAACCGATGGTGAAGCCGGTCCTTGATGAAAAACGGATTGTCAGTGTGACAGCATGCCGTGTAGAGAAAGGCGAAGTTTTAAGCGGTGAAGTGGTCGATCTGACAGAAAATATCCAGGACGGGATCCTGACATGGGATATTCCGGCAGGAACATGGAGGATCCATGTTAACTTTGTGACTACGGATTTTGGTTCCAATCCGGAATATATCAACTATATTGATGAAAAATCCGTGCAGGTGCTCATCGAGAGTGTGTATGAACCGCATTATGAGCGATATAAGGACGAATTCGGAAAGACGATCCTCGGATTCTTCTCAGACGAGCCGGGTTTCTATAACACAAATGGACTTGAGATGAATGACAAGATCGGAACAAAGCTGATGCCGCTTCCATGGGGCGAGGAGATGGAAGAGATATTTGCAAAAGCGTGCGGATATGAATGGAAGAATAAGATCCCTTATCTCTGGTATGAAGATGCAAATGGCGAATACAGTGATCTGAGATTCCACTATATGGACTGTGTAAGCAGACTGTATGCGAAGAACTTCAGCGGCCAGCTCGGCAGATGGTGCAGGGAGCACGGCGTGGAGTATATCGGACATGTTGTTGAGGACGGCGGCCAGCACTCCAGACTGGGCAGCGGCGCGGCCCACTATTTCCGGGCAATGGCAGGACAGGATATAGCCGGTATCGACAATATCGGTAATCAGCTGATCCCGGGGAATCCGGACAGTACAAGACACAACGGCGCTATCCGCTGGGATCCTGCATTCTATCACTACGGGATCGGAAAACTGGGAGCATCTGCAGCCGCCATCGACCCGAAGAAGAAAGGGCGCCTGCTCTGTGAGAACTTCGGAGCTTATGGATGGAGCCTGGGCGTGAAGAACATGAAATGGATGGTGGACAGCTTTATTGCCCAGGGTGTGAACCGTTTTGTGCCGCACGCATTTTCTATGGCGGAATATCCGGATGATGACTGCCCGCCGCATTACTATGCAAGAGGAAATAACCCGCAGTTTCCGTTTTTCGGGAAATTGATGGAATATACGGACAGGCTGTGCCGGATCTTTGACGGAGGAGTCAATGTGCCTCAGGCGGCTGTACTCTATGAAGCGGAAGCTGACTGGGCCGGCGAGACGATGCCGTTTTATGCGCCGGGCAGAGAACTGCTGGAACATCAGATCGATTACGAGGTGATCCCGGCGGATGTATTTGCGGACAGCGATTATTACGGTACAAAAGTCGAGAACGGCACCCTGATCGTCAACGGACGGAGCATGAAAGTGCTTATCATTCCGGAAGCAGAGTGCATTTCAGAAGAAGCGGTTAAATTTATCATTGCAAATCCGGATCTGCAGGTGATCTTTGTGAACCGTAAGCCGGAGAAAGTGACCGGCGGGGCATACAGTGCGCAGGTACTGGATAAATACCCGGCGGTAAGGTTGGAAGAACTGGCGGACACACTGAAAAAATCAGGAGTCTGTGACATACAGACAGATAAAGAATACAAAAATTTAAGCGTATATCACTACAGGAAAGATAAAGATATCTATTTCTTCTTCAATACATCACTGTCCGATACGATCACTGCGAAGGTGACGCTGAAGGAGCAGGGGATATACGGACTCTATGATGCTATGACAGACAAATGGCATAAAGCAGAGCAGAGCGGAGATAGTATCCGTCTGGAGCTGAAGCCGTATGAGTCGGTTGTTCTGGCAGTCTCACCGGAGTGTGAACCGGAAGAATGCTTCAAAGGGACTGTGACAGAAGCAGAAGATATTTCTGCCGGCTGGAAATTCAGGATGTGTGCAGCCGGAAGCGGCAGCTGGACAGAAGCGGAAGAGCTGGACAGCCTTCATCCGGTTTCCGAAAAATATAGAGATTTCTCCGGGGTCATGGAATATACAAAGACGGTAAATGTAAAGAAAGACGGCAGCAGATATATTTTCAGTCCACAGTATGTATTTGAATGCATGGGAGTGACTGTCAACGGAGCTTCGGCAGGAATGAAGATCTGCCCGCCATATGATATGGATATTACGGATGCGCTGACAGACGGAGAAAATGAAATCACTGTCAAAGTAGCTAACACACTGCTGAGAGACGCGAACACAAAGCCCGGAATCTTCGGACCCGACAGGGCGGTTATGGAACCGTCCGGTATGTTCGGAACAGTATGTCTGGTGAAAGAAAAATAGATTCAGCGACAGGGAGGAAGATTCAATGAAGCTGGGAAAGATCATACATCTTGGAATTGTTGTGGAAGATTTGGAAAAAGCAGTAAAAATATATGAAGAAACACTGGGAATAGGACCGTGGGAGATCCAGGACGCCAGAGAGTTTTTTGCGCAGATGCGTGTGAACGGCGGACATGGACTGGAAATCCGTACAGCAATGTTCCACGGGGACGGCTATGAGATTGAGCTGATCACGCCCACAGGCGAGGGCGTATACGCAGACTGGCTTAGAGAGAAAGGACCGGGACTGCATCATGTAAAGTTTGACACGGCAGACAGTTATCAGACGATCACAGGCGAGGCGGAGAAAATCTCCGGACGGCCGCCTTATCTTAATGTAGAGTGGCCGGACGGGCGTCCGCTGGTGGCTTATGCAGACCTTTTGAAAGAGGCAGGGCTGCTGATCGAAGTATCGGGAGGAGAAGAAGCATGAGATATAAAAAACTGAAAACACTGGACAGGGATGTTTCCCGCCTGATCATGGGTACGATGTATCTGTATAACGGATCCGAAGAGGACGGATTCCGTTATCTGGATATGGCGACTGAGATGGGAGTCAATATATTTGACTCCGCCCAGTCTTACGGCGACAGCGAAGTGACACTGGGAAAATGGATGAAAGCAAGAGGAAACAGAGAAGACGTGGTGGTTATTACGAAAGGATGCCATCCGAATCAGTTCCGCAGCAGAGTCCATGATTTTGACCTTCACGCAGATCTCTATGATTCGCAGGCAAAGCTGCAGACCGATTACATCGACATCTATCTGATCCATAAAGATGATGAGAGCTATCCGGTCGGGAAACTGATGGAAGCGCTTAATGAGCATTATAAGGCAGGACGCATCCGTTCTTTCGGAGTGTCTAACTGGCGTCATGAGAGGATCCAGGAGGCTAATGATTATGCGGCTGCACACGGACTGCACGGCCTTGATTTCAGCAGTCCGAACTTTACACTGGCTGATTACAAGGCGGATCCGTGGGGACCGGGAAACGTGTCGATCAGCGGTCCTAAGAATGCGGAAGCGAGAGAATGGTACAGGAAAACACAGATGCCGGTATTCTCTTTCTCAAGTCTTGCCAGAGGCTTTTTCTCAGGCAGGATCACAAGAGAGCTGTACGAAGCTCAGAAAAATGAAGATTTCAATCCGATGTTCCTTTTCATGGGCAAGGCTACGAAAGACCAGCTGAGCGGTCATACAGAGAAGATCGATCCGATCTGCGCAAATTCGTTCTGCTTTGACGAAAACTTTACGAGACTGGAGCGGTGTGCAGAGCTGGCAGAAAAGAAGGGATGCACGATCCCGCAGATTGCCATGGCATATATCCTGAACGCAGGACTTGACGTGTATCCGATCGTGGGCGCAGCCAATAAAGAAGAGCTGCAGAGCTCGATCGACGCGCTTGATATCGTGCTCAGCCCGGAAGAGGAAAAGTGGCTTGATCTCGGATGGAATAGCAAAGTTTCTTCTTGTCTCATTACTATTATTTATATGTACTGGATGTTCAAAAAAAGAGATTACTCCTGATGAAGCAGCGAGGGTTATCGAAGAGTTTAATTCCAAAGACTATAGTTATACTGTGGAGTATTACAATCTGGGGCTGGATGGAAGCAAAGATGTATTAGATGAACGAAAAGGAATGAAAACAGAGGAACCATACATACAGTATGAAATCACCACTCTGGAACCACCGCAGGGAGAATATGAGAAATATTGGATAGAAAATGACGGAACTCTTAATTTTTATGTTACTATCGTATTATCAGGTGATCAGAAAACAGACTGGATCACTTCAAGCGGAAAGGCAAATAAAGAGGCGAGAGGGCCGAATTGGTATGATCGGGATGGCCTGGAGTACAAGTTTGATCGTATCGAGGAACAATGCTTTGTAGTCAGTGCCGAATATGAAGTAGAGACTCCGGTTAATTCTTATCCGCCCGGATTAAGTGATGACCCAAATGCTACGATAAACATGACGCTGCCGGTAAAAGTGGAATACTATATTGATAAGGAGACAGAGAAAGTTGATAGTATACATATACTTCAGTTGGGCACCGGTCGTGTAATGGAGATATCGAAACTGGTGGCTGATGGCATGAAGTTTGAAGACGCAGAGGAGTCAGTTGATCATTCTGGAAAATATGGTTATCCTGAGATGGATTATCAGATTACATATGAAAAAGATATCGAGATCAGTATACCGGATGACCTGCCTGTGCAATAGGTATTGCCTATAGTAGAAAAAATAGCCAGCGGCAATGGTGTGTATCTGCAAATGAGATGCGTACCATTGCCGCTGGCTTGTTTTATTATGAATTTATAAATTATTTCTGGTTCTCTTTTGCCAGTTCCTGCATCTTCATCGCGCGGACTTTAAGAGGCAGTCCGAACAGTGTGATGAATCCGTCTGCGTCGTGGTGGTCGTACATATCGCCTGTTGTGAAGCTTGCCAGTGACTCGCTGTACAGGGAGTACGGGGATGTCTCGCCGGCTTTGATAATGTTGCCTTTGTACAGTTTGAACTTCACTTCGCCTGTCACATACTGCTGTGTCACATCAACAAATGCGCGGATCGCTTCGCACAGCGGTGTGAACCATTTTCCTTCATATACAACCTGAGCAAGTTTGTTGCCCATCTCTTTCTTCACTTCGTATGTAGCGCGGTCAAGGATCAGCTCTTCCAACTGCTGGTGAGCGGCCATCAGGATCGTTCCGCCCGGCGTCTCGTATACTCCGCGGGACTTCATGCCTACGACACGGTTCTCTACGATGTCAATGATGCCGATGCCGTGCTTTCCGCCCAGTGTGTTGAGCTCTTTGATGATGTCGGCTACTTTCATTGCTTTGCCGTTGATCGTCTTCGGAACACCGGCCTCAAATGTCATTGTCACATATTCCGGTTCGTCCGGCGCGTTCTCCGGGGATACGCTTAAGACGAGCAGATCGTCGTAATTCGGCTCTACAGACGGATCCTCCAGTTCCAGACCTTCGTGGCTGATATGCCACAGGTTGCGGTCGCGGCTGTAGCTGTGCTTTGTATCGAACGGAAGATCGATGCCGTGAGCCTTGCAGTATTCGATCTCGTCTTCACGAGACTGCATGGTCCACAGATCTGTCATACGCCACGGAGCGATGATCTTGATGTCCGGAGCGAGAGCCTTGATGCCGAGCTCGAAACGGATCTGGTCGTTTCCCTTTCCTGTAGCGCCGTGGCAGATAGCAACAGCACCTTCCTTGCGTGCGATCTCAACCAGCTTTTTCGCGATGGCCGGACGCGCCATGGACGTGCCAAGCAGATATGCGTTCTCATATACAGCGCCTGCTTTTACGCACGGCATGATGAAATCTTCGGCGAATTCGTCGACAATATTTTCAATATATAACTTTGACGCTCCGGAGAGTTTCGCCCTCTCGTCCAGTCCATCCAGTTCCTCACCCTGTCCGCAGTCGATGCAGCAGCAGATCACGTCGTAACCGAATGTCTCTTTCAGCCACGGGATGATCGCTGTTGTGTCAAGTCCGCCGGAATATGCTAAAACTACTTTTTCTTTACTCATTTTTATATCCTCCTGAATGTATTTTTATAAATGCTGCCGCCCGGATCCCCCGGAAGCGGTTTCTGTTGATTTTTTCGCTGTGGCAAGCTACAGATTACTATACACCAGAACTTATAATTATGCAAGAAGAAATTTATAAAAATAAAATTTATGCATATATGCACGATAAAATGCATAAAAATACATATTTTGACTTGCGATATGCATAAAAAATCAAAAAGTGTCTTTGTTTTGAAAAAAATAATGCCATTCGGGGAAAAAAGAAGTATAATAAGAGCGGAGTGTATAAATTACGAAGGTATATCTGGATCCTAACAGGGTACATCGGATTACATTTGTATGCTTTCAATAGAATAAACAACAGGAGGCAGTTATGGACTACGCAAAAGAATCATTAAAAATGCACTATGAACTGAAAGGTAAGATCGAGATCAAAAGCCGTGCGGCGGTTGATTCCAAGGAGGCGTTAAGCCTTGCCTACACGCCGGGAGTTGCACAGCCCTGTCTGGAGATCCAGAAAGATCCGAGCAAGAGCTTTGACCTGACAAGACGCTGGAATACGGTAGCTGTTGTCACGGACGGAACAGCCGTGCTGGGCCTTGGAGACATCGGACCGGAGGCTGGTATGCCGGTTATGGAAGGCAAATGCGTACTGTTCAAAGAGTTTGGCGATGTGGATGCAATCCCGCTCTGTGTCAGATCCAAAGATGTGGACGATATCGTGAAGACAGTAAGTCTGATCGCGGGAAGCTTCGGCGGTATCAACCTTGAGGATATCGCGGCTCCGAGATGTTTTGAGATCGAGAAGCGGCTGAAAGAGTGCTGTGATATTCCGGTATTCCATGACGACCAGCACGGTACGGCAGTGATCACGCTTGCAGGTATGATCAATGCGCTGAAGATCGTCGGCAAGAAGATCGAAGACATCAAGATCGTAACTTCCGGCGCAGGCGCAGCCGGTATCGCCATCATCAGACTGCTTATGTCCATGGGTCTTAAAAACGTCATCATGACAGACCGCCACGGAGCGATCTATGAGGGAAGAGATTATCTGAACCCGATCAAGGAAGAGATGGCTAAGATCACAAACTTTAACCATGAGAAAGGAACTCTCGCAGAGGTGATCAAAGGCGCTGATGTATTTATCGGAGTATCCGCACCGGGCACACTGACACAGGATATGGTGCGCAGTATGGCAAAAGATCCGATCATCTTCGCGTGTGCAAACCCGACGCCGGAGATCTTCCCGGACGAGGCGAAAGCGGCAGGGGCAGCAGTCGTATCTACCGGAAGAAGCGATTTCCCGAACCAGGTAAACAACGTGCTTTGCTTCCCGGGCATCTTCCGCGGAGCTCTCGATGTGCGTGCATCCGACATCAATGATGAGATGAAAGTTGCAGCGGCTTATGCGATCGCAGGTCTGGTTAGCGACGAGGAGTTGAATCCGGATTACATCCTTCCGGCAGCATTTGATTCCCGTGTAAAAGACGCTGTGGCAAAGGCAACGGCTGAGGCTGCAAGAAAGAGCGGCGTGGCAAGAATCTGATTTGCTTTTATCCATACGTCTGTATATCAGATGTGGGATGACTCCCGTTTCTATTATAAATGGTGAGTAACAGAACAGATTGAAAGATCAGGCAGAGAATTATCCAAAACGGACGATTCTCTGCCTTTTGTTATGGGTTGGACTCTGGTTAAAGAAATGAACATGCAGACCTATGAACATCTGAAATTTTGCCGCATAGACTGAGATATAGTGTAAAACGATATAGGATGCGGAGTGTGAAGTCAAGTGATCACAATCAGTCTGTGTATGATCGTGCGGGACGAGGAAGAAGTTCTGGGAAGATGCCTGGACAGTGTGAGGAACCTTGTGGATGAAATTATAATAGTAGATACAGGCTCGGCGGACAGGACAAAGGAAGTGGCGGCTGCATATACGGACCAGATCTATGATTTCGTATGGGTCGATGACTTCGCTGCCGCAAGAAATTATGCTTTGGAAAAAGGGCGGATGCGTTATCTGATGTGGCTGGATGCGGATGATGTGATCCCCGCAGAAGAGACCGGAAAATTTCTCGAGATGAAAGAGAGGATTTCCGATGAAGATGTGATCATGATGCCGTACATTACCGCTTTTGACGAAAACGGCAAAGCTTCATTTTTCTATTATAGAGAAAGAATCGTGAAAAACGATGCAGGATTTTTCTTTAAGGGGAAAGTGCATGAAGTGATACAGCCGTCAGGGAAAATATATTATTCGGATATACCGGTTGAGCACAGAAAACCGAGAGTAAAACAAGGCGGCGGAGAGCGGAATCTCAGGATTTACGAGAAGATGGAGAAAACCGGAGAATATTTTGACAGCAGAGCGCTTTATTATTATGGAAGAGAGCTGATGTTCCACGGAAAGTATGAAAAAGGCGCTGATCTATTAAGCAGATTCCTTGCGCGTCCGGACGGCTGGATGGAAAATAAGATCGATGCGGCGCGTCAGCTGGCAGTCTGCTATTATGGCATGGGCGAAGAGCAGAAAGCCCTTCACGCTTTACTGCATGCTTTTGAGTACGACGTGCCCCGCGGCGAGATTTGCTGCGATTTGGGAAGACATTTTCAGGACAGAGAAAAGTATGAACAGGCTGTCTTCTGGTATAAACAGGCTCTGAGCGCAAAGAAGGCTCCCGAGACCGGCGCCTTTGTGGAAGAAGACTGCTACGGTTTCCTCCCTGCGATCAGTCTGTGCGTCTGCTATGACAGACTAGGAGACAAAAAAGAGGCGGAAAGGTATAACGAGCTGGCGGGCAGTTTCAGGCCGGAGTCGCCGTATTATCTCAGCAATAAAAGATATTTTGAGCAGAAAGCAGAGTAAAACTACATTTGGATATCATCGCTGCAAACAAAAAATAACTCCCAACATATATTGATTATGAAAGGAGGTTTGCAATTATGATATGGTTTAGAAAAAAAGCGGCAGATGATGCAAAGTGTGATGAGATACAGGAACAGTCGAAAGACTGTCAGCATAATGACGGCGCGGCACAGAGCCAGGAGCGCTGCGGCTGGCAGCCTTTTGGATGCCGTCCTTGCCCGCCGCGGCCGTGCTGCTGCACCGGTGCGACCGGCCCGACAGGAGCGACCGGCGCAACTGGAGCAACTGGAGCAACAGGTCCGACCGGGGCAACAGGTCCGACGGGAGTGACAGGTCCGTCAGGCGGTCCGACAGGAGCAACGGGTCCAAGCGGCGCGACAGGCCCGACAGGAGCAACCGGCCCAAGCGGGGCAACGGGTCCGACAGGAGCAATCGGCCCGAGCGGGGTGACAGGTCCGACGGGAGCGACCGGTCCAAGCGGAGCAACGGGCCCAACGGGAGTGACCGGTCCAAGCGGAGCGACCGGTCCGACAGGAGTAACAGGTCCGAGCGGAGTAACAGGTCCGACCGGCCCAGCAGGCCCGACAGGAGCGACAGGCCCGACGGGAGCAACAGGTCCGAGTGGAGCGACAGGCCCGACGGGAGCAACCGGTCCAAGCGGGGCAACCGGCGCCACGGGAACCGGATCTCCGGCCAGCTTTTTGTCTGCATATTCGACGCCGTCACAGACCGGGACGACCGGGACTGCTCTGATCCTTGACCGCAATGCTTCGGAAGCGGGAACGGATATTTCACATGCGCAGAACAGTCCGCAGATCACGGTGGAGACGCCCGGATATTATGAAGTATCTTTCCACGGGACGGCGGGGCCTGTCAGCGGAGTGACATTCCCGCTCACAGTAGGGATGTATCTGGAGGAGCAGGGGACAGCGGTGCCCGGAGCGGCGGTGCAGCACACCTTCCATACCTCGACAGATACAAGCAATCTTTCTTTCTCGCAGATCATAGAGGTTCAGGATGTGCCCGCAGTATTTCAGGTGATCGGGCAGGGAGATGCCTACTTCTACAGCGGGATCACCATGACGGTGGAGAAGATCGGCAGTCTTTCGGATGCTTCATAGGCTGAGCTGTTACAAAATTGGTTGCAAAATTCGCAGAGAATGTGACTATATCACTGTCAATCATATGAAAAATGTGATATCCTCTCTATACCTGACGTAGAAGGGATGCCGTCTGGAAACGGGCGGCATCTGAACGGACAGAGAGTTAATGGATCGGAGGATCAAGTGATATGGGATTTACAATAGAGACCGGCGTATCTGCGGCTGTGGTGTTTGTTCAGGGGCTTTTGAGCTTTTTCTCACCCTGCGTACTGCCGCTGGTTCCGCTGTATCTGGGATATTTGTCAGGCGGGATCGGTTCCGGGGCAGGCGCGGCGGATCGCGGACAGGATACAGGATCTGTGAAAAGGGAAAAACTGCGGCTGTTCCTGCGCGTATTATTTTTTACGCTCGGGATCAGCGGCGCTTTCTTCGTCCTCGGACTGGGAGCTTCGGCTGCGGGCAGTTTCTTCGGAGAGCATAGAATGTTGTTCGCAAGGATCGGCGGTGTGCTGATCATTCTGTTCGGGCTGTACCAGCTCGGCGTGTTCGGCAGTTCAAAAGTGCTCGGCGGGGAACACAGGATCACCCTGCGTCTTGAGAAGATGACCATGTCCCCGGTCACTGCGCTGATCATGGGATTTACATTCAGTTTTGCATGGACGCCCTGTGTGGGACCTGCGCTTACGAGCGTGCTTTTGATGGCGGGGAGCGCACAGACTGAAGCGCTCGGGTTTCTCCTGATCGGAGTATATACGCTGGGCTTTATCCTGCCGTTCCTGGCGGCGGGGATCTTTACGGCGCAGCTGCTGGGCTTTTTCCGCCGGCATATGAAAGCCGTGCGCTATACAGTCAGGATCGGCGGCGTCCTGATGATCCTGATGGGTGCGCTTATGTTTACCGGCAAGATGAATGACATCACAGGCTACCTCTCGACGGTACAGGAAGAGACGGTGCAGGAGAAAGACGGAAGCGGTGAAGCTCAGAGCGGGGACGGCGGGAGCCGGACGGATGCGGAGAATGAGAAAAATGAGAAGAATACAGACAGGGCGGATACAGATAAGGAAAATGCCGGCGATGAGGACGGGCAGGGCAGCGCGGAAGCACAGGAACGGCAGACGGTGGCAGCGCCTCTTTCTGATCTTGAGCTGACGGATCAGTTTGGAAATACGCATACGCTTTCGGATTATAGAGGGAAAGTCGTCTTTCTCAACTTCTGGGCGACCTGGTGCGGGCCGTGCCGCAATGAGATGCCGGACATCCAGAAACTCTACGAAGAATATTCGGCGCAGGGCGAGGATGCAGAGGTTGTGATACTGGGAATCGCAGGACCGGGGATCGGCCAGGAAGGTTCGGCGGAGGAGATCGCCGGCTTTATGGAAGAGAACGGGTATACCTATCCGGTGCTTATGGACGAGAGCGGAGAAATGTTTACCCAGTACGGGATTTCGGCGTTCCCGACTACGTTTATGATCGATAAGGATGGAAATGTATACGGCTATGTGCCCGGACAGATGACAGAGGATATTATGAGAAGCATCATAGACCAGACGCTGGAAAACAGTTAATGGTTTTGTTTTGCCTGCCAGCGGAGCGATTTTTCCTCCAGTGACTTCATGTATTCTTCTTTGCCGTCGCAGTAGCCGTCGTTGTCGTAAGGGAATTCTTCTGCCAGTTTCTTCTTCAGGGCGGCGTATTCTGCCGCTGTGTCCGGATGGGAACTCAGATAATCCCGCACGGCGATATGCCTCAGGGTATCTTTCTCATTGCCCAACTCAAATATATGGATGTGGTGCGTACGGTTGTCGCCGCCTTTGGCGTAGAATCTTCTGCCGGGTATGCCGAACTCGCCCCGGCACTCGTAGCCGAGGGTTTCGAACTCTTTATTGTGTGCATCGACAAGGGAGAGGTCTTTTACGACCGGCATGATATCGATGATCGGTTTGGCAGGCATATTTTTGACGGAGGTGCTGCCGATATGATAGATTCCGGCACAGTTTTTGCCAAGTATTTTTTGATCTTTCTGGATTCTTCTTTGAACATGGTCTCCCATTCGGGACGGTAGTCCACGACTTCGATCTTTCTTGCCATGATTTTCCCCTCTCTGCTGGTGAAGCGCTGCGGGCGCCTTTTGGAAATTTAGTATTCTTACAGGGTGAGTATAACACATCACGCGGCTTTTTCATACTTTTTCGGGATGGAGAATCGTGCTATAATAATCACGGTAACGCAAGAATTATGGAGAGTATGATAGAAAGCAGAAAGTATCATGGTTACGATAGAGAATAATTGTTTCTCCATTCCTCAGATCTGTGAATCCGGACAGTGTTTCCGTCTGGATGCGGTCTCGGAGGATACATATGAGCTGTTGGCGGGCAGCAGATACTTGAAGATCGGAATCCGGGAAAATCTGACGGAGGCAGCAGGCGGAGAGGAAAATGCATATGCGCACGGAGAGCCGAATGCACATGGGGAGACGATCCTGTACTGTACACAGGAAGAATATGAGACATTCTGGAAAGAGTATTTTGATCTCTCGGCGTCTTATTCGGATTATATAGCCCGGATTGACAGGCAGGATGATTATCTGAAAAGCGCCGCGGAATTTGGCAGCGGCATTCGCATCCTCAGGCAGGATACATGGGAGATGATCATTACCTTTATCCTCTCACAGCAGAATAATATCCCCCGTATCAAAGGACTTATCCGGACGCTTTGCGAAAGATACGGAGAGAGATGCGTGACTCCGGACGGGAGGACGTATGATACATTTCCCCGGGCTGAGGATCTCGCACAGGCGACAGAAGAGGAGCTAAGAGAACTGAAGCTGGGATACCGGAGTAAATATATCTGTCAGACAGCGAAGATGGTTGCAGGAGGAGAGATCGATCTGGATGCGCTCAGAGAAATGGAATATCCGGAAGCCCGCACAGAGCTTATGAGACTTCCCGGGATCGGCGGCAAGGTGGCGGACTGCATCTGCCTGTTCGCCCTGCATCAGATGGACGCCTTTCCTGTAGATACTCATATTAGCAAAGTGCTTGAGCGGCATTATCCGGACGGGTTCCCGTTTAAGAGGTATCAGGGCTGCGCGGGAGTGATGCAGCAGTATATCTTTTATTACGATCTGAAGTACAGATAAAGCAGAATGCCGCGGCAGTGACGCCGGGAAATGATCGGCAGATGAAAGAAAGGAGAAAGAGATGAAGATACTTGTTGTAGTAGACATGCAGAAAGATTTTATCGACGGGTCGCTTGGCACGAAAGAAGCCGTGGCGATCGTCCCGGATGTTGTGGAGAAGATCCGAGGATTCGACGGAAAGGTGATCGCGACCCGGGATACCCACGCAGAGGATTATCTTGAGAGCGCGGAGGGAAAGCATCTTCCGGTCGTACACTGTGTGAAAGACACGCCGGGCTGGCAGATCGATCCGGAAGTGTCAGAAGCTCTTGGCAGCAGGCCGGAAGCCAGGATCATTGACAAGCCTACGTTCGGCAGCGTGGAACTGGGGGAATATGTAAAGCAGTTAAACGATACCGTGGAGCCGGTTGAAAAGATCACGCTGGTCGGGCTGTGTACGGATATCTGCGTGATCTCCAATGCGCTGCTCCTGAAAGCATATCTGCCGGAAGTTCCGATCGAGGTTGATATTTCGTGCTGTGCAGGAGTGACGCCCGAGAGTCATGAACAGGCGGCGGAGGCGATGAAGATGTGCCAGATCGAGATCGTATAGCCGCGCCGGAGGATGCATGCACCGTAAAACGATATAAAACATGACAGTATCAGGAAAAGGAGAGATATATGGAAAATTTTCAGTATTATACACCGACTAAAGTTGTATTTGGAAGAGGAACAGAAGAGCAGACAGGGCAGCTTGTGAGAGAACAGGGGTGCCGGAAAGTGCTTGTCCATTATGGAAGCGGCAGTGTGGTGAGAAGCGGCCTGTTGGAGCGTGTATATCATTCCCTTGATGATGCGGGGATCCCTTATGTGTCTCTGGGAGGAGTCGTGCCGAATCCACGGCTGTCCCTTGTATATGAGGGGATCGAGCTTTGTAAAAAGGAAAATGTGGATTTTATCCTTGCCGTAGGAGGAGGCAGTGTGATCGATTCCGCCAAAGCCATCGGATACGGTCTGGCAAATGACGGAGATGTATGGGATTTTTACGACGGGAAGAGAACCGCACAGGGATGTCTTCCGATCGGCGTGATCCTTACCATTGCGGCAGCAGGATCTGAGATGAGTGATTCTTCCGTTATAACAAATGAGAACGGATGGCTCAAACGGGGATACAGCAGCAATTACGGGAGGGCAAGATTTGCCGTCATGAACCCGGAGCTTACCATGACGCTGCCGAAATACCAGACCGCCAGCGGGTGCGTGGATATAATGATGCACACAATGGAGCGCTATTTTAATCATTGCAGCAACATGGAGATGACCGACGGTATCAGCGAACATCTGATCCGGACGGTGATGAAGAACGCAAAGATCCTGATGACCGAACCGGATAATTACGATGCAAGGGCCGAAGTGATGTGGGCGGGAAGCCTTTCCCACAACGGGCTCACCGGATGCGGCACGGACGGCGGCGACTGGGCGAGCCATCAGTTGGAGCATGAACTGGGCGGCATGTTCGACGTGGCCCACGGAGCCGGGCTTGCAGCGGTCTGGGGAAGCTGGGCGCGCTATGTGATGGACGCGGCGCCGCAGCGTTTCGCGAAGTTTGCGGTCAATGTCATGGGCGTGGAGCCGGAAACGGATGACTCCGCCACAGCCCTAAAAGGCATCCGGGCGATGGAAGACTTCTACCGGGAGATCGATATGCCGGTGTGCATCCGGGATCTGGGGATCGAGCCCAGTGAGGATCAGCTTCAGGAGCTGGCGGAAAAATGCAGCCATTTCGGCGGACGTACCATCGGCTGCATCAAGAAACTTGATAAAGAGGATATGTATCAGATCTACAAGAATGCGAGATAGGAGGAAATGAACATGGAATCAACATTAAAAGACTTAAAAGAGAGAAGAAGCATCCGAGCTTACAAACCGGAGCAGATCAAAGAGGAGGAGCTGCAGAAGATCCTTGAGGCGGGAACTTATGCGCCGACAGGGATGGGAATGCAGTCTCCGAAGATCGTAGTGGTACAGGACAAGCAGACAAGAGACTATCTGTCTGAGCTGAATGCAAAATATCTGGGAAGCGATTCAGATCCGTTTTATGGGGCGCCGACCGTGCTTGTCGTGCTTGCGTCAAAGGAACGTCCTACGTGTGTGGAGGACGGTTCCCTTGTGATGGGAAATCTGATGAATGCAGCGTATGCCGTAGGCATGGGATCCTGCTGGATCCACCGCGCAAGAGAGGTGTTCGATTCGGAAGAGGGGAAAGCGCTTCTGAAGAAATGGGGGATCGAGGGAGACTATATCGGCGTCGGACATTGTATCCTCGGATATCCGGCGGACGGGGCAGTGCCTCAGGCAAAGCCGAGAAAAGACGATTACATCGTTTATGTGAGGTAGTATGATGACAGGATTTGTGTGCGTCGGGATCGGAGGAGCTGTCGGTGCGATGCTCAGATATGCCATCAGTCTGATCCCTTATAAAGGCGGATTCCCTGTGCTTACACTGATCACAAATATACTGGGAGCGCTGGCAATCGGTATCATTGCCGGTGCTGCGGCGAGAAAGGGACTCCCGGACAATACCGTGCTGTTCCTCAAGACGGGCGTGTGCGGGGGATTTACGACATTTTCCACCTTTTCGCTGGAGGCATACAATCTGTTGGAACAGGGAAATGCCAGAATATCTGTTCTGTATATCGCCCTGAGCGTGATCGGCTGTCTGGCGGGTGTCGCGGCTGGAATGTATGCGGCAGAACGGTTCGTATGACCGGGCACTGAAATGCACTGAAATGCGGGCACTGAAATGCGGCGGCTTTTGCGGGTGGCGGAAATCAGCTTTTGATGGTACAATAGGGGACAGCAGATGCAGGACATATGCAGAAAGGAGAGCACAATGGAAGAAACATACATGGAAATGCTTACACGGCGTGCGAAAAATGCTGCCACAGAGGCGGCAAAGCTTGGAACTGCAGAAAAAAACAGAGGGCTTCTTGCGGTTGCGGACGAACTGGTCTCACAGCAGGAGTCGATCCTTGCTGAGAATGAGAAAGATCTCAAAGCAGCCAGAGAGAAAGGGATCAAACAGTCTCTGATCGACAGACTGGCTCTTTCGGAAAAAAGGATCGCGGATATGGCGGAAGGATTAAGGCAGATTGCCGGACTTGATGATCCGATCGGCGAAGTTTTATATATGAAGACAAGACCGAACGGTCTTCGGATCGGGAAGAAGAGGGTTCCGCTCGGCGTTGTGGGGATCATTTATGAGTCCCGCCCGAATGTGACGGCAGATGCTTTCGGGCTGTGCTTTAAGACAGGGAACGCAGTGATCCTGCGCGGCGGGAGCGATGCGATCCACTCCAATCAGGCGATCGTACACGCGATCAAGGCGGGGCTTCGCAAGGAAAGGCTCTGTCAGGATCTGGTAGTCCTTGTGGAGGATACGAGCCGTGATGTTGTAAATGAGATGATGAAAATGCACGGCGGCATCGACGTCCTGATCCCGAGAGGCGGCGCGGGCCTTATCGCTAATGTAGTAGAAAACAGTACGGTGCCTGTGATCGAGACCGGGACCGGGAACTGTCATATCTATGTGGATGAAAGCGCAGATATCCGTATGGCTGCAGATATTATCGAGAATGCAAAGACACAGCGGATGGGTGTGTGCAATGCCTGCGAGTCGCTTGTGATCCACAGCGGTATCGCCGAGAAAGCACTTCCAGTAATCGTACAGAAGCTGAAGAACCACGATGTAGAGATCCGCGGCGATGAGAGGGCGCGGGAGATCTGTAAGGAGATCATTCCGGCAACGGAAGAAGACTGGGGCACAGAGTATCTGGACGCTATCATATCCGTGAAGACCGTGGATTCCGTTGGTGAGGCAATCGCCCATATCAATAAATATAATACGGGACATTCCGAGTCCATTATCACAAAGGATTATGACAATGCGCTGAAATTCCAGGATGAGATCGACGCGGCGGCAGTATATGTGAACGCGTCCACCAGATTTACCGATGGATTTGAGTTCGGATTCGGCGCAGAGATCGGCATCAGCACCCAGAAACTCCATGCAAGAGGACCGATGGGGCTTGAGGCGCTGACTACAACGAAATATATTATTTTCGGGAACGGGCAGATCCGGAAATAAGGAAGAAAAGAATTTAAATATTCAGGCGGAGCATCAGAGGGAAAAACTTCTGACGCTCCGCCTGAGTGGTTTATAGAACTTGTGTCTGAAGGGGATGGATCATCTCCCGCCCGCCTGCCATCTCCTCCAGACAAAATATCCTCCAAAGGCAAACAGAAGAGCAAGAATAAGATATAAGACCGGTCCGGCCTGATAGGATGCCAGATAAGTGCCGAAGAACGGAACCAGACGGTGCTCCATCAGACTGCCGGTCATCTCGATCAGAGCCGTGGGGCGGTAACTCCATATCTGGGAGAGCACGCGGAACTGTCCGGGAATATTCAGGACAGAACTGATGAGCAGAAAGCCGATAAGGATTCCCATAGCAGGGATGCTGCTCCTGAACCACCCGGCAAGGAATAAACCGGTACAGCTTAGCATAACAGCAGCCGCGATACTGATGCCGAGTATGATAAGTACGCCCTGACCGACGGTGAGATCCCATGTACATTCGAATGAGGCGAACTGGATCTGTGCATGGATCCCTTCCGTACCGTAGATCACGAAGGAGGGAACCGCTGTTGAGAGGAAGAGAAGAAGTACCGCGCCGACAGAAAACGTAACTGCGGTAAACAGCTTTGCCAGGAAAGCCGGACGTCTGCCGAATTTCGTGCACAAAACGATCTGGTCGGTCCTGCGGGAGTGCTCCTCGGCAGATACCGGAGGGATACATACTGCCGTCAGGAAAGAGATCATGATGGCAAGGACGGGAAAGAGTGCAAGCATGGATTTATAACTTCCGCAGTACTGGTAGATAAACGGCGTCTCAATAGCGTCTTCCTTTGCAGAGAGAAATGCAATTTCCTCTTCTGTGAGATATTCCTGCTCCCATCTTTTTTCAAGGTCAGCTCTGCAGACGTCATAGAGCTGTGCAGCAGTACCGGTGAAATAAGGGCTTTCGTATTCACCGGCGGATGTGTGCTGACTGTCGGCAGTGTATGCTCCGTATCGGATCCCGGATTCATATGCATCCGCGACGAAAGCGTATATATCGTCATATTTTACAGAATATGGAACTGCGGAATCAGGGAAAGCGGGGATGGGTTCCGTGCTTTCACGCTCTGCCGCATATGCGTCGCTCATTTCTTTCAGAAGCTCGTCATCCAGAGGGCGCCCTTTGAGATCGGCTGCCAGTTTCCGCTGTACCTGATAACTGTCATATGCGGTATATGAGCTGCCGCCGTTTGAGGAAACGACGGATATAAAAGGCGGCAGGACGACGGAAACCGCTGCCAGCGCCATCAATGTAAGTGTTGCGATCCAGACGGATTTGCGCTGAAAGAGCTTTTTGTATTCATATTTTATGAGAGTCCACAGATTATACATGGTCAGATACCTCCTCGTTTTGCCTTATTTTCCGTCACAGTGCCGTCCGGTGCATGATCGGAGGGCCTGATATCGTCAAACTGTTCCAGATAGAATTCTTCCAGATCCTCTCCGATATCATCATGTGTTCCGTTGAAGATCAGGCGGCCGTCTTTCATCATGAGGATGCGGTCCGCGATCAGTTCGATGTCAGATACGATGTGGGTGGAGAGCAGGACGATACTCTCCTGACCGAGCCGGTCGATCATTTCCCGGAACCGGACGCGCTCTTTCGGATCAAGTCCGGCTGTGGGCTCGTCGAGAACAAGAAGCTTCGGCCGGTTTAAGAGCGCCTGCGCGATGCCAAGACGCTGCTTCATCCCTCCGGAGTATGTCTTGATCTTTTGCTTCTTATGTGCATCGAGTCCTACAAGGGATAACAGCTCCCCGGTGCGGCAGCGGGCGTCGGCTTTGCGCAGCCCTTTGAGTGCGGCCATATACATGAGGAAGTCTTCGGCGGTAAAGCCGGGATAATAGCCGAAGTCCTGAGGGAGATATCCGAGGATGCTCCGGTATTCTTCTGTGGATACGTCCGTCCTGCCGAAAGTTACCGTGCCGCTGTCCGGGCGCAGGATGCCGCAGATCATGCGCATGAGAGTCGTTTTCCCGGCGCCGTTGGCGCCCAGCAGTCCGTGGACCCCTCTTCCGAGCGTAAGGGTGATCCGGTCCACGGCGATCTTATTTTTATAGTATTTACTTAGCCGGTCAATGTGAAGTTCCATGTTAATTCCTCCGATTGTCTGATATATTTTCTAAGTTCCAGTACCGCTGCGGTTCCGAAGAAGAGAAGTGCAGCGGGAATAAGCGCAGGAATATCCGCCGCACGGTCCAGAAAGCCAGTGGCGTCCGCGGTGAGAAAGAACGCGCTGACGAGAGCGCTGATCCCGGCGCACAGGATCGTGCAGTCTCTTCCCCGGAGCTTTCGGACTGCGGGGAGCGTGAGGGCGCAGGTCAGCAGATAAGGCAGCAGGATACAGGCGGCAGTCATGCTCAGATCCGTTCCCCAGAAATGAGGCCCCAAGGGCATCAGTACCACCAGCAGGAGCAGATTCCCCGCACCCAGTATGCCCAGCCGTGCGCATAGGACGGCGTGCAGAGAGAACCGGGCGGACAGCTCCAGCTCCTCCATGCCGAACCGTGCAGAGCGGCCGGCCTCTGCGATCGTCGCCAGTGCAAGGAACGGGATACAGGCGGACAGGATGACAGGGGCGGAGAGATCCAGTTCCTGTAGATTTCCCTGCGAGGAGGCTGTCTGCCAGGGCGGCAGGGTCAGAAGTATGGCTGCCGCGAAGATGCAGACAGACAGGCTCCAGTTCCATTTTCGGATGTAGTGTATTTGCGTTTGAAGAAACGCTGCCCACGGGATGCGGGATGGATAAAGAGCCTTCTCTGCTGCAGAGCGGTAAGCGGAACTTTGGAAGAAAGCTTCTTTTCGCTCAGGAGCCGGAGATGTATAGAGTCTGCGCAAAGTCCTGGTCAGGAGCGCTTTTTGTCTGAAATGATTTCTCTTCACTGGAAATCCTCCTTTCTCAGTTGATTTTCTAAAAGTTTTAATGCCTGTTTTAATCTGCGGTATACTGCGAACCGCGACAGGTTCATGACCCTGCCGATCTCACCGGGACTTAATTCCAGCACATAGCGCAGGCAGATCATCTCCCGGTCGGATTCGCTGAGCGTCTGTAGAGCCTCGGCCAGAACAATCGATGTGTCCGTGAGCTCCGAGACGGATGCAGTGGGGGAGAACACTGTGCCCTCGGTGCTGTGGACTGCATCGCCGGATATGGACCTGTCACAGTTGATGCCGGATCCCGGCCGGGCTTTTGTACGCCGGATGTGATCGATGCACAGATTCCGCGCGATGGTGTACAGGAAAGCGAGGGGCTTTCCCCTGTCGTGATAAGCAGAAGTCTCCAGAAACCTAAGGAAAGTCTCCTGCGTCAGATCTTCAGCAAGACTGCGGTCCCGCATACGAAAAAAACAGTACCGGTAAATGTCGTCGTAGTATTCTTCCAGATCCATCAGCAAATTCCCTCCTTCCATAATGTATAACGTATGAACTTTATAAAGTGTGCGCTCCTGAAAGAAAAATGTAGTTTCCATCTGCATGTTTTTTCGCAGAGGCAGTTGGATTTTATAAGTATTCATATATTATACACTGGAAGCGATCTGCTTTTACCAATTATGTCAGGAAAAAAGGGGATAAAATGAATGTGAAGTGAATATGGGGTGAATGTATATACAAATAACACTTGCATAATATACAAAAAAGATGTATTATTATGCAAGCGTTATACATAACTGTTTTTACGAAATGCTTTACTTCCTATTAAATGAGGTATATCATAGGGAATTGAAATGCGGAGCGGTCCGCACTGGCATTGAAGTCAAAAGTAAGAAAGATAAAGTATATATGGGAAGGACAAAGATATGATCAAAGTTGGTATTATCGGAGCCACCGGCTATGCGGGCGGCGAGCTTGTAAGAATATTATCGGGGCATAAAGATGCAGAGATCAAATGGTACGGCTCAAGAAGCTATATCGATCAGAAATATGCGGACGTATACAGAAATATGTTCCAGATCGTAGACGCGGTCTGCATGGACGACAATATGGAGGAACTGGCGTCACAGGTGGACGTGATCTTTACGGCGACGCCCCAGGGGCTGTGCGCATCTCTTGTAAATGAAGAAATCCTCTCAAAGACAAAGATCATTGACCTGAGCGCGGACTTCCGTCTGAAAGACGTGAAAGTATACGAAGAATGGTACAAGATCGAACACAAGGCTCCGCAGTTCATTGACGAGGCGGTATACGGGCTGTGCGAGATCAAACGGGAGGACGTGAAGCAGGCAAGACTGGTGGCAAATCCGGGCTGCTATACGACATGTTCCATCCTGACGGCGTATCCCCTTGCCAAAGAGGGGCTGATCGACATGAGCACACTGATCATCGACGCCAAATCCGGTACGTCAGGAGCGGGAAGAGGGGCAAAGGTGCAGAATCTCTTCTGCGAAGTGAATGAGAATATGAAAGCTTACGGCGTGGCAACCCACAGACATACTCCGGAGATCGAGGAGCAGCTTGGCTATGCGGCGGGAGAGAAAGTAGTGCTCAACTTCACCCCCCATCTCGTGCCTATGAACCGGGGGATCCTTGCCACGGAATACGCGAAACTTACGAAAAATGTAAGCTGGGAAGAAGTGAAGGCTGTTTACAATAAATATTATGCAGATGAGAAATTCGTGCGTGTCCTTGACAAAGACGTTTGCCCGGAGACGAAATGGGTAGAGGGCAGCAATTATGTGGACATCGGATTTAAGATCGATCCGAGGACGGGACGCATCATCATGATGGGCGCGATCGATAATCTGGTGAAAGGCGCTGCAGGACAGGCAGTGCAGAATATGAACCTGATGTTCGGATTAAAAGAGAGTGAAGGACTCGAACTCGTTCCGATGTTCCCTTAGGGACGTAGTCAAATCGGGTTTTACTACGTCCCCGATCAAGATTCAGGGTGTCCCAAAACGGAGACAGGGGTGTCCCCAAATGATGAGGAAAGGTTTATTCAGCTATGATAAGAGTTATGACGATAGACGATTATGATGAGGTTTATGCCCTCTGGAAGAAGATCCGGGGCTTCGGCATCCGGAGTATTGATGATTCTAGAGAGGGCGTAGACCGGTTCCTGAAGAGGAATCCGACGACCAGCGTGGTAGCGGTGAAAGACGGCAAGATCGTAGGGAGTATCCTCTGCGGCCATGACGGGAGACGGGGCTGTCTCTATCATGTATGCGTGGATGAAGCGTACCGCCGGCACGGGATCGGGCGAGATATGGTGGTTCATGCGATGAAAGCGCTTCAGGCGGAGCAGATCAACAAAGTTTCGCTCATTGCATTTACGAAGAATGATATCGGAAATGCATTCTGGAATACGATCGGCTGGACGGAGCGTCTTGACTTGAACTACTATGATTTTACATTAAATGAAGAAAATATTACGGCATTTAACGAGCAGTAGACAATATTCAGATGATACACGAAAAACGGATTGATCAGAAAGAAAGTAGAGGGAGAATCATGCAGAAGATCGAAGGCGGAGTGACAGCGGCGAAAGGATTCGAGGCGGCGGCAGCGGCAGCCGGGATCAAGTATAAGGACCGCACGGACATGGCGCTTATCTATAGTGAGAAGCCGTGCAAAGTAGCGGGAACATTTACCACAAATGTAGTGAAAGCAGCGCCGGTAAAATGGGACAGGAATGTAGTGGACAGCGGCGCGAAATCACAGGCTGTTATCGTGAATTCCGGCATTGCAAATGCATGCACCGGAGAAGAGGGCATGCGTTATTGTGAAGAGACGGCAAAAGAAGCGGCCAAGGCACTGGGAGTGGACGCTGACGGCGTTTTGGTCGGCTCAACAGGCGTGATCGGAATGCAGCTTCCCATGGACCGGGTGAAAGAAGGGATCCGTAAGCTTGCAGAGGCGAAGAAGCCGGATCTTGAGAGCGGCACACAGGCGGCTCAGGCGATCATGACGACAGATACAAAGAAAAAGGAAGTTGCAGTTACGGTTGAGATCGGCGATGTGACAGTGACCATCGGAGGCATGGCGAAAGGTTCCGGCATGATCCATCCGAATATGTGTACTATGCTTGCATTCATCACAACCGACGCAAAAATTTCGAAGAAGGCGCTTCAGGCCGCGCTCAGCGAAGATGTGGAAGATACATATAATATGATCTCTGTGGACGGGGATACTTCTACCAATGATACCGCGCTCCTGCTTGCAAACGGAGCAGCCGGAAACGAGAAGATCCGGTACGGCACATGGGAGTACGAGGCATTTAAAAATGCCCTTCATTATGTAAACGAAACTCTGGCGAAGGAAATGGCAGGAGACGGCGAGGGCGCGACCGCGCTGTTTGAGGCGAAAGTCATTGGCGCGGATACAAAAGAACAGGCAAAAAAACTTGCCAAATCTATCGTGTGTTCCAACCTGACCAAAGCGGCGATCGCAGGACATGACGCCAACTGGGGAAGGATCCTGTGCGCAATGGGATATTCCGGAGCGCAGTTTGATCCGGAGAAAGTGGATCTCTATTTCGAAAGTGAGGCGGGAAAACTGAAGATCATCGAGAATGGAGTCGCACTGGATTACAGCGAAGAGAAAGCGACGGAGATCCTGTCGCAGCCGAAAGTAACTGCGACCGCTGACATCAAAGAGGGTGATGTCGAGGCAACAGCATGGGGATGCGACCTGACACACGGATATATCGATATCAACGCGGATTACCGGAGCTGAAAATCCGCCGGATCGTAAGGGATAAAAAACAGGACAACAAAAAAGGGACAGGGCAAAAGTCGATTTGGGACACCGTAAAGTCTGATCGGGGACGTAGTCAAATCGGGTTTTACTACGTCCCCGAAGGAGGTTAGTATGAATAAGAATATGCAGCAGTATCTTGATAAAGCGCAGGTCCTCATCGAGGCCCTGCCTTACATCCAACGCTTCAACCGCAAGATCATTGTGGTGAAATACGGCGGCAGCGCTATGGTGGATGAGGAACTGAAGAAACGTGTCATCGAGGACGTGACGCTTCTGAAGCTTGTCGGCTTCAAGCCGATCATCGTCCACGGCGGCGGCAAGGAGATCAGCAAGTGGGTCGGCAAAGTGGGCATGGAGCCGAAATTTATCAACGGCCTGCGCGTGACCGATGCGGATACGATGGAAGTAGCCGAGATGGTGCTCGGCCGGGTGAACAAGAGTCTGGTGCAGCTGGTAGAGAGTCTCGGCGTGCGTGCCATAGGCATCAGCGGCAAGGACGGCGCTCTTCTGAAGGTTGACAAGAAGTATTCCGACGGGCAGGACATCGGATATGTGGGAGATATCAAAGAAGTAAACGGCCAGATCCTCTATGATCTGTTGGAGAAGGATTTTCTCCCAATCGTATGCCCTGTCGGACTTGACGATGACTTCAATACATATAATATCAATGCGGACGACGCGGCGTGCGCGATCGCCCGTGCGGTGAAAGCAGAGAAGCTGGCGTTTCTGACCGATATCGAGGGCGTGTACAAGGATCCATCCGATCCGTCTACACTGATCTCTGAACTCCGTGTGGATGAGGCGAAGAAGCTGATGGACAGCGGATACATCGGCGGCGGCATGCTGCCGAAGCTCCAGAACTGTATCGACGCCATTGAAGCGGGCGTTTCGAGAGTGCATATCCTGGACGGACGTATCCCGCACTGTCTGCTCCTTGAGATCTTTACGAACAAAGGAATCGGTACGGCAATTTTAAACAGTGAAGAAAGCAGGTATTATCATGGTGAATAATAAGATACAGGCGGCAGAAGAGAATCTGATCCATGTCTACAACCGTTTCCCGGTGGTGCTGGACCACGGGGAGGGGATGTATCTCTATGATACAGACGGGAAAGAATATCTTGATTTCGCGGCCGGTTTTGCGGTGACAGGACTTGGATATGACAACAAAGAATTAAATGAGACGCTGAAAGCGCAGATCGACAAATTATATCACACATCGAATCTCTACTATCACGAGAGCTGCGGCGAGGCCGCAAAAATGCTGAACCGTGCGTGCGGCATGGACCGTGTGTTCTTCACGAACAGCGGCGGCGAGGCGATTGAAGGTGCTTTGAAATCAGCCAGACGCTACGCGTATACGAAAGGCACGGGGAGATATGAATTCATCGCCATGGAGAATTCCTTCCACGGCAGGACGTTCGGCGCTGTGTCCGTGACAGGCCATGACTCTTACAGAGAGCCGTTTGAACCCCTCGTACCGGGTGTGAAATTCGCGAAGTTCAACGATCTGGAGAGCGTGAAAGAACTGGTCAGCGACAAGACATGCGCGATCATTCTTGAGCCGCTGCAGGGTGAGGGCGGCATCAATCTTGCCACACAGGAATTTATGGAAGGGATCCGGAAGATCTGCGACGAGAACGGGATCCTCATGATCTGCGATGAGGTGCAGTGCGGCATGGGCCGGACAGGAAGTATGTTCGCATGGCAGGGATTCGGCACAAAGCCGGATATCATGGCAATGGCAAAGGCTATAGGAAACGGCATTCCCGTCGGGGCGTTCGCCATGACGGAAGAAGTGGCGGAATATTCGCTCAGACCGGGCGACCATGGAGCAACATACGGCGGCAACCCGCTGGCATGCACGGCTGTCCGGAAAGTGCTTGAGATTTTCGAGCGCGACCACATTGTCGACCATGTCAATGAAGTCGCGCCCTATCTTACGAAAAAGCTGGACGAGCTGGTGGACGAACTGGACTGCGTTGTCCGGCGCAAGGGAAAAGGGCTGATGCAGGGCATCGAGATCACGAAACCCGTCGCTGAAGTAAACAGGCGCTGCGTGGCAAACGGACTGCTCGTTATCCAGGCCGAGGGAAATGTGATCCGTTTCGTTCCGCCGCTGATCGTGGAGGAGAAGCACATCGACGAGATGATCGGAAAGCTGAAGCAGGCGCTGGCGGATTAAGCGATCGCATAAAAAACCATTCAAAGGACATACTATCCGGAAAACAGGCATAAAATGCATGGAGGTATGATCCTATGATTGGTTTTTTTATTGCGCTTCTATCCGGGGCGATGATGAGCATACAGGGAGTGTTCAACACGCAGGTCACGAAGACGACCGGCGTGTGGGTGAGCAACGGCTGGGTGCAGATCACGGCTTTCGCGGTCTGCCTTGCAGCCTGGTTCTTTACCGGACGGGACAGTATAACTGCACTTGGAAAAGTAGAGCCGAGATATATGCTTCTGGGAGGCGTGATCGGCGCGGGGATCACCTGGACAGTCATCAAGAGCATCGAAGCCCTCGGCCCCGCGAAGTCGGCGCTTCTGATCGTGATCGCACAGCTGGCGGTATCTTATGTGATCGAACTTTTTGGTCTGTTCGGAATGGATAAAGAGCCCTTTTCGTGGAGAAAACTGGGCGGGCTTGCGTTGGCTGTCGCGGGGATAACTATATTCCAGTGGGAATAAACATAGAAACGTAATAAAATTGTAACAAAACGTCAAATCTTTAACAAACAATTAATTGTCTATTGTAATTTTGGAAAAAATTCGTTACAATGTTACTGTCCGGCATACAAGGGGTATTTCTCCTGCATGAGAGAGTGGGAGAAGAGCGATGCAAGACAAAATGAAAAAAGGAAAAGTATCACGCACTTTTGGTAAAGCACTCATTTTTATAGTGTTTTTCTTTTTCGCCGGCTGCGGCAGTAAAGACGCAGAGGAGAATGGAGTGGAAGAGATCGTCCTGGCAGACGACGATGCAGCGGAAGAAGAGGCGGGACAGGACGAAGCTTCAGAAAATAACGGAGAAGAGCAGACGGATACAGCGGCTCAGACCGTGTTCGTGTATGTGTGCGGGGCGGTGGAGTCCCCGGGAGTGTATGAGCTCAGGGCGGATGCACGTGTATTTGAGGCGATCAGTTCGGCGGGCGGCATCACAGAGGAAGCCGCACCGGATGCAGTCAACCAGGCGCGGGTCATAGTGGACGGAGAGCAGATCTATGTGCCGACAGTGGAAGAGGCAGCATCACAGACAGCAGGGGTTGGAGAAACAACAGGAACCAAAGGTACGGAAAATGTAAAAGTAAATATAAATACAGCCGGAAAAGAGGAACTTATGACTCTGACAGGGATCGGCGAAGCGAAGGCGGACGATATCCTGAAATACCGGGAAGAGCATGGCAGTTTCGGGAGTATCGAAGAGCTGATGCAGATCAGCGGGATCAAGGAAGGCGTATTTAATAAAATAAAGGATGACATAACAATTTGACACAGGAGTCGTGAAAGTGGAGTATGAGTAAAAAGATATTAGTCGTAGATGATGAAAAACTGATCGTAAAGGGAATCCGGTTCAGTCTGGAACAGGAAGGCATGGAAGTAGACTGTGCCTATGACGGCGAGGAGGCGTTGGAGTGCGCGAGGAAATGCGAGTACGACCTGGTGCTCCTCGACGTAATGCTTCCGAAAATGGACGGGTTTGAAGTGTGTCAGCAGATCAGGGAATTCTCGGATATGCCGATCGTTATGCTGACAGCCAAAAGTGAAGACATGGATAAGATCCTGGGACTTGAATACGGAGCGGACGACTATATTACCAAGCCGTTTAATATCCTTGAAGTAAAGGCAAGGATCAAGGCGATCATGCGCCGTACTTCCAAACGAAAAGAGCCGGCCGGAAGTCCCGTGCTGGTGAAAGGGAACATGAAGATCGACTGTGAGAGCAGACGGGTGTTCATCGGAGACAGGGAGATCAACCTGACGGCAAAAGAGTTCGATGTGCTCGAACTCCTCGCGACAAACCCGAACAAAGTATACAGCAGGGAAAACCTTTTAAATCTTGTATGGGGATACGATTATCCCGGAGATGCAAGGACAGTAGATGTACATATCCGCCGGTTGAGGGAAAAGATCGAAGTCAACCCGAGCGAGCCGAAATTTGTACATACAAAGTGGGGAGTGGGTTATTATTTCCAGGGCTAGACGTCATTTCAGATTAAGAGACAAAGTCTTTAAAAATATGCGGGTCCGCATTATCGTGTTATTTGTGCTGGCAGGGCTTGTGCCCTGTCTCGCCGCGCTGTTCGGGGTCGTAAAGTTCTATGAGCTGCACGCTGTGGAACTTCGGACCGCCGAGATCCAGAATCAATGCACGATCCTTTCCAACCAGTTGAGTAATTACGGATATCTGACCGATACTTCATCGGAAGTGATCAATGCAAATCTTGCACAGCTTACCAATATTTATAACGGACGGGTCATGATCATCGACCGTGATCTCAACGTCATAAAAGATACATACAGTCTGGATGAAGGGAAGACAGATGTTTCGGAAAATGTGATCCGCTGTATGCAGGGAGAGACGACGAATCATTATGACCGTAAGAACCATTATATTGAAGTGACGTCTCCGATCCCGGGAGCTGAGGAAGGGAAAGCTGCCGGAGTCATGCTTGCTACTGTCGCAACCGATAATATCGAGGCGACGCTCCAGACTCTGTATACACGCGGCGGTGTCGTGGCAGGCATCATACTGATCCTCCTGATCGTTTTTGGCGTGTTCATTGCGGATCGGATGGTAAGACCGATCCACAGGATCACAGGTGCGATCGAAAATGTGACGGAAGGATACAGCGATGACGTACTCCATGTGGATACGTTTACAGAGACGAGACAGCTCAGTGAAGCCTTTAATAAAATGCTCGGCCGGCTGAAAATACTGGACGAGTCAAGGGAAGAATTCGTCTCCAATGTCTCCCATGAACTGAAGACTCCGATGACATCTATGAAAGTGCTGGCGGATTCTCTTCTCGAGATGAAGGAAGCCCCGGTGGAAATGTACCAGGAGTTCATGCAGGATATCGCGAAAGAGATCGACAGGGAGAACCAGATCATCACAGACCTTCTTTCCCTTGTAAAGATGGACAAGACCGGACAGAACCTGAATATAAAGACAGTCAATATCAATGAACTGCTGGAGCAGATCCTGAAGCGCCTGCGCCCGATCGCGGATAAGAAGAATGTGGAGATGGTCATGGAGAGTTTCCGCCCTGTGAGCGCGGAGATCGACGAGATGAAATTTACGCTTGCCATATCGAATCTTGTAGAAAACGCGATCAAATATAATCATGAGAATGGGTGGGTGCACGTATCTCTCAATGCCGACCATAAATATTTCTATATCAAGGTGGAAGATTCCGGGATCGGGATCCCTGAGGAAGACCAGCCCCATATTTTTGAACGTTTTTACCGGGTGGACAAGTCTCACTCCAGAGAGATCGGCGGTACAGGGCTGGGCCTTGCGATCGCAAGAAATGCAGTGATCGTCCACCGCGGCGCGATCAAGGTTTACAGCAACGAGGGAGAGGGGACGACGTTTACAGTGCGTATCCCTCTGACTTACGTGGCAGCATAGGAGGGTGAGGAGTTTGAAGATAAGAAAAGTTATTCTCCCCGTTGTGCTCTGTCTGGCTGCCCTGACCGCGGCATGCGGCAGACAGGAACAGATCGGGGAAGGAGATTCCTATGTCTATTGTCTGAATGAGAGCGGGACCGGACTGATCAAAGTCGCATGTGACCTTCCGGACGGCACGACACAGGAGACAGCGGAAGCGGTGCTGGAAGAACTGAGTACTCCGGCGGCGGATATCGAGTATATGACGCCCATCCCTGAGGAGGTTAAGGTAGAGAACTGTGAACTCTTCGGCGGGATACTGGAAATTGATTTCAGCGGTGAATACCTGGATATGGGAAATATCCGGGAGAAACTGATGCGGGCAGCGGTCGTGCAGTCGCTGGTGCGCATTGACGGAGTGAATGCTGTTGCATTTACGGTCGCCGGAAAGCCGCTGACTGATAAGGAGGGCATGGAGATCGGCCTGATGAACGAGGATGATTTCGTGGAGACAACAGCCTCCTCTCCGAGTGCATATCAGACGGATACGCTCACACTTTACTTTGCCAATAAGAGCGGAGATGAGCTTGTGGCAAAGAAAGTGGATGTCAGGTACAGCAGCAATGTCTCAAAAGACAAGCTGATCGTGGAGAAACTGATGCAGGGACCGGGTGAAACGGGCGGATTCCCTACGATCAATCCGGACACAAACCTGCTGAGCGTGACGACAAAAGACAAAATATGTTATGTGAATTTTGACAATACATTTCTGACAGGAGCATATGATATCCTGCCGGAACTTACCGTATATTCGATCGTGAATTCTCTGGTTGAGGGAACAGAGGCCACGCAGGTACAGATCACGATCAACGGAGAGACAAACGCCGTCTATATGGAGACTGTGGATCTGTCACAGCCTTTTGAGGCGGATATGGATCTCGTCGCAGCCGATGAAGCAGATGAATGAAAAAACGGCCGCTTTGTGCGATATGTGTTCTATTTCTTGTGATACAGAGTATAAGAGTGCTCTTTTTCGGTGTGGAAGAAATGCAGCCTTCCGCACTGGAAAAGGCGGTTTCCTGCGGAGAAAAGCAGGTTGAGCTTGCAGGTACTGTATACAGGATCGAACAAAAGAAAAAAGTAACGGCTGTCTTTCTGAAAGACAGCACTGTGTCTGCAGCAGATCAGACATTCAATGAATCAGAAATTCTTGTGTATATTTCCCAAAATGAAACAGAACGATCGACAGGCTTAAAGATCGGAAACCGGATCGCAGTTTCCGGAGAGGCGGAAACTTTTGAGCCCGCCCGCAATCCGGGCAATTTTGACCAGAAGACATATTATCTGCGCCAGGGGATCCATGTGCTTGTATGGGCGGAGCAATACAGCATACAGTCACATGCCGCAAAGCCTGTCCGGCAGTTCCTTTCAGAGATCAAAGGCAGGTGGAACGAACTGCTCCTCCGGCATCTGGGGGATTACTACGGAGGAACGATGAGTGCGATCCTTCTGGGGGAGAAGAGCGGGCTGGATGCCGAGATGAAGACTATGTACCAGAAGTGCGGGATCAGCCACTTGCTTGCCATATCCGGCCTACATATGACATTTCTGGGCATGGGCATCTATAATCTCCTGCGGAAAGTCGGATGCGGTTTTGCCCTTTCGGGGCTGGCAGGCGGTATCCTTCTGATCCTGTACAGCCTGATGATCGGAGCCGGCGTCTCCAGCCTGCGTGCCCTGATCATGTTCCTGGTGCGGATCGGCGCAGAGATCACGGGCAGAGATTACGACCTTTTGACCAGTCTGTTCCTGTCCGCTGCCATTCTCTGTTTCCAACAGCCGCTGTATCTGACCGACGCGGGATTTCAGCTTTCCTACGGAGCGATCCTGGGGATCGCCCTGCTCAGCCCGGTATTCTCTGAGATGTTCGGCTGTGCGCAGATCAGTGACAGGAAGAGGCGGCTTGAACGCAGGAAAACGGGACGGCTCTTGTGGCTGCAGGACAAAGGGATCACGGCTCTTCTCTGGGGTCTGAACGGGCTGAGCACCAGTCTTGCGGTCAATGTGCTCCTCCTTGGCCCGCTGCTCTGGTTCTATTTTGAGATCCCCCCGTATTCTGTATTTCTGAACCTGATCGTGATCCCCGTCATGCCTGTCGCAATGGGAGCGGGAGTGGCAGGCTCCGCCCTGTGTCTCCTGTCCGATCCCGTGGGCGGTGTTGTGCTGCAGAGCTGCGGCGGGGTACTCCGGTGCTATGACCAGGTGTGTACATGGGCAGGCATGCTTCCATGCGACCGGTTTGTGGCGGGAAAGCCCGACGGGATCTGGATCGTGGCGTATTATCTCGTGCTGGCAGGATTATGGCTCTTGTTCCGATATATTACCGGGAAAAGAGAGCGGGAGGAAGAACAGAGAAACAGCAGGGATACCATAACAAATGAAAACCGGAGACCATGCAGGGAAAGCCGGAGATCATGCAGGTTCCCCGGCTGCGGGATGCTAGTGTTTGCAGTGGGAATGGCGCTGATCTGCAGGGGTGGATCCCGGCTGCCGGATGAAGTACAGGTCACGGTGCTGGATGTGGGGCAGGGGGACGGGATCCATATCAGACAGGATTCTTTCAACTGTCTGATCGACGGCGGGAGCAGCGATGTCTCTTCTGTGGGCACCTATCGCCTGGAACCTTATTTCCTCTCCCAGGGAGTGGATACCCTTGACTATGTATTCGTGACCCATGGAGATGATGACCATATCAGCGGTGTGCGTGAGATGCTGGAGAACCAGATCTTCGGGGTGAAGATCCGGAATCTGGTGATGCCGCCTCCGGAGTATCATGACGAAAAACTGGCAGGACTTGCACAGACTGCTGTGAAAAACGGGACCAGAGTCACGGTTATGGATCCGGGAGATAAGATCACAACAGGCGCGGCGGACGGGAAAACAGGACTGCTCCTTACCTGCATCGGACCGGAAAGTGCAATGGGAGTGGAGCCGGGAAATGAGACTTCCCTTGTGCTTGACCTGTCTTTTGGAGAATTTGATATGTTGTTTACCGGCGATGTGGAAGGCACTGGAGAAGAACGTCTGATCAGCTCCGGACTGCTGCGGGACTATGACGTCCTGAAAGCCGCCCATCATGGATCGAAAAATTCCGGGACAGAGGAATTCCTGCGGATCACAGAGCCGGAGTATGTTGTCATCTCAGCAGGAGTGGACAACCGGTACGGGCATCCCCACGCAGAGACTTTGCAGAGGCTTGACGATGCCGGGTGCACGGTCTGCTCCACGCAGGATAACGGAGCAGTTATGATCCGGAGCGACGGACGGAACATGACGATACGCGGATATCAGTAAACAGTTCAGCCCGCACCATTCAGGTGGCTTTATAACAGTTCAGCCCGCGCCATTCGTAAAACCGTACAAACCTCTTGTCAAAACGGGAAAGTTTCCTTTATAATACAAGAGTTATGAAAAGCCTGAATGAAGATTTGAAAACGGGACAATTTAGACAGATCTATCTCCTGTACGGACCGGAGGGATATCTGAAGAAACAGTATAAGGAGCGCTTCGTAAAAGCGATGGTCCCTGAAGGGGATACGATGAACTATTCCTATTATGAAGGGAAGAAGACGGATGTCAAAGAGGTCATCGATCTGGCAGAGACACTGCCTTTCTTTTCGGAGCGCCGGCTGATCGTGTTTGAGGATACCGGGTTCTTTAAGAACGGAGGAAATGATCTGGCGGATTATATCAACGACGGTATGCCACAGACGACCCATTTTATTTTCATAGAAAATGAAGTGGATAAGCGGAGCAGGCTGTACAAGGCTGTGAAAGCGAAGGGGCATATCGTGGAGCTTGGCGCCCAGGACGAGAACACGCTCCGGAAATGGGTCTCCGGGCTGATCCGGAAGGAGAAAAAGGAGATGTCGCAGACGGATATCGCCTATTTCCTGAACAAAGTCGGAACAGATATGGAGAATATCACAAAGGAACTGGAGAAGCTGTCCTGCTACTGTCTGGATAGAAATGTCATTACGAGGGAAGATGTGGATGCCATCTGTGTGACGCAGATCACGAACCACATTTTCGATATGGTCAATGCAGTGGCAGCGAAGGATCAGCGGAAAGCACTTGATCTGTACTACGACCTGCTTGCGCTTAAAGAGCCGCCCATGCGTATCCTCTCCCTCATGTCGAAGGAGTACCGGGATCTGTTCCATGTAAAGGAGCTCTCGAGACAGGGATACGGGAGAAAGGATATCGCATCAAAAGCAGGGCTGCATCCTTTTGTCGCGGGCAAATATATGGATCTGGCGAAAAGATTTCAGCCGGGCGAGCTGAGAAAAGTCATGGAGGAGAGCGCAGATCTTGAACAGAGAGTCAAGACCGGCCTTATGACGGACACCCTTGCAGTGGAGCTGTTTATCGTAAAGCAGTCGGCTTAAATATAATATGTAACAGTTCGGTCATGTCCAGACAGCCGGACTATCACAGGATGAAAATTGGAGGAATAAAATTGGCAGTAATAGATCAGAGTAAGATCAGAAATTTTTGTATCATCGCGCATATCGATCACGGGAAGTCCACTCTGGCGGACCGTATCATCGAGATGACAGGGCTTCTCACGAGCCGTGAGATGCAGGCCCAGGTCCTGGACAACATGGATCTGGAGCGGGAGAGAGGGATCACGATCAAGGCACAGGCGGTCCGTACGATCTATAAGGCGGACGACGGGGAAGAGTACATGTTCAACCTGATCGACACCCCGGGACATGTGGATTTCAATTATGAGGTGTCCAGAAGCCTTGCAGCCTGCGACGGTGCGATCCTTGTGGTGGACGCGGCGCAGGGAGTGGAAGCGCAGACACTGGCGAATGTCTACCTGGCGCTGGATCATGATCTGGACGTGATGCCGGTCATCAATAAGATCGACCTGCCAAGCGCAGACCCGGAACGGGTAAAAGAGGAGATCGAGGACGTCATCGGTATTGACGCGGAGGATGCCCCGCTGATCTCGGCAAAGACCGGGCAGAATGTCCACGAAGTGCTGGAACAGATCGTCTCGAAGATCCCGGCTCCGGAGGGTGATCCCCACGCGCCGCTGAAAGCCCTGATCTTTGATTCCAAGTATGATCCCTATAAAGGCGTGATCGTTTTCTGCCGGATCAAAGAGGGAACCGTGAAAAAGGGAACGCCCATGCTCATGATGGCTACAGGGGCGAAGGCGGAAGTCGTGGAAGTGGGAACGTTCGGCGCGGGCCAGTTCATCCCGTGCGACGAGCTCGAAGCGGGCATGGTAGGGTATATCACCGCCAGCCTGAAAAATGTAAAGGAGACCCGGGTCGGAGATACGATCACCAATGCGGAACATCCGTGCGCCGAGCCGCTCCCGGGATATAAGAAAGTCAATCCTATGGTCTACTGCGGACTTTATCCTGCGGACGGCGCCAAGTATCCGGACTTAAGGGACGCCCTCGAAAAGCTCCAGCTCAACGACGCGGCGCTCCAGTTCGAGGCGGAGACGTCCGTGGCTCTCGGTTTCGGATTCCGGTGCGGTTTCCTCGGGCTTCTGCATCTGGAGATCATACAGGAGCGACTGGAGAGAGAGTATAATCTCGACCTGGTGACGACTGCTCCCAGTGTTATTTATAAGATCCACAAGACGGACGGCGAAGTCATTGATCTGACCAACCCGACGAATATGCCGGATCCGTCTGAGATCGACTACATGGAAGAGCCGATGGTGAAAGCGGAGATCATGGTTACGTCCGAGTATATCGGTGCGATCATGGATCTGTGCCAGGAACGCCGCGGCATCTATCAGAGCATGGAATACATCGAGGAGAAACGCGCCGTGCTCCACTATCATCTGCCGCTGAACGAGATTATCTATGATTTCTTCGACGCGCTGAAATCAAGGTCGAGAGGATACGCGTCCTTTGATTATGAGATGATGGGCTATCAGAGATCCGAGCTTGTGAAGCTGGATATCCTTATTAATAAAGAAGAAGTGGACGCCCTTTCCTTTATCGTATTTGCGGGAAGCGCTTACGACAGAGGCAGAAAGATGTGCGAAAAGCTTAAAGCCGAGATCCCGAGGCAGCTCTTCGAGATCCCGATCCAGGCGGCCATCGGCAGCAAGATTATTGCCCGCGAGACTGTGAAAGCAATGAGGAAAGACGTGCTGGCGAAGTGCTACGGCGGCGATATCTCCCGTAAGAAGAAGCTGCTGGAGAAGCAGAAAGAGGGAAAGAAGCGTATGCGTCAGGTGGGAAATGTGGAGATCCCGCAGAAAGCATTTATGAGCGTCCTGAAACTGGACGACGACTGACGGAGAGTATGATGGAGAAAAAAGAACTGGAACTGTATGTGCATATCCCATTCTGTGTGAAAAAGTGCGCATACTGCGATTTTCTGTCCGCCCCTGCCGATGTGCAGGAGCGGACACTTTATGTAGACGCCCTGACAGAAGAGATCCGGGCGCAGAAAGACGACTATAAAGACTATCAGGTAAGCACGGTATTTCTGGGAGGGGGCACACCGTCCATCCTGAACGGAAACGAGATCACCCGGATATTTGACGCGCTATATGAAAGCTTCGATATTTCCGGCAGCGCGGAGATCACCGTGGAAGTAAATCCGGGAACCGTGACAGAAGAAAAAGCAGAGGCATGGAAGAAATGCGGCGTCAACCGGCTCAGCATCGGGCTTCAGTCGGTAAATGACAGGGAACTTCAGATGCTCGGGCGCATCCACTCGTACCGGGAGTTTTTGGATACGTGGGAGATCGTGCGAGGAGTAGGCTTTCAGAATGTAAATATCGATCTCATATCAGCGATCCCCGGCCAGACACTGGAAAGCTGGTGCAGGACACTTCGCACGGCGGCGGAACTGGGGCCGGAACACATCTCCGCCTACAGCCTGATCGTGGAGAAAGGGACTCTGTTTTACGAGATGTATAGAGAGAATGCAGACTGTGATTCCGGGGCGGAAATCGGCTGCGGCGCCGAAAGAGAGAGCAGCAGGCCACGGTCTGCATGCAAAGGGCAGCCGCCTTTCCCGCCGCTTCCGGACGAGGATACCGAGCGTGAGATCTATAAAGCTACGGAGAAGATTCTTGCCGGGTACGGGTATCACAGATATGAGATATCCAATTATGCGAAAGAGGGATATGAGTGCCGGCACAATCTCGGCTACTGGGAGCGGAAAGAGTATCTCGGGCTCGGACTTGGCGCGTCCTCCCTGATCCATGAGTGCAGGTTCCATAATACAGAGGATATGAAAAAATATCTCGAGTGCTTTGGAAAAAATATCCGCGAAGACATCGAATCTCTGTCCTGTGAAGATCAGATGGAAGAGTTCATGTTCCTGGGCCTTCGCAAGACAGAGGGCATCTCTACAGAAAGATTCCGCAGGACATTTGACAGAGATATCTCCGAAGTGTACGGACTGCAGATCCGAAAGCTGGAAGAACAGGGACTTCTGGAAGTATCGGATACACAGATCCGGCTGACAGAGCGGGGAACCGATATCAGCAACTATGTGTTCGGTGAATTTTTATTGTAGGGGCATTTTATATTAGTCAATACCAGAAAGAGGAGAACGATATAAATATTTCTATGTAATAATCCGGGCTTAGGAGAATCCAGTAAACTGAAGAATCTTCTAAGTCCGGATTTCTATTCTTTTATGAAAGGCAAAGGCATCATAAAAATTTTGACTGAATTGAATTAAAAATCCACAAACATGGTTGACAAACGCAAAATCGAGTGCTATCTTAGTATACGAAAGATGTTAGCACTCAAAACAAGGGAGTGCTAATAGCGAGAAAGGAGGAAACATAATGGCAGTCGATACGTCATTAAGTGAAAGAAAACTGATCATATTGAAAGCCATTATCCAGAATTACCTCGAGACCGGTGAACCGGTCGGCTCGCGTACTCTTTCAAAATACACGGAACTCAATTTAAGCTCCGCGACGATCCGAAATGAGATGGCGGATCTGGAGGATCTCGGATATATCTTCCAGCCCCACACATCAGCGGGAAGGATTCCTTCTGATAAAGGATACCGGCTGTATGTGGATATGCTCATGGAGGAGAAAGAACAGGAGATCACACAGCGCGAGGATGCGATGCTCGAGAAAGCCGACAAGGTCGAGAAAGTACTGCAGCAGGCGGCGAAAGTGCTTGCTTCCAATACGAATTATGCGACGATGGTGTCAGCTCCGATAAACAGCCGCAATACGCTGAAGTTCATCCAGCTCTCGCAGGTGGATGAGGAACAGATCGTGGCGGTGATCGTGCTCGGCGGCAATGTGATCAAGAATAAGATCATTGAAGTCGGTGAAACACTAAGCAATGAGACGCTGCTGAAGCTGAACATGCTCCTGAATACGACGCTCAACGGGATGTCCATCGATCAGATCACACTGGGGCTGATCGCCAGACTCAAAGAGCAGGCAGGCATCCACAGCGAAGTGATCGGACATGTGCTGGATGCGGTGGCAGAGATCATCCATGTGGAAGATGACATGAAGATCTACACGAGCGGCACGACGAACATCTTCAAATATCCTGAGCTGAGCGATAAGCAGAGCGCACAGGAGATCATCAGTGCATTTGAAGAGAAGCAGCAGCTTGAAGATCTTGTCACAGAGACCCTCGCAAGCGGAGATGACCATGCGATCCAGGTTTACATCGGCGACGAGGCGCCTGTAAAGAACATGAAAGACTGTAGTGTGGTGACAGCCACATATGAGCTGGGCGAGGGGATGAAAGGAACCATCGGTATCATCGGTCCGAAGCGGATGGATTATGAACACGTCATGAAGACGCTGAAGACTCTGCAGAGCGAGTTGGATGCGATTTATAATAAAAACCCGAAAGAATAGGAAGGTGGAAAGCTGGTGAGTGATCAGATGAGCAAAGAAGATATGGTAAAAGAAGCTGTCGAAGAGGCAAAGGCAAAAGCTGCTGAGGCGGAAACAGCCGGAACAGATCAGGAAGGGAAGACAGAGACGGCAGGAGATGCTGCTGAAAATGTAACTGCCCAGACTGAACCGGAGGATATGCCGGAAGCAGAGGAGACCAGTTCGGACGGCGAAGATGCCGGAGAGAACGAGTCTGATGCAGATGATACTTCAGACGGACAGGATTCTAAGACAGAGAAAAAGAAGTTCTTCGGAAAGAAGAACAAGAAAGACAAAAAGGACGAGAAGATCGATGAACTTACAGATCGGCTTACCCGTCAGATGGCAGAGTTTGATAACTTCCGCAAACGTACTGAAAAAGAGAAATCCCAGATGTACGAGATAGGAGCGAAAGATATCATAGAAAAGATCCTTCCCATCGTTGATAACTTCGAAAGAGGTCTTGCATCGATGCCGGAAGAAGAGAAAGCCACTCCTTTTGCAGAGGGGATGGAAAAGATTTACAAACAGCTTATGACTACGCTGGAAGGGATCGGGGTAAAACCGATCGAGGCAGTTGGTCAGGAATTCAATCCGGATTTCCACAATGCAGTGATGCATGTGGAGGACGAGGAACTCGGCGAGAACATCATCGCGGAGGAATTCCAGAAAGGTTATATGTACCGTGACAGCGTCGTGAGACACAGCATGGTAAAAGTAGCAAATTAAAAGGAGGAGCATTACAATGGGCAAAATTATTGGTATTGACCTTGGTACGACAAACAGCTGCGTGGCTGTTATGGAAGGCGGTCAGCCGACAGTCATCGCAAACACAGAAGGCGCGAGAACTACACCGTCAGTTGTGGCATTCACAAAGACAGGCGAGCGTCTGGTAGGAGAGCCTGCAAAACGTCAGGCGGTAACAAATGCAAACAGAACGATCTCTTCGATCAAGAGAGAGATGGGTACAGATTACAAGGTAGACATCGACGGAAAGAAATATTCTCCGCAGGAGATCTCCGCAATGATCCTTCAGAAACTGAAAGCAGACGCAGAAGGATACCTTGGAGAGAAAGTAACAGAGGCAGTCATCACAGTTCCCGCATACTTTAACGACGCTCAGCGCCAGGCTACAAAGGATGCAGGTAAGATCGCAGGACTTGATGTAAAACGTATCATCAACGAGCCTACAGCAGCTGCACTGGCATATGGACTTGACAATGAGAAAGAACAGAAGATCATGGTATATGACCTTGGCGGCGGTACATTCGATGTATCGATCATCGAGATCGGCGACGGTGTCATCGAAGTTCTCTCCACAGCCGGAAATAACAGACTCGGCGGCGACGACTTCGACCAGAAGATCACAGACTACATGCTGGCAGATTTCAAGGCAAAAGAGGGCGTAGACCTTTCAAATGATAAGATGGCTCTCCAGAGACTGAAAGAAGCAGCAGAGAAAGCAAAGAAAGAGCTTTCTTCCGCAACAACAACAAATATCAACCTTCCGTTCATCACAGCAACATCTGAGGGACCGAAGCACTTTGATATGAACCTTACAAGAGCAAAATTCGACGAGCTTACAAGAGACCTTGTAGACAAGACGGCAGAGCCGGTTAGACGTGCTCTTTCCGACGCAGGGATCACGGCAGCAGACCTTGGCCAGGTACTTCTGGTCGGCGGATCTACACGTATCCCGGCTGTACAGGAAGAGGTTAAGAGACTGACAGGCAAAGAGCCGAGCAAATCCCTGAACCCGGATGAGTGTGTTGCACTCGGCGCTTCCGTACAGGGCGGCAAGCTTGCAGGCGATGCAGGCGCAGGCGATATCCTTCTTCTGGATGTTACTCCGCTGTCACTTTCCATCGAGACGATGGGCGGCGTCGCTACAAGACTGATCGAGAGAAATACTACGATTCCGACAAAGAAGAGCCAGATCTTCTCCACAGCTGCAGATAACCAGACAGCCGTTGATATCAACGTCGTACAGGGCGAGAGACAGTTCGCGAAAGACAACAAGTCTCTTGGACAGTTCAGACTGGATGGGATCCCGCCGGCTCCGCGCGGAGTACCGCAGATCGAAGTTACATTCGATATCGATGCAAACGGTATCGTAAATGTATCCGCTAAGGATCTCGGAACAGGCAAAGAGCAGCACATCACGATCACTGCAGGCTCCAATATGTCTGATGCAGATATCGACAAAGCAGTCAAAGAGGCTGCTGAGTTCGAAGCTCAGGATAAGAAGAGAAAAGAAGCGATCGATGCGAGAAACGAAGCGGACGCAATGGTATTCCAGACAGAGAAAGCCCTCAAAGACGTAGGCGACAAGCTGGATGCAAACGATAAGGCAGCAGTTGAGGCGGACGTACAGGCGCTCAAAGACGTGCTTGCAAAATCTACTCCTGAGACAGCAGCAGATGCTGATGTAGCAGAGATCAAGGCTGCAAAAGAGAAACTGATGGAGAGCGCACAGAAACTGTTTACAAAGATGTATGAGCAGGCTGGCGCAGGTGCCGGCGCGGCAGGCGGTCCGAATCCGGGAGCAGGCGCAGGCCCGAATCCGGAAGCAGGTCCGGCTCCGGACGGTTTCCAAGGCGATGATGTGGTAGACGGAGACTATAAAGAAGTCTAAGCTGCCGGATTCAGATAGAGCATAGGGAATCTTCCCGTTGTTTCATGATAAGAATAAGAAAAATTCTACGGAACCACCGGGTGGTTTCGTAGATTTTTTCGTGAAAGGTAGAGTATTCCAGTTATGGCAGAGGCAAAGAGAGATTATTATGAGGTGCTCGGAGTAAGCAGAGACGCTGATGATGCGGCGATCAAGAAGGCTTATCGTGCACTTGCAAAGAAATATCATCCCGATATGAATCCGGGAGACAAGGAGGCCGAGAAGAAATTCAAAGAGGCTTCCGAAGCGTATGCCGTCTTAAGCGACGCAGATAAGCGGCGCCAGTATGACCAGTTCGGCCATGCGGCATTTGAAGGCGGCGCCGGCGGTGCCGGCGGATTCGGCGGCTTTGATTTCAGCGGTGCCGATTTCAGTGATATATTCGGCGATATATTCGGCGATTTGTTCGGCGGAAGCCGCAGAGGCGGCCGTGCCGGAAACGGTCCGATGAAGGGCGCCAATATCAGAAAGAGTATCCGCATTACATTCGAGGAAGCTGTCTTTGGCTGCGAGAAAGAACTTGACCTAATCTTAAAAGATCCGTGTGAAGACTGTCACGGTACAGGCGCCAAGCCGGGGACTTCTCCGGAGACCTGCCCGAAATGCGGCGGTAGAGGCCAGGTAGTCTATACCTCACAGTCTTTCTTCGGAACAGTGCAGAATGTGCAGACCTGTCCGAACTGCGGCGGCTCCGGTAAAGTGATAAAGGAAAAATGCCCGAAATGTGCAGGTACAGGATATACATCAAGCAAAAAGCGGATCAAAGTTACGATCCCGGCAGGTATTGACAACGGACAGAGCGTCCGCATCCGCGACAAGGGCGAACCGGGCGTAAACGGCGGTCCGAGAGGAGATCTGCTCGTGGAAGTGAATGTATCCCATCATCCGATCTTCCAGAGACAGGACGTCCATATATTCTCAACCGTGCCGATCTCATTTGCAGTTGCAGCACTGGGCGGAGATATCCGCATCAAGACGGTAGACGGCGATGTGATCTATACTGTCAAACCGGGAACCAAGACGGATACGAAAGTACGCCTGAAAGGAAAAGGTGTGCCGTCGCTGCGCAATTCCCAGGTAAGAGGCGACCATTATGTCACACTTGTCATCCAGACACCTGAGAGACTGAGCGCGGAGGCGAAAGAAGCGCTGAAGAGGTTCGACGAACTCACAGGAAATACCCTGCACCAGAATGACGATGCAGACGAGAAGCCGGAAAAAGGCGATAAAAAGAAAAAGAAAGGCTTCATGGATAAGATGAAAGAAGTCTTTGAGGATTAAATTCGTGTTTGTCGGCGAGATACTTTGCGATAAAACATGAAACATCCGAAAATCAATCGGACACAATATGTTGATCCACGTTATCGGGACAGGCGGGGATAGGATGCTTCCGGTTCCGGTTACAGGGCATAAGAGATAGTAATAAGCCCGTGATACGGCTAAAAGCAATCCGGGAAAGGAAGAACTCACTTCGTTCAGACA